>DASXZW010000095.1:0-61207 GCA_036501665.1 Verrucomicrobiia bacterium
GGTGAGAATGTCGCGGACCAATGGCCGGTCAAACGAGGCCGCGCCGCCGCGAGTCTTTGAAACCCCGAAACTGCGGCAATTCCCGGCGAACGAAATGCGGTTGCGGAAAAGAAACCGCGCCGCGCGCTCAATCTCGGTCAAGCCGGGATTGACGGAGACCAGGTGCAAGAGTTGGCGGGAGGAAATGAACGATTCGACTTGACGCAGCAGTTCGGGCAAATGCCGCTGCGCATTCAAATAAAGGGCGATTAAATCGCCGTTAATGTCATTCACGACTTCAACGTCGCTGCGCTCTTTGCCGAACTGGACTGCGAGGCCGCCCGCGAACGGTTCGCAGTAGCAGACGTGCGGGGGAATTCGCGGGAGAATCTTTGGCAACAGACGGCCTTTGCCGCCCGGCCAACGTAATATGGGACGTGGTTGGTTGAGTTTCATGGGGTTGTTTCCAAAAGGGTGATTAACGAATCGGCGGCGGGTGTTGTGCCTCGCGCCGGGCTGGCGAATTCCGAAGCCGGCGGAAGCAGCGCCGGCGCGGATTGAATGCGGCCGCGTTTTGCGACCGGGAGAGATTTTCGTTTCGGCGCGTCCTCGATTGTTGGTTGCTGATGGGCCTTAACAGGCAGACCATTGGCCGCTGGAATGACTTCGCTGGCGGCCAGCGTTACATCCTCCAGCGTGATCGTGGAATGTTTCTCGCGGCGGGCAATATATCGAGCGCGGCAGCAAATCGCCTCGATGGCCTTCAAATATCCCTCGCTGGACTTCGCCCGCGCCACAATGAACTTGTGGATTTTTACCGGCACGTCGGGCCCTTGAATTTTGCAAACTTCCAACAAATCTTCCGTGCTCAGGTCAGTGGGAAGATCGGTGTTCAACATAACCCTCCCTAAGAACTGCCCAAAATTGTGACCGGTTGTCCTCGTGAATTTTGCAACGCCGTTTTGGAAAGCCTGAGGCGTCGAAATAAAAGCTATTGGCAGCTTCCTGTCAACAATCTGCGTTCTGATCCAGTCCAAACGGACGGGGGAAGTGTTGCGGTAGTATCTGACCGGCAGGCAGAAATGAGCTTCGTCATAAATGAACATCAAGCCACTGTGGCGGATGATAAATTGGATGTTGTCGCGCAGTTCTCGGCTGGTTGTTTTTGGGGTAACGACAAGTCCCAACGCGTCAGCAATCGCAATAAACAGGTCGCGGTCGCTCGGATTGGACGGTGTAGCGATCAACCGAGCTTTACCCGGATTCATCTTGCACCAGGTGTTGATGACAAACGATTTTCCAGTGCGGGTGTCGCCTTGCAGAAATACGGGGACTTTTTCCTCCCAACCATAATCAAGGCGGTCAAAGACGGTGGAAACGACTTCTGTCCGGGCAATCGTTAGCTCGATGCGGCTGGCGTGGAGTTCCATCATTTCGATCAAAACGGAAACCAAGTTTTGACAATACCAAGGAGCGTTTATCAGTGCATCCGGGTCCCCCCTCGCACATGGAGCGGAGTCGATTGGCAAGCCCATCCTTTGCGTTATTGATGAAAACATCCCGGAAAGTGGATTCAGGAACTTCCGATAAAGCGGCCCGGAAGCGTTGCAATTCATCCGGGTCGGCAGGAATTGGATAATACCCAAACACTGAGACGACATCCAACAACATTAAAATGCCGTCTGCAAAACGGCTAGGGCGGCCCCATCTTTGGTAAGGAATGATTTCCTGCTCAACTTCGTCTGAAATTAATTTCCAAATTTGCTCCCGTTCGCGGAGGGACAAAGGCTGGCTGCGATCATGGACGCATTGAGGGCCGAAATGCGGAGTCATCTGCTCTATGATTTCCATCGCCAACTTAGGCAGTCCTCCAGCTTGGACGGATGCCCATTGCAACCACCAAAGAACTTCGCCGAGACGCGGTTCGCTGCGGAACTTCTCAACCACCTGAGCGTTTGCTAATTGGGAGACACGCGCCAGTGTGTGAGCAATCGTCAGGGGAGAAATGGCGGATTTTGGGATGTCGTTCATACGGCGGCCTCTGCGACGTCTCGAATCAAGGCGTTAAAGATGGCGATCATTTTTGACAGTTGATCCTCGGTCATCCTTGGGCATCGGATGGCAACCGATTGTTTTTTGCGTGAGGGCGTGACGGTTTAGTCTGGGTTTCGCCTTTTCCAAAATGGCCCACCGAGTCCAAAAGAGTTTCACCGATGGCTTGGGCGCGGCGTCTGATTTGAGAACGTACGTCTTTGGTTTGACAGTTGTTTCGGTTGGTTGTGATCGGCCTTCTTCGCGCCAAAATTCCACCTCTTCCTGGACGCCTTCCAAAACTCTTTCAGGATGCCGCAAATTGCGTGGGACCGGGATGCCGGTCGCGGCGGAAGCCTGCTGAATTTTTCCAATGGTGCGATTAGTTGCGGCTTGCTCTTGTTTGAATTGCTCGGTTTCAGAGTTGTGGAAACGGCCCAATTCTTTAACTTCCTGGCTGATGTCGTCGTCTCTCTGAATGAAGAGCCTGTTCGGATGTTCGATGCTGCCATAAATTTCTTTAGCGTGGCGCATGTGTCCTGCTCTGTCGGCGTTGACGGCAGCGAATTGTTCCTTGGTCGCTGACATCGCGGGAAGAATGTGGCTTTTCACAGTGAAAAAATTCTGACGATTGAGATCGGATACAGTGAGCAATTGCGGTTGCTCCATGTTGTAAAAAGCAAACACCTCGCGGCCAATTAAAGGCCCTGTGTGTTCATTGAAGAAAGCGAGTCGCTTGCCGCGAATCCTCAAGACGATTCCCTCCTCGCGGACTTTAACGCGGACGCGACCTGAATGAACCGCTGTTGCTTGACAACGCCGTCGATCCTTGCCGTCCGAGACTTCGGATTTGCCCCAAACGGTGCGATCAAAGCCCATCCATCGGCGTCAATGGCTTCGCCGGTATTCTGCAAAATTACTTCGTTAGGGATCACAGAGATTAGTATTTCTTGACATCGAATGGACTCATAATTTTGAAGTCTTTGGCAGTGGAAGGATCGGGGCCGGGCGTGTGCAGCCCGGTCTTAGGCGAAAATCCGCCGTTTTCAGGGGGAAGTTCGACGCCTAGTTTTGCCGCGACCTTTTGTGAATCGGCTAGTGCCGACAAAGCTTTGAACTTGGTTCTTACATCTTGCTCCGCTGCCACGTAGTCCCCGCCGTTCCGCTTGGCGTAACACCCAACCAAGGTGTCAAAGCCGGTGCTGGCTTGGCTTGGGGTGTAAGAATTTCCGCAGGCTTTCCAAACGGCGCTGTCATCATTAAACTCGATGTTACGATAAAGCTCTGAAACATCCTGCGAAAGCTGCGGAATCGCAGCCCTCCACGCGACGTCATCGTTTTGGATGGCTTGAAACGCTTGATCGGAAAAAAATTTCTTGCGAGCTACCAACGATGGAAAAAGGGCTGCGACGCTTTTTGTAGCCCTATCAACGCTTCCCCCGTTGCGGTCAAGGGCTTCTTGAAACTGTATTTTATGGAATTCATCGCATTGTGGTTGCGATAGATTGCTGTAGTCGGCACTTAAATCGGCGTGAGTCGGAGGCATGGAATTTTTTTAAGATTAGTTATTGGTGTGGTTGGTTTCCGCGAACGTGCGAGCAAGCCGCTGAATATGAGCGTCAAGATCGGCCTGAGTTTCGTGGATTGTGCAGAGGCGGCCATTAGCCTTGGTCAGCACCGCTTGTTTCCAAAGAGCCGCGCGATTTCCGCTCACGCGCACAGAGAAATTTGGGACGTATCCGCCAGAGCCATTGCCTAGCAAGACGTTGCCAGTGACGAAAACCCCTTCTGTAAGGTCAAACATCAACCGTTTGGTCAATGGTTCGCGGCGCGGTCCCGATGGCGCGGGTTGCACTGATCGGGGATTTGAAATTCTGGCGTTCATACCGTTGATGGGTTTGTCTGTTTCCTGCGTTGAAGGTCGGCGTCTTTGGCAGAAAGACTGGCGTTGACGCGTTTGCCTTGGCGAACGCGCCAAAGTTGTGAAACTGAAACGCCAAGTTCGACGGCGTCCCGTATGATTCCCGGATAGATACAGATCGACCCTTTCGGGCGCCCACGTATTGCTGCACGCGCAACTTTAATTGCCATTTGATACAGAAATACAATAATACGTATTTTTGTCAAGTTGCAATTTTTAATGCCGTATGTAATTTTCGGCTAAGTGAGTTCAAAGCTTCCAGATCGAGAGAAGGAAATAGGTCGCCGATTAAGGACATTCCGAGAGAAATTGGGGATTTCGAGGACCAATTTTGCGCTGACAATCGG
Organism: Verrucomicrobiia bacterium; assembly: GCA_036501665.1. Lineage (GTDB taxonomy): Bacteria > Verrucomicrobiota > Verrucomicrobiia > Limisphaerales > Palsa-1400 > DATAUD01. The sequence continues at coordinate 4,279 of DASXZW010000095.1, forward strand.
CGTGGGTAGTGAGCGTCTTGCGTCCTACGAAGCTGGAAGATCGCCTTTAAAATATGAAATTTTCCGCAGTATAACGGCGAAATTTTATTTATTGCCCGGCTGGTTGGCTACAGGCTACGGATTTGCTCGAGACAGTGTGCCTTTCGATGACTCAGATTTTAAAGAAGCAATCAATGCGCGTCTGCCGTTTACAACAGTTTATGATTCTGTTTTAAGCGGCACTCTAGCGTCTTCAGGATATGAATGGCTTCGGGAAATGAAGCGAAGTGAAGATGATTTTGAACGCTTGATGAGGTTCGTTGAAAGTCGCGATCCCGAAAAGGAGACTTCTGACCCGACCATTTTGCCGATTGTTGAACAATTGGCCGCAAAACTCACGCAGAAAAAAAAGCGGATCGACGTTTTGCTGAGCAGATATAAGCAGGCGCGTAAAATGGCTGAATCGTCTAATAAAAGCCCCGTAGGAACCCGCCCAAAGACCAGACTTGACAAAGGGTAGTATTCTACTACAGTCCATATGTGACCAAAAAAAGAACCCCTCGCCTGGACGCGCTGCTAGATAAGGTTGAGTCTCTTTGTCAGAATAAATCTGCGCTAGCGGAAGAGCTTGGGGTTTCTCGGCATCACATTCAAAAGTGGATAACCGCACGGCAATACGAACCCGGAGGCGAAGTCACGCTTCACCTGCAAGAATGGGCCAAAGCAGAGGAAGATAAACAAAACGAAGGCCGCGCCAGTGTTACAGCACTGTCACGGCCAAAGGCCCATGCAACTCAATCCAAGTATGAAAAAAAGAAGCACAGACCGCCTCGAAAATAGCGGCCCGCAAGTCAACACTCAAACGCAAAATTCCCCGGCTGGCGAAGCGTCACCGCAATCCGCAATGGATGCCTTTGAAGCTCAGACCCGCCAGGTCGTCAAGATGTTCGGGGATGCGAACAAAAGCGCCAAGGGAATCGAGAACATCAGGACGCTTAACAATCTGGAACGCGCCGTCCATGACCTTGCCGAAAAGGCGCTGGCCGCAACAGATCAGCCCGTTGCCGATGCCAAGGCGTTTTACAATCAGATTCAAGGAGCGTTGAAGGAAATCGACACGCAAATTTCCGACGATGCCACCGACATGGAGAAAATGAAGCTGCTGGCCATCCGGCAGTATTTATCCGAGTCGGTTGACGCTGTGGAAACTCCAATCCCGATCGCAACGCCCGCGCCGCCTCAGCCAACCGTTGCGGTCGATCCATTCCCGGTGCATGAAGACCCGCAAGATGTCCAGGGCCCCCGCTTCCATATTCGGGATAGTTATGTGGCAGCGTTAAAAATGCAACATGAAGATGGGTTTTCGAGTCTGGTTAATTTGTGGGAGTGCATAGAGCATCACCCCAGATTACAGACTGAGACGGACGCATTGGAGAAGTTGGTTCAGGGATCAAACGCGCTTTGTGAACTTTCCAGCCGCCATTTCAGCGCGACGGAATGCACCGAGGATTTGACCGGCGGCGAGGTGTGGTTGGTCAACCAGCTTCATGCGATGGATCGCAGCGTTACTATAGAAGGCTACTTGTTAAAACTGTCGCAAGCTCCTGAAAGGCTGAGGAAAAATCCAAAGACGGCTGAGCTGGCAGAGATGATTCATGGGATGTTCGAGGCAAGGCAAACAATGTGGAAATTGACGACCTGGTTGTTGTCTCTGTGATGAAGGGATGTGCCATGAAGACCTTGTTTTCAGAGATGCCCGGCCGGACTGCCGTGCTCGTGACTGAGCAGAACGGGAAACGCCGCCAAAGGGTGAAGCGGTTCAAAGACGGTTGCGCGGCCTTGCGCTGGTGCGAACGCCACGGCACAACGCTGGTTTACTTCCCCGCGCCAGACCCGCAACGGAACTGACGCGCGGCATATATTATACACGCAAGCCCGTGGTCGCCTTGGCCACGGGTTTTTTAATGATTCAACAGGACTTCCCGCACTCGGCAGCGCGGGCAGCATAGCCGAAACATTACCCGAATGGATAGCGGGAATCGACTTGAAACGATGATTAAGGCGATCTTAACGGGGCTTTAAAGTTCATTGAAAACGAGTCTTGTCAAACTATTTGACTCATTGAATCAAAGGCGAATTCTTATTTGTCGGTATTCAATACACTTTGTTCTTTATCGTTAAAACCTCCTTGGCACTTGGCACCCCTTTGATAATTTGTCTGAAACCGATCTTCAGAGGTAAAATGGCCTTCAATCGCATAATTTGTCTGAAAGTTCCCCCGGCTTTTGTAAGTCGTTGATTCTACGCTTAATGTTCCATCTTTCAGGCTAATTCACCCAGATATTTTATCGGGCAAGACTCAAAAAAATTCAACGTGGCAGTGGGAACGTGGCTGTCAACTTTTGCATCGACTTGCCTGCGCCAATCAACTTCCCGTCTGCGAACACGCGCAATCCCCTGCCCGCGTGATAATGTTTGCCAGTCTTGTCCCAAAGAATTGTCAGCCACCGTCCGCGATATCGAATTTGGTCGAGACAGAAATAATCCCAGGTCGAAGGCACCAACGGGTTTACCTCAACAACATCGTCCGCCCTTGGCCGCAGTCCCACCAACCCGTTGATGATCAAATCGCAGTAAGTCGAATGATTGTAATCCTTGCCCCGCTCAGGGATTTCGGAGCCTCGCTGCTTGAGCAGTGTGCGCGCGATCCAATCGCCCGTCATGGGATTAAGATCCTCATCGATCCACGGAACAACGCGGCCATCTTCGCGCTGAAGATGCTGTGATTTTGTATAAATTTTCAAAAGATCGAAGTAATCCTCGCGCGAAACTGCGCTTTGTCGATAATTGTCAAGAAGATTGGCCATCGCCGTTAGAGTGACAGACGTGGAGTAAGGCCAGCTCGGCCCGTTCCATTGGCATTCGTGACCTTCGTAGGAAACGCGGAATTGCGAACAGCGCCGCTCGGCCGTCGTCGGTCCAAACGGCGCGTAAAAACCGTTGGTGTCCATGATCTGCTTCCACGCAACGGACTTGCCAGCCCCCGGCAAACTGAAATACCACGGTGTAAAGCCTAATTCCTCCCGCACACCGCGCAAACTCGCGCCATTGCCACGAGGCAGGACTTCATAGAATTGCTGGCGGCGGCTCCATAATTTCTCCTCGACCAACTTCTTGATCGCCGTTGCCTTTGACTTGAATTTCGCAGCGACATCCGTGTTTCCAGCAAGCGTGGCGATGTTGGCAATGGCGATGGCGTCGCCGTACATGTAGCTGTTGATCGTGGGCCTGCAACCATCTCCGCCAATGGCCACTTCCATTCCGTCATTACCATCGACCTGCCAAAAAAGCCCGTTCGCATCCAGATGCTCGCGCTCCCAACCTTCGTAATTCGCGATCAGATCGGGGAGCAATTCCTTGATCAACCGGTCATCGCCATTGACGAGGTAACGCGCCCACAACGATTCCGCCGCCCAAAAACTGTAAAGCCGCGGATTCCCGCCTTTGCGAAACCAGAAAACTGAATAGTCATCAAGATACTTTGGGTCCGCTAGCCATCGCCCCTCGTGAATGTGATGCCCCGCGGCGCAATCGATGGAATTATACTTGCCAGCCCATGGAACATTCGGAAGAAATTCCGTGATAATGAATCCCGCCGGAGTTTCCTTGATATGCTTCCGATATGTCCACCATCGAAAATAGTAAATTTCATTAATCTCCGCATCAGGGCAGTCAAATAAAGGAATATTGTCCTTCAAAAAATTCCAAGCGCGGTCATTGGAAATAAAGAGGGAATTCCGCTCCGCGTCGTCCCGATTAAACCCGTCAATGAAGTGCTTAAACGATTCCGCTTTGAGAACGCGCGGCGACGCTCCCGCAAAGGCATTCATACCGAACGCCATCGCTAAAACCCCCGCTATCACTCGCGCAACTTTCTGCATCTGAATCAACCTATGTTTTCCAGACTGCTAAAGAAAGCTTAAGACGAAAAGCAAAAGGGGTTGGCTTATCGCCAACCCCGTAAATCTAACCTGCGTCAATTCAGCTTACGCCGGAACTGCCGCTTCCTTTGACTCTTCCGATTTCTTTTCCGTTTCCGGCTTCGACTCGGATTTGCCTTCGGCTTTTGATCCTGATTTCGCTTCGGAACCTTCGCTCTTGTCTATGTCAACAGGAGTTTCCGGCACAGGGACATCCACGAATTCTAAAATCACCGTCTCCGCCGCGTCACCCTGACGCTGGCCGAGCCGGACGATCCGGGTGTATCCGCCGCGACGCTCTTTTTGCGTAGGAGCGATTTCATTGAAAAGAATCTTGATCGCTTCTTCGTCCTGGTGCAATCGCGACGACGCAAGACGGCGGTCGTGCAATGTGCCGCCCTTGCCGAGGGTGATCATTTTCTCCGCGACAGACCGCGCGGCCTTGGCCTTGGCCAAAGTCGTTTTGATGCGGCGATGTTTAATGAGGCTGCACACCATGCTGGCGAGCATCCGATTGCGATGCTGGCCGGTGCGGCCCAGTTTGGCGGTGCGTTTAAGGTGGCGCATAGGATTAAAATTATTCCACCTTGTTCTCGTCCTTGGGCGCTTCCAGCAATGCCGGATCGATATTCATGCCCAGGGACAATTGAAGGCTGGCGAGTTTTTCTTTGATTTCGTTGAGCGATTTCTTGCCGAAATTGCGGTACTTGAGCATCTCCGCTTCGGTCTTCATTGCAAGCTGCCCGACAGTCGTGATATTGGCGTTGTTAAGACAATTTGCCGCGCGAACGCTCAACTCAATTTCGTTGACGCTCATGTTCAGCAGCTTCTTCATCTTGGCCTTCTCGTCGTCCTGCTTGGCCTCGGTCTCCTCAAATTCAACCGCGTTCTTGTCGTAACCAACAAACACGTCGAGATGATGCTGAAGAATTGCGGAAGCCTGCGTCAATGCGTCGTCAGGTGAAAGACGTCCGTCCGTCCAGATTTCAATCAGGAGTCGGTCATAATCCGTGCGCTGTCCGACGCGGGCGTTTTCAACGGCGTAACGGACGCGCGTCACAGGTGAGAAAAGGGAATCAATGGCGATGACGCCGATCGCTTGATCGACTTTTTTGTTTTCATCGCCAGGGCAGAATCCGCGGCCAATCCTGACTTCCAATTCCATCTCGAACTTTTTCTTCTTGTCGAGAGTGCAGATATGCTGCTTCGGATTGACGATCTCCAAATTCTGATTCAATTCGATATCACCGGCAACAACGTCACCGTCCTTGTTGACAGACAACAAAAGTGTTTGTGTATCGCGTGAATGCGCCTTGAAAAGCACCTTCTTCAGATTCAAGACGACGTCAGTGACATCCTCGACAACACCGTCGATGGTGGCGAACTCATGCATCGCGCCATCTACTTTGATGGAAGTAATCGCAGCGCCTTCGAGTGAAGAAAGCAGCACGCGGCGCAGCGAGTTTCCGACGGTGTGGCCGTAACCGGTTTCAAAAGGTTCGGCGACAAATTTCGCGTAAGTATCGGTGGCGGTTGAATCTTCCTTGATCAACCGCTTGGGCATCTCAAAACGTCCTAGACGTACTGGCATATTTTCCTTTCAACAATTTTAATCTGGCCATTCCGGGATGATTATCCCCGCAGCCGGAACGGCCCGTATAATTGTTTTTGTCCCGCCGAAACGGAACGGTTATTTCTTAGCGGGAATAAAATTCGACAACAGCCTGCTCGTTCGCGATGGGCTGGATTTCATCACGGGTCGGAACGCGCATGATCGTGCCTTTAAAAGCTTCCTTGTTCAACGTCATCCAATCCGGCACGACTTTGCTCGTGGCCAATTCAAGATTTTTCGTGGCCAACTGCCGGGAAACATTCGATTCGCGGACTTCGATCACGTCATTCACCTTGAGCGCGAAAGACGGAACGTTGACCTTGCGCCCGTTCACTTTGACGTGGCCGTGACTGACCATTTGACGCGCCGCCGAACGGGTGATCGCAAAACCGAGATGATAAACCACGTTGTCAAGACGTGTTTCAAGGATTTGCAGCATCGTTTCGCCTGTGACGCCGCGCCGCTTCAGCGCGCGCTCATAGACGCCGCGAAATTGGCGCTCCATCAGCCCGTAAAAATAACGGAGCTTTTGCTTTTCGATCAGTCCCAGCCCGTAATCGGTGTGCTTGCGGCGTGATTTCGGGCCGTGGACGCCGGGTCCGTAATTGCGGCGTTCCAAATATTTGTCCGGTCCGAACATCGGAATTCCAAACCGGCGGCTGATGCGTGTGCGGGGTCCTGTATAACGAGCCATGGCAGTATAAAAATTTTATTGTTTAGACGCGGCGCTTTTTGCGCGGACGGCAACCGTTGTGGGGCACCGGCGTGACATCTTTGATCGCCGAGATTTCGAGACCAATCGCCTGGAGCGCGCGAATCGCGGATTCCCGGCCTGAACCTGGACCTTTGACGCGAACTTCCACTTCCCGCATTCCATGCGACATCGCCTGACGGGCGGCGTCCTGCGCCACTTGTTGCGCGGCGAAAGCGGTGCTCTTCCGAGAGCCTTTGAAACCAACTTTGCCCGCGCTGGACCAACCCAAAACATTCCCCTGCATATCGGTAATGCTCACGTTGGTGTTGTTGAACGTTGCCAAAATATTAGCAACGCCGACCGCGATATTCTTAGCGCCCTTGGCCTTGATGATTTTCTTGCCGGCATCCGCGTCCGCAAGTAATTCGGCTGCGGTAGGAGCTGCAGGCGCGGCGGCCGGTGCGGCTGGCGCATCGCCAGCGGGCTTTTTTGCGGATTCTGGGGCGCCTTCGGCACCGGGGGCGGCAGCGGCTTTCTTCGCTGTCTTGGCAGCATCGGTCGCAGCCGCAGGAGCGGCTTCGGGCTTGGCTTTCTTTTCGCCAGCGGGCTTCTTGGGCTTTGTCTCTTCAGCCATAAAAAATCAATTCTTAAAATTTAGTGAATGCCGGTCTTGGCATTCGGGTTTCTCTGCACGCCGACGGTCTTGCGCGGGCCTTTGCGCGTGCGGGCGTTGGTCGAAGTGCGCTGGCCACGAACCGGCAGGCCGCGCAAATGGCGGACTCCCCGATAGCACTTGATGCCTTGAAGGCGCTTGAGATTCAGTCCCAATTCGCGGCGAAGGTCGCCTTCAATGACATACTTGCCGTCCTGGATCGCGTGAACGATCTGGGACAATTGTTGCTCGTTCAAATCCTTGGCGCGAATGGCCGGATCAATGCTGGCCTTGGCAAGAATGATTTTGGCATTGGCCGGGCCGATGCCGTAAATATAGCGCAATGCGATATCAATTCGCTTTCCGCCCGGAATTTCAACTCCAACTACTCGTGCCATAAATTCGACTTAGCCTTGTTTTTGTTTGTGGCGCGGATTCGAGCAAATGACACGAATCACGCCTTTGCGTTTAACCACTTTGCAATTCTCGCAAAGCTTTTTGACTGACGCTCTCACTTTCATAAATTCGCCTGATTCACCGTGATGCTTCCCTTCGACAAGTCGTAAGGCGACAGCCTCACGCTCACATTGTCTCCGATCGACATCCGTTCAAATGCCATCCGTCGCCTTCCCGACACATGGGCAACCAATCGATGCCCATTCGCCAGTTCGACGCGATACAACTTCGCGGCCAGGATTTCCACTATCCTGCCTTCAGCTTCAATGGCGTCCGCGACGGCCATGTTAAAATTTCCGGTTCATTTTCCGTTATCAGCACCGTATGCTCAAAATGAGCGGATAATGAACCATCTTTCGTGACAACTGTCCAGCCGTCGTTTAGCACCCGCACTTGCGGCGCTCCGGCATTGACCATCGGCTCAATCGCCAAAGTCATCCCCGGTCGCAATTTCGGCGACGATGCGTTTTTTTCAACAAAGTTGGGCACCTGCGGTTCTTCATGAACCGTCCGCCCTACTCCGTGACCGACAAACTCGCGCACAATGCTAAACCCGTTGCCTTCAACGTAATTCTGCACGGCCCGCGAAATATCCACTACGCGATGCCCTGGAACCGCCTGCGCGATTCCCTCATACAAAGCCTGCTCCGTCACGTCCATCAACCGTTGCGCCCGAACATCACAACCGCCCACCGCAACCGTCTTCGCCGTGTCCCCGATGTAACCGTTATAAGTCACACCAATGTCCAAACTCACAATATCGCCAAATTCCAACCGGCGCGGTCCGCCCAACCCATGCACGACTTCTTCATTGACCGAAATGCAAATCTGCCGCGGATACTTCCGGTATCCCAAAAAGGCGCTCTTCGCCTTGTAATGCCGCATCCGTTCCGCCGCAAATTCATCGACTTCAAGCGTCGTTATCCCGGGCTGAATAAACCCGCTGACTTCTTCCAAAACCGTATTCGCCACTTCGCACGCCGGACGCATCGACTCCAAATCATGCGCTGTTTTTAAAATGATCCTTTTGTCAGCCAAGTGATCGTCTTCCCACAACGGCAATCGTTAGAAGCGGCCTCGCAGCCTGCCCTTCTTCAAGAAGCCGTCGTAATGACGCATCAGCAGATGGGATTCCATCTGACGCATGGTGTCCAGCATGACGCCGACAATAATCAACAAACTCGTGCCGCCAAAATATTGCGCCACCGTGGGCGGAATGGTCATCGCCTCGCCAAGTATGATGGGGATGACCGCGATGATCGTCAGGAAGATTGCTCCTGCCAGTGTGATGCGGCTCATCGTGCGATGGAGAAAGTTGCTCGTGGCCTGCCCAGGTCGGACACCGGGGATGTAACCGCCGGATTTCTTCATGTCATCCGCGATTTGCAGTTCATTGAATTGAGTTGCGACCCAGAAATATGAGAAGAACAGGATCATCAATCCGTAAAGACTGAGGTAGAGAATTGATCCACGGTCGAGAAGCATCGCCAAGTCGTTGAAAAGCTTGAGATTAAACCGTTCACCGAGGAATCGCAGGATCATCGTCGGGAACATCAGGATGGCCGATGCGAAGATGACTGGCATGACGCCGGAATAATTGACGCGCAACGGCATGAAGGAACTTCCGCCCGAATACATCTTTCGACCGACAACACGCTGCGCGTATTGCACCGGTATTTTGCGCTCAGCCTGAGTAACGGCGACGACGCCCGCCACAACCGCACACAGGAGCATGACCAAAGCGATCGCGTGGAAAACATTGTAGCGGTGTCCACCCATTGCGTCGGGCGTAAAGAACATGTCCATCAACCCTTGTCCCGCCGCTGGGAGCCGGGCCAGAATGTTGATCGTGATAATGAGCGAGATACCGTTGCCGATGCCACGATCGGTGATTTGCTCACCCAGCCACATCAGCAGCATCGTGCCCGTGGAGAGGATGACTGTCGTTTGGATGCGATACCACCAGATCGGATGGATCATCACCAGATTGCCCCTGAAATCTTTTCCGAAAACGTCGGAGGCATGTTCCCAGCCGATGGCCATCACCAAGCCTTGCGCCAGACAAAGGAACAGCGTCAACACTCGACCAATCTGAATGATTTTGGTGTGGCCGCCTTCTTCGCGCGACATCTTGCTCAGAGTCGGAATGACGGCCTGGAGTAATTGGAGAATGATCGTAGAACTGATGTAAGGCATGATGCCCAACGCGCCGACGGCGCAGTGTTCAAATCCGCCGCCGGTGAAGAGGCTGTACATTCCCAGGAATCCGTTGCCCATGTTCTTTCCGCCGCCCGCTTCGAAATACGCTTTGAGCGCGCCGCTGTCCAAGCCGGGACACGGCACAAGGCAAGCCAGACGGCAGATTCCCATCACTATAAGCGTGAAGACAATTCGGGATTTTAATTCCGGAATTTTAAAGCAGTTGCTTAAGGTGTTGAGAATGGACTTGAACATTTTATCGGAGGCTTATTCGGATTTTTTTCCTGTAACGGATTTTTTTGCTTTGGCGGGTTTTGAGTTATCAGGATTTTCCCCCGGTGGGTTTTTCTGGGCCGTGGGCAGAATGATCAATTCGCAGGTGCCGCCGAGTTTTTCGATCTTGGCTTTGGCGGAGGCGCTGAACGCATGGGCTTTCACGGTCAGTTTGCGCTTCAATTCGCCGTCTCCCAAAATTTTGATTCGCTTTTCACGGCCGTTGGCAATTCCCGGCTCCCGCAATGACGTTTCATCGACGGTTGCGCCGTCTTTGAAATCGTTGAGCGATTCCAGATTGACTGGAATGTAACGCACCGCGAACCGCTTGTTGTTGAATCCGCGCTTGGGAATGCGGCGGATCAAGGGCATCTGGCCGCCTTCAAATCCGATGCGGATCGAGCTGCCGGAGCGGGCGGTCTGGCCTTTTCCACCGCGTCCGCTGGTTTTGCCGTGACCGCTGGATTCGCCCTGGCCGAGCCGTTTGCGGCGGTGCTTGGCTCCGGGACGAGGTTTAAGATCGTGTAAGCGCATAAAAAATCAGGAGTTTGCGGCGGGAGGCGTCGATTGGCTGGCCGCCGCTGGAGGAGTCAGAGGTGTGACGGGCGCCGGCGCGAGCTTGGGCGTTGCGGCAGCAACTGGAACAGCGGCAGCGCGCGGCTTGACTTCCATCCCGCGACCACGGAAAACGTCTTCGCGCAAACGCAACTGCAACAGGCCTGCGATAGTCGCTTTCACGACATTCGATGGATTATTGGAACCGAGCGACTTGCTGAGGACATCTTTGATTCCGACCGATTCGAGAACGGCACGGACAGTTTTTCCGGCAATCAAACCGGTTCCAGGGGACGCGGGACGCAAAATTACTTTGGCACCGCCGTGAAGGCACAAAATCTCGTGGGGAATCGTTCCTTCTCTAAGAGAAACGCTGACCATGTGGGTCTTGGCAACTTCGCCGCCCTTGCGGATGGCTTCAGAAACTTCGACGGCTTTTCCAAGGCCAACACCGACGCGGCCTCGTTTATCTCCCGCGACAACGAGCGCGCTAAAGCTGAAGCGACGACCGCCTTTGACGACTTTCGCAGAGCGGTTGATGAAAACAACCTTCTCGGTCAGCTCGGCTCCGCCCTCACCGCCACCGGCTTGATCGCCGCCCTCAGAAGGAGCGGGCCGGACGCGACGAGGTCCGCGACCGGGGCCACGCCCGCCGCCACCGCCACCGAATCCACGAGAATTGCTATTAGGAGGTCTTGTTGTTGTCTCAGGCACAAATTTCCTTGTTCAGATTAAAATTTCAGGCCGCCTTCTCTTGCGGCGTCGGCCAACGCCTTGACTTTTCCGTGATAACGAGCGCCACTGCGGTCAAAGACCACCTCGGTGATGCCTTTGCTTTTGGCGGCTTCGGCAGCCAGCGTTCCGATGCGTTTCGCCCCGGCGACGTTTGCCGCGAGCTTGGCGCGATCCGCGACAGACTTGTGCATCGTCGAAGCGGAGCAAACAGTCAATCGCGCTTCGTCGTCGATGAATTGAACGTAAATGTTTTCGTTGGAAAAGCGAACAGCCATGCGCGGACGCTGTTTGGTGCCGGAAATTTTCTTGCGAATGCGCCAGTGGCGCAATTTTGCAAGTCGTTCTTTTTTGTCGGTTCTCATTGTATTGGGGCTGCGGATTTTGCCGCAGCCAATTCTTATTATTGAACGGTCTTGCCCTCCTTGCGGCGGACTTTCTCGGTCGTGTAACGGACACCCTTGCCTTTGTAAGGCTCCGGCGGATAGTAGCTGCGGATTTCCGCAGCGACCTGCCCGACCAATTGCTTGCTCGGTCCTTCGATGGTCAGCTTCGTGTTTTCCTCAACCTTGACAGAAATTTGATCGGGAATGGGATAATTCACCGGGTGCGAATAGCCCAAAACCAGGTTGACCATCTTGCCCTGAACGGCTGCCTTGAAGCCGACGCCCTGGATTTCGAGCTTCTTGACAAAACCTTCACTGACGCCCTTGACCATGTTATTGACAAGCGCGCGGCTCAGGCCGTGCAACGCTTTGGCCTGGGCATCTTCGCCGTCGCGGCTGACAACGATGTTGCCGCCCTCCACTTTGAGCGAGGTGCGCTTGGGCATATCGAAATCAAGCTTGCCTTTGGGGCCTTCGACAGAAACCTTCTGTCCTTTGATTTCCACCTTAACCTTCGGCGGCACGACTACCGGCATTTTTCCAATACGAGACATAAAATAATCACCAAACTTCGCAGAGCAATTCTCCGCCGACGTTTTTCTTGCGCGCCTGCGTCCCTGTCATGATTCCTTCCGAAGTCGAAAGGATTGAAATTCCCATTCCGGCGCGGACGCGCGGCACATCCTGCGAACCGGTGTAACGGCGCAAACCGGGCGAACTGATCCGGCGCAAGCCTTCGATCACGGCCTTGCGACCCTGGTACTTGAGCTTGATCTTGATGGTCTTGGTCGCTTTCGCGCCGTCCACCGAGACATCCGCCACATAACCTTCGCGCTTGAGAACCTTGGCGATGTTTTCCTTCATCTTGGAATGAGGGATGGACACTTCCGGCAGCATTGCCCGTCCGCCATTGCGGATGCGCGTCAACAAGTCTGAAATCGAGTCAGTCATAATTTTACCAACTGGCCTTGGTCACGCCAGGAATAAGGCCGTTCAACGCCGCTTCGCGAAACGTCAAACGCGAGCAGGCAAATTTGCGCATGTAACCGTGGCGGCGACCGGACATCGAGCAGCGGTTGACCAGGCGCGCCGGGCTGGCGTCGCGGGGCAGCTTGCTCAGGCCGGCGTAATCGTGCTTGGCCTTCAACTCGGCGCGGAGGGCGGCAAACTTCTTGACCGTTGCGGCCTTCCTCTTGTTTCGTTCAATCCAGGATTTCTTCGCCATAAAAATTAATGGGTTGCGGCGGGTTTGGCCGCTTCCTTTGCTTCTTTTGATTCCTTCGTTTCCGCGAAGGGCATTCCCATCATCTTGAGCAGTTCCATCGCTTCCTCGTTTGTGGGAGCGCTGGTGACAATCGTAATGTCCATTCCCTGCGTGCGCTTGATCTTGTCCAGTTCGATCTCGGGAAAAATGGTCTGATCATTGATGCCGATTGTGTAATTTCCACGGCCATCAAAGGCCCGGGGCGAAACTCCGCGAAAATCGCGAATACGCGGCAGGGCGGCGGCAACCAGGCGATCAAAAAACTCGTACATCACTTCACGGCGCAATGTGACGCGGCAGCCAATGTTCTGGCCTTCGCGCAACTTGAAATTGGCGATGCTGTGCCGGGACTTGTTGATGACAGGCTTGCGGCCTGTGATGGAAGTCATGTCCTTCAGGGCGTCTTCGATCGCGCCCTTTTCGAGCGACGCGCTGACGCCCATGTTCACAATGATCTTCTCGATCTTTGGAATCTGGTGGACGTTGGAGTAGCGGCGCTTTTCCTTCAAAGCGGGCCGCACTTCGTTCAGGTATTTTTCAAAAAGTCTCGGTTTCATCGTAATCAGGCCTGCGTCGTTTCAGCCGCGGGCGGGGTTGCGCCTTTGCGGGCGTCAAATTTTTCCGCCAGCGTCACGTTGGAAATATGGATTGTGCCTTCGCGCTCCACGATTGAACTTTGCGGATGCTGCTGGCTCTTGCGGGTGTGGCGCTTGATCATCTTGAGGCCTTCGACCAGGACGCGCTGCTTCTTAAGATTGACGCTGAGAATTTTCCCGCGCTTGCCCAGCTCGGAGCCGGCAATGACCACCACCTGGTCCCCTTTTTTGACGTGTGAGTTTGCCATAACTAAATAACCTCCGGCGCGAGCGAAATGATTTTCATGAACTTCTTTTCGCGCAATTCGCGGGCGACCGGGCCGAAAATTCGTGTGCCGCGCGGGTTGTTTTCCTTGTCGATAATGACAATCGCATTGCTGTCGAACCGCAGATAAGAACCGTCGGCGCGACGAATCTGCTTGCGGGTCCGAACTACCACGGCATCCACAACTTCGCCTTTTTTGACGGTGCCATCGGGGGCCGCTTCCTTGATGTGGGCCTTGATGATATCGCCAATGCCGGCGTAGCGCTGGTTGCGGCCAATGACACCGATGGTCGCGGCGCGCTTGGCGCCAGTGTTGTCGGCCACGTCGAGAATGGAACGAACCTGTAACATAATATCTTATTAGGCGGCTGCGACCGGGGCTTCTGCGGAGCGTTCCACGACCTGCGTGAGACGCCAGCGTTTGAGCTTGGACAAGGGACGCGTTTCCACGATCAGGACGACATCGCCCACCTTGGCTTCGCTTTTCTCGTCGTGCGCGTAGAGTTTGGTGAACGCGGTGATGACTTTTCCGTATCGCGGATGAGGAAACCGGCGTTCGACCTGGACAATGATCGTTTTTGCCATCTTGGCCCCAATGACCTTGCCCTGCCGCTCTTTGCGGTGGCCGCGTTCCAGTTGTGTTGCTTCAGCCATAACAATTAAATCAAGCCGGTTTGGTGCGAATTTGAGTGAGCCGGGTTTCCAGCCGGGCAATATCGCGCCGCAATACGCGCAAGCGGGCCGGCTTCTCCAATTGACTGCTGGCCTGTTGCAACCTTAAGTTAAAAATCTCCTGCCGCAAGTCGCGGCTCTTGGCCGACAACTCCTGCATCGTCAAATCCTTGATTTCGGACATCTTCATATTTCTTTAGACGGATCGGTGACGGGAAATGAACTTGGTGCGAATCGGCAGTTTCGTTGCCGCAAGACGCATTGATTCCCGTGCGATCACTTCTGGAACGCCATCGACTTCAAAAAGCACATTGGCAGGACGAATCACGGCGACCCAGGATTCCAACGGTCCCTTTCCTTTGCCCATTCGAGTTTCCAGCGGCTTTTTGGTAAATGATTTGTGAGGGAAAATACGGATCCAGACCTTGCCCCGGCGCTTCATGTAGCGGGTGACTGCGACGCGCGCGGCTTCGATCTGCTTGGCATCGAGCCAGCAACGCTCCAACGATTGCAGCCCGTATTCGCCAAATGCAACCGTCGCACCGCGATGGGCCAACCCTTTGCGGCTTCCACGGTGCATCTTGCGATACTTCACTCTGGCGGGACTCATTGCCATATTTGTCTCTCTTCTTTCTTAAAATTCGAATTGCGCAGGGCACTTAAGCGGCGGCCGGGGCCGCGATCGGCTCTACTTTTTTCTTTCGTTCAACGGCTGTTTCACCTTTGCAAATCCAGCACTTGATTCCGAGTTTGCCGTAAACGGTCTTGGCCTCGGCGAAGCCGTAGTCGATGTTCGCGCGCAATGTATGCAGGGGAACGCGGCCTTGATGATATTTTTCAACGCGGGCGATTTCTGCGCCGCCGAGACGACCGCCGACACGGATTTTGATGCCTTCTGCGCCGAAATCCATTGCGACTTGAACGGCTTTTTTCATCGCGCGACGGAACGAAACGCGGCGTTCGAGTTGGACGGCGACGTTTTCGGCGACCAATTGGGCGTCCATTTCGGGCTGCTTGATTTCCTGGATGTCAACATAGACTTCCTTGCCGGTCATCTTGCTGATTTCTTCCTTGAGCTTGTCGATTTCCGCGCCTTTGCGTCCGATGACGACTCCAGGGCGGGCGGTAAAAATGGTGACGCGGCAGCGAGAGGCGGCGCGTTCGAGGCCGATTTTCGAGACGGAGGCTCCTTCGAGCTTGTCCTTGAGAATTTGGCGAATTTTGCGGTCTTCAGCGAGAAGCTTGCCGAATTCTTTCTTTTCCGCAAACCACTTGGAGCCCCAGTCCTTATTGACGGCGAGGCGAAGACCGATTGGATTTGTTTTCTGGCCCATACAATTATTCGTCAGACAAAACTATTTGAACGTGGCAACTGCGCTTGAGGATCGGGCCTGCTGAACCGCGGGCCTTGGGGGTGAAGCGCTTTTGGGTGGTGGCTGTTCCGGCAACGGCCAGTTTGACGCGGAGATTTTCGGTCTGGAGATTCTCGAATTCCGGCTTGTGCATCTTCAAATCTTCGGCGTTGGCCATTGCGGATTTGAGGGTCTTGGCGACGACGCGAGCGCCTTTGCGGGGAACCACGGCCAGCACAGCCTGGGCGTGAGCGGCGGGCAGGCCTTGAATCTGCCGGACGACTTCGCGCATTTTCTGCGCGGACATTCGGATGTTGCGAGTTGTGGCTTGAACTTCCATAGGGTCTATTTCGCTTCCGCTTTGGCGGTGTGCGCGCCGTGCTTCTTGAATGTTCGCGTCAGGGAGAATTCTCCGAGGCGATGGCCGACCATGTTTTCGGTGACGAAAACGGGGTTGAAAATCTTGCCGTTGTGGACGTTGAAGGTCAAACCGACGAAATCGGGCGTGATCATGGACCGGCGGGACCAGGTCTTGATCGGCGTCTTGGACTTGGAGGCTTTGGCGGCCTCGATTTTTTCGAGCAAGTGGCCGTCAACAAACGGACCTTTTTTTATGGATCGACCCATACAGTATATTCTCGTTTAAAACTATTTGCGCTTCATCGGGCGACCATCGCGGCGGACGACGATGAACCGGTTTGAAAATTTGCGTTTGTTGCGGGTGCGGTAGCCCTTGGCCAAAAGTCCCCACGGGGAGGTCAATTGCTGCCAGCCGCCGCCGCTCTTGGATTTGCCTGCGCCACCGCCGTTGGGGTGATCGACGGGGTTCCGGGAGACGCCGCGGTTGATCGGGCGGATGCCGCGATGCCGGGAACGACCGGCTTTGCCGAGGGAAATCTTTTCGTGGTCAACGTTGCCAACCTGGCCGATGGTGGCGTAACAGGTGTTGTGAACGCGGCGAATTTCGCCGGAAGGCAGACGAATCTGCGCGTAGGCGTCGTCGCGGGACATTACAGTCGCCGCGCCGCCGGCGGTGCGAACCATCTGGCCGCCTTTGCCGGGGGTCAATTCGATGTTGTGAATCGGCAGGCCGACGGGGATAGTGCCCAAGGGGAGGCAATTTCCGACTTCGGGGGGAGCGGTTGGGCCGCTGACGATTTTTGCGCCGACATTCAGGCCAACGGGGGCGATGATGTAACGTTTCTCACCGTCTTTGTATTGGAGGAGGGCGAGGCGCGCGGTGCGGATGGGATCGTATTCGATTGCCGCGACATCGGCTTCGACGCCGTGTTTGTTACGCTTGAAATCGACGTTGCGGTAAAATTGTTTGTGGCCCTTGCCGATGCCACGGGCTGTGCAGCGGCCATAGTGGTTGCGACCACCTGACTTTTTGCGAATACTGATGAGACTCCGCTCTGGAGTATCCTTAGTAATCTCGTCGAACGACGCCACAGTAATGTAGCGCGTCGAAGGCGTTAAAGGCCTGAACGTTTTAACTGGCATAAAATCAAAATACTACGGCTGCAAGCGGCGACGGCCATCAGTCCTGCGCCCAGCGGGGCGAACAGTTATCGGTCGCGCCAAAAAGCCGCCATTATCGCTTTCCGGCGAAAATGGAGCGTAAAAATAGCAGAGAGTTGAAACGGCGCAAGAGTTATTTTGAAGTTTTTTTTAACAAACGGGAGAAATCAGCCTCTGCGGCGAGGCTGGCGCGCATTCCACCACTTGCCCGTAGTTCACTCGCAAAATCGGCGAAGAACAGCGTTCACGAAGCCGAATCTGGAGATGGAGACGGATTTATCAAGGTCCTGCTGTTCTTTCACCTCAATCTTGTCCAGAACTGAACCGAATTTGGCGGAATCTTGATTCAGGTATTCCTTCCATCCATCGACCAACTCCTCGACTTTTTCCAATTGGTCTCTGTCAGTCCAAACGCCGCCGCATTCGGGACATTTGTGCAGGATAATTCCGCTGGTGTCCCCATAATTGAAATGCTCCATGCGGACGGACGGGCAATTGGGACAGTTCAACTCATCGTGGTCATCCTTTTCGGCGGTAAAATTCTCCTTATTGACTCCGTCTATGGCGGCAATCTCGGCCTTGGTAAATACTTCCGCGTGGTGTTCGACAAGTTTCAGCAATTCGCCGGCGTGCAGCCATTCGCCGTGGCAATTCGGGCAGGTTTCTATTTGAACTTCATCGTATTCAGTTGAGATTAGAAGCGAATCGCATCGCGGGCATTTCATATTTCCCGGCACACTACAAGTTCCAGAACCGCCGAATCAAGACGAAACACAAACCGGCCCAAATCGGCACGGCAATCCTCGCTGGCGTCAGACAGGCGTAAAACCCTCATGCCTTTGCAAAAAATTGATTTGACTCAGATCGCCGGCATCCAGAGGCGGGCGATTTGGGTTGTGCGGACTTTGGCTTTTAATATGTGGAGGAGGTTGCACATGCCGGATTCGGTGCGGGAGAGGAATAAAAATTCGGGCGAGAGGAATTTGTTTTTTAGAAGGACACGGGCGAGGTCGGTAAGGTCATCCATGAACTTTGCGTCCCCGAGATCGAGGGGTTCGGTGGAGTCGAAGGGATGAAATTCGTCGTAGAAACGCTTGATTCCGAACATGCAGCGGCGGACGCGGGGTTCGTCGGGCGAAACTTTTGGGCCGAAGATGGTGCGAATGATTTCTTTGAACAGCTTTTGGTCGGACTCCCATTCGCGGGACCAGAATTGCGCGTAGCATCGGACGACTTCCGGTTTCAAATACTTGACGCAACCGTAATCGACCAGGCCGATGGAGCCGTCGTTGTTGAAAAGATAATTTCCGGGATGCGGATCGGCGTGGAGCACCTGGACGCGGAAAAGTTGGAAGAAAAACAGACGCGTCAACCCTTCGCCAAGTTTGTCGCGAACGGCCTGGCTGCGGTTGGTTTTGAGAAAATCCTGCAAGCGCAATCCGGGAACGCGGGACATCGTCAATACTCGGTCTGAACTGAGGCCGGGCAGCACTTTGGGAACGTGAACGAATTCCAGCGGCGCGAGGGCTTTGCCGAAGAATTCGATATTGCGCGCTTCTTTGGTGTAATCGGTTTCTTCGACGATTCCGCGCTGCAATTCGCGGATGACAGATTCCGGGAGGTGGCCGGTGATTTTCGCCGCAAAGCCCGCTGTTCGGAGCGCGGTGAAATCGCTTTCGATGGCTTCACGCATCGCCGGGTATTGAATTTTTACCGCGACTTCTTCGCCGCTTTTTGTGACGGCCCAATGTACTTGACCCAAGGAGGCGGCGGCGAAGGGTTCGGGATCGAACGAACGAAACAACTCCTCTGGGTATTTTCCGAGCGCACTCTTGAATTGGGCGCGCATCAACGCAGGGTGCATTGGTGGGGCGTGCATTTGCAGCGCGGACAATTCGGAAATGGTGTTCGGATCGAAAAAATGGGTTTGCATGCTCAGGGCCTGGCCGATTTTCATGATCGGGCCGCGGAGTCCCTGGAGATCTTCGCGGATTTTTTTCGCGGTTTTGCGGGAGAAGGCTTCTTTTTGGTCGGCGGCGCGTTCTTTGTTGAGGAACGGGCGTTGCAGGTGGTGGACGAGATAGTTTACGCCGAGGCCCGCGCCTAGTTGGAGGATTCGTGCTGTGCGTTTGACTGAGCCTTTGGTTTTCAACTCACTCCTTCGTGTGGTGATAGCTGGCGCACGAAATGGGTGGGTCCAGGTTGGAGCAAAGAGTCCGCCGGCGGGACGCCGACGGGTGCGGTCGAGACGACCGCGCTCCCCGAAAACGTGCTGAGGAGTGGGGGTTTCACCATTCCCAGTTTCCTTTTTTGAGGAATTGCGTGCCGATGTTTAGAGCGCGATCGAGGAGGGCGAGTGTTTTTTGTTTACCACGCGAAATGTCCTGGAGCCAATAGGCGACGACGCCGAGGTAAAACAGGCCGACCGCGTACGCGCCAAGATCGCCGACACGCGGGACGTCTTCTTTTTCGGCAGCTTCCGCCAACACTTCGCGGATGAACCGGAGATATTTCAGGCGCAATTCCTGCGATTCGAAACTCAGCGGGCTTAGACTTGAGGAGGGTTGCAGCGAACGGCAAAAGACTGCGCCGATGAAATCTTCGTATGGCTCGATATATTCGAGTTGACGGTGGATGATGGCGAAAAGCTGCTCGGTGAGCGGGGCTTTACGCAATCGCGGTTCGGCGCGAAACCAGGCGATGAGGTCGTCGGTTTCCTTTTGGAAAAAATAGAGGGCTAGGTCTTCCTTGGTTTTGAAGTAGTTGAAGAGGGTGCCTTCGGCGATGCCGGACCTTTTTGAAATTTCCTTGGTGGTGGTTCCTTCAAGGCCTTTTTCTTTGAAGAGCTTGAGGGCGGCGGCGAGGATGCGTTCTTTGGTGCGCTCCTTATTTTTCTCGCGTTTGCCGGAATGGGGCGGCCGCGTCGGGCGTTTGCGTGAACGCGGTTTTTTCGTTTCCGCTGTTTTCATATAAGTGAGTATGCTCATATTTTTTGGATATGCAAGAGAAAAGTTGAGTGGACTCACAAATTTAGAACGGATTGGAAGAATTTTAACAGGAGGAAACAGAGGCAACGGAGAAGCAAAAATAAAGGGATGACCGCCCGCGGACACCTCGGCGAGGCGTCCCTACCTACAATGAGATTCAATATGCAACAACAGTTGCAGCAGTCGTTATGCGGAAGCCATTTATTAAAAAAGGACGTTGACGATGAATTGATTGACGTGTTCTGGCATTTTCCGGTGCTTTCGCACGACCACGACCAATTCTCTGGTGAATCGAGCTTTAAGTGGAATCCGCAGGATTTTTTGTTTTTGATTATAAAGTGCCAACGCGCGGATTGGGACAAAGCCGATTCCCATTCCCAATGCAACCAGATTGATAATCAGATCGAAATTGTCGAGTTGCATTGTTGGTTCAACGCGCCAGCCTTGCCGCCGCATCCAAGCCTGCAATTGTTGGCCTGTATTGGAACGTTCTTCAATCAGTAGCCAGTTCTGCTTTTTGAGCCATTCGATCCGAAGTTTGCCTTTTGCGAGAAGAGTTATTTGTGACTCTAAGCCGACTGGCGCGATGAGTGTAAATGTATCCTGAAATCGGTGCGTCACCCGAAGAGTTTTTGGAAGGCGTCTCGGAGGGCAAAGAACGCCAACGTCCTGCTCGTTTGCCTCAAGTGCGGTCACGATTTCGTTACTGGACTCACAGGCAACCCGGTAGGCAATTTGCGGCGAGCGGCGCAGGTTTGCATGAAAGAAGCCCGGCAGGTATGCGAGACCTATCGTGCGGGAAACGTCAACACGAATCTCTTTTCGGGCGCCTGCGTATTCCTCTGACAGATGTTTCAAAGAATGCTCCACATCGCCCAACAGCCTAGTGGCTTCGCCATTGAGAAATTCGCCTGCGGCGGTGACACGCACGGTGCGGGTTGTTCGTTCGAGTAATTGAATTCCAAGGCTGCTTTCAACGCCTTGCATTTGTCGCGTGAGCGCGCTTTGGGTAAGCCCGGCTATTTCTGCCGCCTTTGTGAAACTGCGGTGTTTCACGATCAGTTGGAATAGTGCGAGTTCGTATAAATCGAACGGCACTGTGCTCAGAAACTGATTCATATTAGTTATTAATATATGAAACTAATGAATTTCACTCAAGTTTATGATTGGCCTTAATTTCATCGAAAAGAGAAAGATGAAAAGTATGGCAGAAAAAACAGAACGATTATTACAAAATGTGGCAGGGGCTTATTATGTGGATTCAAGCTGCATTGATTGCGACATGTGCCGGACCACGGCGCCCGAGGTTTTCAGGCGTGACGAGGAGATCGGAATGTCAGTTGCCTTTCATCAACCCGTCACACCGGAGGAAATCGCACTCGCAGAAGACGCCAGAACGGACTGTCCGACCGAATCCATTGGAAATGATGGATTGAGCAACAAATAAGAGTATCTCGCGCGGAGCCACGGTTCGGCACAGCCTCAGCCAAAAGCATTTCACAAAAGGAAACAAAGGTAACGAAGATTGGAAAGAATTTTGCCAAAAGTGGAGAGTCTTCAGGAATAGCACTGCGGAGAGGAGTAGAAACGAATTTTAAATGGGCTTGATGAAGGGGTTTGTTTTGAGCGGGGGGGCGAATAGGCGGGGGGTGGACCAGATTGCGCCGGCGATGTAGAGCCAGCCGGTTAGCAGGTGGGCGGCCCAGAGGAGGGAAAGTTTCAAGAGGTCGATGGCTTGCAGGCCGTAGAGAAGAATTGCGAGCGTCATTAATAATGTTCCGGGGGCCATTGCGGCGAAGCAAAGCCGCCATGCGCCGGTCCAGGAGAGATCGCGGTCCATGAACCAGGCGGCGAATCTTGCGGGCGCGGTGTAAAGAGTTGACATGACGATCCACAATACAAAAACTCCCACGAGCGCGCTAAGGCCCGCGATTGTCAACAATACGGGATTCCATGCGCCCCACCACGGTTCGAGGGCGGAGCGGCCAAGGCTGGCCGACCACGCCTTGTCGTAATCGAAGACCATGCCCCAATCGGGGCGAAAGATTGAGTTGACGCAGAAATCGGTTTGACGCGCTTGAATCTGGAGGTCTGCGCCCTGGCCGATTTCGGAGGAGGTCGCGGGGGTGACGACGATTCCAAGGAGCTTGGACTCGGAGGTCATTACGTTTGTCACGCCGGTGATTTTGCCGTTTTCCAGGCGCGCGGATTCGGGCATTTTTTGGATGGCTTGGACGATGATGGGGCGATAGTCGCGCGCGAGAAACCACACGAATGCGGCGGCGAACAGGCCCGTTGTCACGAAACCCAGGAGCAGCAAGCGGCCTGGTCGCGCGGACGCGAAGGCCGCCACGCCGCCGAAGGTCAGCGGTTGCCAGGCGGCGGGGCGCGGCGGGGCGTTTGGGTCCGGTGACGGATCAAGTTGCATAATTTACCAAGGAGCGACGGACGAGCGCCCGCGAGCGGTGGATTCCGCTCTGTTCAGCATCCGCGCTGTCCGCGGACGCCTCGGCGAGGCGTCCCTACCACGAAGATTAGAGGCGTATGTCGTTTGATTCAACCCTTTCAGGGTAGTTGTCCTTGCTTATTTTAACCCAGAGTAGGCCCTCTATGAATTGGGCCAACGCCTGGGCTGAATGATTCAATCCCTTCGGGATTGATGAAAGCAGTTTGCATAAATCTTTTGTGCGAATCACTAAATCCTGCAGCCAGTTTGAATCCCCTCTCTTGGCACTTTGCGTCCGTTCTCTCCCCGTCGTGCGGGGCGAGAATTAAAGAGAGTGGCAATTAAAAATTGCTACTGTTTTTTTGACATTCTTCGGCGTAATGCCAGGAAATTTCGTTTAATAATTCCTCCGAAGAAAAATGGGCGGCGCAGCAGCACCGCCCTACCGGATATTAGGCTTTTTTGGGTTCGTTGGGATTTTCGGGGGGGGGCACCACCGTAATAACGACTGGGAAACGGAGTTTCATCACGTCATCGACCAGGACTTCGACGTAATAGGCGCCGGCGGCTTCAAATTTCACCTGGCCCCAAATGCTGACGGTGGTGGCGTTGAGCGAAGGATCGTTGAGCGCGAATTTGATTTCGTTTTTGCGCAAGACGGTGGTTTGGTCAGGCGCGATCAAACGGGTGGTCTCGGTGAATTGGCCGATGCCTGCGGTCCAGCGGTTGAAGAGGCAAAGCTTGAAGGCGGCGACGGGCAATTGCGGGACGCGGACATTGCCGACGACGCCGATAAGGATGAAATTGCCGGTGGCTTCCTGGCGGACGTCTTCGCACAGGAGGGAGCATTGCAAATCGGGTAATATTCTTGACGGTGTCATAGGCGTTTCGTGGTTAATTTGTTTGGGCCGCCTGCTCGGCCGCGCGAACGGTGTTTTGCAGGAGCATGGCAACGGTCATCGGTCCGACGCCGCCGGGGTTGGGAGTAATTTTTCCAGCGATGGGCTGGACGGAAGTAAAATCTACATCGCCGACGAGGCGGGAGCCGTTTTTGGCGGAGGCGTCCGGGATGCGGTTCACGCCGACATCAATGACGACCGCGCCGGGTTTGACCATGACGGCTTTGACAAATTCGGCGGAGCCGAGGGCTGCGACTAAAATATCCGCGCGACGGCAGTGGGCTGCGACGTCCTTCGTTTGCGAATGACAAATGGTGACGGTCGCGCCGCAGTGGGGGGCTTTTTGCAGGAGGATCGCGGCGAGCGGTTTGCCAACAATATTTCCACGCCCAAGAATCACGACTTCCGAGCCTTCGATTTTTACGCCAGAGCGAATCAACAATTCGTGGACGCCCGCGGGTGTGCAGGAGCGGAAGCCGGTCGGGTCGCCGAGGAGGAGCTTGCCGACGTTGACGGGGTGGAAGCCATCGACGTCTTTTTCGGGGGCGACGGCGCTGTAAATTTTTGTCTCGGAAATGTGTTTCGGGAGCGGGGCCTGGACGAGAATGCCGTGGACGGATTTGTCGGAGTTGAGGCGCGCGATTAGTTCGAGCAACTGGTGCTCTGTGGTCGATTCGGGAAGGATCTGGGTTTGGGAGGAAATGCCGGCGGCGGCACTGCTTTTTTCCTTCATTCCCACATAGACGCGCGACGCGGGGTCTTCGCCGACTCGGACGAAAACAAGGCGCGGTTTGACATCACGTTTTTTGACCTCGGCGACGCGGCGGGCGGTGTCAAGATGAATCTGCGCGGCGATGGCGCGACCGTCAATAAGATTGCCGGTGGAGGTCAAAGGTCAGGGCATTAGCTCCACGCTTTGCACCTGCAAAACGGGGGTTCGCGGCCAGCGGGTGTCCATCACTTCGGGGCCGGTGATGGAAACGCGGGTGCCGACGTAAATTTTGAAATTTTGCTGGCCCTGGGGTTGCAGGTATTCGATCAGATCGCCGCTCTTGATGTCGTGAAGTTCAAAGTAGGTCGGCGATTGGATGTTGTGCGATTTGTGGACGAAGCCTTCGCGGGTGACGATTCGAGGCGCGAGGGCTTCCGTTTCAAGCGCAGCATTTGTGGTGACGGCTGTGGCATGCTGTAACGCTGCTGCTTCAGCGGCTGTTTCTGCCTGGGCGGTGGGCGGTGGGGCGACGGGAGCCGGGGTTGGCGCGGGGGCGGGTTGTTCTGCGGGGGGAGGAGTTGCGGCGACTGGCGCGGCTGCGGGAGGAGGAACGGCAACGGGTTCGGGCGCGGGCGCGGGTGTTGAAGCGACCGCAGCTACGGGAGCGGGAGCGGTCTGGATTTCCAGGAGTTCCGCTGCGACGAAGGCGTAGGCGTTGGTCGGAGGTTCGATGGCGACCCAGCCTTTATCGTCACGAAGTTCGTTGAGCATCGCGCCTTTTTCAAGACGACCGACGACGCTGTAATTTTCGCCGGGGCCGCCGCGAAGATTTACGCGATGGACTTTGACGGCTTTTGTCGCGGGATCGATGTAATCGATTTTGATCCAGGCCGGGATATTGGTCGGCATGGCGATTTTGTACCACTTGGGCGGTTCGTCGGCGGGAGGGTGGCTGAGGGTGATTTCCTCAAGCAACGTCGCGGTGTCGCCTTTGTGCAAGTGGCCTAGGACTTCGCCGACGAAGGAGGGTTGGCCTCGGACGTTTACGGAATTTCCCTTCACGACGGCGTTGCCGGGCGGGTTGATTTCGACGCGGCTCTTGATGCCGGTGGCCTTGGGCTTTTTAGGCTTGGCCTCGGCTTGCTTAGCGGTGGCGGACGGGGCTGGCGCTGTTGGCGCGGGCGCGGTGTCCTGCGCGAGGACAGTGGTGGCGGTCAACGCCGTCAGCGCGGCAAAAATCCAAAAATTCTTTTTCATACCAAAGCAAATAGAGATTTAATCTCAGATTCTGTCAACGCCCGCCATCGCCCCACGGGCAACTGGCCGAGCTTGATCGGTCCAATTTGGACTCGTTGAAGGCGCTTGACGATCACGTTCTGCGATTCAAAAAGCCGGCGCACCTCCCGGTTCCGGCCTTCCGCCAATTCCAGTTCCACAATACTGTTCGAGTTGTTCGCCGAAACCAGTTTCGCGCGGCGAGCCTGCAATTTTTCGCCGTCGCTCATGATGCCCGCAGTAAAGGTCTTCAACATTTCGGGAGTCACCCTGCCGTCCAGCCATGCGATATATATCCGACCAATGCGATAACGCGGATGCGTCAATTTCAAGCAAAAATCGCCGTCATTGGTCAAAAATATCAGCCCTTCACTCTGGCAATCGAGCCGGCCCACTGTAAATAAATCGGCCCAATGCTCCGGCAAAAGGTCGCCGACCTTGTCGCGCGTTTGCGGATCGGACCGCGTGCAGACGAATCCCGGCGGTTTGTTTAACGCCAGATAAACCTTTTTCTTGGGCTTGATCGGACGGCCATCGACCGTCACGTGGTCGCGCGCGGGATCGACTTTGGACCCCAATTGCGAGGCGGTTTCGCCGTTGATCGTGACGCGTCCGGCGATGATGATCTGTTCGCTGGCGCGCCGGGAAGCGATTCCGGCCTCAGCCAGGAACTTTTGGAGACGAACCACCCGGAATTAGGCGTCGGCCTTGGTCTTGCGCAGACCGGTGACACGGTCGCCGGATTTCCACTGGCCGCGCTTTTTGAGGATGGCGACGCGTTCAAAACGTTTCATGACATTGCGCTTGGCGCCCGTGGTGGCAGCCGCCCGCAGACTTCGATGTTGTGACATAAATAAAAAAATCGGATTCACCCGCCCCAACCGCGAGACGGCTTCAATACAAAATGAAGCTTAACGGAATCCTGGCGCGACGCAATCTTTGAATCAAACAGGTGTGCAGAAGGCACTACTAATGGATTTCTGGCTAATCCTCCCTGTTACGCTATTGCAACGCTGCCTCAAGTTGTCTAAAATTTGAAAAATTGCGTTTAAAGGTGTTTTACGACGACCTAACAGCGGCACTCGGATACGACAAATCGCCTCTTTTTCGCGAAGATGAGGGGGAGGAACTAGTCGCCCTATCAGATCGGCACTGGATTCGGTCGGCACGCAAAGCAGGAGTAAAGGGAAGTTATTTTTTCCGAACGTCACCAGAACAAAAGGCGTTTAGACCCGCCGTCCATGTGGCCGAGGCAAAAACCTTAGAAGAGGCTAGGACTATTCATCGCAAACTCTGGAATCAAGGCGTGAATCCGTTCCTTATCGTTGTACTGCCAGGACAAGTTCGCGTATTTACCGGATTCGCCTTCGACCCTGACAAACCAGAAGTAGGTGATATTGCTGGCGTTTTGTCCTCTGACGATGGAGTTACCCGCGTCATCGAGGCCCTTTCCTCCTTCACTGCGGATGCAATCAACCGTGGTGAAATCTGGCAGCGACAAGCAGAATATTTGGGGGCCGATCAGCGGGTGGACACAACGCTGCTAAAAAATCTTGAGGCACTCGGTGAGGCACTTCGAAAAGAACCGCACTCAATCCTTCCAGAGACGAGCCATGCATTGATTGGCAAATTTGTTTATCTCTCATATTTGCGAGCGCGCGGCATTCTTGATGACAAATGGCTGAAGGATGAAGCGGATGTGGAACCGACCACTGTGTTCAACGGCGAGGTATTCTCGCCGAACATCACTCTGGAAAGTTTTCGGAAACTGGTTCGTGGGGTGGAAAAAAAATTCAACGGCAAGCTGTTTCCGATTCCGTGGGGAAGCCACCGCGCGCCTCGGGCAGAGGCGGTCCGCATGGTGGCACGTGTATTTGCGGGCGAGAAAGTAACCGGGCAGATGCATCTTTCCTTCAAGGCCTATGACTTCGCTTCCATCCCCGTAGAATTTATCTCTTCCATTTATGAACAGTTCCTTCACGAAAAAGATGATGATGAAACCGTTGATGAAGCGCACATCGAAACGACAAAAGATGAAGCCTCTGATCCTGAAAAGCGCGGAGCGCATTATACGCCAGAGCCGTTGGCTGACTACCTAGTTGCCGAGGCGAATTCTGTAAAGCCGCTTCGACTTGGGATGAGAATTTTGGACTGTTGCTGTGGTTCCGGCATCTTTCTTGTCATCGCCTATCGCCGGCTGGTGGAGTTGGAATGCGACCGGCAGAAATGCGCTTCGCTTAAGGCCGGCGAGCTAAAATTATTACTGATAGATAGCATCTACGCCGTCGAACGCAACCGCACTGCCTGCCAGATTGCCGGATTCAGCCTAATTCTGGCGATGCTCAGTTATGTGGACCCACCAGAACTGCATAAATGCAAAATTAAATTCCCCACCTTGGTGGGCAACAATCTTTTCCATGAAGATTTTTTTGATGAAAGGGGAACATTTTGGAGAAGGATCGTTTCGTCAGAAGGCAAAAGTATTAGATTCGACTACATAATCGGGAATCCGCCGTGGGTTGAGTCAAACATGGATGACCTAAAAGCCCGCTATTTTAAAGAATGGTATGTTAAATACAAGGAAACGTACGCACTTGCAAGGGGTAGGACAGGTGAAGCCTTTGCCTGGCGCGTAATGGAGTGTCTTGCTAACGACGGAATTGTTGGACTTATACTCCACGCTAAGACTCTGACCAATGACCATCTACTCAGATGGCGGCAGCAATTTTTCAGCGGTGTTCAGGTACATCGAGTGACTAATCTCGCTAATCTTGCTTACGTGATTTTTTCATCAGATGCACCTGCTATGACTTTGGTTTATACACGGAGAAAACTTGGTTTTCCTTCAAAGCCGGTGCTTCATTTTGGACCATTTGTCGCCAACCAGTGTTCGATGCAAACCAAAACTAAGCACCGAAGGAAATCATGGGTGATCGGATATTCTGAATCGGAAATCAAAATCATCCCCTCCAAAGAAGTCGAAACGGGTGCTGCAAGAACTTGGAAACTGGCTTTATGGAGCAATCAGCGGGATTTGAACACCCTTCGTCGGCTTCAAAATACTTTCTCGACCAACCTTGGGACGTTGGCTGATTCCCGTAGTTGGCACCTGGAATTAGGTTTACAGCTTAGAAACAGCACAGGAACCAAGGAATATCCAAATGAGATGGTGA
Source organism: Verrucomicrobiia bacterium (assembly GCA_036501665.1). Taxonomy (GTDB): domain Bacteria; phylum Verrucomicrobiota; class Verrucomicrobiia; order Limisphaerales; family Palsa-1400; genus DATAUD01. Next base: position 32,959 of record DASXZW010000095.1, read on the forward strand.
AGCAACTGGAGGGTTTTAAAGTTCTTGATCATCGGGGTTTGACACGCAAAGGCAAACGTCTTGTGGTGCCAGACGGCTTCGTAAAGCCAAATACCTTTGGATGTTTTGTTCGTAATGGGGGGTTAGCCGGATTGCGTATCATTAATGGTCCACACCTTCTGCTTGTTAGTGATTTCGCGGCCTATAGTGATAGGAATTTCATTATACGCCATAGTAAATTGGGACTGGCGGGGGGCACTGCAACAGAAATGAAAGCGGTCGCAGCTATTTGGAATTCCAGCTTTGCGAGCTATCTATTATTTCTAATGAGTGCAGAATGGGGAATCGATAGAAATGTTATAGATAAAGGAGATGCTAAGAATCTACCATTTCCAGAACTTACCAAGGAGCGAGAGGAAAAGCTCTACACCGCTTGGGAAGATGCTGCTACGTTGGAATCTGAAGGGGCCGAACTTTCCGAGGTGAAGGCGTTGCTCGATCAGCGTGTCGCGGCAGCTTTGGGCCTTCCTGCTTCTGTATCCTTGGTTGTGAATGAGTTCTTCCAGACTCGTTACCAACTGAACAAAGGCAAGAATCCGCTATTTCTGCGTATTAATCCAGATGAGCCAGAAATGAATGTCTATGCGGTGCGCCTTCGCACTGAACTGGACAGTTTCCTTGGAGAAAAAGCGCACCATCAAATCAAAGTTCTTCATTCAACCAAAGGAATCAGCGTCTCTGTCACTCTCACAAGGCAGCGTGAGGTCATCCCGCCAGAGGTGAAGGCCGCCGAGGGCCGTGACGCCGCAATTCTCGAAAAACTCTTGGAAGCTGCGGAAACGCAGTTCAGCCAGTGGGTCTATGTGAAAAGGAGCGTTCGCATTTTCGATGGTAACACAATCCATCTCATTAAGCCGCCGCGTCGTATTGAATGGACGGAAACTCAGGCTCTGCTGGATGCAGACGATTTCATCTCTGAAACTATTGAGGAGCGTAACCGCAGAAATGGATGAACAACGGGACGATTAGCGAGGTTTGGGAAATTTATGGCGAAGTATTTTGCCTCCATTCCCATCAACTACTTGCATGGGCTTACGCTGATGTACGGCCTCGATTGAAGGCGGACATGGAGGAGCCAGACATCACCGGTTTGCTGGCAGGAGCCATGAAATTGCGGCTGAATCACCCCGACACTCCCGATGTGTTTGATCATTACTGGCCGGGCGATCAAGAACCGCACAGCCCCAGCGGCGAACTTGGCAACGACCGGTTGCGCTTCGATATCACAATTATTCGTAACGGTCTTAAACCTCGCATATCATTTATCTTTGAGGCGAAACGCCTACGCACGGGCGGATTTCCAATCGGCAAATACGTTGGGGATGGCGGCATGGGCGACTTCATTGAGTGCCGTTACGGTGCCGAGCACCCTGAAGCCGCGATGGTTGCCTTGTTTCAAAATAAGGACGGCGCATATTGGCATGACGAACTAAAACGAGTTTTTACTGAGGAGCAAGTAACTGAAACGCCACGCCTTGCCATCCATGAGCCACTTTGTAATGTCCATATTATGGATGATTTCCCCGACGAACTTCAAAGCATCCACAGACGAAGCAATAGAACAAACATCCGTATTTATCACATTTTTCTTGACTGTAGTTAAGTTAACGTGTGTCCGTGTGTTCAAACTGCGGTTACCAGGCGCGGAGGTATTGGGCGGGGGGTGGGAGGGCGTCTTTGTGGCGGAGCACTTTGGCGGCGTGGACGGGCCAGTAGGGTTCGCGGAGGAATTCGCGGGCGAGCATGACCAGGTCGGCGCGGGTGTTGCGGATGATTTCGTCGGCGTGGCTCGGCTCGGTGATCATTCCGACGGCGGCTGTCAATACTCCGGCTTCGCGGCGGATGCGGTCGGCGAAGGGGACTTGATAACCCGCGCCGACGGGAATCTTCGCGTCGGGGGTCATTCCGCCGGAGCTGCAATCAATCAAGTCGATGCCTTCGGCTTTCAAGCGCCGGGAGAGTTCGACGCTTTGGCCGATGTCCCAGCCGCCTTCGACCCAGTCGGTGCAGGAAATGCGCGCGGCGAGGGGAAATTTTTCCGGCCAGACGGCGCGAACGGCCCGCGCGGTTTCGATGGCGAAGCGGATGCGGTTTTCAAAGGAGCCGCCGAATTTGTCGGCGCGTTTGTTGGCAATCGGCGAAAGAAATTCGTGCGCGAGGTAGCCGTGGGCGAAATGCAGTTCCAGCCATTCGACGCCTGCTGTCAATGAACGTTTTGCCGCAGCGACAAAGTCGTTTTGCACTTTGGCGATGTCCAGTTCGGTCATGGCCCAGGGAATTTTTGGGAGGTCGCCGCCGAAGGCGACTGCGCTCGGAGCCATCGTGGGCCAGCCGCCGGCATCGTCGGCGAGGTGGGCGTTGCCTTTCCAGGGGCTGGATGCGGAGGCTTTGCGGCCGGCGTGGGCGATTTGGATTCCGGGGACTGCGCCGTATTGTTTGATGAAGCGGTTGATGCGGGCGATGGGTTCGATGTGTTTGTCGGCCCAGATTCCGGCGTCGTCGGGGGTGATGCGGCTTTCGGGCGAGACAGCGGTGGCTTCGGCAATGACGAGGCCCGCGCCGCCGACAGCGCGCGAGCCGAGGTGGACGAGATGCCAGTCGTTCGCGACGCCGTCCACCGAGCTGTATTCGCACATGGGCGAGACGCCGATGCGATTGCGGAGGGTGACGGATTTGATGGTGAGCGGCGCGAAGAGGTGCGGGTGTGCTGAGTCGTTTTTCACGGGCGCTATTGATGCCAGAATTCAACGCATCGGCGCAAGGAAGCAAAGGCGCACTGAATTTTTTTACAGGAGGAAACGAAGGGCACGGAGAATTGGAGAGAACGTGACCGAGGGAGGGATCCTTGACAGGGGTTTGGCAGTGATTTACCGTCCCGGCGTCTTGAAATTGTGAGGCGCTCCGGGAGGTTGGTGGGCGATAAATTTATTCCTGAATTGATTGACGATGAAAAAGAAAATTTTGGCGGGTTTGCTGTTGATGGTTTTTACGTGTGGGATTGCGAACGCCGCGTTGATCGGACGATATACTTTTGACGATCCTGCGAATCCGGGCGCGGATTCTTCTGGGAATGGGAATGATGCGAACGGGACCAACAATGTTACTTATGTGACGAATGGGGTTTCGGGCGGCGCGGCGTTTTTTACGCAGGGGCAAGGCAGTTATTTGAGTTGGACGGGGGCGACGAATCCGATTGTGAAGGTTTTGGCGGGCGATTTTTCATTTTCGCTTTGGGTGAACACGACGGAAACGTTCGGCGCGGACACAGACCAGGGCTATCAAGGCGCGGGGATTGTTTACGCGGATGTGCCTGGCGGGCCGAACGACACGATTCCGATCTCGATGAACGGAACCAAAGCCGGTTTTGACACCGGCACTCCGAGCGATCTTACGATCCATACATTCAGCGACATCAACACGAGCAATTATGTTCTTCTTGTTGTCACGCGAGAGTTCAGCACCGGGCTGGACTCCATTTACTGGGACGGGCTTTTGGAAGCGCAAACGAACCATTCGGCTGGGGCTGATTTGAGTGGGCGCGGTCAGCTTGTGCTGGGCGGGAATTTGACGGACGGACGGTATTATTACGGAATTATCGACGATTTTCAGGTTTATGATGAAGTGCTGAGCCCCATTCAAGTGGCGTATTTATACAATCATGTTGGGCAAACTGCTCCGGCGCAGGTCGCGCTGATTTCACCGGAAATTACGGGGACGAATCTTAGTTTCAGTTTCCAATCAGCGAGCAACGTCAATTATATTGTTCAGAGCACGACGAACCTGGCCGCGCCGAGTTGGACGAATTACAGCACGCTACCAGGCGATGGGACGGTCAAACAGATCTTTGTCCCAGGAACCAACACGCAGCAGTTCTTCCGCGTGGATGCCACGGTTCCGCTGCCGCCAAGCGGATAGAGCGATCTAAAAAACTGTAGCCATTTTTAGCGCCCCTCTCTTGGCGCTTCGCGTCCGTTCTCTCCCCGCCTCGCGGGGCGAGAATTGAAGAAGATGACCAAATCGAGCGTCAACTGACGGCGACGAGGGAGACTTTTTCGTTGGCTTCGTTGCGGACGATACCCTGGGCGCGCGGGTCGAGGGTCGGTTTTCCATCAATTATAAACTGGTAATGGTGGTGGCCGTGGCCGAGCGTCACCTGAGTTGTCCAGGTTCCATCGATCTGCCGTTTGAGTGGCATGGCGTCGGGGTGCCAGTCGTTGAAATCGCCCACGAGCGTCACGCGTTTGGCTCCGGGAGCCGTGCAGACGAAGTTGACGGGTTTGAATGTTTTTTTTACCTGACGAAGAGCTGAGTGAGAGTTAGTTTGCGTGCGAGGTCCTGACATGTTTTTCCTTTTTTCCTTCCTTGCTCAATTTAAATTCCGCCGAATGAAAATCAAGGGGGGAAAAGAAATCAAGCCGGAATCGTAAAAATCTGTGGAAGAAGCCCTTATGCGGTGCCGAGGAGTTTTGCTTTGAGGCTGCGCAATGTCCGGGTCGGATGGCGCGCGGTGATGCGGTGGAGCGTCAGCGGCTGGGTTTCCGAGGTGTTGATCCCGAAATCCGTCGTGCAGGCGGTGCTGTATCCGGCTTCGACGACCAAATCGCGGACGGCTTCGTTCCAATCGCCGTAGGGATAGCAAAAATGCTGGATGGGCAGGCCGAATTCGTCTTCGAGCTTTTTTTTGCTGGCGAAAATTTCCTCGCGCGCGTCGCGGATGCTCAATCGAGGCAAGCGCGCGTGTGTCAGGGAATGTGAACCGATGGAGTGGCCGGCCTGGAGCCATTCGCGGACCTGGTTGGCGGTCATCAGGGGTTCGGCGGCTTCGCCATCGCGGAGGTCCCATTCGTTAAGTTTGCCGATGAAAGTGGGGACGAGGAATTGGATCGCGGTAATTTTGCGTTCGGCCATTGGGGCCAGGGCATTTTCAAAGACGTTGCGAAAACCGTCGTCGAAGGTGAGCACGATTCGCGGAGCGGTAACGCCATTCGTGCAAGCCTCGCCGGGAGTGCAGGAGAGAATTCCGGCTTCGGACAATTCGGTCAATTGGCGGACGAAATTTTCGGTTGTGACGTAGAGTCCTTTCAGGCGAACCCTACTGGGGCGCGGCCCGATTTTGTGGTACATCAGGATGGGGACGCCCGTACTGAAAAAATCACGAAAGGGCGCCAGCGTATGGTATTGCTCAGGCAACGAATATTGCATTCGACACGACAAGTCTAACGGGTTTGGCTGCGTTGGCAAGCGCGAGGGACGAGTATTCAATTTTGGCAATGCGAATTCTCACTGCGAGATTACCGCTCTGTATTCTCTACTGAAAAAGAACCTCCTCTCCCCCGGCCCTCCTCCACAAGTTTGTGGAGAGGGAGTTGATGGACCGCAGTGCGGTAATATTGCAAAAGTGGCGCTCCCGGTACTTTGGCGTTTGTAACAAATCGTTGACGACGGGGGCAAGCGCGGGAGTAAAGGTGAGTTGCGTGGGTCGGGGCGATTGTAACCTCCTTGTGGGGCAATAGTTTATCCACTTCCCAACGATATATCCGAAATTCGTTTGTTCATGTCCGAATCCGAGACGACCTGTTTTCGGAAAACTTTATAGTTATGTGCGCGTTAGAAATCGAATTGATCACAGTAAAACGACCAAAAAAGGCAATCAGACGAATATGAAAATCAACAAAACAATCGGCGCTCTTGTAATTGCGCTTAGCGCCGCATCGGTCGCTGAAGCACAGCAGACAATTTATGTCACGGGTTCCACGGCTTTCCGCGCGCAGGTATATGCTGGTCTCACGGACATGGGCCTCACCGCCCAAGCCGGGGCCACTTCGGGAAACAACAATTTCGACTTCGTTGGCACTGTCAGCAATTCCAAGATTGGCACGATCACTAACGGTTCCTCCGGCCAGAGCGTTGCGGTGATTTGCGCGTTCACCGGCTCGACTGAGGGTCTTAACGCCATCATCAACGGTGTATCTCCAGTTTACACCAATACCTCGGGCGCCGCTTTCAGCTATCCCAACGGGGCTGACATTTCTTTTTGCGACGTCCAGGAATCCACAACCGTCTATGCGGGCGACCCCGTGAACGAGCTTTCGTCAGTTGACGGACTCAACAGCAGCTTCGGCGCGGGCGTCGCGATTGTGCCATTTACGTGGGCTGCCTCAGCCGATGCGAACGGGAAAATCAACAATCTAACACCTTATATCGTCAATGATATCTTCGTGAACGGATTTGAAACGTTGAACTTCTTTGACGGCGTGGCTGCGGATTCTGCGGTCAATGTGTATCTTACCGGTCGCACCAACGATTCTGGAACTCGCATCACCGCGCAGGTGGATGTTGGCTTCGATCCGCAACAACCCGTCATCCAATACTCGGTTGGGGGCACGCTCGGAACTCCTCCTGCAACTGGAACATGGCAAAACGTTGGCAACAACGGCTACGCCTCTGGCGGCAATGTGGCGAAGGCTTTGAGCGTGGCCAATTCTGGAGACGCCATCAGTTATGTGGCATGGTCTGATGCAGCGAGCTTGAAGAACGGCGCCCTGCCGATCAATTACGAGGGCGTTTCACCGTTCGTCGGCTCACCTTGGACTGCGAACAGCACACCTTGGAATTTCGCAGGGATGGAGAACGGTTCCTACACCTTCTGGAGTTATGAACACCTCTATGAGAGCACCAAGGTTTCAGGCGTCTCGTTCATTAACGCAAATTTCGGGCCGGATTTGATCAATGCCCTCGAATATGAAATCGCCAACCCGGCGGCCGGCACCATTCCGTCAGCGGATTTGATCAAGAACATGAACGTCCATCGCAACGCGGACGGCACGGATGTGCTCGCCGGAAACTAGGATTGCGACGCGAAGTGTCACACAAGAAGAACTGGCGTTTGAAAGCCAAATAAACATTAAGACACTATGACAAAACAACAATCACTGTTGATCGCCGCGGGCGGCGCGTTGCTCGTGGCGAGCACCGCTGCGCGGGCGCAGTCGTTTACCTACGCCGCTGATGACCTCCTTTTGAATTTCCGAAACGCGGCCTCAATCACGGCGGCGGATCTGGAAGTCAACCTGGGCCAGGTCAGCGATCTGACCTCGTTTCAAGGCTCGAAAGTCGTTGTGCCGGCTTCCCTGATCCAATCCGTGTATGGCAGCCCAAGCGTTTCGATGCCAATCGGTTTTTCAGCGACGGCGGCGGACGCTTCGGGAACGACTGGGACCATCTGGTTGACACGCGCGGACTCGACACCCGGCTCGCAGCCGACGGTTGCCTCGGCCCAGCAGGTTTTCAGCGCGCAAAACCTTGTGGCCGCCAGAATCGCCAATATCGGCACTGGCGCGGCTGCTGGAACGGTTATCGCTTCACAGCAATCGACGGTCCCTGGCGCGACGACTGGCAACAGTTATCAGGCGCAGGCCGAACAATCGAGCGCCCAGGAAGCTCAGTCCATTGTAAACTTTGCCGGAGGTGAAAACATCGCCGCGTCCAAGGGGAGCAATATCGAGAGCGTCCAGGACGGCAGCGGAACGGTTTACGAGGCGTTGTGGAAGGTTCCTGTTGCAGGGACGCCGGACACTTACCTTGGTTATTTTACGTTCAAGCCGACTGGCGAAGTGGATTTCACGTCGCCTGGCGTAGTTCCCCAGCCGCCTACCTTGAGCATTGTTGTCAACGGCGCAAGCGTTTCGCTTTCCTGGCCTGCCACAGGAAATTTTACGTTGCAGCAGAACGCCGACATAACTGTTCCAGGCGGCTGGACAGCGAGCGCGTTGACCACCAGCACCGCCAACGGAACGACGACTGTCACAACCTCTCCCGCAAGCGGAAATCTGTTTTTCCGCTTAAGCAACTAAGAGCAGCCAGGCGCTGTTCGCGGTAAATACATTGTCACGCGATTGTCACCATGCAGTCGCGTGAACGTGTAATTCATTTCCTTATAATCGTCGGATAATGACCGACTTGAGCGGTCCAAATCGGACGACTAAACCAGGCCACATGCTGAAGTTTGAGAGAACTGTTGTCAGTGGAGCAGAGTGGCAGCCTGAAACGCAGGATTGGCTGGTCTTGCAGTTGACGGAAGGGATTGCGTACGCGTTTGACCGCAATGGGAACAAGGAGCTGCCCCCCGAAGGTGTCATTGTCTGCCCGCCAAACGCAGGCTTGACGATCACGGCGAGCGTTCTTGGGCGCGCGGTGTTTCTCGGAGTGTCCATACGCATCAGTTCGTTGATTGGGTTATTGACGGCTCTCGAACGGCTGTGCCTGGAAGTGGAGGTGGCCAGGCAATTTGCCCCATATGCCGCGGTGCCCGCCGAACATCCTTTGGCGAAACGCGCGGCGCAGCTTTTTGCGCGAGATCAGGCGATGACCATGTCCACGCGGCTGGGATTTGCCCATGCGTTTGCGGAATTGGTCGGGCCGCCGTTGACGGAAGCAATCGGCAAGCGCAAGGAGAACGAGCAAGGCCGACAGGACGCCAAGGGCCGGCTTCAGCAGTTCCTCAGTCAAATACCCGAATCGGAGATTTCCAATCTGTCGCTCGAAGAATTGTCGAAAATGCTGCATTGCTGCGAACGCCATGCCAGCCGGCTTTTTCGGGAGGAATTCGGAGTTGGATTTTTGGCTTACGTCTCAGAACTTCGATTGAAGAAGGCGTGTCAATTATTGCTTGAAAGCGACTTGAAGGTGATTGACGTTGCGCTTCAAAGCGGACACGGCTCGCTGTCGCATTTCAATAGCGTATTTAAGCGGCGGTTTCATTTGACCCCGACGCAATGGCGCGAACAGCAGGCAGCGCCGCCGCGACGTCCAATGCGAGTCCGGCCGCTTCAGATTGCGGCGATGGTCGTGTGGATGTTGTTAAGCTTTGCGGGAGCGTTCGCGAGTTCCGCTGTCGATGCGACGGGAAAAGCGACAGCTACTGCGCCTGCGCCCGCTCCGCTGAAATTTAAAGTTGATCGGTATGAGGTGCTTGGGAACACGGTATTGTCCACAAACATCATCTCGCGAGTATTGGCGCCTTATACCGGAGATGCCGTCGATATCAGCACTGTCACCAACGCGATGGCCAAGCTGCAAATGGAATATTTCCAGCGCGGATTCGTCACGGTAAAAGTCACCGCGCCGCCACAACAGGTGACCAATCGCGTCATCGTGTTTCAGGCGACAGAGGGTCGGGTGACGACTGTGAAAGTTGTCCACAACCACTATTTCAGTTCGAACAATGTGATTGCCGCCCTGCCCTACGTTCAGACATTGCAGAGCGGCGACAGGATTCTGAACGGCAAGATATTTCAAACCGAATTGGATCGCGCGAATTCCAATCCAGACCGGCAAGTTTCGCCGGAAGTCAGGCCCGGATTGGAGCCGGGGACGACAGGGCTGATCCTCGACGTGAAAGATCGGTTGCCGCTTCATGGCCGGTTGGAATTCAACAATTATAGTCCGCCTGGATCGCCTCAGTTGCGTGTCAATGCCAATGTTTCCTATTCCGACCTATGGCAATTGGATCACACGCTCGGTTTGCAGTATGGGTTCAGCCCGGAAAGCATGAAGCCTTCGATGGACGGTGCGCACGTTTTGCTGTCTCCTGTTGACACGCCGAATGTCACGTATTACAGCGGCTTTTACCGAGCGCCTTTGGGACCGCCGGACGCGATCGAATCTCAAATCGCCCAGGACCCGAATCATTTCGGATACAACGAAGCGACGAAACAATTTGTGATGCCCCCGAACATTGGGCGCGCGGAATTTACCGCGTACGCGTCGCGTTCGACCACGGCTCCGACGATTCACGGACCAACTTCCCCGGTGGGAAATACAGGCCAGACAAACGGCCTCCTCACCATCACTCAGCAACTGATCTCGCAGCAATACACCTCGCAGACGACTGCCGGGGGAAGGTTTAGTTTTCCGTTGCCGGTCTGGAAGGACATCCAATCGAGCTGGAGCTTTGGATTCGATTACAAGGAAGACAAAGTGGTAACGTTGCCCACAAATTACTTCTACGAAACGACGATCATCACGCATGGCCTCGGCAGTTCGACGCCCCCGACGATTACCACGACCACGACTCCGGTTCCGGGAACGGGGACGACGCCCTCGCTGAATTACGTGCCGCTATTTATCGGGTGGAGCGGCATGCGACAGGATCATTGGCTGCAAGGGAAATCGCCGGGCGACATTTGGAATGAGTTTGACGGCAGCTTGTCGGCGGTCATCGGCACCGGCGGAATATTTTCGGAGCATAAGAATTTTCCGGTGTTGATCGCCAATTCGTATGAAGCGAATTCGGACTTTGTAGCGGTTCGTCCGCAAATATCCCGCATACAGATATTGCCCGACAATTTCACCTTGTTTTTGAACATGTCGGGCCAATGGGCGAACGAGCCGCTCATCAATCTGGAGCAATTTTCGTTGGGCGGAAACGGCAGCGTGCGCGGGTATCGCGAGGGCGAACTGTTTTCGGACACCGGGTGGGTGGGGCAGTTGGAATTGCGCACGCCGGTTTATTGGCGCGGAAACAACCGGCGCGTTGGGACGCAACTGACGGTGTTCATGGATTATGGGCAAGGATTTGCGGTTGACGCTGCGTCCTACCATCCTTTCAACGACTCTTTGTGGGGCGCGGGCGCGGGAGTTAATTTTAATCTTGGCCCTCACGTGGAGAGCCATGTGATGGTCGCGTGGCCGTTGCTGAACAGCGAGTATTCAATCGCCGGCCACGCGCGACTGGAATTCAGCTTGAGCGCGCAATTGTAATTGTAATTCGACGAATCCTTTCAGCGTATGAACCGGAAATTGACAAGCCTACTTCTGCCCGCATACATCGTGTTCAACTGCGTGGAAGGGCGCGCCAATCCGCGAGGATTGACAGTCGTTTCTGGAACGGCTCATACGACGCAGCAGGGACACACGTTGCAGATTACAACTTCGCGGAACGCCGTCTTGAATTGGAACAACTTTAATATTGGTTTGGGGGAGACGACGATTTTTCACGAGCCATCTGCCACTTCCATTGTTTTTAACAACATCAATAACGCGAATCCCACGAAGATCTTTGGTTCTCTTCAGGCCAACGGGATCGTTGTCCTGGAAAATCAGAGCGGGTTTTATTTTGGCCCGCACGCGTTCGTGAAGGCGGGTGGATTGGTCGTGACGACTGCGGCAGTCAATCCTTGGGCATCGGGAGGTGGCGCTGGTTGGAGCTTTGACGGGCCGCCGACCGTTGCGCCGATTGTCAATTATGGAACGCTTGCAACGGCTTCGGGAGGTTCGTTGTTCCTGATCGGACACGATATTGAAAATCACGGTTCCATTTCCGCGCCGGGCGGGACTGCGGCGCTGGTCGCGGGTCAGGAAGTGTTGCTGACGGAGCGGCCCAACGGGTTGAGTCTGGCCGCGCCAGTTCAATTGCCCGCTGGCAGCGTCAATAACCAGGGGCAGATCATCGCCGATGCGGGACAGGTCCTGTTGCAGGCGCAAAACGTCAACAATAGCGGATTGATCCAGGCGAATTCCGCGCGCGAAAACAACGGGGTCATTGAATTATACGCCTCGCAAAATTTGCAGTTGAGCGGGACTTCGGTCATTCAGGCCAACGGCGCGCCGGATTCCGTCAGTCCCGGTGGCAATATTGTTGTCAAATCTGATGGCACATTTGGCGACAGCGCGGGGAGCCTGATTTCGGCGACGGGCGGGTCGGGCGGCGGAAGCGGCGGAAACATCGAAGTCAGCGCGCCGAATATTTCATCGCTGAGTTCGCGGATCGACGCCAGCGCGCAGCCCGGTTGGAGCGAAGGATTGTTTTCGCTCGATCCCGAAAATATTGTGCTGGGAAGCTTTTCATCGGGATCAACATCAGCGGGAACGAGCGGCATCATCGACGGCACCGGAAGTTCCGGCACGATTGATGTTGATGTCGCAAGCGCGTTTGCGAATGTCACTGCGGGAATCCTATTGGAAGCGTCCGGGACGATTACGCTCAACTCGGGCACGACGTGGAATTTGAGCAGCAGCACCGGCAAGACAAGCGGTCAACTAACGCTGGAAGCCGGCGGAAGCATTACTTTGAACAACGGTTCCTCCATTATTGACGCCAACGATTGGTCGATCACGCTCGAAGCAGGTTATAATTTCGCGGCTGGCAGCGGAGTTGTTCCCGGCACTGGCGGCGCGGTGAATAATATTGCGCTGCTGGGTACTTCATCGATCAAGACTGCAACCGGAAACATCAACGTCCTTGCCGGCGACAACGTGAGTCTCGGGAGCGGCGGGTCAGTCACAGGAATCGCAAACGGAGCTCTCGCTTCCAACCCCGGCGGAAACATCAACGTTCAGGCGGTGGCGGGCAACGTTAATTGCGGCAGCAGCACGACGGGGTTTAACTTTACGTCAACCGGCGTGGGCTACACGGTTTCGCCGACATTGGGCGGAATCAGCACCGCGAATGGCGGCAATGTCACCATCAAGGCAGGAGGCAACATCGTCGCGCCAATTCCTGGTTCCGGCGCGGGCGCACCGACGGATTTCGGCAGCGGCGCGTTTGGGTCGGCTGCTGGAAATGTTACGCTCACGGCAGGCGGAAATGTGACGGGGCACTTCGTCGAGGCAAATGGAACGGGGACGATCAACGCCGGTGGCGATGCTGGAACGACGGGCGCGAATCTGGCTCTGAGCTTGATCGACGGCGGTTGGGTCGTCAACGCGGGCAAAGACATTTTCCTCCAGGAAGTCCGCAACCCGAACGGCGTCTTTAACTCAGCGCCGAAAAGCTCGCCTGTTTCGTACTTGTTTGATTACGACTCGATGGCGTACGTCACGTTAAATGGCGGGAACAGCGTGAATATCACCGGGACTTCGCCATTGCCGCGAAATGGCAATCACGAGCCGCTCATCTTTCCGCCAAGTCTGACGATCGACGCAGGCGCGGGCGGAATTTCGTTCGACACCACTGTCAATCTATTTCCTTCATCAGACGGATCGCTTGAATTGACAACGACAGACGGAGGGAATTTGCAGGGAGTCGGAAACGGGGTGCATTTGAACATGTCCGACAGCTCGCGAAACTCCTATTCGTCCAGCCAGGCTTTTCAATTCAATGATCCGAATCAAAATACATTGTTGCATTTGAATGATCCAAATCCCGTTGAGATCAACATCAGCGGTTCGGTGGAAAACCTGATCCTCAATTCGCCAAAGCGCGTTGAAATGTACGTCGCGGGCGACATTGTAAATTCCGGCGCGAACATTGAAAACCTGAGTCCGTCGGATGTGACAACAATTTCGGCGGGCGGGCAAATCATCGACCAGGACAACTTCGTGATTGCAAAGCTGCAACCGGGGCAAATACCGAACTTCGTCGCTTTGAACAACGTTTCCCAACCGACCATCATCGATGCCAACGGAAATACGGTCGCCAATCCCAATCTGAATTACGCCCTCTACAATATTCAGACGAGTTTCGACTATAACCAAAAAACGGGAAGCCTGGTATTTTTTGGCGTGCTGACAGCGGCGCAGGAGCAGGCATTGCTGTCAATTCACTTTCTTGACCAGGCGGACCTCGATTACATTCAGCAGCAGAGTCAAAATGAGTCGCCGGTGACAGGACTTGTCTATGGAGTTTCCGGGCCGGGAACTTTTAAGATCAACGCGGCGTCCCTGAGTCTTGGAAACGAAGGCGGCATCATTTCGGAAGGGTTCGGCTCTTCTGCGCAACTGGCGCACGCGACGCCTCGCGGCGCGGATATTGACATTTCTGTGAGCGGGGACATCAGCATGGTCGCGTCAAGCATCGAGTCAGAATACGGCGGGAACATCAACATCACTTCCGGCGGCTCGATTGATGTCGGTTCTCCGGTGCTTGGAGCGCTGGTCAATGCCGAGGAGCATCTTGGAAATGTTTTTGGCATTGTCACTGTATGGGGCGGAAATATCAGCGTGATTGCGAACAACGACATTGATGTCGATAGCTCGCGAATCGCGACATATGACGGCGGCAACATTTTTGTCGAATCATTGAAGGGAAATGTCAACGCGGGATCGGGTGGCAACGGCGAGGTCGCTGTCACCAAGACTTATCTGGATAAACACGGCGATGTGCAGTCCTCTTACGATTTCATTCCCGGCAGCGGCATTCTGGCCACCAGTTTTCCTGAAACCGTTTATGGGCAAGGGCCGGCGCGCATTGGCAATATCACGGTTGAGACACCGCAGGGGAACATTGAAGCCAGCCAGGGTGGAATTGTGCAGGTTGCCCTGGGACCTGTCGCCAATAATAATGCTTCGATCACTTTGACTGCCGGCTCCAAGAATCCCGACGGATCGGTCGCTTTCGTGGGGGATGTTGATGCGTCAGGCTCTGGTGTGATTGGCGGGCAGGTGACAATTTCCGCGACGGGGAGCATCAACGGATTGGTCGTCGCGAGCCTCGGCGCAAGTTTGAATGCGGTGCAAAACGTCAGCGCAACAGTCCTTTCCCAGGGCGGCGCTTCGGTGAGCGCGGGCGGCACAGTGAGCGGAACAGTGGTCGGCGTGGGAAATGTTTCCGTCAGTGGCTCAAGCGATGCCGCTGCGGCTTTTTCGGCAGGCACGGTCAGCGCGAGCGGAGCGCAATCCGGGGCAGCCGTCGCTGCGGCTCCGACTGGCAGTAATTCCGCAGCAGCCGCTGCCACGCAGAAACAGTCTGCTCAATCAACGCAGTCAAATTCTGATCTGGCGAGCAATGACAACGAGAGCGATGACGAAAAGAAAAAGCGCGCAAAGGCATCGCAATTGATGGAATACGTTGGCCGGGTCACGGTGCTTTTGCCGGAGTGATCGGAAGACATTTAACGCAAAGGCGCAAAGAAGCCAGGACGCAAAGTTAAGACAAGGTAACTGCTAGCCCGAGCAACCCCCAAATTTGCGTCCAGTAAACAGTTAAATTCCTCAACGGTAGCAAAAGCTTCATTGCCTTTGCGACTTGGCTTCTTTGCGCCTTTGCGTTGGTTCCGAATTGCTTCGCTCCGGCTTAGAACTTCCAGGTCAGGTCAACCTGAACGAGTTGGTATTTTGAGACGGGATTGGGGAGAGGCAAATCTGCGTTGAAACCGCCTGTGCCGAGATTGTTGTTGATGCGTTCGGCGTAACCATAGCGCAGCGTTCCGATCATCGCGTCGGTAAAGCTATAGGCGAACGCGGCGTAAACACCTTGCAGGTTTCCGCGACCTTCAAAAAAGTCCGAGTCCAACAGGTTCGGGTCGAGCGCGTATTGTTCGACGTGCTGCCAGTAGGCCCGCGCTTCCCATGTGCCTTTTTTGGAGGTTGTGCCATAGACTAGGCCCAGATTGTTGCCGACGGCCAAACCGAACTGCATCGCCTGGTCTTGATTTAATTGCGCGCCGCCCGGAAACGGATTTGGATTTCCACCCAACGCGGCGATTGCTTCGCTGGCGTTGTAGGCAGCGCGCGCGCGGTCGTCGCCTTCAAGATTGATTGACCAATCACCGAACGCCTTTGCATACAACTTGCCGATTTTGAAATTTACCTCCATCGGAATTTCAATGATGGCGAGGTTGTTGATACCAGTCTGGTTATAGCTGGAAGTCGTGACGCCCGGACCGCTCGTTGCGCCCGATCCGCCGGGGAGCGTGCTTGAGCTGGTGGTAGTATTGGTATTGTAGGTAAAGCCATTGATCCCTTGCCCTACGAAGGGTCCGTAGAATCCCGCTGTTTGGCTGCCGTGTCCCACATAAGTATAGATTACAGGCGCAACCTTGAACGAGATATTGGTATCAAGGTGGTAAGTCGCTCCCAACTGCCATGCGAGCATGTAGGCGTTTTGATCGCTGAAATCTCCCAGGCCCGCTGCGCCAACGCCGTTTTCAACAGCTTCCGCGTTTGATGGGGTCGTGTCCTGATAAACGTATTGACCGAATGTGGCGAAGTAATCCACCGGGCCGTAAGTAAACTTTATTTTCTCGGCCAACCCTTCCGGGCAATAATCGGAATCCCAAACCATCGACGTGGTGTAGAGCGGTTGCGGCATGCGGCCCACTGTAACATCCAGCCACGGAGTTGGCCGCCAGCCCAAATACGCCTGGCCGACAAAGATCGTGAAATTATTTGCCTTGCTGAACGGTCCCACATACGGAGCTTGTCCGCCGCTGGCGTTGCCGAACGAATTCCAGGTCGAACGTTCGTTGGAGCCGGTTTCAAGGCGCAGGCCATAATAAAAATCGTCCACCAAATCGCCGCGTACCCCGAACCGCAGCGCGTATCGCCAGCGATTGGCCGTATCGTAATCGCCCGCGAACTGTCCGCCTTCCGGCCCGATTTTGGCGGAGCGATATTCATAGCGCATCCGCAGGTCGCCGAAGATTTCCGCGCTTTTAATGGCTTTGCTCAACTTAAAATCCAAGCCGGTCGGGGCTTTGTTCGTTTCAGACTCGCTTCTCATCTCTTGCGCTTCTTCCGGCTTGAGAATTCCCTTGGCCACCAGTTTATCCAGGATCGCATCCCCGGAAACCTGGGCAGTTGCGGGCGTGGTCAGAGCGAGGCAGGCCGTTGCAGCAGACGCCAGAATCGCCAATTTGTTTGGGTGATTGAGCATTGGTTTATGCAAATTTTGAGCGTGTCTTTGATACCGGTTCCATCCCGCCGACCTCAAGGAAAACTTTGTGACAATTGCAAGACAACGCGGGAATGTGACGGATGTGTAACATTATGCCATTCTTGACTGCGCCCTCTTGACTCAAGGCGGGCCTTTCACGAAGCTCTCAGTCTCTAAACTTCATGATGAGAGTTGGTATCCGCTTATTCTTCATGCAATTGTTGACAATGAAATACCGGGCGACGCTCGTATTTCACGCCATGCCTTTCATTCTGCAATCCGCAACCAACCCGGGCGCGGAGACCTTGCAGCCAAAGCAACTTTCATGAATCCACGCGCCCAGACAACGCAGGACTGGATACAAGGGTTCGTATGGCGGCTGGAATTATCCGGCGGCCCGAATATTCTGAAATTGTGCGGTTGCCTGCTGGGATTCGTCATTCTGGCGGTTTGCTTCAATTGGCGCGTCAATCATGGTTTTTCCAACCCGGAAGCGATGGAATCCGCGCAATTGGGGCGGCGCCTAGCGGCAGGCGCAGGTTACACGACGTATTCCATTCGCCCTTCAACGCTTGGCCTGCTTGAGCGCGCTGATCCCGAACGCGAGCCGGAAACGCAGGCCCGGTCCGTGCCGGATTTGAACATTGCGCCCGGATATCCAATCGTGCTGGCGGGCGTGATGAAAATCCTTCCGTTCAACTTCGCGGCGAATCCAAATACAATTCGCTCGTACCAACCCGAATCTTTGATCATCGGATTCAACGATTTTCTGTTTTTTTTGTCGATTCTTCTTCTTTTCAACCTCGCCAAACGACTGTTTGACTCCGAGGTGGCGTGGATTTCGGCGATAATTTTTGCGGGAAGCGAAATTTACTGGAAATTCAGCGCGTCAGGATTGTCAACAATGTGGTTGCTGGTGATTGTTCTCGCCGTTGCGCGATGCCTAATCGCCTTGGAGGAGCGGGAACGCGAGGAACCAGAGGCTTCGCGCGGCGGTTCGATTGCCCTGGCGATAGTTGTGGGGGCGCTTGTCGGGATTGGCGGTTTGAGCCGTTATTCGCTCGCGTGGTTGGTGATTCCGGTATTGTTGTTCATCGGCGTTTTTCTCAAACGGCGCCGTGCAGGAATGCTTTTCGCGACATTGCTTGCATTCGCCCTGGTGATGACGCCCTGGATTGCGCGCAATTTTAAGATCAGCGAGACGCCATTCGGAATGGCCGGCTACTCAATTTTGGAAAACACTCGTCCCTACGAGGAAGACCGCGTGGAACGCTCCATTGATCCGTTCGCCGCCGGATTGTCCCATCTGACCCCGCGCGACATTGTCAATAAATTAATTGTCAATGAAGGGAAAATGCTGAAAAACGACTTCCCCCGCCTTGGCGGCAATTGGGTGTGGTCCTTTTTCTTGTGCAGCCTCTTGATACCCATCAAACACGAAGGCTCGCGGCGGCTGCGATATTTTTTGATCGGCTCGCTGGCCCTTCTCGCAATCGTGCAGCCATTGGGCCAAACGCATCTGAGCCTGGATGCGCCTGAAATAAATTCCGAGAACCTTCTCATCCTGGTTGCGCCGCTGATTTTGGTTTTTGGCGTTGGGTTCTTCTTGACGCTTCTCGATCAAATCGAATTTCCGACCCTGCGAATCCGACGCGGAGTGGCGATGCTGTTCGCGGGGGCGATGTTTGCGCCTCTGGCGCTTGAACTTGCCGGGCCGGGAGACGAGGAAGCCCCCTCCGCTTATGCCCCGTTTTATATCCAGCGGACGGCAGAACTGATGCATCCCAATGAACTGATGATGAGCGACATTCCCTGGGCCGTCGCGTGGTATGGCAATCGTCCTTGCGCTTGGCTGACCGTGAGCACGGCCAGCAGCTTTGAAGAACTGGACCGCCGGGCGCCCGTCCACGCAATCTACTTGACTCAACGAACCTCCGACCGGCCCTTGTTTTCGCGGATACTCGCCAATCGGCACAGTTGGGAGTATTTTGAATACAACAGTCTTCCCGAAACCGTCTGGCCGCAGGGCGCTGTGCCTCCGGGTTTTCGTCTGACCAACGCGCCTCCGGGCTACCGGCCTTCGCAACTATTTATTAGTGACGAAGTCCGCTGGAAAACCGCCGCCAGCAGATAGATTTGTTTGTCAGGACGGACGCCTCGGCGAGGCGTCCCTACCTTGAAATTTATGGTCTCTTTGTTTGACGTTACAGGTTCTTCAACGCGTCCTGCGCTTTTTGCTTTGTCTCGGATTTGGTGGAATTTTGGACTGCCACTTGCAGGGCCTTTTGGCGTTCGTCCGTTGATAGTGTTGACTTGTTTTGCGCGACAGATTGAACAAGGGCCGCGCTCGCGTCGTCAGCGACAGCAGAGTCTGTTGCCAGATTTTCCAGCACATCCAGAGCTCCGCCGGATGGAATCGACTGGAGAACTGCAATCGCGGTGATTTTCTCTTCCGGTCGCCGCGCCAAAGGCATTACGCCCTGCAATTTCGTCAGCTTTTCGTCCTTATCGAGTTTTTCGTCGCCCAGGAGAAAATGTAAATAACTCCGCAACGCCAACACTTGATGGGAACTTTTTGCATCCGCTTTGATAACGTGCAAAAGCGGCTCAGCTACGGCGCCGTCCTCCGGCCACGAGTCCGGCCAACTGCACAACGCCTGCACAGCTTCGTCCTGTAACGATTCGTCCTGGGCGGTTGTCGCGGAAGCCACGGCGGCGAGGGCATCGCTTCCACCGGCGGCGACGAGTGGTTGCAGCGCGGCTTTCTTGTTGTCGGTGGCTTGATTTTGCGCCAGCGAGAGCAATGGCGCGGTTGATTTTGAACCGAGCCGTCCGCACAGCGTCACCAGCACGCTCTCGATGTGCGCGCGCTCGTTGGAATCTTCGGATTTTTCCAAAGCGCGCGCGAGGACTTCGACTTCGTTCACGCCGCCGAGCGCCACCAGCGCCTGGACCGCTGCGCCGCGTGTGTCCGCGTCCGAATCTCCGACGGATTGCACAATCTCCGGCAGCGCTTTTTCGGTTCCGCGTCGCGCCGCGATAATCATCAGCGCCTTCCGCATTTTTCCCGAAGAGCCTGGAAGCTTCGCAACTAAATCTGAGTCAACACCATTGCCCGCCATTCGTGTGACGGCTGCGAGACCGGCTTCCGAAAGCTCTTTGTCATTGTCAGCAGCGACCGCGAGAAGCACCGGCAAAGTTGATTGCTCTCCCCAGCGGTCAAGAATATCGACGGCGACGGTTCGCAGTTCTTTTGCGCCGTGCTCAGCCGCGTCTGTCACAACCGGCACAACCGCCGGGTCTTCACGATCAGACAATGCCAGCAAGACCAGAGGCTGCCGGTCCGTGGTAGCCTGCTTGTAATCGGCGATTACCGCTTCGGTTGCCTGGTGGCCCGGTAGTTCGCGCGCGACTCGCAATCCAATATTAAAAAAGTCGCGCTCGCCCGACTGCAATTCTTCCATCAACAATGGAATGCCATTGTTGCCTCGCGCGAGGATTGCGCCGCGAAGCCCTTCCAGCGTCCGTTCCCTCGGCAGCGGCGCCCATCGGACATCGTCATACATTTTCACTGCATCCACTGGTTTTCCGCTCGCCAGAAAATTTTCGGCGCAACGAATGCAACCTTCCGCAACCGCAGAGCGAACTGCTTCCGGGGCTTTGCGCAGAGCATGCCTCAACGCAGTTGCCGCCTGCTGTCCGCCGATTTTTCCGAGCGATACCGCGGCTGCTGAAGCCACCTGCGGATCGATGTCGTCCAGTTTTTTTGTCAGCAGAGGGACTGCCCTGGAATCCCGGCGGACGGCGATTGAGTCGATGACACCGACCAACAACCTGCCGTGCAACTTTTCGGCGGCGGCGCGCAAGGCGTCGTCGGGCGCTGAGCCGGGAATTGCTTCAAGCGCGATCAACGCCCACGAAGCGAGTTGATCGTCGGAAAGCAGGTGAGCCAGCGCGGGAACTGCGGCGCTGGTCCCGTATAGCGCGAGCTTTTTGCACGGCACGGCCTTTTGCTCCGGCGGAACATTGGATTCGAGCACTTTAATTAATTCGCGCTCCTGTTCACGGGCGGAAGTGGCCACGTCTTGCGCAAATGCCGGAAGCGAAAAGACAATCAGCACAGCAGCCGCGCCAAACTTCTGCAAGGCTCGCGAGGCGCGCGCTTTTCTGTCGTTAAATAAAATCGAAAAAGGGATTTGAAACTTCATAGGTCTTTCTCAAATTTTACAAACGCCACGGCGCGCGCAATGCCTCGGAGCGAAGCCGATTTGCTTGATCGTCGCCGATGAATTCGTTCTTGACAGGGTCGTAATCGACTTTTCGATTCAACAGCAGCGCAATGTTTGCCGCATGGCAGGTGATGTGAGTTTGGCACATCGCTTCGGGGTTTGCGCGAGTCTTCGCTCGAGTCTTCACGCAATCCAAAAAGTTGCGGACGTGGAAATTCGCCGGATAACCCGACACCTTTGCCTTTTTGTTCGCCAGCAGCGCCGGGTCGCTCGCGACCAGATCGCCGTCGTCCCCTGTTTCGACCCAACCGGTGTCTCCTTCAAATCGCACTGGGCAGGAACCAAGCCCGATCCAGCCTTTGTCGCGCATCACCAACTTGACGCCGTTCTCATACCGGGCGTGGAGTTCGTCGCCGACGCGCTGGTATTCGATGGGCGCGGTCTTGTCGGCGTCATTGGCCCATTGACAGAGATCAACGCAGTGCGAACCCCATTCGAGGCAACCGCCGCCTGTGAGGCCACCGCCTTTTTCAAAATTGAATGCGTCGAGCCATTTGTTGTTGAAAGGCCGCCACGCCGCCGGGCCGAGGAACATGTCCCAATCGATTTTATCCTTTGCCGGTTCCGGTTGCGCAGGCGCCCAGCCGCTCATTTCGGTTTTTAATCCGTCGGGATGCGCGTAAACCGTTCGGAGTTTGCCCAATTTGCCGCGACGCGCCAAGTCGATGGCATACATGAAATTTGGCAGGCTGCGCCGTTGCGTTCCCGCCTGAAAAACCCGTCCGGTGCGGCGCATGGTGTCCCGCAATTGCAGACTCTGCGAAATGTTCTTTGTGCAAGGCTTCTCGCAATACATGTCCTTGCCGGCCTCCGCCGCGAGCGTGGCCGCGGTCGCGTGCCAGTTCGGGCCTGTCGCGATCAACACGGCGTCGATGTCGTTGCGGCCGAGAAGTTCGCGCATGTCGCGATACATCGAGCAATCACTGTTTCCGTAGGCGTCGTCCGCTTTTTTCTTAATCGTCTGCCGCCGTTCCTCCTTCACGTCGCAGATGGCGACGAACTGCACATCGGGTTCGCCCATGAAGCAACCGAGATCGTAAGTCCCTCGATGCCCAATGCCGATTCCGCCAAGAACGATTCTGGAACTGGGCGCGACAGCGCCGTTCAAACCGAGGACGCTGCCGGGGATAATTTGCGGCGCGATCAGGATGCCGCCGGCCTTCATGGTGGATTTTAAAAATTGGCGTCGGCTAAAAATGCTGTTTGTCTTTTTTTCACGGGGTCGCTGCGAAGTGCTCATACGTTCCTTTCAATCAATCAATAATGGGCCCGCGCGGGTTGCAAAAAGCGATGACGAGGGTTGCCATAAACACGACACAACCAAGTCCCAAACAAAATGTCAATCTTCGGAATAAAAAGTGAGCTTCGCGCGAGTTGGGCGGAACGGAACAATTCAGGACTTAGTCAACTGTATTTTTGCGTCAGTCGGCTTTGAGGCCGGCTGCGGCTTTGGTGGGTTTGGAAGCCAATTTCAAGGGGCGGGAGGGGAGGAACGGTTTGCGGAAGGCTTCATTGAAATCGTATCCGCCGCGAAAATCTTCGCGCGTGTCGCCGGGTCTTCTTGTGGCGAGGTTATGCTCGATCATGTTGAAGACGATTTCGCCAAAATCCTCGCAACCGTGAATGCCCCATTCGCCAAAGAGCGTCGGGACCATTGGACCGTAGCTTTTCAGGGCGTATTCCCGGATGCCATTGAGTAATTCCTTGCCGCCGACGTGTTTGTCCTCGGTTTTGTGACGTCCGAGGGTGCGCTGGGTGTGCTGCAAAGCTTCCTGAACGAAAAAATAGGCGTCCACCGGATATCTCCGGTCGATTGACGCAATTTTGCGTATCGCTTCCTCGAAGCTTATTGGTTGCATATCAGGAATTGACGCTAACCGCCGCCGGCACTGACCGGAGGGACATCCGATAACATTTCACGGCCCACCCCATCAACACCAGCACAAGAATGAGACAAAGCACGATTTGTTCCTGTTTCGTCAGATACTTCACTTTACAGCGGTTTTTAAGCTGAACAAGGTGAATTGCTAAACGAAAGCATTGTGGTAGGGACGCCTCGCCGAGGCGTCCGCGGACGGCTTGCCAACTCATCAGGACGCCTCGGCGAGGCGTCCCTACCGACCAATTGTAGAATGTAAGCGTTGTTGTTCATTGGGATTAAACCACTATATTGACAAGTCGGCCCGGAACCACAATGACTTTTTTTATAGTCTTTCCCTCAACAAAAGGGCGAACTTTCTCGGCGGCAAGGGCGGCTGACTCAATTTCCTGCGCGGAAGCGCCTGTCGGAAGAACGATTTTATCGCGCAATTTGCCGTTGACCTGCACCGGCAATTCAACGGTTTGCTCCACCAAAAGGGCTGGATCGTAAGTTGGCCAGGGATTAAAGGCCATTGTTCCAGCATGACCGCGCGACGATTGCATTCTCGCATGAAGTTCCTCGGCCAGGTGCGGGGCGAAGGGTTGAAGCAAGGTCAGAAAGTAGCGGAGAACGGAGGCGGGCTTGGTTTCCCACGTGATCGCCTCATTCACAAAGATCATCAGCGCGGAAATGGCAGTGTTGAAGCGCAATCCTTCCAGGTCTTCCGTCACCTTTTTGATGCAAGCGTGGAGGGTCTTGAGTTGCGCGGGTGTGGGAGGTGTTTCACGGATGGCCGCGCTGAGTTTTAACTGGTCTAAACTTTCAGGATTGTTCTGGCCGGAGGCGGTTTGGGCTTGCTCGAATTCCGTTTCGCTCTCTTCGTCGATAAAAAGCCGCCAGACCCGGCCCAGGAACCGATAGACGCCTTCAACCCCCTTGGTGTTCCAGGGTTTGACCATTTCGAGCGGCCCCATGAACATTTCGTAAAGGCGGAATGCGTCCGCGCCGTATTCTCCCATAATGTCATCGGGGTTGACGACGTTGCCGCGGGATTTGGACATTTTCTGGCCGTCTTCACCAAGGATTAGACCTTGATTAACCAGCTTGAAAAAGGGTTCCTGCGTCGAAAGGTGGCCCAAGTCGTAGAGCACGTTGTGCCAAAACCGCGAGTAAAGCAGGTGCAGGACGGCGTGTTCGATGCCGCCGACATAAAGATCAACGCCGGTTCCCACCGCGCCGCGACCGAGCCAGTAGCGTTCCGCATCGGCGTCACAGAACCGAGCGTTGTTACGGGCATCGGTGAAACGAAGGTAATACCAGCAACTGCCCGCCCATTGAGGCATGGTGTTGGTTTCGCGAACCGAGCCGTCGGAGAGATTTACCCAATCCTGGGCGCGCGCGAGAGGCGGCTGGCCTTCGGAGGTCGGCTTGTAGTCTTCGAGTTTCGGGGGGAGGACGGGCAAAGCGCTTTCGGGAAGGGCTTCGTGATAGGGAATTCCATTCGCGTCGCGTTTCCAAATGATAGGGAACGGCTCGCCCCAATAGCGCTGGCGGCTGAAAAGCCAGTCGCGCAGTTTATAATTGATCGTCTTGCGCCCTGCCCCCTTTTCCTCGAGCCAAGCGGTGATTCGGCGTTTCGCCTCGGGCGTGGCCAGGCCGTTTAGAAAACCTGAATCGGTTGCGACACCGTCTCCAAGAAAACCAATTGATTCTTCCCCCGCCGGCGCCTGCACGACAATTTTCACGGGCAGATCGAACTTGCGGGCGAATTCCAGATCGCGCGTGTCATGCCCTGGTACAGCCATGATTGCGCCTGTGCCGTAACTGGCCAGCACGTAATCGGCGATCCAAATAGGAATTTGCCGAGAATTGACGGGGTTGATCGCATAGGCTCCGGTGAAAACGCCAGTTTTTTCGCGGGATTCGGTCCGTTCGAGATCACTTTTCCGAGCTACTTGGGTCTTATAAGCTGATACTGCGGCGCTCTGATCTGGCGTCGTGATCGCGTCCACGAGTTTATGTTCGGGGGCGAGCACCATGTAAGTTGCGCCGAAAAGCGTATCGGGGCGCGTTGTGAACACAGTGATCGAATCGCTACTTCCTGCGAGCGGGAAAACCACTTCCGCTCCTTCGCTGCGACCGATCCAATTGCGCTGCATTTCCTTGAGCGAATCGCTCCACTCGATTTTGTCCAACCCCTGCAAGAGACGCTCCGCGTAAGCGGTGATTCGCAGCATCCATTGGCGCATCGGACGACGAGTTACGGGGAATCCGCCGACTTCGCTCTTGCCGTCGATGACTTCCTCGTTCGCGAGAACAGTGCCCAACTCCGCACACCACCAGACCGGGGCTTCGCTCACGTACGCGAGGCGCTTGCTGTCGCGATATTGACGGAGGGCTTCAGGGGAAACTGCGCCATCGCCCGGGGTGGGAAGGGTTTCGATGGGCTCGGCTTTGTTTGTGGCTGGATTGAACCACGAATTGTAAAACTGGAGGAAAATCCACTGTGTCCACCGGAAATAGTGCGGGTCGGTGGTGTCCAGTTCCCGCGACCAATCATAGCTGAAACCGAGCGATTGGATTTGGCGCTTGAAGACGGCGATGTTGGCTTCGGTGGTTTTGCCGGGATGCTGGCCGGTGCGGATGGCGTATTGCTCGGCGGGAAGGCCGAACGCATCCCATCCCATTGGATGAAGAACGTTGAACCCGACCGCCCGACGGTAACGCGCCAGGATGTCGGTGGCAGTGTAACCTTCGGGATGGCCGACGTGAAGTCCCGCGCCCGAAGGATACGGGAACATGTCCAATATATAAAACTTGCGCGGAAGCTGGTCCGCTGAAACTTTCCCGGGGAGACTGTGACGTTTGGCGAATGGATGATCGGTGGGGATGGTCTCGCCTGGGTTCCAGGCGCGAAAGGGTTGCCCGGTCTTCCAGAGACTTTGCCACTTCGGTTCGATTAAATGAAACGGATATTGTCGCCGCATATTGGCTAGTCGCCCGCGACTAGAGCGCTGGATATTGCGGAAAGAGGCCGCGCAGGGCAAGGAGTTTGGAATGTGCTAAAACCCGATGGAAGCAAATGTTAGATGTCTCCATGAATTTGAAACAACTTTGATTAGCTTTGATTAGGCTTGATTGACTCACACAGCCCAAGGAACTGAAACTGATTTTATTTGCTGAATATCAACCAGTTAGGAAAATTCATTGTCTTTAAACTCCAATAATGCCGAAATGCTCAAGCTTGATTGGCTTGTTTGAGCACGATCTGGTTGCCGGTCTCGCGCGAGCGATTAATATTATACCGGTTATTGACAAGTGTGCTGGCGAGTGAAGGGCTTTCAGCGTTTGACGATCCCCGTCCGTTGTGCGGTGTTTTCAATGGGGGATTTTTCGGAATATTTCCCGTGACAGACATTGGCCCTTCGCTGCGATGCGTTGCCCAGGAACTTACAGCGGTCGATTTAATCAAAACAGCCCATTTGGCATGGCGGCGACCAGGTGATGAGATGTTCACCACCGCGCACCCAGTTCCCGCCGAAGAGCCGTTTGAGAACCACATACGGCAATTCGCCCTTTGGGCCGGTCAATTGGTTCCCGATCCGGGTGGTGTGTCGGCGGAAAAGGCGGCTTTGGTGAAAGAATCATCGGCCAAGGTTCTCGCCGCGCTGCCACCGCCGCCAACACCCGAAACGCTGTGAACGAATCACGCATCATTCCACGCCCTTTAAAGGCCCTTGAATGCCGTATTAACCGGCCTTTAAGAAACGATTTTTGCCCAATTTCCAAGACTCGGTCTGCACCTTTAAAAATGTTCTTTCAGCCGACCTAAGTCTTGTTGACAGTTAAAGAAAAGAAAACCCGCTATTGCGGGGCTTACCGTTTCGGCCCAAGTTTTGCACAATTTCCGATTTCCCCGGACAGATTGTGCGCTCCTTTACAATTTTGTAAACGGACCGATAAATTATCTGAAAGTGCGGGAAATCGTGCAAAACCTGCGTTGAAACGGTAAGCCCCGCAAAAGCGGGTTTTCTGTTTTTCGACTGTAAACAATATCTTACTGCCTAAAGAACAATGAAAATTGGGCAGCTATGATATTTAAAATTCGGTGAAAAATCGTTTCTTAAAGGCCGGTTAATACGGCATTCAAGGGCCTTTAAAGGGCGTTGCATGGTGCGTGATTCGTTCACAATTTTTCGGGTGTCGGCGGTGGTGGAAGCATTGACAGCACTTCGTTCGACTTTGACCTCAAAATGCAAACGTAACCGTCAGCATCGTGCGGGATGTTTGATGCCAAATTGCCGCTCCAAGTGGCAAATGCGCGGACGTGGTCTTCAAAGGGTATGGCTGACGGGATCGGCCATTCAGTTGTAAAGACTTCGCCTCCGGGACGCTGCCATGCTACGTGCGCGACCGAGATTAAATCGACTGCTGTAGCGGCCTGCGCCCCAGTGATTTTCCCCGTAGCTTCGTCAAGACCAATTTGCTTCAGAGCCGCAGCCTCACGAGCGGCAGTCAGCTTCTTAATCAATTCAATCTCTTGGTTATAGAGGTTAAGGCGCTCTTGGATTTTCCCGGCGACACCATCTTCTGCTGATTTTGTCGTGCGCAACGAATCGGTAAACCGGCGATAACCATCAGCGGCCTCTTCCGAGGCATGGCAGGAAGGATTAGACCGGCAGCCGCTTCGCAAGTTGCCCGATGATGCGCGTTATCTCTTAGCGACTCACTGCAAGGTTAAAACAGTCACGGATCAGGGCATTGTTTTAAACATCGGCAAAAACAGGATGCTCTATTGCAATGAACAAACGGGACCGCTGATTGGCCGCCAGGTCCTCACTTACTACAATCTGGAATGCCCGCAATTATTGACAGTGGCGGATATGAATCGGCAAAACTATTTTACAGTTAAAGGCATCTCCCTGGACGCAATGAGCGCCACAAAAGAGGCACATACCGAAGTGCGATCCCAAATTAGTGGCCATCAACGCCACGCCCGCGAGATTTACGGGAGCATTGAACACCCGCGACTCGCAAGCATTACGCGTGACAGCGATATTCTCGCCGCCCCGGAAATCGCCGCCCTCGGAGAATTCCACAACGCAGAGACCGAGCAATTCAAGCGAGATCAGGAATCCACCAACCGCACCGTTGGAAAAATTCAGCGTCAAAGAGCGCAGTGACGTTGAGGTAATTAACGATTTATCAGGTGACTTAATCGCCCTTTATTTGAACACGCAGCGGCATCTGCCCGAACTATTGCGCCAAGTCGAAACGTTCATATCGTCGCGCCAACTCTTGCACCTGGTCTCCGTCAATCCCGGATTGACCGAGATTGAGCGCGCGGCGCGGTTTCTTTTCCGCAACCGCATTTCGTTCGCCGGGAATTGCCGCAGTTTCGGGGTTTCAAAGACTCGCGGCGGCGCGGCCTCGTTTGACCGGCCATTGGTCCGCGACATTCTCACC
>DASXZW010000096.1:0-145123 GCA_036501665.1 Verrucomicrobiia bacterium
ATTTCTTGGGGCAGAAAAAAGTCACCAAGCGTAGTTGGGGATATTCAAACGGCATGATGACGCGCAATTATTACGAGCAGGAGGAGCATAAAATCAAGGCTTACGAGTTGAGGCACATGAAAAAACACCAATGCGTTCTCATCCATTGCGAGAAGGGTCTCAAAAAATCCGTTCTTCCGCCTTTGGAACCGGATGGAAAAATCTCCTCTTGGTACAAACGAAATTGGTTTTGAGCATGATCCTCCATTCGTGACACTGCTTTGGACATCATGGTAGCATCTTCCTGTATCGGACCTTCACCCCAATATCGCGTGAAAACAGACAGTCTCTTGCAACGGCCAATCTGGAAACGGAGTGCCGAAGCCGTTCAATACACTATTGAACGGGAGGCAACCGCCATTTTTCCACGACAGGGAGGTCAAGCATGAGCAAATTGCGGGTCTTCGTCAGTTCTGTTCAAAAAGAGATGGAAATCGAGCGAATTGCTATCGCCTCACTCATCACCACCGATCCTTGGTTGTTGCAGCACTGCGAACCGGTTTTGTTCGAGAAAGAACCGGCTCCGGCCCGCAAATCGAAGCAGCCGTACCTTAAATGTCTCGAAAGCTGCCAAATTTACCTGGTCCTCATTCACAAGGAATACGGCAAACCGGATGGTGCTTTGTCGGCCACTCACCATGAGTACCGGCACGCACAGAAATTGGGCCTTCCTTCTCTCATATTTATTAAGGGAGAAAACCCTGTTGACGAAGACCGTGCGCCTGAAACCAAGGCTTTCTTTGCCGAAATCCGTACTAACAAACATACGTACAAGCGGTTCCTTGACCGGTTGGACTTACGTGCGGAAGTCCGCCGTGCCCTTCTGAAACTGCTCAAGGACGATTTTCAAATCGAGCCTTCCAGCGGGGAAGCTGCTGGCGGGAAAGAACTGATCGAAGCCGCTTCCGCTTTTGAATCCACTCCGTTGAATGACGTTCACTGGAAATCATTGGATGAGCAAATGGTTGGAGCCTTTGCCGCCAAAGTGGTAGAGGGTCCAGGTTCGCGTGTCTTTGATGAACCGGTATTCCAAGCACTTCACTCTCGCGGCTTGCTTTGGCGGAGGGGCGAAAAGGGTGACCATTTTGCCACTGCCGCCGGATTCCTACTCTTTGGTGTCCGTCCGGGCGACCGTTACCCCCAATGCGAAATTCTCGTAGATGCTTACGCGGAAACAAAAATATCCGGTAAACCGCGCGGCCAGCACAATATCAATGCCGCTTTGCCCAAGGCCATTAACCAAATCCTCGAATTTGTGGACAAACACACGTTCCACCCGACTCGTGTCGTCGGCATTAACAATATCACCTTGGATGAATACCCGGAGCGGGCGCTCCGCGAAGCCCTCGTAAATGCCGTCGCGCACCGCAACTACGAGGATGCCAGCCGCAAAATCGGTGTCCAAATCTTTTCCGACCGCATTGTCGTGGCCAGCCCCGGTTATCCGCCATCACCCCTGACGCTGGCAAAACTCCGGCGCGGGAACTATCGTCCTTGTTCCCGCAATTCCGTGATTGCTCAAGCCCTCGCGACGATGAACCTTATGGAGCAGCGCGGCAGTGGCTTCGCCCGAATGCGTGACACGATGCTCAACCACGGATTGGACGCCCCGCTTTACGCCCAGCAGGATGGCTATTTTGTCGTCTCATTTTACGGACCAAATGGCAATTACGACCGGCTTAAGGCGTCAGCCGATGCCGTCCACTTCATCACGCCCGCTGTCGAAGCTCAACTCAATGAGCGGCAAAAGAAGATCATGGTTCAGGTGCAGCGGGAAGGATTGGTTACCAGCGGATGGTGTCGCACAGCCTTCGATATTACGTACGATACTGCGAACCGGGATCTCCTCGACCTGGTCGAGCGGAAACTGCTCGTCAAAGTTGGCCGAGGCCGTTCTACACATTTCAGGGTGAAATCGTTGGAACCCTAATCTTCCGATAATCTTCCGATTTTTCAAAGAAATCTTCCGATTTGACATGGCCAAGCTTACCGATCTGCAAATTGTCGAGCAACGGGGCGCTGCGCGCGCCACGTTTTACGTGCTGAAGGGACATCGGCAATCTTATGAATCCGCAACTGCACACGCGAGAATCCGGAACTGACAGTACAGCACAAACTCCGCAATATCTGAGACCATGTGAGTATCCTTGTCCAGTACCAGCGTGGATTTCGGCGCAGGATTTTGCCGCCATTGGAACCGGATGGCGAGGTTTCCCCGTCGTGCAGGGCAATTGGTTCTGATCCCACGCTAATTCCACAGACCTACTCGCGTCCCCCGGCGGTCTTGCTTCCGTGCGTTTGCCCGCTGCAATGACGTGCATGTCCCGACTAGCATCGCGCTTTGATTTGAAACTGCATAGAAAGTTGATCTAATTCGCTCTCCAGGCTTGCTCGTCGTTGCAGCGTCCTTTTCCGAAAACAAAGCACATACCGACGGTCCATCGGCTTCAAGAGTGGAACCTCAATTTTCAAAAACATTGGATTTGGAAGTTCCACCTCTGCAATGCTCGGAAGAATCGCCGCTACATGTCCCTGCTTAAGAATTTCCGTCATCAAAGGAAAAGAGCTACAAATGATTTTTACGTTGAGGTTAATGCCGTGTTTCGAAGCTGCGGCAAAAAGAATTGTTTTGAACTGGCCATCTCCTTCGAGCGTCGCCAGCGGCAAATTGTTTAAAAGGTTATTATGGACTGGCACATCTTTGGATGACTTCAATGCTTTCGGTAAAAATAGACAATAATTGATCGATCCAAGTTTCTTTTTTTCTAATTCTCGCGGGCATGCGTCCTCTCGAACTATACCGAAATCGAGCTCAGATTCCTGTATTCCACGAATGATCTCCTTGGACTGGAGGTTGCGGAATTGAAAGCAGAAGTTTGGGAACAATTGATTGAGTTGCGAAAAACGCGGGAAAAGTAGCCAATTAAAAATGCTTTCTCCTGCGCCGAAGGATATAGTTTGAGGCAAGGCTTGTATTTCGCTTTTTGCAGTGTCCAGAGACGCGAAGAATTCACTGGCGACTCGGAGCAGTTTTTCCCCTGCGCTGGTCAGACGAAACATATTTCGCTTTCTCACAAACAGCTCCGCCTCAAAATAATTTTCCAGCTCCTTGAGTTGACGACTGAATTGCGACTGGCGGACTACGTTTCCTTTGGCGGCCCGTGTGATGCCGCGAACATGGGCGATTTCGCAGAAAGTACGCAGACGATCAAGCGATAAACCCTGGCGGTCAAATATAGTTTCAAACATGATTATATAGTCATGCAGCATACGTTTTCATGTGTTTACCGTCGAGACCTTTCCTGACAAGCTTTCCAGGTTGATGAATGGTGATGTTCGATGTGAACGTTTCGTGAATTGTATGAATGCGGATAGCCAGAATAAGAATCAAAAGCCGTATTTGGTGTTGTCGCTAGACGGCGGCGGAATGCGCGGGCTTTATACGGCGACGCTGCTCCAGAGATTGGCCGGCCGATTCGTTGAGCAAAGCAGGAAAGATGGCGAATTGGACGTGGGGAAGGGTTTTGACCTTATCGTGGGGACAAGCACTGGAGGAATTCTTGCGACCGCCTTGGCTTTTGGCCTTTCGACAAACGACATCATTGAGATGTACAGGAAGGTGGGGCCGGAAATATTCACGCGTCCACAACCCCAAAGGCTGATTTCATTTTTGTGGTGGAGCATGGGAAGTCTTTTCAAACCAGCAAATTCAGTATCCGCTCTGAAGGGAAAATTGGATGATCTTTTTGGAACCGAAACGGTGCTCGGTCTTTATCCTCATTTCCGGCGCTGAAGTGAGCGTCGCCAAACTCTTTGTAAATAACAGCAGCGGAAAAATAGGGTTGGTGGGCTATTGGGACTGTATTTGTTTTGATGAGTTTGCAGGCAAAGATAAGAACGTGGATAAAAACCTGGTGGACATCATGAAAAATTTCATGGCCAACAAGTCTTTCTCGCGAGGAATTGAGCAACTAAGCGCAGAGGCATCAATGGTGTTCATGGGGAATACAAAAAAATCGGTCGCTTACATGCTCAAACATTCTCATTTTTTCGATCAACTGCCGGACAAATACATCGACCCCGCATTTCTGGATCGTATGCACGGCTATAATCCAGGATGGGAATCTCAGGTCATCCGTAGTGAATTGTTTTCGTCAGGCTATGGATTCATCGTCGATTATTTAGCGGAAATTTTAAAACATCTCCGCAACGAGGATTTCACGGGATTATCATAGGAACTATGACAAAAGACGCGACAGAAATCATTTGGACGGAACAGACGGTTCATGGTCCAGTAGGAAGGATTCAATGATTACGCCACCCGGGTACGAACGGAAATTTGCAGATTTCATCAAACTTTGTTCGGAGGCCAAATCGGCGGGCACTACGCAGGTCGCCGTCGGATACCCCTGGGTGCTCGGTGACACCTACGAGGAATTGATTGAAAGTTTGTCCCGTCTGGCAGATGCCGGCCTGTCGTTGCATATCGCCGCCCGGAAAGACTGGCTCAGCCAAAATTAAGCGCGCGGGCTCGCAATCTTTGAGTTCCTGAAATCGTCGCCGGACCAGAATCCGGCTTTATCTCGTTTTGAGCGGAATTGGTGCATCACGGAATTTTCTTGATTGCGTCCCTGCTTTTCGGCGGGCATTTCGTGCAGGCTTGTTGCCCTTTCCTTGAATGATCGTCCGCGTCCCTTTCTCGATGAAGGTGGAAAGATTCACGCCAATCCCGTCGGCAATGCGAAGCATCAACTCCATTGTTGGATTGCGAAAACCACGCTCGACGAGACTCAGCATGGATTCGGAAACCCCTGAACGCTGGGACACGGCATAATTCGAGAGCTTGCGGCGTTCCCGCTCATTTCGCAGGAGCCGAATTATCTCTTTTCGGATGGCCTCATAATGTCCAATGCCAGGCACGCGGAATGCTTGCAGAAAAACGGGCTTGACACTTACTTTGCTATGGTCAAGCCTTTTGGCGTGAGGAGATCACGGGCAGCCCCTTTTCGCTCTTGGCACATCTCGCTTGCCAAGATGTTCAGATACCCGAACAATCGCGTTGCTGAATTCGTTGTAATTTGCGACGCATGAACCTGAAACGCCCGAGATCGAGAGAGATCAGATGAACCCAAATCCAAACCCGCACGAAGCTATCAACAAGGAAAACGAGGACCATATTTTTTTTATCGCGAAGCTGCTGCGTTCTCGCCGCAAGGCCGAGGCATTGCATTGGTTGATGGGAAGCGAAGGAAGATCGCGTCGCGCGTTAGGTGATTTCAAAGGGGCAGCGCCTTCGGTGAATCTTGTGAAAGAACTGTACGCGGCTGGCGCGGTTAAGGTAATTGCGGCCGACATCAAATCAGAATCGACCGGTAGCCAACGGACAGAAAAATTGGTCATGGAATTGCCATCCGACACAAAACTTCGCGCATCCATTTTTCGCTGGTGCAAACGACAAGGCGCAAAAGTGGGTTATTCGCCGGAGATTGACGGTGGCGAAAAGCACCTGTATTTACTGCTGGCATAGCTCGATGGCGGCTTTGACTGATCGGCTTTCCCCCGCCTCCCCAAAGCCGACAGACAAAGCTCGCCCAACAGAGTTCGGAGCGCACTCAATGCCGAATTGCGAAAGCGCCGTTCCACGATGCCGCCCTGTCTCCCTTCGGCCCGCTCCACTCACGCTTTCGCAGTCCGGCAAACAGTGCTTGAACGCGACCTTTAGCGCACGACGAGGCAGTTGGCGGACTCATCCACCGTGAGGCGACCAGAACCTTTTCCTTCGGTCAACACATCCGTGGCAACGGCGTCGCCGATAAACTTTTCCACTGCATCCCGCATCGGCCGAGCGCCAAGTTTGGGATGAAATCCATAACGCACCAGGAACGGCAAAACGGACGAATCCGATTCGAGTTCATAACCACGCTCTCGGAGGAAGGCGATTTCGCGGCTCAACATCAATTGTGCGATTTCCAATTGGTGATCGTAACTGAGGCGGTGGAAAACCAGCTTTTCGGTGATTCGGGCGTATATTTCTGGACGCAACGATTGCTGCGCCCGCGTCAAAACGTGACGCTCCAATGTGGCCGGGCTGGAATGCTGAAGGTTCAGCAATTCGGCAGAGCCGATATTGGAGGTGAACACCACATAGTAACCGCTTAGGTCGAGCGTTTCGCCGGACGCAACCGTGACGCGGGCGGCGTCAAGAATTTGCAGTGAAAGATCAAGAACACGCGGATGTGCTTTTTCAATTTCGTCAAAGAGTAGCGTACCCACTCTGGATCGTTCGTAAACCATCGCCAGCATTCCGCGTTCAGTCGCGGAACTTCCCAGGAGCAACGGCAGACGCTCCTGTGTTTGATACTCGGACATGTCAAAGCGAGAGACATGCTGTGCGCTCAATAAAAAGCTGGTGAACGCCAGCGTGACTTCGGTTTTGCCCACGCCGGTGGGGCCGAGCAGCAGAAAACTTCCCTTGGGTCGTTCCGGTTTGGTTATGCCCAATTCTCCCCGTTGCAGCACGGAAACGATGCGAGGCAAAACGTGATTCTGGCCGCGGATGCGCTCGCGCAAATGCGCTTCCAGCAGTTGCAATTTTGAGACAGTTCCCGGCGGAGTTTGCGCGATGTTTTGCATTCCGACATAGGAGCAGAAAAAAAACTGAAAGTTGTTCAGAAGCCTGAACAACCCCTTTCAAAACGCGCGCTAAGATGTGCCGCGTTATGAAAACTTTAGCTATCGCCAAATTCACTCCGCTTCTGGCACAAGCGGCCACGGGCAGCCTTTCATCAGGCGCATCATCGGCGTTGGGCATTGTCATGCTCATCGGTTTCCTATTCGGCACACTCTGCGTCATCGGCGGCGGCTTCGCCATTCGGCGGGGCGACACCGACGCAGGGAAGCTCTCTATCATCGGCGGCCTCATTATCGCAGGTGCGCCCGTCATCGTGAAGGCATTGTTCACGGCCTTCGGCAACAGCGGCTCCACCGTTGACGTTGGGACATTCCAATGAAATCCCAGGAACTCAGATTCACGGAGACGAACAGCGCCGACGATTCCCAAGGGAAGACGTGGGGACTGGACGGCAATTTGTTCTGGTTCATCGCCGGTGGTTCGTTCGTTTCAGTCATCACACTGCTGCTGTTATTCAGCGCCATGCGAATGAGCTTCCTCATGGCGTCCGTCGTCGCCGCCGTGCCATTCGCCCTGACGCTTGCATACGTGTTCGGCTTCCGCCAGGGCAAGCCGCCCGGGTACGACGTGG
Organism: Verrucomicrobiia bacterium; assembly: GCA_036501665.1. GTDB lineage: Bacteria > Verrucomicrobiota > Verrucomicrobiia > Limisphaerales > Palsa-1400 > DATAUD01. The sequence goes on from DASXZW010000096.1 coordinate 7,302, forward strand.
ATTGCTTCGACCTCTGGTTTTGTGGCGCAGGCTTCGGGCCAGAACTCAACCGGCAACCGTCTCATCCTCTGGATTCGCCCCATGTTTGAAGACGCACCCAACGGTTTCTTCGTACGCGATCTGCTGGTTTTCAACGGACTGCGGCAGGGTGGTTATGTGACAAAGGGGTTTATCTTTCAGCCGCCCGACCTCAATAACGCGCAGATTTCAGAACTGAATGAGTTCCAGGACCAAATCTCCCTGTTGCTGGCATCCCTGCACGAACGGCAGCGGTTGCAAATTCAATACTACTGCGATTCCGACTATCGAAACGAACTCCTCCGTTATCAGGCCGAGACGCAGAGAATGGAAAACATCTGGACACAACGCAGTCGCAATGAGCGGTTCGCCCGGTATTGGCAGCAAATGACCGAGCGCAAACTGCGAAGGCAAAAGCTCATCATCTACATCTCGCGGGCGTTGGACACATCGCCCAAAGGGCTGCTCTCGGAAAAAGGCTTGTCCGAGTATTACCAGACGTTGCTTGACCAGTTGGATGCAGAATTCGTTCAGATCCACGAAACGCTGTGCGGCATCTTCTCAGGGCAGGGAGCGCGGATTGTTCCGATGACCGCCGCCGACCACTACAAGCACTACGCCACATTTCTCAATCCGTCGCTCGCCCAGAGGTTTGACTACGACCCGCTCGAAACATTCGACCCGCAGCTTTCGATTCAGGACAATTGCTGGCACAGCGAGGGGAATGGCCAGGCTGATTTTGGTTTTTGGATGGACGGCCATTACCACTCCATCATCGTGTTGACTCGCTGGCCGAAAATGACCCACCCCGGATTGATTCACCGGCTAACCGGCCTGCGGCTTCTGGACTTCACCATCACGGTCAATGTCGAACCCCTGCCGGTGCGTGAGGAAATTGCCAAAGAGGAACATCAGCACGACCGGATCGCAGGTGACTACGCCAGTGAAAAAAAGCTGTCGTTGCTCACTGTCATGGAGAAGAAGCAAAAGAAAATCGCGGCGCTCATGCAGGGCAACACGCTGCCGTTCAGAGTCCTGTTTGTCATTCGGGCTTGGGATCAAACCAAGGAGGGACTATGCGCCAAAACCAGCGCCATTAAAAACGCTGTCAATTCGATGAACGGCGCACAGTACTGCGAAAGCACATTGCCCAGCAGTTCGCGCCGCCTGTTCTACCAAACCTGGCCTGGCTGGCCGTGGGGGAAATATGATGCCCGGAAGCTCTACGCGGAGAACCGTTACCTCGCCGACATGCTGCCGTTTAGCGCGACGTTCACGGGACATCTGGATTTGGCAGAGGCACTGTACGAAGGCTCCGACCACAATTTAATCGGCATTAAAACTTTCGCCGGAACGAACGGCAACAGTTCTCCGCAACATGCCGTGCTGTTGGGGATGAGCGGCACCGGCAAATCCGTCAACGTCTGCGATCTCTTGAGTCAAACGGAAGGATATTTCGCCTACACAGTCATCATTGAGGAGGGGTTGTCCTATGGCATCTATACGCAGACCGTCGAACCGGGTGCAAAACCCATCATCATTCAGCCGGACGGCGATTTGACGATCAATTATCTCGACACGAAGGGATTGCCTTTGACACCCGATCATCTCGCTTCGGCCACGGCACTCGTGTCCCGCATGGTGGGAACGAGTCAGCAAGAGGACAAACAAATGCTGCGGCAGGCGCAAATCGCCAAGTACCTGAACCTCCTCTATGAAGATGTGTTTTCCGACTGGTCCCGAAATCATTCGCAGCGGATGCAGGCGATTGCCCGCCACGCTTGCGCCCTGTCGCATTACCGCCATGAGAAATTGCCGCCCGGCGCAACCGCGCTGGAAGCGTTCGCCGACTTTCGAGATTGGCAGGCCGGACACGAAGACGAAGCGCAAGCGTATCTTGAACGATTCGACGAGGCGGAAGTGTTGAAATTCTCGAAGGAACCGAACACGGCGCGGGACGTACGCAATCTTGCCTTCGCCTATTTCCAGCCCGCCGAGTACCCGACCCATCGCATGTTGCAGGAATTGATGTACCTGGACGCATCCGGCGCGGAGCGCGATCAGATCATTGAAATTGCCACTCTATTGCTGCCGTGGTGCCGGGAGGGAAATTACGGCTGTCTCTTTGATGGAGTCAGCAACCTTTCGCTGACAGGCAAAATTGCCCATTTCGAGTTGGGTTACGTCCCCGATTCCGCCAGGGAACTGAAATCGGCAGCGGGCTTTCTCATCACCAACGACGCCCGCAAGCACATCATCACCCTGCCACGAGCCTTGCGGAAACGGAACGTGTACGAAGAAGTGGCCCGGTTTCTTGACATTCCGGGCGGCGAGGAAATCGTGCGGGAGAGCTACGCGCAGCTTCGCAAATTCAATTGTTGGAACATTTCAATTGTCCAGCAATACAGCCGGTTCAAACAGTCGCGCATCCGCTCCGCCGTTTTCGGCAACAGCCGCCAGTTTTTTCTCATGCGCCAGAGTGACCGGGCTGACTTGGAGGACATGGCGCACGACATCGCGTTGCCGGACATCACCCAGCACACGATTATGAATTATCCCTTGCCCGACCATCAGGCCGGCCAAAAGTTCAGCGCCTTTACCTATCTGCATTTGGACGCCAACCGGCCCATTTGCGGAACGGTCCACAATGTTTCGTCGCCCGAAATGCTCTATTGTTCGAGTTCGAGCGGGGAACACTTCGAGAAGCGCGCCCGCCAGTTGCGGGGCAGCGCCAATATCGTCGAAGGCATCATTCAACATTCAACGCCTCTCGCCACCGCCGTATGAAAATCCGAGAAATCCTGTTCCTGCTCTCCATCCCTTCCGTGGTTCTTCTTTCGTCGGGCTGCGCCGCCACCCGTCCGGTCAGTGACGCGGCGTTGGGCGCCGGGGGTGCGTACGCGGGCTACGAACTGTCAGGCGGCAGTCCCGTCGGCGCGGTCGCAGGCGCGGCAGGCGGTGTATTGGTGAGCGAAGGAGCGCAGTACGCCATTCGCAAAGAACAGAGCAAATCCTACCAGACAGGTTACGAAAAGGGGCGCAGCGATGCCGTGAAACAGCAGTATTGGCTGCAAGTCAATCAGCAGAAAACGCCGCCGGTTGACCCGAACGTCCGCCTTTATGCAATTCCCGTCCCGGAACAAACCGTGGATGGCGCGGTGTTGCAGCCGACCACGAAATATATACGCATTGAAGAATAACCGACGCAGACCGCGTCGGTTGCAACAAGAAGGCACCATGAAAAATCTCATCACATTCGCAGTGTTGAATCTCGCCGTTTGCGCCCAGGCGCAGTGGATTGTCTATGACCCGACGATGAACACGCAGCAGATCATTGACCAGGCACAAAACGTCGCCAAATACGTCGAGATGATTAACAACCAAGTGCAGCAAATCAACACACTCACTTCGCAGTTGCAGCAGTTGGAGCAATATAATGCCGCCTTTGGCAATCCGGCCACGGTGCTGCAAGTCACCGGCGTCAACGGGCTGATCGCAGACTTAGACCACCCACCTGTTGGTCAGTCCATGATCGCAATCCAAGTGTCAGCGAACGGCGCTGAAGCGTTAAATAACAATGGCAATGGGTTGTACCATAATGTTGGCCAAACTTTCACCACTCCATCCGGGCAGCAGGTCACGAGGGACACGAATTACTACCGACCCAATGCTGCCATTGACGGAGCCGCACAGAATTACACCAACGTCTATGCCGACGTGCAACAGCGGCGGGCGGCCCTGAAAGCGCAAATCGCCGCGACCACCCAAAAACTCCAATCATCCACGACCGACGCTGAAACACAGAAATTGCAGGGGGTTCTTACCGGACTCAATGGGGCGCTGGCCGCGACAGACAAGGAGGCTGACCAAGCAGTCGGTTTGACCCTGGTGCAACAAGCCGCCAACCAAAACGACAAAGACAAACAGGTCAAGGCCGAGAGCGAAGAACAGCAGGCGGAATTCTCCGAAAGCCTTCAAAACTACGGCACAACTTTCAAACTCAGCACCGAGGCCGCCAACTTTCCTGACTCGCAGTGAAACTTAAAATCAAACTTCTTATCGGTGTCCTCGTCTTTATCGCGGCGACCGTCGTCGTCCTGATTCGGCAACCATCGCGCCATAGCGTGGAAAATGAATTGCCCACCGTGACGAGCAATTATCAAAAGACGTTCAAGCTCGACACGTCTCCCGCCATTTTCCCTGATGGCAAGTCCACAAATCTGTCGAGCAAAACCAACGCTGCAAATCCATGAATGCCGTTACGCTCCGCGAAACCACGCCTTCCAACGGCAAACAGCCGGTTGCGCCGAAGCAATTTGACCCCACGCGCATCTTCGTGCAGCGCGACCGGCTGACTTGGTTTTGGTTTGCCGTGGCGATTCTCGCCATCGTCGGCGCAGCGGTAGAGAGGGTCTATCTGGTCAAGAGTTTTAAACAACGCGAGCGCGTCGTCATCATTGACCCCAGCGGCACCTATTATCTCGCGCCGTTGCTGTCGTTCCCCGAAGCCAAAGAATTGCATGCGCAGCAAAGTTCGCTCGCCGCGATTGCCCTGTTGCAGCGCAATCCCAAGGGCTTTGACCATCTCGATTTGTTGAAGCAGATGTTTTTGAAACAAGCGTTTCAAAAGGCCAGCGCGGAATGCTACGCGGAAACACCGGAGTTCAAAGCCAAGCAACTCCACCAGAAAGCCGAGGTGGGCCATATAGATATTCTGCAAACTCGTGACAATTTTGTTCTCACCCAGGTAAGCGGCCAGCTTATTCGCAACGGTGTATTTGACGGAAAGACCTTTACCGAGGCGGTTCCCTTCAAACTCTCTCTCAAGTTGCAGCGTAATCCCAACATGGCGTTGAACGGACGATTCCCAACCGCCGTATCCGACTTCAAGTATGAAATTCAGCATTAAATTTCTGGCTTTGATCTGCCTGAGCCTTGCCAACGAGGCACTCGGAGCCAGCGACGCCATCAAGGAATTCACTCTCGATGAACACACCGTTTATACTGTCGCCGTGTCCCTCGACCGGGTGACGACCATCAGCTTTCCCGGCCCGATCACAGCAATTGACGCGGCTCAAGTCACAGCCGACAACAAAAGCCCGGCGTCGTTCCAAATTGCCCATTCCCCCGGAACGTCTTTTCTTTCCATCCGGGCGCTCACGCACAAAGCGGCCAGCAATCTCAATCTCCGTTGGAATGGGAAGACCTATGTCCTTGAACTGGTGGAAAGTCCAACCCCGTTTTATTCAGTGATCTTCACGCCGCCGCCCGACCCGATAGACCGAGTCGAGCCGATCAGCGTGTCGCCGCATCGGCTGCTCGCTCTGCTCGACAAGGCCAAGGATTATTCATTGCTTAAAGCCTACCATCCAGAAGCGGTGATGCAGGTCGAATACCGCAGTTACGCCAAACAACCCAGGGTGATGGACTACCACGATTACGAAATCCAATTGGACGAAGTATTTCGATTCGACCCGGAGGACACCCTGGTTTTCCACATCCGCCTGCGCAACAAAACCGATCAGCCGTTGGTTTATGCGCCGGACGGATTCTCGTTGCGGGCGGGCGAGCGCACGTATTTCCCGTCCATCAGTGACGCGAGCGGAGTTATACCGCCCAAGAGTGAAATGCCCGCTTATTTCACTGTCACTGGAACGCCGAGCGGCGGGCGAAACGATCTGTCGCTCAAAAATGATTTCATCGTTGTCGTTCAGGCGACACTGATGGACACCAATGCGGCTCCGACAACACCACCGGCTCAACCCAAGTCAGATCAGCCATGAATGCGCGCGATGCGGTCAATTTTCTGAAAAGCCCGACCGGGAAAATCGCGGCATTCGGCGTGGGTGGCGTGGTCATTCTGGCGCTCGTGGCCGGATTCAAGCAGCCGAAAGCAGCCGCAGCCCTTGCAGACCCACCATCGAGGCCATCCGCAGCGTCTCAAATTATGCAAACAGTGGACAGCGGCGTTGCGCCGTTGGTGGTGCCTCCTCCCCAAGGCCATCCTGTCTCGCAACCGCCTGGCGGCCAAAAAGCATCCGCCAAAGACCCGCCCCCCGAAAGGTTGCCCATCAGCCTTTACGTCGAAACTCCATCTGCCGAGCCGACGACCAAACCGCTTGGCAAAGTCTATGCCCCTTTTGGACGCCTCATTCCCTGCGAACTGATTGTAACGGTGGATTCGGCCAAGATGCGAACACCGATCATTGGGCTTGTGACGGAAGATATTTATCATGCGGGCAGATTGGTTATTCCCGCCGGAACGGAGGTGCATGGAACAGCACAGACCGATCATACCCGCGAACGCATCGCCAGCGGCAACCATTGGACGCTGGTCTGGCACAACGGCGAGGAATTAAGCCTCAATGGAATCGCACTGGATCGCGAGGAAGACCCAAATGGAGGCGGGTGGGGCATCACCGATGGCAGCGCCGGATTGCGTGGCCGCATCATCAAATCCGACGACATGGCGGAAATTAAACTGTTTGCCGCGACTTTTCTCAGCGGGGCGGCTGGCGCGTTGACTGAACGCCAAAACACCATTCTCGGCCCCATTGCGACCACAACAGTCCAAAATGGTTCATTGGCGGGGGCAGAAAGCGTGTTGGGCACTTACGCGCAACAAATTCTGGACTCCATTGAGCGCGACGGGTTTTACGTTCGCGTCCCGGCAGGCAAGCAATTCTATCTTTACGTGACGCAGACCATTGACCAAAGCGACGCGATGGTTGGCGGCACGCGGTTTGACCACGCGGAAACCAATGCTCCACCAGACGTTCCATTGCCACCCGTCCCTTTTTACCCGCAACCGCCGCATTCCCGTTTTGAACCATGAAATTCGTGTATTTGATTCCGTTGTTGGTGCTCACCGCTTGCGCGAGCAAAAAGCCTGTGGTCGTTCACATGAACCGCAGTGTGCCTGGCACAGTCATTCCCGTCGAAGACGCGGAATCCATTCGCTACGGTGAAAACCTTAAAGCGTACACTGTGGGCCGTTACGTCGAGCCGGATAATCCGTTGGTCATGCACGAGCGGCACATGGTCTATCGTGTCGAGACGACCGCGAAATGGAATCTCCATCCAAATCTATCCGTCGGCGTTCCAATGGGGCCGGCGACCCGCATTGTTGACTCGGCCCACCGCGATCCCCCGGTCAATGCGGAGATCATCTCAGAAGTGAACCGGCAGAAGGAAATGACCGAAACTCTCATCACCGAACAGAAACGAATGGAGGACTCGCTTAAACAGCTTTCCGGCGTTATCGCGGCGACTCAGCAGACGGCGGCGCAAAACGCGCAATTGAAACAGGAATCCGACGCGAACACCAAACGCCTCGACATTTTGGAGCAGCAGTTGCGCGACCAACAAAATACTCCGGTCAGCACACAAACGAACGACACAGACCATTGGTGAACATTTCCCCCGAACCACCTACGAAACATAAACAAAGAAAGGAGCATTATGCTCAAAGGAAAAATAAGACAGGTAGCGGGCAATGGCGAGGCCGGTAACGGCGACGCCCACCGCGATAATCCCCGCGTCAACGCCAAAATTGATGACTGGATTAAGAGCAACGAAAAGCATTGGGCCTACATCCAGGCGCTGCCCCGCGACCGGATGGAGCGGATGCTGGCATTGCATGAAGTGCAAAAAATCGAGCGGAGTGAAAAGCTCGATGCCGGTCTCCTCCGAAAAATCAATGAAAGCCCCGAAACCAGAAAAGCCTATGAAGCGCTGGTCCAGCATCTGCCGGAAACCCAACGCGAGGAGGCGATGGTTTCGATTGCGCGTCAAAACATGCGAACGACAGCCCGGCTCACCCGGCCGCAGCAGGCAAAGCCGGAAGGCGTCGGCGTCGCGGTTTGAAGTCCAGCATGGCAAAACCGAAGCCAGACCTTCATCGGTCTGGCTTCTTGCCGCTGCTTATTTCGGGCCTGGAAATTGGAACAATTTTGATCTAGCTTTTCATGGCTTTCAAACGCACAAAAGCGAGGCTTGACGACAATCAATTAGATTTATTTGGTTATGCCACAAACCGCACCAATCACACTGACACAATACGGACGGATGGCGGAGAAGCACTGGCGCGAATTTCGCCCGAACATGGTGAAGCGAATGGAAGCAACGGGCGAACTTCAGGAGATGCTCTACGAGGCCCAGGAGAAGACCAAGGACGAAATGACCGACCTCACGCAGAAGCTGATCCGGCAGAACTACACCCCGGACCAAGCCCATCGGACGGCATGGGAAATGGTGAGGGAGAGATACATTCTCCTGACGCCGGAAAACCTCCCAGCCTGACGCCGGTTCGGGATACGGAACCAGTCCGCAATCAGAACAATTACCGCATCACGGACGCCGACCGAGTGGGAATCGGTTCCCTCAAGCAGAAGTGCCGGGACAATCTCGCGGCCATTGAACTTCTCAAACGCCTCGAATCTGAGGCGCGACCCGCCACGAACGAAGAAAAACGCGCGCTCGTCCGGTATGTCGGTTGGGGCGGACTGCCCCAGGTCTTCGATGCCTTGAACAAAGAATGGGCCAAAGAAGGCGAGCGGTTGGAGAAATTGTTGACCCCGGAAGAAATGGAGTCGGCCCGTGCCAGTACTCTCAACGCCCATTACACCGCACCTTTGGTCATCCGGGCGATGTATGACGCGCTTCAAGGTTTCGGATTTCAGGAGGGACGCATTTTGGAACCAGCTTGTGGCTTGGGACATTTCATCGGCCTGATGCCGGACAAAATGCACGAGCGTTCCCAGACGACGGCCATCGAAATTGATTCCATCACGGCTCGATTGGCAAAAACACTCTACCCGGATGCGGACATCCGGCACCAGCCTTTCGAGGAAACCAAACTGGCGGATGGTTTTTATGATGTGGCGATTTCCAACATTCCCTTTGGGGATTACAAGCCATTTGACCCACGTTTGAAAAAATGGAATTTCGTCATTCACGACTATTTCTTCGCTTCGTCGCTCGAAAAGGTGCGACCGGGCGGATTGATTCTCTTCGTCACGTCCAGAGGGACATTCGACAAACTGGACGGCGCAGTTCGAGAGTACGTTTCGCAGCAGGCCGATTTGCTGGGCGCGATCCGTTTGCCCAACACCACCTTTAAGCAAAACGCCAACACCGAAGTCACGACCGATATTGTGATGCTGCGAAAACGGTTGCCCGGCGAAATTCCACAAAGCCCGGCTTGGAAGGCCATCTCTGAAATAACCAATTCCTTGGAGGAAGTCATTTCCGTGAATGAGTATTTTGCGACTCACCCGGAAATGATGCTGGGCGAAATGCGGCTCGCCGGACGCATGTATCAGCGCGGCGAACCGACTCTTGAAGCCAATGGCCGGGATTTGACCGAACAGCTTAAAGAAGCAGTTGCACGTTTGCCGGTCAACGTCTTCCATGCGCGCCAATTCCAAATGGCGACGACCGCGCAAGAGCAGTCCTATCCCGCCCCAGAGGAGGTCAAGCCGAACGCCTATTGCATCGTCCAGGGCAACGTCTGCGTTCGTGAAGGTGACAGCGTGCGAGTGCTGACCGATCTCAATAGCCAGACCCGAAAAAGGATTCGCGGCCTGATTCAAGTGCGGGATGCTGTCCGCCGCTGTTTGCGTTCGCAATTGGAAGGCCATGAAGAAGCCGAAGTGCTCGCCGCCCGAACGGAACTGAATTTGGCCTACGATTCCTTTGTCGCCAGATGCGGGCCGATTTCTCAATGGGCCAACACGCGGGCTTTTTGTGAAGACCCGGACATGCCCTTGTTGCTTTCTTTGGAAAACTACGATGAGGAAACCAAACGGGCCACCAAAGCCGCCATCTTTCGGGAGCGTACCATTCAACGCGCTCGCCCTGTCCAAAATGTCAGCGATCCGAAAGAGGCATTGCTGTTGACGCTCAACGAGCGCGGCAACGTGGACTTGGACCATTTGAGCGCGTTGCTGCATCGGCCACCAACGGAATTCCTCCCCGAATTAAAGCGAGCAGTTTTTCTCAATCCTCAGACGAATCGTTGGGAAACCGAGGATGATTATCTTTCCGGGAACGTGCGGGCAAAATTAGCCGTGGCCGAAGCGTCCGCACTGGCCGATCCGCAGTTTCAATTCAACGTCGAGGCGTTGAAAGCGGTGCAGCCGACCAATCTGACCGCCACCGAAGTTGACGCCCGATTGGGCAGCACTTGGATTCCCACCGATGACATCAAACACTTCACCGAGGAACTACTCGCCGAGCGCGGCATCCAGGTCAGCTATGCGCCGACCATTGGATCATGGGTGGTCAAAGGCGGATGGAACGCGAAGACCAGCGTAGCCAATACGGCAGAATGGGGAACCGACCGGCGCAGTGCTCTCGACTTGTTGGAAGACGCGCTAAATCTCCGCACTCCCACGGTGTACGACCACGACGCACGGGAGAACAGGGACGTTCTCAATCCTACCGCGACGGAAGCCGCCCGCGATAAACAGCAGAAAATCAAAGAGCACTTCAAGGAATGGATTTGGCAAGAGGATGAACGGCGGGAACGGCTGCTTCACAAATACAACGAGGAATTCAACTGTATCCGTCTGCGGACATTCAACGGCGGACATCTCACGCTGCCTGGCGCATCACCGGCCATTGCGCTGCGCCCTCATCAATCGGCGAGCATCTGGCGCATTCTCCAAACGCCGAACACGTTGCTCGGCCATGTTGTTGGGGCGGGCAAAACCTACACGATGGTTGCCGCTGCGATGGAATTGCGGCGGCTTGGTTTGGCGCGCAAACCGCTCTTTGCCGTCCCGAACCACATGCTCGGCCAATTTTCATCCGAATTGCTCACGCTTTATCCGGGCGCGAACATTCTTGTGGCCTCGAAGGACGATTTTGAAAAGCAGAAGCGCAAGACTTTGATGAGTCGCATTGCCACCGGCAATTGGGATGCTGTCATCGTCACTCATTCCGGTTTTGAGAAGATTCCCATTTCAAAGGAAACACAGGAAGAGTTTTTCAAAAGTCAGTTGCGCGAGTTGGCGCTCGCCATCGAGGAACAACGCGGACAGGAGAATTCCCGGATCGTCAAGGAATTGGAGCGGGCCAAGAAAAAGCTCGAAACCAAACTCAAGGAATTGGCCGGTGGAGAAAGAAAGGACGACGTGCTGACGTTTGAAGAACTCGGTGTTGACCGCTTATTTGTGGACGAGGCGCACTACTTCAAGAATTTGTTCTACGTGTCGAAGATGACCCGGATTGCGGGATTGCCGGCCACCGCTTCGCAACGGGCTTTCGACATGCTCCTCAAAGTGCAGCACATTCAGCGCGTCAATGGCGGCGGCGGGGTGGTCTTTGCAACGGGGACACCCATCGCCAACAGCGTCGCAGAAATGTTCACCATGCAACGTTACTTGCAAACGCCCGCGCTCAAGGCGCAAAAGATTGACCATTTCGATTCCTGGGCGGCTACGTTTGGTGAACCAGTCACGGCGATGGAACTTGCGCCGGACGGCTCAGGCTATCGTCTCCACACGCGCTTTGCTCGTTTCATCAATGTGCCAGAACTGATGCAACAGTTCCGCCAAGTGGCAGATATTCAGACGCAGAAAATGCTGAAACTCCCCATCCCGGAAATCAAAACCGGGAAGGCCATCGTCATCAGCGCGCCGTGTTCCCCGGAATTAAGGGAGATTGTGCAAAGCCTTGTTGAAAGGGCGGACGCTTTACGCAGCGGACAGGTTGATCCACGCGAGGACAACATGTTGCTTATCACGACGGACGGGCGAAAGGCCGCGCTTGATTTGCGTCTCTACAAATCGAATCTCCCCGATTTTCCTGAAAGCAAGGTCAACAAAGCCGTTGTCCAAATCGAACGCATCTGGCGGGAAACGGCGGACAGGCGTTGCGCCCAACTGGTCTTCTGCGACCTTTCGACGCCGACGAAAGGCAAAGGGTTTTCCGTCTATGAGGATTTGCGCGACAAACTTCTGGCGATGGGAGTACCAGCAGAGCAAATGGGCTTCATTCAGGACTATGAAGCGGACAACGCGAAAAGCGCACTTTTCCGAGACGTGCGCGCAGGCAACGTGCGGATTCTTTTTGGCAGCACGCAGAAAATGGGCGCGGGAACGAATGTTCAGGAACGACTGATTGCCGAGCATCACTTGGACGCGCCTTGGCGTCCCGCCGATGTGGAACAACGAGAAGGGCGCATCTTGCGGCAGGGAAACACGAATCCTGAAATTGAGATTTACCGTTACGTCACCGAGGAATCCTTTGACGCCTACATGTGGCAGACGTTGGAGACGAAAGCAAAATTCATCTCCCAGGTGATGACGGGGGAGAGCGACTTGCGCCGGATCGAGGACGTGGACGGCACGGCGCTCACTTACGCGGAAGTGAAGGCCATCGCCTCCGGGAATCCAATGGTGATCGAAAAAGCGGGAGTGGACGCCGAAGTCGCCCGGCTAAACCGTCTCCACAGTCAGCACGCTGAGTCGCAATACAAAATGCGCTATCAGCTTCGCCATCTTACCGACGAAATTCCGCGTTTGGAAAAACGTCTCGAAGACCTTCGCTCGGATATTGTCGCAAGACACGACACCAGCGGTGATAAATTCGCCATTCATCTGGACGGCCAGGATATTCGTGACCGGGGTATTGCCGGGGAGCTTCTGTTGCGCCGTGCCAAGAAAATGCGGGGCGGAAATGCGCAACGCGAAATTGGCGCGTTCGCCGGTTTCAAACTGCTCATTGCCGATAATTATTTGCGCGGTCCTGAAATAGTTTTCAAAGGCGCGTCGGTTCATACCGTGAGTTTAGCGAATACAGCACTTGGGATGACCCGCTCTCTCGAATACGCGGTTCAGAATATGGACGAAGCGGCGGCGGCAGTCACAGAGAACATCAAATCTACGCATAAACGCATCAACGATTTGCGGGAGCAAACCGAGCAACCCTTCGAGTATGCCGAAAAACTCGCCGGACTTGTCCAGAGGCAGCAGGAAATTACCGATGCTCTTGATCTGGAGAAAAACCAAGCCCCCAACCAACTCGACGGCAAACCCGCTGAAGCGGAAGCGGAGGCGCAATCCGAATCGCAGACGGAAGCAACCTCGCGCCGAAACGGCCAACATCATCAATGTGCGCCAACAATTAGAGTCGGTATTTGAAGGCACCCGACAAAGCCCCTTCCCTCCAGTGCTCAGCCTTGAGGAACGATGGCAGGTGCGGTAAAAAGCTCCCGCGGCAAAGGATAATTCCGAACACTAGGGGCGATTCATCAAACCGCTGAGAATTGCCTACTTTTAATATCGCCTCTGGACGCCGAAAATACTCGCCAACAGGCTGCCGCCCCCCTCAAAATGCGCGGAAAACGCTCACGAATTTGATTTTTATTGCCTATGTCGGACAGAACGAAATATAGCAGTACAGAAGAAGGGGGCGAGCCATTCCATCATCATACCGGTATCAGCATGATTATCGACGCGATCATGATGACGGCTTATTCTGTGTGGTTGAGCACAAGTGGCTTCTTCATTTTCGATGAAAACTCTGCCCCGCATTGGAGAATTCTTATCGCGCTTGCGTTATTTGGTCTGACCTGGATAATCATATCGCTCAGCACCGCGCCCCTAGGATTTACCTTGAGCATAGGCCACTTCATCAAAGGCGTGGGTAGCGTAATCTCTATTTTCCCGATCCGCCGTCGTCATCGACTGCCCCTGATTCCTGACACTGCTCCCACTTCGTCCCTAGAAGCCTTGCAACTCGACTGGCGTCAGACGCGGCAAGACCTCGGCAGAGCATTCAAAGAAATGGAGAACTCATGACCTCCGACAAAACGCCCGACCATGACGTTAAGCATGAGACAGCATCGGACGTCTGGCTTCCGCCAGCTCGCGAACTTGCGGAATATCCCCCAGCCTTTGTTGATTCTGTCATTAAGATGGCGGAAACCCAACAAATCCATCGGCACCAACTAGAAGAAAAGGCGTTGCAAGCGAATATCGCTTTACGGAAAATCGAGCTATCGCTTGAGGCTCGGGGCCAAGCGTTTGCTTTCTGCATTGGCATAGTTGCCTTACTTATAGGCGCAACACTCGGTTGGAAAGGGTCTCAGATTACCGCGTCCGTGATAGGGGGAGGGGGCGTAATAGGACTCGTAACGGCTTTTCTCCGTAGCTCTAGCACTGTCCCTGCCCCTCAACTATCAGATTCTCAGAAAAAAGCAGGAAAGCAAACTGCTCCGCAATCGCCGCCGACAGGCTAAACCCCGGAATCAATCCTTGTCGCCTGTGTTGCCCCAATCGCCTACCACAGAGGCCGATCTTCCGCTGAGTAGGACCGGAAAAAAGCGGCGTCATTCGCTCGATTTTTGAAGAATCGTCAACGCTGTGCTTACGGTTTATCTGGATTGGGTGAATCGCCGGCTGCCCCTAAATTTTGCCCATCGCGCCTTCGCGGCGGCAGCGATTCGCGCTCTGCCTGCCGCACTCATTCGCCGCCGTTTGCGAGCGACAGGAGCGACTTCGATACCCTTTACTTTTGCCCAGCGGGCCTTTTGCGCCAGGCCGATTTTTCGTCGGGCAGATGCCGACATCCGCCGCCTGCCTCGTTTGATCGGCTCGCCGACCGCGCCGTTGCCCGTTTCGCCGCCAAATGCCTCTAATTCAGTTTGCAGGGTTTCTATTTGCTCCTTGATGGAAATGATCCGGCGCAAATCCGCTGACGAATAATCTTTGAGCAATTTCATTCAGCAAAACTGCGACTCCGCAGGAGAATAGTCAAACATTCAAACGCTGCTGGATAACCTGCTGTCCGGCCTATTCGGCCCATTTGCTGCCGCCGACACAACGCGATGAAATCCGAGGGCGATTGTACGGCGGATTCGGAAAGTTCAAGGATACTACGGGTCGTGGCTTCCGTTCCTCCTTGAGCTTTCCGAATCCGCCAAGGCCCTCGCATTTAGGTTTTCATCGCGCACACCTGTCGCTGCGCGGCAAAAAGGAAACATAAAATGAAAGGTCGAATATATGTCAGCTAACGCCAATGAAATCAGCCCCACGCGCGGTGCTTTTCCAGGCCTGACCGAAGAAAAGCTGCCGCTCACTTCTCCTTCGACTGTTACTGAATCGCCCACACAGATAGACAATCCATCACCGGACAGGGTGATGACCCACTGGAGGCGTTTTTCGTCGGGTCTTTGGCGTGTCCCCGAAGGCGATATTTCTGCCGCTTATTCCGCCGAGTCCTTTCCCAAAATCAAAGTCTTTACCCACGAGGGCAAATTGTTCACCAACGGGGGCGGACATTTCTCTGGTCCAGTGGCTGCCGGGGCGGATTGTTACCTGTTGATTCCTGCGAACGAATATCGTGGTCCCGAACCCCGCCGTTACACCTACGAGGGACGCGAAGCCTGTTTCCGAGGCGAAGTGTTTAGGCTTGGGCCGAAAGTTGTATTCGTTGCCACAGACGCCACCGTAGAGGAATGGCGCCAATTGTTTCGCACCATGTACGCCGATGGCGGATGGTTTGCCCGGCATTCCACCTACGAGTTATTCCTGAATGACGACAGCCGCTTGCCTTTGAGTGAAAATGCGCGCGCGGGCTTGCGGCTCGAACTGACAGGTGACTTGCTCGCTCATTCCAAGCAGGAAATGCAGCGTCTCCTGGATGAGACCGGCGGTCCCGAACCGTCCGATAAACTTCAACTCGCCCTTGCTTTATGAATTCGGAACCCTCGCCAGACAAGTTGCCCAAGATCACGGAGAATTGTTTCCGCCCCCTCGCCATTAGCTGAACGGATTTTTTCGTGGCAATTTGCAAGGATTACCCCTTGTGAAATAGTTGGTGCGTGAAAATGGAACATTGAGCGTGACATTCCCGCTTTTCGTTTGCTCCGTTAGGGAAACAGCCGTATTTCCACTGTCTCTCGGAGGCTGCGATTCACTATAGTTTTCTTACGCGAACTTAATCGATTCCATTAGACATTGTTACGAATTGAAAACGATTTCAACATGGGCGCTTTCACCCGATTTCTTGGCCTGCGATAAGCTACAACTGCTTCCCCAAGAGGCTACCTCATAAAGTTGCGTCAACGGATATACGCATCCAATGCAAAGGGCAGCGGGGACTCGTGAGACGGCAAAATTTTGAGCCTGCTTTCTTGTTGATTCCGAGCAAAGGAGGCAGCGTGAATTATCTAAACGTAGTTGGACCACAAATTCGGAAACTGCGCTCGCAGCAAGGCTGTTCTCAGGCGCAACTCGTCGTGAAAATTCAACTCAAAGGATGGAACCTCAGCAGGGAAAGCCTCGCAAAGATCGAGGCAAAATTGCACAAGGTCACCGACACCGAGCTTTTGTACTTTGCCGATGTCTTGCGAACTTCTGTGCCTGACCTGTATCCGCCCGTAAATGGCAACGGCCACTTGCGGGAATCCCTTGAGAAATTGCTGGAGCGCCGAAAAAAACCAAATCCGCCAAGTTGTTCAGGTAGCTGAACATCCTTTTGCCAGGATTCGCTTATTCTTGCTCTCATGGAAACTACGACAGCAATTCCAACGACGCCGCCCGTCGAGACTTCCGAACGCCTTGCATATTCACTTGAGGAAGCGGCGCAGATGTTGGGCGTCCATTATTTCAGCATCTATCGGTTGATTCAGCGGGGCAAATTGAAACCGTGTCGCGCTCTGCGCGGAAAATTTCTGATCCCTCGCACTGAACTGCTCAAACTCTTAAAATCGGAGTGAACCTATGATAAAACGAAACGGCCAACCGGGGCGGCACAGCGTCCCGAATTACAGCGGACGCCTGACGGACGACGAAAACGAAGCGTATCAAACCGCCGTGGCGTCAGTGCAACCCCAGCTCGCGGACCTCGGCACTATCGGGCAAGCCTTGCGCGGAATCGAAAGTCCAAGCACGGGGATGGGGGAACGCCCCGCCGATCCGACGGAAATCACAGTTGGTTCGAGTGATCGCTGGCAGGTTCGGCGCTGTCTGGTGCAGTTGAACCAGAGCGAGGTTTTCTTGTGTCAGAAAGGAACGGAATTTGCCGTCGTTGAAAGATTCTCCGAGAATTCTCGCTATGCCGCCGTTAATGGCCCCGCCGAGATCATGCGGACCGGCAATAACGAACGCCAGGTGTTGCAGGACTACGTTGAAAACGAACGCCAGACTCTCCAATTGCTGGCGACGGACCTGACGGCCAGAGTCCGCGAAACTCTCGCCGCCCAGCATCCTGAACAGAATTGCAAACGTGTCGTGGAAGCCATCACACGACGATGCGACTGCGAAATCAACCCCAACCAATCCCAGGCTGAAACGATTGCGCCGGCGCTTCAACAGACTCATGGAATACGGGTCTGATGCAGCCGGATGAAAGGCGAGCATGACGGATTTTAATTCCCTGTTTCCGAATTTTCTCAGCCAATGCAGTCAACTGAAAACGACGCTGATGCCAGTGGCTTATCTTTTGCTCGTGGCCGGGATGATCTCGTCAACCATCACCGGCCAGCGAAGCGCGGGCGCTTACATGCGCACCTTTGGACGCACCATCGTTTACATCATGCTTCTGACCTTTCTGGTGACGTGGGGAAACCAACTCACCCAAATCGTGAACACGACGGTCACGCAGACCATCCAGGCGGACCCGGCAAAAGTGTTCGACGAATACAACGCAGCACTGGTCGCCAAGAAATCCACCACCGAACAAACCGGATGGTGGGACAAGCTCTTTCATGCCGGGACAACAATCTTCGAGGCAATTGTGTCCGGGTTCCTTTGGCTCTTTGGGCTTTTGGCCAGCGCCATCCTGTTCTATGCCTACATCGTTCAGAAGATGATCCTCTACCTCGGCTATTCGCTCTCGCCGATTTTCATTGGCTTCATGGCAATCCGTAGCCTGAGCCACATCGGAAACAGATACATTTTGGGCCTGGTGGGCGTGATCGCGTGGCCCCTGGGTTGGGCGGTTTCAGCCATCGTGACGCAAGGATTGTTGACATTCATGACCGATCAAAGTTTTTTGCAGGGCAGTTCAGTTTCTGGCGGAGTCAACTACGGATTGCAGAATTTCATCGGCGTGGCGCTGTTGGGTGTATGGATCATATTCAGCACCATCGCCGCACCCCTTATCATCCAAAAAGCCCTTACCGAAGGGTATCAAGCGGGTGGCGCTCTCCTCACCGGAGCCACCGGTGCCGGTCTGAGTGGGCTGAGTATGGGTGCTAGCTCGGCGGCAACCCTCAGCTCTCGCGAAGGGAATAAGCTGGTAACGGCAGGGTTGGCCGCAGCCGCAGGAGCCGCAGCCGCCACGAATTCAGTCGTGGGTTCCGCATTGAATGCCGGCCATGGCGGTTCCCTTATTAACACTTTGGCGTACCAAAATGAGCGATTTTCTGCGCGAGGAGGCTCAACTGGAAAATCTCCACCACAATTTGAAAACGATGATTTAACTGGCACGAAGGCAGTGAGAAGTTTGCTTGACGGAAAGCGCAATCCAAGCCCACCGAATTCGGGTTCGTGAAACTACTTTTTTGTGCTACTTTGCTTCGGGGGAAGATATGATTTTCACTGCCATTTGCATTTTGGGTTTCGTATTCGTCTGCGTTGCTCTACCGTTTGCATTTCGATACGAATCAAAAAGGAGAAAGGCTCCGCGTCTCACCGATTTTGCTAATGGCCCGTGGCCAGACGATCCGCAGTTGCATGCGAAGTACCCCAATCACCTTCCAGGGCTTTTTCCCCCTCCATCCAAGAACGAACACGAATAAACGGTTTCTCCATTCAGTTGATTATCGCAGTTGGGTAATGCGCCGTCCTTTGAAAGCTAGTTTCAACGTTGATATTCGCAACTACTTTGGCGCATTCTGCAAGTCATTTGTCGTGTCGTGCTAGTTACAGGCGTGGTGGGATGAGCTAGGTTTTTCGTGTCAATACCGCCGGATGGTCCGGTGGAATCGACAAGAAAAACAAATATGAAAAACATCTGGTTTATTACTGGCAGTTCGCGTGGATTCGGTCGCGCCGTCACCGAAGCGGCCCTTGAGGCCGGTCACTCCGTCGTCGCCACAGCGCGTCGACCCGAACAGCTCGAAGACCTTGTGGCACGTTATGGTTCACAAATTCGACCCGTCAAGCTGGATGTCACCTCGCCCAAGGATGCGGGAAAAGCGGTTGCTTCCGCCATCGAAGTTTTCGGGCGAATTGACGTTCTCGTTAACAACGCAGGATACGGTTTCTCGGGTGCGTTCGAAGAGATGACGCCTGATGAATTCGCCGCCCAGATTGACACGAATTTCTGGGGCGTCGTCCACGTCACGCGGGCGGCTCTCCCGATCCTTCGACGTCAGGGGCACGGACATATCATCCAGATCACTTCTATTGGTGGTCGGATTGGGGTTCCCGGCATGTCGGGCTATAATGCCGCGAAGTTCGCCGTGGAAGGCTTCAGCGAATCGCTTGCGCAAGAGATCAAGCCGCTGGGCCTTAAGCTCACCATTGTTGAACCCGGTGGGTTCCGCACCGATTGGGCTGGCAGCTCAATGGCCTACGCCACGCCCATCGCGGCTTACGCTCCCACCGTTGGGGTGATGCGTAAACACATGGAAGCCCACACGGGACACGAGCCGGGAGATCCTCGCAAGGGTGCCGCTGCCATTTTGCAAATCGCGAACGAGTCAACTCCGCCGTTGCGTCTGCCCTTGGGCAACGACGCAATGGCTTTGGGCCGTCGTGGCTACCAGCAAAGTCTCGGTGAGTTGGATCGTTGGGCTTCGCTTACTCAATCGACGGACTTCGACGGAGTATCGGCATCTGCCCCTAGCGCCGCAGTGTTGGAGGTGCTTGGCAAAGCCTGATGGAATAAAATATCGGCGATTTCAAAACGCCAATTTCATCCCTATATTTGCAATATGCCTTCTGAAGTCCCGGACAAATTCAAGGCCGCTAACGCCTTCTGGCACGGCCTGAAAAGAATCGGACTCACGCCGGCAGCCGTGCTACGCCAGAGCCGACTGCCGGTCAGCCTTTACGATGGGAAGAAGAATTTGGTGAGCACTGCCCAGTTCTTCGCTCTTTGGCGCGCGGTCGGTGAACTCAATCCCGACCCCGCTGCCGGTTTGAAACTCGCGAGCGAACTCGAACCGGAGCATTACCACCCAGGAACCCTCGCCGCGCTTCATGCCCGCAATTACCGGGATGCGCTGGAGCGCGTGGCTCGGTACAAGCAGCTCTGCTGTCCCGAGGAGGTGCATCTTACCTCCAAGGGAGATGAATGCATCATCGAGACGGTGTGGTTATATCCCGGTGGCGACGTACCGCCTGTGCTTACCGACGCTATATTCGCATCCTTCGTAGAGCTCGGTCGCCGTGGCACCCAGACGCAGCTTCGGCCCAAGCGAGTGGAGTTAAAGCGAGCGCCGGAGTCGAGTGGCGTCCACGAGAAGTTTTTCAAGTGCCCGGTGAGATTTCGCTCACGACGCAACGCGCTGGTACTTAAAACATCGGACCTCGACATGCCTTTTGCGACACACAACGCCGATCTTTTGGAAATGTTGCATCCACAATTGGAAAAGGCTTTGGAGGGGAAAAAATCTAAAACCAAGGTCGGCGATCAGGTAAAGTGGATCTTGAAGCGCCTGCTATCCGGCAATCGTCCAGACATTCTACTCGTGGCTAAAGAACTTGGAATGGGCGCGCGGACATTGCAACGTCGCATCACCGATGAGGGAGCGACCTTCCGTCAACTCCTGCTCGAAGCTCGGCAGGAACTCGCACGCCAGTATCTAACGCAATCCTCAATTGAAATCAATGAGGCCGCGTATCTGCTTGGTTACGATGACGCGAATTCCTTCTACCGCGCTTTCAAAACTTGGGAGGGAACCACCCCCAGCCACTGGCGGTCGTTGAAGCGCGTAACGACATGATAAAGGAGTTGCCGGACAACTCATTCGCCTGTTGGATTCATATTCACTGATGTTGCGCACGAAAAAGGGCGCACAGGTTTTACCGTGCGCCCACGTGAGGACAAATGTGAACGGCCCAGGTGTGGGCTGGATTAATGTTTATCAGGCCTTTTTCAAGAGGCCGAGTTGGGTCAAGGCGGTGACCCCATCATCAAGCCCAATTTCTTCCGCGATTTTGCCGTCGATGACCTTGAGGATGGTGATTCCGGTGAACCGCATTTTGCGGCCGGATTTTGCCGGAAGCGAGCCGTGGATGAAGTCAGCAAAGGCAGGGCCAGTATGAGTGCCACCGCCGTCCCACTGACCCACAACGTAATCGCCTTCAGCAATCAAATCGGCCGTCCCCCAAAAGTTAAGGTCGGGAAAGGCCGCGCGGAAGCCGGTCATGAACGCTTTGATATCGGCGTGGCCGCGGCGGGGTTCATGCAGCGAGTACTTAAGGAGCATGTTCGGAGCGGCAATCTCGTCAACAATTGAGAGGTCGCACTCTTTGCCCCAAAATTTTTCGAACCAGCGACCGACCACCGCCTTGTTATCATCTTGTTTAGACATAATTGTTCCTTTCATTTACACAGACTTTGTTTTGTTTCTCAGCAGTTACGTCGTGCAACTGTCACCAGACGCTATTCGAATTGCGCGAATTCCAAACTCCGTTTCACGACTTCAAATTCCGCACCGCACGAATTTGAAAGCAAGAACCGGAGTTCACGGATGATTTGCTGTGAGGTAATTTGTTTCGAGAAAGTATATCGATAAAGACTGCCATGATCCTGAAGCCTCTAAACGTAGTCGAATCGTCTGCGGAAACTGGGCAGGAATTTGAAAGCAAGAACCAGAGTTATTGATAATTTGGACAGTGATACGTTTGGAGCATGATTATGAAAACGAAATCCGCGACGAGGGGAAAGAGTCCAGAATTTGCAAGCGACAAAGCGCGCTGGCAGGCGGTATTGAACAAGGACGCACGAAGCGACGGCGAATTTTGGTATTCGGTAAAAACGACCGGTGTCTTTTGCCGTCCCACTTGCCCATCGAGACAGCCTAACCGTGAAAACGTTGCCTTTTACACCACCATTAAAAATGCCGAAGTGGCAGGCTTTCGTCCCTGTAAACGCTGTGATCCCAAAGGAATTGGCCTCGCAGGAAAGCACGCTGAGGCCGTCGCAATCGCCTGTAGGCTCGTTGAGCAGGCCGACGAACTCCCCAGCTTGGGCCAAATTGCCGAGGCGGTCAAAATGAGTCCGGGCTATTTTCAACGGCTGTTTAAAGCCGCCACCGGACTTACACCAAAGGAGTATGCAAAGGGGCATCGTGCCGGCCGGGTGAAAACGGTTCTGCCAAAAAGAGAAACCGTGACAGAAGCCATTTATGAATCGGGCTTTAACTCTAATGGCCGCTTTTACGCGGACTCCACGAAAATACTGGGGATGAAACCAACCGAATACCGAAACGGAGGGACGGGCAACACGATCCGATTCGCCATCGGCGAATCGTCCCTAGGCTCCATTCTCGTCGCGGCATCGCAAAAAGGGGTCTGCGCAATATTTTTGGGTGACGATCCGAACGTGCTTGCTCGGAATCTTCAGGAGCAGTTCCCAAAGGCGGAGATAGTCGGAGGCGATCCTGAATTTGAGAAGCTGGTCGCTCAGGTGGTGGGTTTTGTCGAGTCGCCGGGCTTGGGACTTAAACTTCCCTTGGATATTCGCGGCACGGCGTTTCAGCAACGCGTTTGGAAGGAGCTTCAACGGATTCCTGTGGGTGAAACGGTGAGCTATTCAGACGTGGCGAATCGTATTGAGCTGCCCAATGCTGTGCGAGCTGTCGCCGGGGCCTGTGGGGCAAACACACTGGCTGTGGCTATTCCCTGCCATCGCGTAGTGCGGACGGATGGAACTATTTCTGGATACCGTTGGGGCGTCGCTCGCAAGGAGAAACTTCTGTCAATTGAAAAGAAAAATAACGCATGACAACTCCATCGATTTCCATCGCAGAGCGCATCGATGCCCTTGATTGGAAAACATTGGGCAGTGAGTTGGACGGTTTTGGCTGCACCGTTCTCAAATCGGTTCTCACATGCGATGAGTGCCGCGCGATTGCAGGCATGTTTGAGGAAAATGACATTTTCCGCAGCACTGTTGTTATGGCTCGGCACGGCTTCGGACGGGGCGAGTATAAATATTGGTCCTACCCGCTGCCTAAAATCATCAACGACCTGCGGGTATCGCTGTATCCACACTTGGCCGCAGTTGCAACTCGATGGAATACGATGATGAAGATTGACGTTTGGTATCCCGAAACCCATGGGGAGTATATCAAACGCTGTCATGCGGCAGAGCAGACCAAGCCGACGCCCCTCCTCCTAAGCTACAGCGAGGGCGATTGGAACGCTTTGCATCAGGATTTGTACGGCGAGAATGTTTTTCCGATTCAAGTCGCCTTTCTTTTGTCAGAGCCGGGCAAAGATTTTACAGGTGGTGAGTTCGTATTGACTGAACAACGACCCCGGATGCAGTCGCGGGCCGAGGTTGTAAGCCTGCGACAAGGGGACGCAGTGGCTTTTGCGGTGAGCCATCGCCCGGTAAAGGGCACGAAAGGTGTCTATCGCGTCAATTTAAGGCACGGCGTCAGCCGCCTTCGTTCAGGCCACCGGAATACCATGGGCATCATTTTTCATGATGCAAAATAGCGGAAGCCACAATGAATTTGTTTCAACCAGAACCGGATCGAAATCTTCTGCCATATGATGGGATCGTAAACTACCACGGTCCCATTTTAGGCCAGAACCAGGCACAGCTTTTCTTTGATGCTTTGCTCAACACTATACCTTGGAAGCGCGACGAAGCGGTTATTTATGGCAAACGCATTCAAACCGCCCGAAGAGTGGCGTGGTATGGAGATTCCGAGTTCTCGTACACATATTCGGGAACGACCAAAGTTGCCCTCCTGTGGAACAAGGAACTGCTCGCCTTGAAACATTTGGTCGAGCAAAAGGCGCAACAGACCTTTAATTCCTGCCTCTGCAATCTTTACAGCACGGGGGCCGAAGGGATGAGCTGGCACAGTGACGACGAAAAGGCGTTAGGCAGAAACACGGCCATTGCTTCCCTCACACTCGGCGCGGAAAGGAAATTTTCCTTTCGCCATAAATCCAAAAGAGACGAGCCAATTTCCATTATCCTTGAAAACGGCAGCCTGCTTGTGATGAAGGGCGCGACACAAACCCACTGGCAGCATAGCGTGCCTAGGACCGCAATGGTGACGACGGCAAGGATAAATTTGACGTTTAGAACCGTTGTCCTAGGTAAGAAGGCCTGCCGTATCTCAATAAGCGACCCGACCTAACAACTTGAAACATCAGACCGCACGAAAGGTGCTTGCCAGAGTCCGGCTTGAAGTCTCTTGGCGCCCTCCCACACCCTTCTGCGTCGGTTCGAAGGATCGGTTCGATCTAATTTAGTGTATCCGAATGAACGATTTCCATTAAACGATGGTTGTCGCTGTAATCCACCGGAATTCCAACAATCACCGGGCCTTCCATTTCAAGAGCCTGTCGCAAAATCGGGGCAATTTGATCTGCCGTTTGCGCCCTTAGACCTCTGGCTCCAAATGCTTCGGCGAATTTCACGAGATCCAACGGCCCGAAATCGACGCCGGATGCGCGGCCAAATTTAGCAATCGCCTGAAATTTCACCATGTCATAGTGACCATCGATCCAAACGAGGTGGACAAGGTTACATTTGAGCCGGACGGCGGTTTCAAGTTCGCAGGCGGAGAAGAGAAATCCGCCGTCACCGGATATGGAAATCACCTTTTCGCGCGGACGCACAAGGCTGGCGGCAATCGCCCAAGGCAAGCCCACGCCCAAGGTTTGTTGGCCGTTGCTGATCAATACTTGACGCGCGCGAAAACTGTATAAATAACGGGCGAGCCAAATGTGAAATGAACCCATATCCAAGCATAATGTCACATCGTTGCCGACGAGTTTCTGAATCTCATGCACCAGACGCATCGGGTGAATAGGCGTTTGGTTCATTGTGGCCGCTTGCTCCGCAAATCTCGTCCTCTCGAGGGCTATCTCTTTTAAAAGATTTGCGTCCGCTGAAGGAGCGTTTCTTTTTGCTTGCGCCAATAACGATTGAGCCGTGGCAGCGATGTCTCCAATTAACTCAATCTGAGGCCGATAGTCCCTATCAATATCAGGTGATTTAACATCGATGTGTATCAGGTGGCGCTGCCGCCCCTTGTTCCAAAGAGCCGGCTCGTATTCCACTGGATTGTATCCAACAGAAACGATGACATCGCCGGAGTCCAAAAGTTTATCGGCAGATTGATTATGAAATAGACCGATGCGACCGCCAAAATAGTCAAACAGTTCATGTGGCACGACGCCAGCGCCTTGGTATGTGCAGACCACGGGCATCTTTGTCTTGTTCAATAGAGCGCGGATAGCTTCCGCCGCGCGAGGTTGGCTGGCGAGCAATCCAAGGAGCAAGACAGGCCGTTCGGCGGAGTTAATGAGTTTCGCAGCTTCTGCCGTCGCGGTGACATCTGCGGGGCCGAGAAGTTCCGGCGTAACGGGCGTCAATATTCCGCCATTTGCAGCGCCCGCCATAATGTCCTGTGGGGCGCTAATAAAAGCCGCGCCAGGACGGCCGGACTCGGCGATCCGAAAGGCGTTGGCGATGACCTCGGAAACCGCGCTAGAAGTGTCGATCTCGGCGCTGTATTTAGTTATCGGCCTAAACATGCTCACTGTATCCATACTTTGATGGACTTGCTTGAGTTGATTGGCCAGTGGCACGGCTCCGCCAATTGCAACGATGGGATCTCCTTCGGAATTTGCCGTTGCCAAACCGGTCACGAGGTTCGAGCAACCAGGACCCGAGGTAACGATAGCCACTCCAGCCTTCCCTGTGAGGCGACCGATGCCCCCCGCGATAAATGCGGCGTTTTGTTCGTGACGACAAACGACCGTTTTGATTTTAGAATCCACTAGCGCATCAAATACCGAGTCGATTTTTGCTCCCGGAACTCCGAAAACGTACTCAACTCCCTGTGCCTCCAAACTGTTGACCAATAATTTAGCGCCTGTCTCTGTGTTCATGATTTTCCTTTCTCTGCTTTCGCAAGGGCTTCCGCCGGGTCGCGGCGAAGGTTTGCTTTCAAAAAATCCGTTGTTTCGGGCAACGCGATGCGAAGATTGTCCTCGTCCTGTATTTTGAGGCTGAGGTTTTGCCCGCTGCATTCCAACAGATGTCCGCCGTGCTTACGATCATCGGATATGAAATGGAAGTGATAGCCGGGAACGTTCAAAGTTCGGGCATAGTCGGGAGTCCAAAATCCAACGAGTGTTCCGCGTAAATTGACGAACTCAAATTCCGGTTGGATTTTTGCCGCTTCGACCAAAGGAACGCCTTCCTGCGCTTTGCGCATGGCCCGCGTGCGCACATGGTCAAATTGACCATCCACTCGAAGCGAAAAAAATAAATTGTCCGAGCGTCGCAGCTTATCGAATCTGGAGATCAACGCCCCAAGATCGTCACAACTTAATAAAGTGGCCGCGGCGTTCCCTACAAAATGCGTCATCACGGCAAACGGTGAAAGGACTGCATCTTTGCATTCGTTTACGGAGCCATCACCGCGCACTTGAAAGAATCGTCCATCAAGGGCGACCATTTCACCGTCGAGGTTTTCAAATGTGCCCAAGCCGAAGTCTCCATGCTGCCGCAGCATACCGACTCGCACGGCTCCTTCATAAATTCCTTCCACCAGAGCGGTGGCAGTCGAGATTTGATAAAGAGTGTGGTGTGAAATCTGCAAATATTCGGCGAGCGCTCGATTTAGAATATGCTGCGGAGGCTCCTGGGTTCGTTCCGAATGCAGCATGAGAGCATCCCAAAGCCCGCTCGGTATTTTGGCGTGGATTTGTGGCATAGGAGTTAGGTCTCGGTTTAGAATGCGAAGCAATCGCAGCCCAGACCCCAAAAACTGGCAAATTGGTTTCGTGCGCTTTCGGATGAGGCAAGAATTTGATGCCATGCGTGAGAACAGCCTTGCGTGTGGCAATCCGCGCTGTGTTTATGTTCAAACGGAATTCCGGCCCGCGCCATCTTGCGGACATCCAGTGGAGCGCCATAACCACCAAAGACCTTCACTGGCGACCACTCTGGCAGCACCGGAAGCGGTGGCGGGGCGTGGGAAGCGAATTCATCTGTCGCATACACAACCTTTCCGCTCACGACAGTGAGGACTGATTCGATGCTTTTGATGGCCTCGTCAGGCACCGAGATATAATCTTCAGTCAAAGCGGCAAAATCCGCCAGTTGACCCACAGCCAAGGCGCCCTTTTTCCCGGCCTCACTCGAAAACCAACTACTACCCTGGGTATAGAGGCGCAGCGCTTCTTCCCGGCTTAGCCGGTTCTTTTCCGGGTACATCGTAACGCCGCCTACGGTCTTGCCAGTAACCATCCAATAGAGTGACACCCAAGGGTTGTAGCTGGCGACGCGTGTGGCGTCGGTTCCCGCCCCAACCGGGATGCCAAGCTCCAACATCCTCCGGACGGGCGGCGTTCTCTCGGCAGCCTTTTTGCCGTAACGGTCCATGAAGTATTCACCCTGATAGGCCATGCGATGTTGGATCGCGATGCCTCCACCGAGAGCCTTGATGCGATCAAGGTTGTGATCAGAGACGGTTTCGCAGTGATCGAAAAACCAATTCAACCCCTTGAAGGGGGTGTCGCGATTAACTTCTTCGAAAACATTTAAAAAACGGGTGATGCTTTCATCGTAAGTGGCATGCAAGCGGAACGGCCATTTGTTGGCGGCCAGAAGAGATACCACTTCTTTCAATTCGCTTTCGAGGGATGCCGGAAGGTCGGGGCGCGGCTCGAGGAAGTCTTCAAAATCCGCCGCCGAAAATACCAGCATTTCGCCCGCTCCATTGCAGCGGAAGAAATCATCTCCTTTGCCCGGCCCCGTCATTTTGATCCAGCGGGTGAAATCCTCCTTCTCTTGCTTCGGCTTTTGCGTAAAAAGGTTGTAAGCAATTCGCAGCGTCATCTCGCCGCGCTTGTGCAATTCCTGGATGATCGCGTAATCCTCCGGGTAATTTTGAAATCCGCCGCCGGCGTCAATAATGCTCGTCAGGCCCAGACGGTTAAGTTCGCGCATGAAATGGCGCGTCGAATTCATCTGGTGTTCCGGCGGCAACTTCGGTCCTTTGGCAAGGGTGGCATAGAGAATGGTGGCGTTGGGACGGGCGACGAGAAGACCTGTGGGATTGCCTTGATGATCGCGCTGAATTTCGCCGCCGGGCGGATTTGGCGAGTCTTTTGTGTAGCCGCAGGCGCGGAGCGCGGCCTTATTCAACAGCGCACGGCAGTAGAGGTGCAAAATGAACACGGGCGTTTCCGGCGCGGCGGCGTTGATTTCCTCTAAAGTTGGCATTCGGCGTTCCGCAAATTGAAATTCCATCCAACCGCCAACGACTCGCACCCATTGGCCGAGAGGAGTTCGCTGTGCCTGTTCTTTCAACATGCGCAACGCGTCGGCCAGCGATGGCACGCCGTCCCAGCGCAACTCCATGTTATAATTCAGCCCGCCGCGAATGACATGCAGGTGTGAATCGTTCAGTCCCGGAATGACCCTGCGACCTTTGAGATCAATTACTTTGGTGTCAGGCCCAGGCTGATACTCTTCAGCGTCATCGATGCCGATAATCCGTCCATCCTTGACGGCAAGATTGCTGGCTTCCGGGCGTTTTGGGTCAAGGGTGGTAATGCGGCCGTTGTGAAGAATCAAATCGGGATTTGTGTCATTGCTCATATTGGGACGCTTTCTTATTTCGAGTTTAACCAACGATGGAGGGCGCGGGTGATGACTGGCATGACTAGCCAGGTTAAGAGCGCCACGACAAAGGCGTTGAAGACAATGTTGTTTAAGACGAAATTCCAATCCTTGATCGCCTTGCCGAGAGTCAGGCTCAAAAACATGATCACTGGCACGACTCCCAGATAAGTGGCGACGGCCATCTTCCAGACCGGAGGATTAGGCGTCGTGGAACTTCGAAACCACGCTTCGAGGCCGTGAAGTTCGCGATAGTCCGGCTCGCCTTCCGTTAGCGGCGCGACTCGTTCCTTCCACGCTTGAAAAAGGGGAGAAGAATAGAATGAATCCCGCTCGCCCTGATTAGCAAAAGTTCTCAAGATGCCATATTCGCGCAGGCTTGATTCCGGGGGCGGGACAAGCATTCCAGCTCCACGCATTCCAGCATGAACAAAGGAAGTTCTAAAAAACTCGCGAAGAGCCGTTTGAAACTCCTCTTCGCAGCCCGGTTTGATTCGACGGATGATCGCGACATGCACGGGACAATTTGTAGAGTCGTCAGCGCTCATGGGCCTAAAAGATAAAGGTCGCAGTGGTGGAAACGTAATTGACGTCGCGGCCTCCTGCTTCACGGATGTAGTCGCCGCTAAGAAAATGGACAAAGGACGCCTGGAGACTGAAATGTCGCTGAATTTGCCAATTGAAATTCACGTCGAGCGCTGTCCCCACATAACTTGACTCTGTATGCAGGGCCGGAATCGATATGAATCCCGGGACGGCGTAAACAGCATCGTTTCGGGAATAGCGCCAAAACCAGTCCGCGCCGCCGTCGAGCGACACTTTTTTCGTCAACTGAACCGACGCATTCGGGTGTAAGTCGATAATATTTTCAGGCCGGATCAGGCTGGCGTCATTGAAATAACCGGATTTGAAATAGAGCGCGTCGAAGGTTTCCTGGCGGCCATCATTGGAGTTGTTGTTGCCGCTGGTGACATCCGCTTTCAGACCCAATCTCGGCTGCCCGATTGTTTGCCAAGTATAGCCGGAATCAAGACTGGCGGTCCAAGCGTGAATTGAATCATTTGCAAAACTGCCCAGTTGAATGATTTCCTCAGTGTCAAAATCCCAGTTATGCCATTTTCCGAACTGCCGCGTCCCCAACGAATGCCTGTGCTCGTCACCCGTTCCAGACGCGTAGGCTCCGTTTTTGCGATGGATGCCGAAGTAATAGAGGTCTGCCCCGAAGGCGTGAGGCGCATCAAACCAATGGGTCGCGTAAAGTCCCCAGAAAGTTGTCGTATGATCTTCGCCATCCAGATGGCCGGAATCTTTGGCGGGCTGAGTTAGAAACGCCGTTGCCTCCCACTCCGGTCGGGAATAAAACATTTCAAATCCATCAAAGCGGAAT
The DNA here is from genome assembly GCA_036501665.1 of Verrucomicrobiia bacterium. Taxonomy (GTDB): domain Bacteria; phylum Verrucomicrobiota; class Verrucomicrobiia; order Limisphaerales; family Palsa-1400; genus DATAUD01. Next base: position 37,501 of record DASXZW010000096.1, read on the forward strand.
GGGATATTCACTGGCTCTCGTAGGGCAACAAGGCGTCCCGCTCCGTAGCTCATGCCGAAGCGTCCCGCGCGCAAAGTAAGTCGCTCGTCGTCTGTCAAGTAAGGGATTACATCGACGAACGCAAATTGAAGATCAATAGGGTCCTGTTGTACGGGAGGTGGCGTCTCGGTTTCTCCGAGCATCTCGCCGGAAACGCCTTCGACAAAGAAGCGCACTCGTTTGCCAAGGTGGAAATCCGTTAGCAGAGTTGCTTGCTGCAATAAGTAGGAGTCCGACCCTGCCCCGATGCCAAAGTTGCGGGCTTCCGTGCTTTCGAAGCGCTCTCGAAGCTCTCCGCCGAAGGTCAAATACCAGGAAGGATCATCCTGACGTAATTGGATATATTTGACGCTTCCAAATATGTCGAGGCGGTTCGTCGTGTAGCCAAGTGAAGAATAGTCCTCTTCATTCCGCAACAAGTCGTAAGCGGCCGGAGGAGATGGCATTTCTCCGGTTGTCATATCTTGAGCCACAAGAGAGAACGCCGGCGCGAGCAATAATAAGATGAGGCTGGCATGACGCATCGATCATTTGGCGGCCGCGTAGGGCGCCGCGCTGCGCTTCGCTAGTTTGGCAGCTTCGGACTCGATGCCTTCGCCGACTTGTTTGACAGCGCTGTCGAAGAAGGCAGGGCCGGCCTGGATCACAAAGCTCTCAATGCTGAAATCAGGTGAGAGCCCTTGAGATTGGAAACGCTTTTCGGTGTCGTAGGCGGACAACATTTCCTCGACGAAGGCGCGATCTCCGAGGCCGACCTCAATCGTGTTGTTGCCTTCATCGCGAATGACGGGAGCCCAAGCGACGTGCGAGGCTTTGAGGCGAACGGCTTCGCGCGCCGCGATGCGCCCGGCGAGGCGCAAGGCATCCAACGACAAGTCTCTCTCGTCGCCGAGGCCGATGATCATGAAGCGCTTGGCGGGAATCGTGCCCTCGGAGGGGGTGAAGAGGAAGGTTTCGCCACGTTCGCCGATGAATTCGCCGCGATTGCGGAGCGCGGAGACGAGGCCATTGAGCTTTTCATTAGTTTCCTTGGCGGCGCCTTGATAGGTGTCGCCATCGGACTTGTGCTTGAAGAGGCAGATGATTTGCAGATCAGCCGGTTCCATGAAAGGACCATCCATTTTGATGGAGAGCGTGATGCCAAGCGGATGCGTGTCGAATACGTTTTCCTTTGGAGACGAATCGGCGGCAAATGCGCCAAGGCTGTTCAGCCAAAGCGCAATGATGAGAAGCAACATTCCTTTTTTCATAGAGATATTAGGATTGGCTGTCTCAGTGGGATTTTTTCGGGACGACCTGGGGGACTTTGGCTGATTGCGGGGCGTGATGCACCATAGTGTAGGCGTATTCGACTCCAATGCCGTAGGCGCCTGCCTGTTGTTTGAGCAAGCCCATAAGATTGTTGTAGTGCTCTTTCTTCGCCCAATCGCGCTGCCATTCGAGGAGGGCAGGGATGGTTGTCAAACGCACGGCTCCCGCCTGCACCATGCGGGAAAGCGCGGCTTCCTGCGCGGCTCGAGAAGTGGCGCCGCAGCAGTCTTCGACGACGTAAATGTTGTAGCCAGCGCCGAGCATCTCGACGGTGGGCCACGTGACACAGACTTCAGTCCAGAGGCCGGTCATAATGATGTTTTTGCGGCCGGTGGCTTCAATGGCCTTTCGGAAACCTGGATCGTCCCAGGAATTCATCGAAGTGCGCTCGACGACCGGCTGGCCGGGAAAAATATCCAGCAGTTGCGGCCAAACATAGCCGCTGAAGGATTCGGTCTCGACGGCGGTGAGAACGGCTGGGACACCGAATTCCTTGGCGACCTTGGCCAGGAGCGTGACGTTGTTGATCAGGGTAGCGCGGTCCGCATTGGCAACGCCAAAAAGCATTTGCGGCTGATGGTCAATGAAGACGATGGCAGAATCCTGGGGAGTATAGAGTTTGTTATATTGATTCATGTTATCTTTCTTAATTTGAGTTTATTTTCGATAGAGTTTGCCAATCTTTAGGATTGAATGAATTTAAGGAGATCTGAGTTGATGGTCTCCGCCTCGGTGGTGGGCATGCCGTGAGGAAAACCTTTGTAAGTTTTCAAAATGGCGTTTTTGAGCAGCTTGGCGGATAGCGGGCCGGAATCGGCATAGGGCACGATCTGATCGTCATCGCCGTGCATTACGAGAACTGGCACAGCGATTTTTTTCAAGTCCTCGGTGAAGTCAGTTTGCGAAAAAGCAACGATGCCATCGTAATGCGCCTTGGCGCCGCCCATCATGCCTTGCCGCCACCAATTCCAGATGACGCCCTGAGCGGGCTTTGCGCCGGTCCTGTTATATCCGTAAAATGGACCAGCCGGCACATCATAGTAGAATTGCGCCCGCTTTGTTGCAACCTGTGCCTGGAAATTGTCAAATACTTCCTTGGGCAAGCCGCCGGAATTGGCCGCCGTCTTCACCATCAAAGGCGGAACCGCCGCTATGAGGACTGCCTTTGCCACCCGGCTTGCGCCATGCCGCGCTATGTAACGCACCACTTCGCCTCCGCCAGTTGAATGTCCGACATGCACCGCTCCTTTAAGATCCAGATGTGCGGTCAGTGCGGCGAGGTCGTCAGCGTAATGATCCATGTCATGTCCAACGTCGGTCTGGGTGGAACGGCCGTGGCCACGCCTGTCATGAGCAACTACGCGATAGCCCTTATTCAGGAAAAACATCATTTGCGCATCCCAATCGTCCGCCGAAAGCGGCCAGCCATGACTGAAAACAATGGGTTGCCCTTTACCCCAATCCTTGAAAAAAATTTGTGTGCCGTCTTTTGTTGTGATCGTGCTCATAGGTTTGCTACATTTGCGTCTAAGTCCTGAAGTGGGTTTTCAATCAGAGAAATCTTCCAATTGCCCCGTGAAATCGCCGAGACGTCTCTGTCAACAGTACCACGAACGCCCAAAACCCCTGCGCTTCTCTTCGCTACAGAACTCGAAAATTGAATGCTCGATTCGCTCGTCATTGTGCGCGTCGGCGCTCATCGAGAGCGAGACACACACAGAGAAGCGAGATTCAGAGCCGAAAAGTTCCAAAAAAGAATCCGACGATCATTCGCCCTCAATTTCGTGGAGTAGCCAGGCGCGTGAAAAAGTCCAATACTTCTTCGCCACGGAGACGGTGATTCCAAGCGCCTGCGAGGCCTCTTCGTTGGTCATACCGGCAAAGTAACGTAATTTAACAATTTCGGCGTGAACTGGATATTCCTGGGAGAATTTGTCAAGCGCCTCGTGGACGATCAGCAACTCTTTGTCCTCGTTTGTCGCGGCGAGTTCCATCCCATCAATATTAACATGCTCAAAGCTTCCTCCGTGCCGTTGAGCTCGTTTGCGCCGCGCTCGATCAATCAGAATCCGCCTCATGGCTTCCGCGGCCGCGCGGAAGAAATGGGTGCGGTCATTAAACGTTGGATTGCGGTTACCGATCAACCGGAGCCACGCTTCATGAACCAAGGCAGTGGCCTGAAGAGTCTGCCCTGGAGATTCGTGCGATAGTTTGAAAGCGGCGAGCCTGCGAAGCTCATCATAAACCAATGTGAACAATTGGTCTGAGGCCCCGGACTCTTTTCGTTCAAGGCTGTTTAGTATTAATGTCGCGTCGCCCATCATCCGTAATCGCTTTTTTCCACCTTGCCTCGATTATGGGTTCGGGGCCAGTCAAATAAGCCGAATGGCAATCTTGCCATTTCGGCCCAAAACTTGGGCAGTGGACGCATTATTGGTTGCGCTGAATCAAATCTGTCGCTTCGTCAAAAAGGACGTGAACAATAATCCAATCGCGCCAATCCTCCTCGAGATCAATGACGCCTGCTTGATGCAATCTCGAACGAATTACGTTCTGACACCTGGAAAGCGTAGCCTGTGCATCTTTCATCTTCAACTTGGCTTGAGCCATGCTCAGAATTGCGAGCGCTTCCGCCTGAGAATAGGGATATGAATTCATAGACGCATCTTGGGCCCATTTTGCGGCTTCTTGAAAATGCTGCTGGCGGTACTCCGAAAGCGCTTTGCAACACTGGAAGTAAGGATACGCCGCGGCTGCTTGCCCTTGGGTCACGGCCAAATCAGCAAGCGGGGCCACTGCTTTAGGGTCGATACCCGAAGAAGGGAGGATGAGACAGTCTTTGGCCATTTGGTCCGCGGCGATCGGAAAATCAACTTTGGTGAAGCGTGACACTATCTGGCGACAAAGCTTCTGATATCCCGCGATATCATGATTTACAGCCATCAGCGGCGCCAACCTATGATAACTCCCAAAATCATCGGGCCGGGCTATGAGGACTTTCGCGGCAGCCGCCTCCGCTTTGTCCCATCGACCGCAACGTGCCATGGCATCGGCCTTTAGAGCCAATAAAGCGGTGTATTTCGGGCTGTTTGTGTCGCCGTGCGCGAGAAGCCCATCCATGACTGCCTCTGCCTTGTCAAACTTATGTTGAAAAAGCATCGCCCACATCAAATCATCAACCTCCTCGGCAGGCGGTAGGTAGTTGGGGTCTCTTTTACGCCGAATCTCTAATGCGCGGAGAAACGTTGATTCTGCCAACTCCGGCTTTCCGTTGTGGACGTACGCGTGAATCATGCCTTCAGCCGCCACGACCTCCGCATTTTCGCGCAGCACTTTTTCGCGGGCCAAGAGTATGCCCATAAAGACGAGGAGCGCGATCAACCCAAAAAATAGGAGGCTCACGCCGGTGATCGCATATTTGTGCTGCGCGAAAAGTTTTCTAAGCCGGTAAGCCGAACTTGGCGGACGCGCCAATACCATATCGCCAGCAAGGTAGCGCCGGATCTCGAGGGCAAATGCGTTCGCCGTCGCGTATCGTAACGCACGGTCTTTCTCGATTGCCTTCAACACGATGCAGTCGAGGTCTCCGCGCAATAGGCGTATAAGTTTGGGTGGATCGGAGCGACGCAGTCGTGACACGGTCGTTAGATCGTTCATCACCATGCCGCTTAGCCTGGTCGAGGGACGCGTCGGCATCTTCGTCTGAATAACCCGCCTAACCTCGTCAAGTCCTGCCTTCAGGAGCTCTTCCGCATCGAACGGCGTTTTACCTGTCAACAATTCGTAAAGTAAAACACCCAGGCTGTAAATGTCGCTCCGCGTATCAACGTCAATACTTGTGAGAGCTGCCTGTTCGGGACTCATGTAGGCGGGGGTGCCAATCAACATTTCGAACGCAGTAAAATGAGTCTTCTCGGTCAGCCTTTGATTTGTGGCTTTGGCAATACCGAAGTCGATGACTTTTGGCAAAGGCCGGCCATCGCTGGTCTTCGTCACAAGAATATTTGAAGGCTTAATATCGCGGTGAATGATGCCCTTTTGATGCGCGTGCTGCACCGCATCGCAAATTTCAATGAACAGCTCCAACCGCGCCGCAGTCGTCAGCGAATTCTCGTCGCAATAGTCTGTAACTTTGGGGCCGCGGATCAATTCCATCACAAAATAGGGCCTGCCACTGTCCGTTGCTCCCGCGTCGTAAATGTGGGCGATGTTGGGATGATCCATCAATGCCAACGCCTGCCGTTCCGCCTCAAACCGGGCGATAACGTTTTTCGTATCCATGCCCGGTTTCACAATTTTCACAGCCACTCGCCGACGAACCGGATTTTCCTGCTCGGCCATGAAAACGACGCCCCACCCACCTTCCCCAATCTGCTGCAACAGCTTATAGCGGCCAATTTGGTCGCCTTCTTTCTCGCCAATGGGAGAGACGGATTCACCTTGAGCGAGGTCACGACCTGGCGGCCTGTCTATGAAGTGGTCGGCGCGCCCGTGCGCTTTGAGCAAAGCTTGCACGTTCCGCAAAAGCGCTGCGTCTCCGGCACACACGCTCTGCAGAAACGCATCTCGCTCTGACTCGGGCAGATCAACTGCCGCGTCGAAAATTTCGACAATAGTCATGGATTACCAGCCGTCGCCTAAGGATCGTATCATAAACTGGCCGCAGTACGCCCAGACATTAAAATAAGCGGAATCCAAACCGCAAAAGTCCCAAGAACATTTAGATTTCCTGTTCACCGGCCTAAACGCGCCGCAGTAAACATTTTCCTTTCATCAATCTTTCCAAGACCCCCGGATTGGCAGGCCGCTCGTTTCCCGTTAATGAATGTTGTTTCTAAAGAAAATAAAATTCCAATTCTCGACCAGCATCACTTTTGCGGGCACAAAATATTTTGCCGATTCGGCGTCCTTTTGAGGGAAGATTCTCGCATTGATGTACTAGGCTGATTGGCGGCGGGTTTTTCGCTGAGTTTCGGGAAGCGTTGAATCCGTTAAGCATCAGTTGTTTACAACCGGCGCCTTTCCGTTTGATTTGCAAGATCAACGGAGGAATGCTTCGCATGAATTAATGAACGGTTTACCAAATCGCGACGTGCTGATTTTTACGGAAGCCGCGCAATTGCCCGCCGACGAGCGCGCAGCCTATTTGGCGACGGCTTGCGGTGGGAACGCAGGGCTTCGCCAAAAGGTGGAAGCGTTGCTACATACCCATGAGCATGTGGGAGATTTTTTGGAGGCATCCCCACAGAAGGCTTCAATTGAAGCCAGAGCAGTAAATTCAGCCGGCGAGAAGGCGGGTGATCGAATTGGTCGCTACAAATTGTTGCAACAAATTGGCGAAGGTGGATGGGGAGTGGTCTTTATGGCTGAACAGGACGAGCCGGTTCGCCGGAAAGTCGCCCTGAAAGTCGTCAAGCCGGGGATGGACACAAAAAACGTCATCGCGCGGTTCGAGGCGGAACGGCAGGCGTTGGCGCTAATGGATCATCCGAATATCGCTCACGTCTTCGATGCCGGCACGACGGAATACGGCAGACCATACTTCGTAATGGAGTTAGTCCGGGGCACTAAGATTACAGACTACTGCGACCAGAGTCGCTTGTCGACTGCTGATCGTTTGGAGCTTTTCATTCAAGTTTGCAACGCGGTTCAGCACGCGCATCAGAAAGGGATCATTCATCGGGACATCAAACCCTCCAACATTTTAGTGACGACCTCGGCGGAAGGAAAACCGCTGCCCAAAGTCATTGATTTCGGCATCGCTAAGGCGACGACCGGCTTGCGGCTTACAGATAAGACTCTTTTCACGGCCTTTGAGATGCTGGTTGGCACGCCTGCCTATATGAGTCCTGAACAGGCCGCGCTTTCGAGCCTGGACGTCGATACGCGGTCGGACATCTACAGTCTTGGTGTGCTACTCTACGAATTGTTGACCAGCACAACGCCATTTGACACCCGTGAACTCCTCAAAGCAGGACTTGATGAAGTCCGCCGCGTGATCCAAACCGAGGAGCCGGTTCGGCCTTCGACCCGATTGCGCACCATGATAGCGGCAAGTCTGACGAGCGTGTCCCAGCAACGTCAGGCCGACGCACCGAAGTTGATTCGTTCGCTAAAAGGGGATCTCGACTGGATCGTCATGAAAGCGCTGGAGAAAGATCGCACTCGCCGTTACCAGACTGCCGCAGGTTTGGCCGAGGATATCCAACATTACGCCGCGGGTGAAACCGTCTCAGCCAGACCTCCAAGTGCATTTTACAAACTTCAAAAGGCGATTCAGCGTAATAAGCTACTATTCGTTGGCACGAGCATCATTGTTATCTTGTTGATAGCGGGTTTGTGCATCACAACCTGGCTATTGGCAAGGGAGAATCGCGCGCGTCGTGAGGCCGAAGCGGACAAAAAAACTGCCCAAACGGAAGCGGCAAAGAGTCATCAAGTTAAACAATTCCTGGAAGAGATGCTACAAGGGGTGAACCCTGAGGTGGCTCACGGCAGAGATACTGCAATCTTGCGCGAAGTCCTGGATACAGCCGTCGCGCGGATCGACAAGGCGACAAACGAACCGGGAGTCTCAGCCGAACTGCGAAGCGTGATTGGAACAGTTTATGCGAAAACAGAACAATATCGCCAAGCGGAAGAAATACAGCGAAAGGCACTCGCATTTTGCCGAGAGAATTTCGGACCGAAAAGCCCAGAGGCGGCCACGGCACTTAACGATTTAGGCGTAACGCTTATAGCTAAAGGGAAAAAATTGGAGGCCGAACAAGTGAATCGCGAAGCGCTTGAAATCCGGGAACACTGCTTTGGGAAGCAGAATGCGGACGTCGCCACTTCGGAAGACAATTTGGCTCACGCCTGTAATGATAATAGGAAGTACATAGAGGCAGAAGCATTAATTCGCGAGGCGCTGGCGACGAGGCGACGATTGTTCGGAGAGGAAAGCCAGGAAGTGATGGATTCGCTTCGCAACCAGGTTTTGATCTTAGGGAATACAGGCAAAAGCGCCGAAGCCGAAGCATCGGCACGCGAAGTTCTTGTGCTTAGGCGTAAACTGCTGGGGCCACAAGATCCATCCATAGCAGGAGCGCTCATTGATCTCGCCTGGACCCTAGGCGCAACTGGAAAGCAAAACGAGTCGGAAGCTTTGGAGCGAGAAGCCTTCGCACTACGACGAAAGGTTCTTTCAGACAATTACCCCGATGTTGCAGATTCTCTGTATCGTCTGGGCGATCACTTACGAGAGCATGGGGACCTGGAGGACGCGTCTTCTGTCCTGAGCACAGCTCTTTCCGTGTTCCGTAACGTTGTTGGCGACGATCATCCGGGCACACTTCATACGTTGACAGCCTTAGGTTCGGTTTACGAAGCTGAGACTAATTGGCCCGAGGCGGAGGCCGCATTTCGCGAGGCGTTGGCCTCCTGGCGAAAGCAGGCTGGAGAGAATGACCCGGAAACGTTGTATGCGATGCGCAACTTAGCTGGAGCATTCGAAGGCGAAAGCAAATGGGCTGAGGCGGAAGCAATGCGTCGCGTGGCATTTGACTCGTGGCGTAAGCAGTCAGGAATTGAGGCTGATCCAACCCTTTGGGAATGTTATGGGTTGTACCGTGACCTTGTTTCACAGCGTAAACACGACGAGGCCGAGCATCTTCTGAGCGAAGTGTTGACGCCAACGTTCGCAAAGAAACCGGCGTGCTCCATGATTTTGGGTCGTCATTTAGATCTCATGGGCCGTGAGGCTAGATGGGACGAGGCGGCTGCCGATGCCACTACCCTCATAGGGTATGAGCCTGCGGAATACTATTGGACTTATAGTTGCGCTATCCTGTTGGTCAAAATTCACGATCAACCGGCCTATGAGCAACTCTGTTCTCGTGCAGAAACTACTTTCGGAGGGACAACTAATCCTTACGTGGCGCTACGGATCGCGGATAGCTTCCTTCTAACATCAAATTCCAGTGCCGATCCACAAATAGTCAAACAATTAGCTAACAAAGCCGCCGCCTTGGCAAAATCCGATGCCGGCGACTTTCACGTGTACAAGGCGCTCTCGGATTATCGGCAGGGCCATTTTACCGAAGCGACTGAATGGGCAGAGAAGGGTATGAATGGTTCCGATCTTTTCACGCGAGCTGAAGGCGCTGCGACCCTTGCCATGGCGCAATGGCAGCTCAGTCAGAAGGAACGGGCGCGATACACACTGAACCAAGGAAATAAATTAGTTCCAGAAATCTTGCGCGCTCACGACGTGGATTTAGGGGATAGATGGATAAACTGGCTGACGGCTCGAATTTTATTGGACGAAGCTCGCCAATTGATTTCGCTTCCTGCCGAACCAAAATGAATCCGTCAATTTCAGTTCGCAAAAGACAGTGGTCGCCCAGAACGCAATCTGTTATCGTCCCCCCGGTGAGGATCTCTCCTGAGGAGAATATGAGCGACGCGACGATTCTTTTGAATGCCATCGAGAACGGCGAGCCAGCAGCAGCCGAACAATTGCTGGATCTCGTTTATGAAGAGCTGCGTCGCCTCGCCGCCAGCAAGATGGCCCGCGAAGCACCTTGCCAGACCTGGCAGCCCACAGAATTGGTACATGAGGCTTGGTTGCGCTTGGTGGGCCGCGAAAATCCAAAATTCAATAATCGCGCTCATTTTTTTGCGGCCGCCGCTGAGGCGATGCGCCGAATCCTTATTGACCGAGCGCGCCGCAAACTCACGGTGCGTCATGGAGTCGACTTCAAAAGGGTTGACTTGGAAGGCCAGGATTTGGCCGCACCTGTCGCCGACCAGCAATTGCTCGCAGTTCATGAGCTGTTGGACAATCTCGCCAAGGAGCATCCGGTTGAAGCCGAAGTAGTCAAGCTGCGATATTTCGCAGGTATGACAAACGAACAAACAGCGCAAGCAATGGATATTTCAGTTACCACGGTAAAGTGCTATTGGAATTTTGCTCGCACTTGGATTCTCAACGCCATTGAGCACTCTTAGCTAATTTCCGAGTCTTTTTCGTCTTCAACCTCCCTCAGAAGCCCCTCTACAAAGATTCGCCAGCGCAAACCACGGACACGCGCCTCTAATCTGATTCTCAATAAACGTTAAGCATTTCTTTGTTAGAGTCGGGCGATCATGACCGTGGCGTTACGGTGTTCTGTCTCACGGTCCGTCGGACCGCTTCCCATCAATTTGGCCAAAAATCAAGGAGGATAAAAAAACCTTCAAATGTAGCCGCCCTATTTCTTTTGAAATCTCGCATTGTATTTCTGACCGAAAAACCGTGAAACACAAAATAAATGAAAGATGCGACACGTAAGTCTGGAATTACACAAAGCGGAGTGCCCGCAGCTTCGCCAAAAGTCGTGTTCTTCACAATATGAATGACAATTTCAAAAACTCAATTAAAGAGCCCGATTGTGCGCCAATACTGACGAGCTTAAGGCTTCTTCTTTCCGCGTTCTTAGCGGTCGCGTCTAGCGTCTTCACTGCAAGAGCCGAAGATAACCCGAGCCAAAGCAGCAGCGCCGAGCTTGCCAAGCAAACGCAAAACCCTGTAGCAGACGTAATCAGCGTTCCAATCGAGAATTACTTCTATTTCAACGCTGGCCCGAATCACGCGACCTTATACGACCTTAACATAAAGCCAGTAATTCCGTTTCACCTAAACGAGGATTGGAACCTGATTACCCGAACAATCATTCCCATTATTAATGAGCCTTCACTGTCATTGGGTTCCCGGTCCGGATTCGGGCTAGGGGACATCAATCCAAGTTTCTTCCTGTCGCCTGCCAAGTCCAGTGGTTTCATTTGGGGCGTGGGGCCAACCTTTACCTTGCCGACGGCGACCGATTCGTTATTGGGGAGTGGCAAATTCAGTATGGGGCCAACAGCCGTCGCGCTTATGGACAAAGGCCCATGGCTTTTCGGGGCGCTCGTTTACAATCAGTGGTCGGTAACCGGGTGGGGCAAACAAAATGTCAACAATATGTTGATCGAACCCTTCGCGAATTACAATTTTGGCAAAGGATGGCATCTGTCAACCGCGCCCCTCATAACGGCCAACTGGGAAGCCGAGGGCAGCCAGCAATGGACGGTGCCAGTCGGTGGCGGTATTGGCAAGCTAGTGCGCTTTGGCAAGCTCCCTGCCGACATTTTGGTGCAGGCCTACTCTAATGTGGAGCGTCCAAAATATGCACCAGACTGGGAGCTCCGCTTTCAAATACAATTCCTGCTTCCTGGTTTTAAGAAATCTCCAAGGTGATGATGAACGGACAGATCGTCATTAAACACGACAACATCCTCCGGTCCGCGTCATTAAATGAAATGGGGGTGAGAATGAGTGCCAATATACGTCTCGAGGCCCTTAAAAAGATTCTTTCACGTTTTAATTTCACACTGACTGCCCTGCTAATCGCAACGACTTGGAATTTAAAGGCAGATCAAACCAACAGCATCGCGATGACCAAGAGTCCGGCGGCATCCACCGAAAAGCCCACGCCACTTCCCTTACACCAGATTGGTGGTAGCGGAGGCGTCTTTATTACCTTGTCGGCTTATATCGTCAACCCGCCTCGAAACAACGAAGTAATGGGCAGGCCAGCCGTAGGGTTTTCTTATGCTAATCTAGGTCACGGAGAAAACCTTGAGGCGCCTACGATCAGCGAATCGCCATTTAAACGACTCGAGTTGAGTTATGGGTGGGACCGTTTTGACCTAGGCGATTTACCGCAGGCCTTGAGAAACGCTGGTCTCGCCAATTATCGTCAGAACGAGGTGCAACTGCACAACTTCAATGCGCGCCTGCAGATTTTAGAGGAGAACGAGTTCAATCAAAAATGGATTCCCGCGCTCACCTTTGGAGCGCACTACAAGTATAACGACGGCATTAGCGAGGTAAACAACCAGGTCTTCGGGTTGTTGAACAGTCACGGGATTACAAAAAACCATGGCCTCGATTTCACCCTTTACGCTACGAAAATGTTCACGCAATTGCACGTGCCCATCTTGCTCGACTTGGGCGGGCGCGCTACTGAAGGCGTCTGGGAGGGTCTGGGTGGCTTCACTGACAGATACAATTTTGAGTTTGAGGGAAACATAGCAGTGTTTCTTAGCCATCATTTGGCGCTTGCGGCGGAGTACAAACAGCAGCCAACAGATTATCAGCCGATTGGGAGTTTGGTCCAGAAAGCGGATGATTGGTTCACGCTCGATGCCGTTTACATCGTCAACAAGCACATGACGCTCGCGGCTGGATACGCACATTTCGGTAAAATGTTAAACCACGAGGACAACGGCGTCTGGGGCATAACCACGAAATGGGAGTTCTAACTAACGAATAACCTCAAGAAAGAATAAATATGAAATCCGGCAAAAACGAGAAGAACTCGAACCCGACTACTGTCATTGATTATATCGTGCAGCGACTTGCTGATGAAGGCATTGAGCACTGCTTCGGTGTGCCTGGCGACTACGCCTTTCCGGTCGCTGATGCAATCGAGCGCAACCCAAAGATTAAATGGATCGGATGTTCAAACGAGTTGAACGCGTCCTATGCGGCCGATGGTTATGCGCGCGTCCGAGGTGCGGCGATGCTATCAACGACTTACGCAGTGGGGGAGTTATCGGCGATAAACGGGGTCATGGGTGCCAAGGCTGAACACTCGCTGGTCTACCACGTAGTTGGAGTTCCCTCTTATCAAAATCAGCGTCTGCGTAAGAATATGCATCACACCTTTGGAGATGGGAATTTTGGGAATTTCATTAATATTTCTGCGCAATCTGCCTGCTGCCACGCCGTCATCAATCCCGACAACTGCATCATTGAAATGGAACGGATAATTGCCGAGGCGCGTCGCAATAACCAGCCCGCGTATATCGTTGTTCCAGGAGACTATGCCCTGACATCGGTTACTCCAAATGAAATTTCGCCCGTAGTGCTAAAATCAAACGAGGTTTCCCTGAAAAAAGCGATCTCCGCTATATCTGAGCGGCTAACGAGTGCAAAGTCTATTGTTGCATTCTTAGGATTTACCTTGTCGCGCCTCCGTTTGCAGGCTGAGGTCCGAAGAACAATTGAAGCGTTGGGCTGCGCGTTTGTTAGCACAGCCATGGAAAAGTGCATCATTGACGAAAGTCATCCGCAATTCGCTGGCATTTATGCGGGCGCACTTTCGACGCAAGAGACACGGCGCTTGGTTGAAAACGCCGAAGTAGTTCTTGATCTCGGTGGCGTCAGCCTCAATGACGAAACCACCATCGCTTTTTCCGGGCGGATAGACTTAGCGCGATTCGTTTCAATCGGATTGAACGATGTGCGTATGGGGGATCAGGTATTTGCCAATGTGCGCCTTGCCGACATGCTTGAAGGGCTCACGAAACTTAAATCCTCTCTCCCTCGCTACAAGCGTATTTCCGAGTCGACTCCTCGAATAAACGGAACGCCTTCGGACAAGATCACGATGGATGCACTCTACTCTCGTTATGTAGATTTTATCCGACCTGGCGATAATATCGTTTTGGAAAGCGGTAGCTCGAGCATTGGGCTTTCACCACTAATGCTGGCTGATGATGTGCAGGTGCATATTCAAATGTTGTGGGGATCAATTGGATGGGCAACCGGGGCAGCCTTTGGGGTTGCCCTCGCCGACCTAAAACGACGAACAATTCTCATCACGGGCGAAGGCTCCCATCAGTTAACTGCAAACGAGATCGGAAATATGGGGCGTTTCCAAGCTAACCCCATCATTTTCCTTCTCAATAATGACGGTTACATGGTGGAGCGGGCGTTGGAACTTAATCCCGACTGGTCCTACAACGACCTGGCGAAGTGGCGTTACGCGGATTTGCCACGAGCGCTCGGATGCAGCGACTGGGTTACAGCGCGTGTTGAGACGCTCGGCGAACTCGACGCCGCAATGAAGGCAGCCCGCGACAGCAAATCGGGTGCCTACATTGAGATCATAGGCGGGCGCATGGACATGCCCAAAGGTCTCGCATTCGCGCATGGCCGCCTCAAGGAGATGTACGGCGATACGCCATAACACAAAAATCCACATTAACCTGCAATTCATGTCAAAAAACGAAGAAAGGAAAAATAAATATGCTTAAAGGTTTCAACTATCCGCTTACACCAAAAGGCAAATCGACTCTGAATCCACCCCCGCCTTGGTACTACTCCTCAGACTTCCTGAATATTGAGTTTTGGTCCGATCCATCAGCAGTGGCGGCCTTGTTGCCTGAGGGACTCGAAATCGATTCGGCAGCCAATGGTCATGGAAACGCTCTTTTCTACGATTGGCAGTTCAGTGGAGGGAATGAAGAATACCTGGACCCAGCGCGTTATCAGTATCGGGAGTTTCTCATCGTAGTGGATGCGTTGTACGGCGGCAAGCCGGTCGCTTTCTGTCCTTACATTTTTGTGGACAACGATGCGGCTTTGGCTCGCGGTTGGACTCAGGGCTATCCAAAGCGCCTCGGCCAGGTTTTCCAAACCAGATATTACGCCGCAACCGGAAAAGCGGGTCCAACCCTGGCGTCTGGATCGAAATTTGCCGGCTCCCTTACGGCGAGCGGACAACGAATCGCGGAAGGCCATGTAACCTTGAAAAGTCCGGTAATCGACCTTTCGACCCTCAAGCAGAAACCAGTCATCAATATGTTACATACTCCCCGTCTGGCTGCTGAAAAATGGGAGAAGCCTGCGGTTCATGAGCTAGTCGAGAACGTTCCGCACGATGTCAGGATCGAACAAGCATGGACGGGGGAAGGTTTCCTAACACTTCCCAACTGTAAAGGAGAGGAGGTTTCGGATTTGGCGCCCGTTCGCTGTGGCAGAGGTATAAGAGCCTCAATGGCGTATGTCGTTGACGATCTCAAAACGCTTAAGGATTTAAGAAAATAACAAACCAAACGGAGACTAAAATGAGATCCATGACGTGCAGCCTTCCCGACTCGATCTATAAGGCTCTGGAGGCGAGGATAAAGACCGACAACGAGAGTCGCGATCATGTCGTGTCCGCCGCCTTATCACAATACTTGGATAGGCCGATTCATACCTTGTTCCAAGTTTCCACATCTGCGGCCCTGGTGGAGGGCTTGTATCAGGGCGCAGTGCGAGTCTCACGGCTGTTGCAACACGGAGATTTCGGGCTCGGGACGTTCATCGATCTGGATGGTGAAATGGTCGTGTTGGACGGCGTCTGTTATCAAGCATCATCAAACGGACTCGTTGAAATCGTTGAAAAGAGCAGACTGATACCCTATGCCGTTGTAACACGTTTCAATTCGGAATTTTCAAAAAATGTTCCCGAAATCAAAAACTTCGGCCAGTTGGTTTCCATTTGCAACGGATTGCGCGCCTCCGACAATGTTTTTTACGCTTTCCGAATTGAGGGCGGATTCTCACTTGTGAAAACCAGGGTCATGAAGCCGGTTCCCGAGGGCACCGACCTTAAAGCCGCAGCCTCTAAACAAGAAGAATTCCGTTTCGATAACGTTGATGGAACTCTCGTCGGTCTTTGGTCACCAAGTTTTGCTGGATCATTTACGGTGCCCGGATACCACTTTCACTTTTTATCGACGGACCGACGAAGAGGCGGTCACGTTCTTGAATGCAAGCTTTCAGGGGTGACTCTTTGTGGCTGCGCCATAAATGAGATGCACGTCTCTTTGCCCGAGACGACAGAATTTCTGAAAGCTGACCTAACACATGATCCGCAAGGCGATCTCGAGAACGCCGAACGAAATCATGATCGCCATGGTTCCCAACGCCGAAGGTAACGAAATGCCCTTATACACTGCAATCACTCAAGAAGGATCCGTTTCGGACGAGATAAAAGCTAAAATCGCAGGGGAGATCACGCGAATCCATGCCGACGTAATGAAAGTCCCAAGAACCTTTGTCCGAGTCGTCTTTCTTTGCTATCCGCACGGTTGCGGATATTCGGCTGGTCAGGAGGCTTCGACTGCCGCGTTGAATTGTGTCTTGCGAACGGGTCATACAGCCGAAGAAAAGGCTGATTTGCTGAAGCAGCTATGGACGGTACTTCAAGATCTGACGGGCTTTTCGACCGATCAAATTGCGATATCCCTTCAAGAAATCCCATCGAACAACGCAATGGAGATGGGTCAAATCATGCAAGCTGTAGGCCCCGAGTAGAAGAAGAACATGAATTCAAAGACTTCAAAAACAGGCGCTCAAGTCGTGGTGGACTCACTCGAAAAGCACGGTGTTCAGTACGTTTTCGGCATCCCCGGCGCCAAGATTGATAAGGTATTCGACACTCTGGCGGATTCCTCGATAAAGACCGTAGTCTGTCGCCATGAACAGAACGCGGCCTTTATAGCGGGCGGTATTGGAAGACTCACAGGAAAGGCTGGCGTAGCCATCGCGACTTCAGGGCCGGGCGTCAGCAATCTTACAACTGGATTGGCCACAGCAAATAGCGAGGGTGATCCAATGGTTGCCCTGGGTGGCGCGGTCGCGACTTCCCAGAGCCTAAAGCAGATTCATCAGACCCTTCAGGCCGTATCGGTCTTGAGACCAGTAACGAAATTCAGCGCAGAAGCTAGTTCTGCAGAATCAATCGCTGAAGTCATGGCCAACGCATTTCGCGCTGCTGAGTCTGACCGTCCGGGTGCAGCATTCGTGAATCTTCCCAAAGACATTATGGAAGGGGAGGCCAAGTGCGAAGCCTTGGACGCACAAACGCGGCCTACCCTGGGGCCGGGAAGTCCAGAATCACTGGACCAAGCTGCCAAGATTATTCGAGGCGCAAAGCGCCCGATGGTTCTCCTCGGTTTGTCCGCAAGCAGACCAGAAAATGCCGAAGCAGTCCGGAGGTTTTTGCGGAAAAGTTGCATTCCAATTGTCGGGACATTTCAAGCCGCCGGGACAGTCTCACGCGATCTATTTCAGTGTTTCGCGGGACGAGTGGGCCAACTTGACAATTCACCCGGTGACGAGTTTCTCGCTGCTGCCGACGTAATCATCGCCATTGGTTACGATCCTGTCGAGTATGATCCCTCAATTTGGAATCATCAGCGCTCTGCGCAAATCATTCACGTAGATTCTACTCAATCGGATATTGATAACTTTTACTTGCCCACGGTGGAGGTTTTGGGCGCCATCGCTCTGAGCCTTCACGCACTTGAACCGCTCGTGGAGGCTATCGTCCTCGCTCCTGACGTTCAACGATCTTTGACAACACTGGAATCGAGAAGGGCTTTGAGGCTGGAGGAGGCGCATAAGTATACCGGCACCCCTATTCATCCTCTCAGAATTGTCGCCGAGTTACAGCGCTTTCTCTCGGATGATGTGACGCTTTGCCTGGACATGGGTTCCTTTCATCTATGGATTGCTCATTTTTTGTTTAGCTTCCGAGCGCGCCAAATCTTGATCAGCAACGGACAGCAAACTCTAGGTGTGGCGCTCCCGTGGGGGATTGCGTCATGCCTCGTGAGGCCTCGTGAGAAAACCTTGTCCATTTCCGGCGATGGTGGATTTCTGTTTTCTTCCATGGAACTCGAAACAGCGGTCAGGCTGAAACTGAACCTCGTGCATATGATTTGGATCGACGGGACTTATGATATGGTGGCTGTTCAGGAGCGATCTAAGTATAAACGCACATCCGGGGTAGATTTTGGCCCGATTGATGTGGTCAAATATGCAGAGGCGTTCGGCGCAAGCGGCTATATGATAAATTCCCCAGAGGAAATTGGCCTGGTGCTCCGCAAGGCATTCGAAGTTCCTGGACCAGTTCTCATCGGAATCCAAGTAGATTACAGTGACAACCACATGCTTTTTGAGAAGGTTCACAAGCATCTCATCAATTGATCATTATGAGCTTTTCTCAAAAAATAAATTGCGCGAGAGAAGCGAACAAGTTCTTGACAGCAGTATGATTTTATGAACGACGCCGTTCCCGAAGTTAATCTGGCCGTTGAGCAAATGAATGGCGTGCTAAAAATTCAGTTGTCAGCCAACGCGTCCGGAGCGGCAGGTTCACCCGGCGTAGATGTGGTTCGCAAAGCGTTGGATGCAGCGCCGGGAGTTAGAGGCCTGCGTTTCGAATGTACTGAACCCATCGGGTGGGGTTCGCGGACGATTGCTTTCGTTCGCGATTGCGCCGACTTAAGCAAAGAACGCAAATTGGAATTGCGTGAGGACGGTTTGCCCGATGGTGTTCAGCGTTTGCTTCGATTGGCCCAAGCTGTTCCAGCGCGGAAAGACGCTCAACGCTCAGCGGACAAACCGCCATTCTTTCAGCGATTGGGAGAACGCGTGCTTGGAAGCTGGGAAGAAACATGGGCTATGTTTCGATTTCTCGGCGATAATATTTTGGCGTTGTTCAATTTGCTGCGAGGTCGCGCGCAATTCCGGTGGGCCGACGCTTTTTTGGCGATACAACAGTGCGGTCCTGACTCGCTGGGAATTATTGCCATGATCAATTTCCTTGTGGGACTCATCTTGGCATTTGTCGGCGCGGTTCAGTTAAGAAGATTCGGGGCATCCGGTTATGTAGCTGACCTTGTGTCACTGGCAACCCTGCGCGAAACAGCCTGCACCATGACGGGAATAATTCTGTGCGGCCGAGTCGGGGCTGCGTTCGCGGCGCAACTTGGAACCATGAAAGTGAGCGAAGAGATCGCCGCATTCCAGACCTTCGCCATCTCACCGATTGAATTCCTCGTCTTGCCTCGAATGGTCGCCCTCATGTTGGTCATGCCATTTCTCTGCGTTTTTGCCGACCTTATCAGTATTTCGGGCGGCCTTCTAGTCGCCGTTTCGATGCTCGATATATCGTTTACAGAGTACGTCTCTCGGGTGGTTCATGTGGTCCAACTCAAGAGCTTTCTTCTGGGAGTCGTCAAAGCTTCGTGTTTTGGCTTTCTTGTTGCCTGCGCCGGTTGTTATCGGGGGATGCAGTCCGGTAAAAGCGCTGCGGCGGTCGGCGAGGCAACCACAAAGGCGGTTGTTACCGGAATTACCGCCATCGTTGCCTTCGACGGCGTCTTTGCCGTTCTCAGCAATGCGCTCAACATTTGATTTCCGTGAATGGCGCCAAAATCGAAATTCGGGGTTTGACGATGGCGTTTGGTTCCTATGTGGTCATGAAAAATATCAATTCCAGCGTGAAACAGGGCTCAATATTCGTGGTCATGGGAAACAGTGGTTCGGGCAAGAGTACTTTATTGCGCCACATGGTCGGCCTCCAGGCTCCATCACAGGGTGACGTGTTTTACGACGGCAAGAGCTTTTGGAGCACGGATGACGAAGCGCGTCGGGCGCAGTTGCACAAATGTGGTGTCCTTTTCCAGAATGGCGCTCTTTGGAGTTCCATGACCTTGGCCGAAAATGTCGAATTGCCGTTGGTTGAATACACCGATTGGCCGCCAGCAGATGTCAGGAATGTAGCCCGGCTAAAGCTGGCGTTAGTCGGGCTGAATGGGTTTGAGGATTATTATCCGTCTGAGATTTCTGGCGGCATGCGAACGAGGGCTGGTTTGGCGCGTGCCATGGCGCTGGATCCAGAAATTTTATTCTTCGACGAACCATCGGCTGGGTTGGATCCCATCACATCCCGAAATCTCGACCGATTGATTTTGGAGTTGCGAGATAGCCTCGGCGCAACAGTCGTGGTGGTGACTCATGAGTTGCCTAGCATCTTCACTATCGCGGACGACTCGATTTTCCTCGACGCGGACACCAAGACAATTCGCGCCCAAGGAAATCCGAAAGAACTGCTACAACATTCCGCCGACGCAAAGCTGAGAGCATTCCTGACGCGCGGCGAACAAACCGATGGACCTACGATCAATTCCGATCTGATGAAAAGCGCGCTTTAAACGAACCGATTCCATGAGCCAAAAAGCAAATCCTACTTACGTCGGCCTGTTCTTTGTCACTGGCCTTGCTTTAAGCCTTGCAGGACTTCTCCTCTTCAGTGCGCGCAGTCTTTTTCACCAGCAGAATAAAGATATTCTTTATTTTAACGCATCGCTCAAAGGCTTGAATCCTGGTGCACCTGTCAAATTCAGGGGCGTAACCATTGGGTCTGTCATCGAGATCATGATACGGCACAATCAGGCCCCAGAGGATTTTGCGATGCCTGTCATTATTGCTATTGACAAGAAGCTTGCCCAGTCCAAATCCGACGACCAGCTCCAAATCGGCAGCTTGACGGCTTTGGACGATTTGAGCCGTCGAGGCTTTCGCGGACGATTGGAGGCTGAAAGCCTCGTAACGGGTGTGCTTTATGTCGCATTGGACATTGTGCCCAACGCGCCGTCCCCGGTATTTCATCAACTTAAGCCCGAGTATCACGAAATCCCTACCGTGCCCAGTGAGATTCAGCAGTTGATGTCCGGTTTGGCACACGTGGATATCCACGGTCTGGCTGAAAAGCTGACCAACTCGTTGACGCGAATTGACACCAAGCTAGGGCAGTTGGATGTGGTGGCCATCAACGCAGACATAACAAATCTACTGGAAAGCGCGAACTCAGTTGTCAGGTCAAAGGACCTAACAAATTCTTTGACTTCTTTCCGAAAAACGTTGGATAACGTAGAAGCGTTGGTAAAACACGTTGATAGCCGGGTTGATCCGCTGGTTGACAGCGCCACTAACACTCTGGTTGACGCGCGGGAGGCGCTGGCCAGCTTGCAGTCCAACCTTCGAAACCTTTCTAGTTTGCTGGGGCCGGATTCCGCCCTGCGCCCCAACTTGGTGCAGGCTCTCGAGGGATTAAGCGACGCCAGCCGCGCCGTCGCCGATCTTGCGGAATTCGTCAAACGCAATCCAAATGCTTTGTTGGTTGGAAGAAAGGCACCAAAGGAAATTCCATGAAACTTCGCTTGTGCGTCTATTCTACACTTGTCCTCGCACTCTTTTCCGGGTGCATGCTCAAGCCCGTGACGGTTTCAACTCGGCATTTTGCTCTTGCGCCAATTTCGGCGAGCGACCTAAAGCCCGACGCTCCGGCTGGCACCGAACATCTGTCGGTTGGAATTGGTTTTGTCAAAATGCCTTCATATCTCCTCCGCAACTCCATGGTGGTTCGAAATGGCACCAACGAAATCGAATACATCGAGGATGCGCTTTGGAGTGAACGCCTTGATCAGTCCTTCCAGAGGGCTTTGGCGGCCAACCTTGGGGAACTGCTGCCTTTCGACAGCATTTATCTCAACGATTGGGGCCACGGTCGGGTAATGGTCGCCGTCTTCATCGAGGTGCAGCAATTCGATGTGGATACAAAAGGCCACGGGACTTTGATAGCCCAATGGCGAATTACGGCGCCTGAGAGCGATGTGGTGTTGAACAGTGGCCGCACACGCTTGGAGCAAACGGACGCTTCACCTCGTGGCAGGCCCGATGTTATTGCTGCGACTTTGAGCGGCCTTGTCGCGAATTTTAGCCGAGACCTAGCCAGATCTATTCTCGAATCCGAGAAGTCTCGCCCAACCGCTTCCCTTGGACATTAGAATGCCCATCCGGTTAATCAATCGAACCGCCAATTTTGCTACAGTTCCAATGGATGTTCCTGATTCTGAATTCGCGGGTTTCTCAACGTGGCGATTTTGCCCCCCTTTAGAATGAAATCTTGGATTATCATCTGCGCTCTATTTTGCTTGCCAACAAAGTTGGTGCGCGGCGGAAGCGAATTACCACCTGGTGTCCCGCCGCTTGACGAGATGATCGGTGACTGGCTGCCGATGAAGAATGTGGCCAACCCGCCGGATGTGAATAATTTTCACGACATGCTGATGGTCGGCCGGGATTTGACTTCGTTCTACTGCAATCCGGGAGATGGGTTGTGGGGATGGGAAGATCAAAAGTGGACCGCAGGTTATCCCTTGGTCACGCTGGGAATTGCGGGAAAAGAATATCCAACGGTAGAATGTCGCTGGTGTCCGTATCGCGCCTTGCGCCGCAACACCAATTGCGCAGGTTTTATGGTGCAAACGGATACGCGAATGATCAATGAATACTGTGCCGTCCTCGAGCGCATTGAAATCGCCAATCCCGGTTCTGCTGAAACAAATGTCGAGCTTACACTGTCAGTGCCAGGAGATTTGCAGTCGGATGGCATTTCCATTCTCAATACCAAACAGAGGAAGGGATTCGTCACAGTCATTCGTCCTGCAAGAAAACCCGATGCAGTAACTAATGACAGCGGCGTCATCTGCTGGCAATGGAGTATTTCGCTACAGGCGAAGGGAAAAAAAGAAATCGGATTTGTTGCCGGTCACGGTCGCGCGTTGGATTCACAACATGTGCAAGCGGACGTGACGCACTGGAGCGAACATTTTTCGGCGGAATTCGACGGCTTCAAGCAATGTTGGGAGCAACGCTGGGCGGACGCATTCACGCCGAGCAATCATCATTTCTCTGGCAGCTTGCCTGCGCTTGTGACAGATAACGCCGCACTTAAACGGAATTACTACATGGGCATCCTTACCATGTTGGAATTGGAGCGCACACAATTTCCGGTGTCTTCGCGCTCGTTCATCACGAGCGGGGAGCGTGCGCCGGGTACACAATATTATTGGGACGCTTCGATGCAATCGACCGTCTGGGCACTCCTTGAGCCCGCCGGTATGAAGGCCACCCTGCGTCGGTGGCTCACTCAGAATGTGCGGAACGGCACGACGATCAATCTTTTCCAGACAAACGGTTTCGACTCGACAACATATGACCGCATCAACGGTTACGCCTTTAACGCATGCAACGTTTTTCAAACCTCACTCACTTATTTGCGTGTCACAGGAGATTTAGGCTTCCTGGACGAAACTTTGGAGGACGGCAGAACCGTTCTTCGGCGCATGGATGAAATGGCTACTGATTGGAAAACTCTCGTCCATCCCGACAGCCCGCTGGCGGACTACGGAGAGAACCGGAATCTGCTCGAATGCGCGCCGGCCTACATTGGTCGCGTTCCGTCCTGCAATGCCCAAAACATCTGGATGATGCGTCAGGACGCCGTCCTTCAGGAATTGGAAGGCAATTCCACCCGCGCCCGCGAATTACGCGACAGCGCCGATAAACTCCTGCCTGCCGTGCTGTCTCTTTACAAACCTGGCGACGGCATTTGGTTTGGTTTGCACGATGACGGACGGCGCGTCGAATTGCGGCACTGCGTTGATTATATCTATGTGGGCAATGCCCTCGCCAACGACCTCGCGCCGGAAGCACGCCGCGAAATGACAGATTTCGTCGAACACGAACTTCTCACTCGCGATTGGATGCGCGCGATGAGCCTGAAAGACACCGCTGCGGTCCGTTCCGACCGGCCCGATCACGGTCCGATGGGCGCCTATGATGGCTGGCCCCCGCTCACAGTCGGCACAATGTGGCGACTGGGCTTTCCCGCGGATGCATTTCAATTTTATTGCCGCACGGCTCAGGTAACCAAGGAGGGGCCATTCGCGCAGGCACATGAATTTTACGGTCCTCAGCGCGACCAATACGATGCGCCTGTGCGAATTGCCGAACGCGAAGGTTGCATGAAGGAATGCATTTGCGGCGGCGCATTCGCAAACGTTGTCGTCACCACTTTTTTCGGTTTCTCGCCGTTGCCGAATGGAAAAAGCATCCTGGCCGATGCACAGACGCCGAGACCGTTTACTGGCAAGTTATTCCACGTTCCATTTCGCGGCGAAAGGTTCACCATCAGTGCCGATGATCACGGCGTTGCGAGTCACAAGGAATGATTCAGAATACATAAAACGGACAAAAAGGAGTCGCCCGTTCTGAAAATGTCTCTCCAAGAGTCAAAAGGAATCATTCGGCAGTCGCATGTTTGGCGCAGATTACACGCATCGCGTGCATCTGGAAGATTTTGTTGGAGAGCGAATTCCGCTTTACACTAGTTTTGATTTAGCAAGTCAAGAATGAAGGCAACAAACATTCGCGATTTGAGCGGCAGTAGTGCGACCGCCTATTCCGTCTCACCCGCAGAAACGGCATCAAAGTAGGCTTGAGAAGTTGCTGGGCTATTCTCTGACGTTTCAGGTTTTTTGGTAGTGGGGACATTTGCG
This sequence comes from Verrucomicrobiia bacterium, assembly GCA_036501665.1. Taxonomy (GTDB): domain Bacteria; phylum Verrucomicrobiota; class Verrucomicrobiia; order Limisphaerales; family Palsa-1400; genus DATAUD01. The sequence goes on from DASXZW010000096.1 coordinate 61,885, forward strand.
GCTGAACCAGCATAAGTACAGCCGCATCGATTGTCCGCCTCGGACCATCTCTCAAGGTCGAGCCGGCACAGTCCTTCCTGCGCTCTGCTGAATGGGTTCAGCCTCCGTCGACGGATTCGCAACCACCAAGCCGAAAAAGCTTCTGCGGTAACGCCACAGCAAGAACAGGGCTAAAATCGAAACCACTAACGCCAATGGCAATCCCGATGGTGCCATCAAGATATGGAATGCGAGGATATTCACGATGACAGGTCCGAGCAATGTTAACCCTAGCGCAACCAAGCGCCCGCTTATCAGGATAAGGCCACCCACGACCTGCACCGCGCCGATGACGTAAATATAATGGCTCATAAACAGCGCCGTCATAAATTCACGCGCCGGGCCATCCGGCAGGGGCGGCATGGGAATAAAATTCAGGAACATATTTAAACCAAACACGACGAAGACCAGCCCTAGCAGGCTTCGAACTATGATTGTTGTGATTTTCATATAAAGTCTCCATTGCTTGATTGAATTAGGAAGTCCAAATCACGCGGCCTTCAAAACGATCTTGCCTCGCACATGGCCGCCTTCACTCAATTCATGCGCGCGCCGTGCTTCAGTCAGAGGAAGAACGGTGTCAACCACAGTCTTCACCTTGCCAGAGTCGATCAGCTTGGCAATTTCAACGAGGTCGGATGAACTCGCATGTGCGCCGTAAAACAAGGCCCGAACGCCATATTTCGTCGCCAATTCTTGCGAAGGCGGCTCAACAATGGATACCAGAACCCCGCCTTTCTTCAGCACCTTGAACGAGCGTTCCTGAGTGTCGCCGCCAATCGTGTCGAGGACCACGTCCACATCGCGGACAACATCCTCAAACCGAGACGTCTGGTAATCGACTACTTCATTGACGCCCAGTTGACGCAGAAATGGCTGGTTCTTTGAGGAAGCAGTTCCGATGACGTAGGCGCCTTTTACCTTGGCGAACTGCACAGCAAGAACTCCGACGCCTCCAGCGGCGGCGTGAATGAGCACCCTTTGACCGGCACGGAGCTGCGCGATTTCAAAGAGCGCTTGCCAAGCCGCCAAACCCGCCACAGGAACCGCGGCGGCATGCACGTGATCCACGGACGTGGGCTTTTGCGCAACGGCGGTTTCTTTGACTACAGCGTATTCCGCATATCCGCCGCCTTCCACCAGCGCATACACCTGATCTCCGCGACGGAAGTGGGTGGCATTTTCACCCGCTTCTTCCACGGTACCGGAAACGTCCCATCCAAGAGTCGCAGGAAACGTAAGCGGGAAAACATCCTTCAAATGGCCTGCCCGCTGTTTCCAATCAATCGGGTTGATCGAGGCAGCCGCAATTTTGATGAGCACTTCATTCGGGCCGGGTATCGGTCGCTGCATCTCGACTTGCGCGAGAACTTCCGGCCCGCCGTATTGATGAATTCGTATCGCTTTCATATTCATTTTCTCCAGTTTGTAATCTATTCTTCTTTCCTGTGTGATGTTACCTACCATCTGCTGCCACTTTCCTTCATTTAGTGCGTTCCGCCCAATACCATGAAGCTTGCGTAGCCATGCCTTTTTGGCATAATGAATCAAATGGAACTCCGGCACCTTCGATATTTCCAGGCTGTGGCTGTGGCATTGAATTTCACCAAGGCGGCCGGGAAACTACGCATCGCGCAACCGGCGCTGAGTCGACGGGTTCAAGACTTGGAGGATGAAATCGGCGTGGACCTCCTCAAACGTAGCCCTCGCGGCGTGACACTCACCGCTGAGGGAAAACTGTTCCTCGAGAAATCCCACCAACTGTTAAAACTGGCCGACGAATCAGTGGAACAGGTAAGGGCATTGGCGCGTGGACAATTTGGGAGCTTACATATCGGCTATGGTCCGTCTCCAACGGTCGAGATCCTGCCGCCAGCGCTGGCCTCGTATCAAAAGGTTTTTCCACATGTGAATGTCTTGCTCCACGATGGCTCGCGCCGGGAGATTGTGGCCGGACTCCAGGATGGTACACTTCAACTTGGGGTAATGCCCGAGGTTGTTAATATGGAGGCAGAAGGCATCGAATTCGAACCGTTGCGGTCTTATCCATATTGTGTGGCGCTCGCCCCATCGCATCCTTTGGCCCGACTCAAATCCGTTCCGTTGGAAAAAATCGCTGACGAACCCCTTGTGGGATTCGCTCGCCACGACTACCCAGATTATTACCCGTTCGTTGAGCGAATTTTCCGTCCCCTGGGTGTCACACCTAAAATAGCTGTGGAGTGCGACGGCGCCAGTTCGTTGATTACCGCCATTGAAACAGGGCGAGGCGTCTCAATAGCGATGTCAGTTTTCAAGATTGTGACTGGAAAGCGGCTGGTGCTTCGCCCGGTGGCCAACTCCACGGAAGTGATCCCTGTGGGAATCGCTCGGGCGAAGAACGGAGACGTCACGCCCGCCGGAGAGAAATTCTGCGAGTTCTTACGAAAGGTCTCAAAACGGACGTCTCCTGCCTGAGCTCGCCATCGCCCGGATTTCTCGGTTCTCAAAAACTAAGTTCTCGCGCGATCCGGTTGCCCGAAGAGATGCGTCCACCATAACATGCGCCAAGTCATCGACGGGAATCACCTGATTGGGGAACAGCACGCGAAACGCCGGGTAGAACAATCGCATCAACCGGTATGCGAAATTCGGCTCCTTACGCGGTTCCACAGGATAGATATATGCCGGTCGAAATATGTAAACTTGCGGGAACCCCGCCGCGAATAGCGCTTTTTCGGCCTCCCCTTTATAGCGCGCGAAAGCCATTCGACTTTTTCCGGTCGGGTCTGCGCCACTCCCGCTCAAGAATGAAAACGCAGCGCCGGGACTGCTGGCGCGAAGGACTCGGAAAAACTCAAGCGTGTGATCCACTGTTATTCGGCGGAGTTCGGAATCGGATACTGCCCCGGTATAGGCACCCAAGCAAAAAATCACCGCGTCCTGGCCCAATAGCGCGTCAGTCAGAGCCGAGCAATCGGCGAAGTTCTGATGGAGAACCTCTTTCAATTTCGGGTGCGTAATGCCCGTCGGCTTTCGGCTGATCGCCGTCACCCGTTCGATAGCGGTGTGATCGAGGGCGTAGCGCAGAGCGTAACCGCCTACCATTCCGGTCGACCCCACGATGGCCAGTGAACGCAGTCGATCCGGAGGTCTCGGCACAATTCGCAGCATTTGTTAATCTGTGATAATTTTGCCGTCCCAATTTCCTCCAGCAGGGACGGAGGCATGCTGGTGAAATAACTGCCATTTATTATCGCGTTTCTCAAAACAGTCAGTTTCACGGACCAAAAGAAGCTTCGTTTCACCATTCTTGAGCACGACGTTTATTTTCTGAATCGTGCAGACAATGCCCATATTGCCGTTCACGGTAGTTTCCGTTTCGAGAATATCGACTTTGCATGACTGAAAACTACTAAACACTTTGTCGAACATCTTCAGCGCAGGCTGAACTCCTTTTGAAACAAATGGAGGAATGTCAAACCAAAGAGCGTCCTCTGCCCAATGGCTTGTACTTTGCGCCCCCGTCATGGATTCGCTCATTTCTTTGACGATGGAGATTAAAATCTCCTTATCGCTTTCAGCATTCTTGACTATTTTTTTGCCCATTTGAGTTTCTCCTTCCATAAATGTGCTGACTGTGAGATTTCGAGACAACCTTATGCTGTCCGCTTTCACGAAGGTTATTGTTGCAGTCTTATCTCGTCAATTACCACCAATCCGAGCAAGGTCGTGCTGCTGGCCCGCACGAAAGGCACGTAGCGTTAAACGCTTCATGTTGCAAAAAATTTAAGCCGTGGGTTCGGTTGAAAGATGACGAATGAATCGTATTCAGAACTAACTGACGCCGACCGCAACTGGCGTCGGTTCGTTTTCTTTCGCGTTCTGTTCAATTCGCGATTTTATTATCCAGTCCTCGCAGTCCTGTTCCTTGATCTGGGCGTTTCGGCCACCGAATACACCTTGCTCAATTTTGCCTGGGCCCTTGCAATTGTTTTTACCGATTTGCCAGCGGGAGTTTTGGCGGATCGAATTGGTCGCAAGCCTCTCATTGTCGCAGCTGCCATTTTCATGGTGCTGGAAATGATTTTGCTTGGCGTGGCTCCTCTTCACGGCGGTGTCGTTCTTCTGCTTTGCTGTTTGGCCAATCGCATACTGAGCGGTATGGCCGAAGGAATGGCCAGCGGCGCGGACGAAGCCCTCGTTTTCGATTCTCTCGCGGAGCGGAACAGGTCCGCCGAATGGCCCAAGGTTCTGGATCAAGTCATGCGCTGGCAAGGCGTCGGCATGGTCATTGCCATGCTCGTCGGCGGCGCTGTTTACGACCCTGTATTTGTTGGGCGCATTTGCTCAACCCTCGGATGGAGTCATTCGTTTACCCAGGGCACAACGCTGCGATTTCCGATTTACCTCAATTTCATCACCGCCCTTGTTACGCTCGCTGTTGTGCTTGGTCTGCGCGAGCCAAAAGTGAACGCCGCGCCTGTTGTCAAAGATGAGGCTGGAGCGGAAACCACCGCATGGGGGCTGGTCATCAACGCTGGATCATGGATCGTGAAAACGCCGGTCGCTCTCTTCGTAATCACCGCTGGCGTCTTGATCGACAGCGTCGTTCGACTTTTCTTGACCTTCTCCAGTTCCTACTTCCGGCTGATCAATGTTCCCGAAGCCGTCTTTGGCGTGATCGGCGCCACCATGGGCGGGATTGGCATGATCGTCTCGCCGCTCGCCCGGCGCATGGTGGCCAAGAATTCCGTGGCGCGAAATTACGCACTCATTGCCACGATCGTCATGGCCGGCCTGATCGGCGTGAGCTGCAAGTGGCGCCTTTGGGGCGTTCTCTTTATCGTGCCATTGGCTGGGGCCATGATGGCCCTCGGCTATATGGTCTCCTACTACCTGAACGCCATCGCTGATTCGCGCCACCGCGCCACCGTGCTTTCCTTCAAAGGCGTCGCCTTTAACCTCGGCTACGGCTTTATCAGTCTCATTTTTGCCCTCGTGCTCAAGGCCGTGCGTGACGGAGGCAATGCCAATGACGCCCTCGCCCGAAGTCTCGCATTCCTGCCCTTTTGGATCGTTTGCGGCGCCGTCCTTTGTGGATTGATGTTCTGGCGCCAGCAAAAATCTCTTCGCGACCGGCTATAGCTGACAGCCGCCGCAACCAATCGCGCCCTTCAAAACATCTTGCTCGTAGAAATCCAGTTTTCTATATCGCGATCTGTCAATAAATGATTCCCAAAAGTACTATACCGTTTTTCTATACTGTTTGCTCTTTTTAAAGCAAATCGGAGAAAACCATTGCCAACGCAATTGCGTCGCAAGTGCTTAATGGTGAGAATGAAGCAGTCGATTGATACCCATTGATAAAAATGGCAAAAGGGGCATTTTTCGATCCGTAGTCAGATGCTCTATCCAATTGAGCTATGGGTGCTTCGCGAAGCTTGAATGCCGCGATTTGATACCGCGTCATTTTCCAAACTTGCGGCGACGAATATCGGTCACACGAAGGCTTAACGCAAGTCCATTCATTCGCGCTTAAAATCTTGCGGGAAACAAAAAGTTCCCATTACGAACGCACATCGACTATTTGGCCTTTAAACACTTCGAGCGCTTTTCGAATGAGGGGATCGTTCTTAAACTCTTCCTTGTTGAACGCCGCGGGACCGGCCTTGGAAGCGGATTCGGTCGGTGTCGGATTTTTTGGCGAGGGCTTCGGGATTGTTGGTGATTGGATGGGGGATGCGGGAGCAGGAGTTGCAGGCGCCGGGGCCGCTGTGGAAACGGGCGCGGCAGTTGGCTTCGCGGGCGATTCAGATTTGATGAACTTTACTTGCGAGTTCGGATGCCCCAATTCCGCCAGCTTAGTCTGCACCAACGCGTGGTTTTTGGAATTGTCCACCAAGGGCAGGTGATCGGCAAATTCCGGGTCAAACCCGATGGTCAATACATTTTTTACATACGACACCGGGTGCGCTTCGACGAAATAGGCCCGCACAAAAGGACTGGCTCGGCTAACAGCTTCCACCAATTGCTTCCAAAGCTCACTGAGATCGGGAGCGGTACCCGGCGCGGATGCTGTTGAAGGATGCGGCGACGGAGGTTTCGCAGGCGATGTTGTTGCCGGTGTCGAAGTTTTTGGAATCGAAGCTGTGGTTGCAGGCGCAAGCGCGGCTGCCATTGGCCGAGAGCCTCCGCCACCGGCTTCAGACCGCAATTGTTGAACCTGCTTCAACACGGTATCAATGCTGACGGCGTTGCGCGCTTCGATCATTTTGAGCAACGTCACCTCAAGCAGAATTTTCCGGGAAGTCGCGTCACGAAGGCGTCCCTCGCAATCTGTCAAGACCTCTAACATCCGCATCAGCGAATCCGAGTGAAGCTTCGCGGCTTGCTCTTTAATTGCGGCGGCTTCAGTTTCCGAGGCTTCGATCAAGCTCAAATCTCCGCGCGAAACCAGGAATATAAGCAAATTCCGAAAATGCCCCAACAACTCCGTGACCAACCGGCCCAAGTCCTTTCCTTGGTGCGCAAGATCATTGAGTTGCCGCAGCGCCTTTTCCGTTTCGCCGGAAAGAACCGCCTCCGCGAGCGCCAGAATTTGACCTCGCGCCGCCAGTCCGAACATTGAAAGAACATCGGCCTCTGCAATTTCCGCTCCGCAAAAACTGATCAACTGGTCCAGCGTCGATTCGGCGTCGCGCATTCCGCCGTCAGCGCCGCGGGCAATCGCGTGAAGCGCCGCCTCGCCAATCTGAACATTTTCCTGCCGCGCAATGTCAGCGAGATGCTTGACGATCAGCGCGGTTGGAATGCGGCGCAAATCGAACCGTTGGCAACGCGAAAGAATCGTCGGAAGAATTCGTTCAGCCTCGGTCGTCGCGAACATGAATTTCACGTGCGCGGGCGGTTCCTCAAGCGTCTTAAGAAGCGCATTAAACGCCTCCTTCGTCAGCATGTGGACTTCGTCAATAATATAAATCTTGAAGCGCGACGAAGCCGGCGCGTACTTAACCGTCTCGCGCAATTCCCGCACCTCGTCGATGCCGCGGTTGCTCGCGCCGTCAATTTCCAGCACGTCCATCGAACGGCCCTCGGTAATCTCTTTCGCGCGCGGATCATCGTCGGGAAAATCGACCTTTGGGCCATCGGTGCAATTGAGGCATTTGGCGAAAATGCGGGCAATGGTCGTTTTGCCCGTGCCACGTGGGCCGACAAAGAGGTAGGCGTGGGCAATCCGGTTTTGGGCGATGGCGTTGGCAAGCGTGTCCGTCACGTGTTCCTGGCCGACGACGTCAGCGAATCGTTGCGGGCGGTATTTCCGCGCTATGACCTGGTATGCCATGCCGTTTGTTGAAATTTAAGGAATGCCAGGGTGACCACGGCGGACGCGGAGCAAACTGCCGTTGCTGCATTCCTGCCCTGGCGGGGTTCGTAAGTCCTCGTTCCATGGGCCCTGGCAAAACCGGGTCTCAGCATAAGCCCCGATATTTGCCTCAGCAAGTTTTGTTTGGAAATTCATGTATGTTTAATCATGAAATGTGGAAAAACCGTGGTTGCAACGTTCGGCGAGTCTGAAAAAGCGAATGTGGTGAAGACCAGGCTCGAAGAGTCGGGAATTAAGGCCGTGGTGGACGATGAATCGAAATTGCAGATGTTCGGTTTCTTAAGCAAACCATTGGCTTCCCAAAAAGTTTATGTGGATGATGCGGATGCCGAAAAAGCGCGGGTTCTCTTAAGAGATTTAAACGTGACGGACCATATCCTCGATGGCGAAGTCCGCTGTCTCGAATGCGGTTCCCCAAGAGTCGAATACCCGCAATTTACTCGAAAGTTCGTCATGACAACGCTGGTTGAACTCGGCTGCTTTCTTGGAGTCATAGAGAGGCGATTTTATTGCACGGATTGCCATTTCACCTGGCCGGTCAACGTAAAGTTGCGGAAAAAAACGGACATTCTCAACTGGCCCCAGCAGGGCGCGGGCTTGGTAAAAAAAGAAAAGGTTTGAAGAATTCCTTGGCTTGAAACGTTCAGCCCGTTATTGATGGGGCATGAGATTCCGTGACTTTAAGACGATTGCCTTGGTCTGTTCGGTTTGGTTGGGAATGGCATATAATTCAACAGCCCAAGACCTCGTGCCGTTGAAGATCAAATTGCCCGCGCCTGCTTTCGTCGGCACTCCCTCGGACACTCCTGTAGGCACGACAGTGGAAAAGCCGAGCGGCGTCCCGCGCGCGCTTTTGATGGTGCCGCCGGGCGTAATCAATCTCGCTTCAAAGAAAAAGGTCACCACAAGCGACACCAATCAACTTGCCGAAAACCTTGTCAAGATCACCGACGGCGACAAGGAAGCCAGCGAAGAGGGAACCGTTCTCCTGCGAAAAGGCGTGCAATGGATACAGATCGACCTGGGCGCGCCCAGCGAAATTTATGCGATTGTTATCTGGCACGCCCATGACACCCCCAAAGTTTATCACGGCGTCATCGCACAAGTGGCCGACGATGCTGAGTTCACACAAAATGTGCGCACTCTCTTTAATAACGACCAAAAGAACGTTGATGGACTCGGTGAGGGCACAAATCGCGAATACTTTGAAACCAACGAGGGCAAGCTGATTGAAGGGAAGGGAACAGTCGCGCGATACGTTCGCCTTTATTCCAAAGGCAGCACCGAAAGCCGCCTCAACGAATACACCGAGGTCGAAGTCTATGGACGGCCCGCGAAGTGACTCGTCGCGCGAATCTATAAAACTTTTGGAGGCTGGCGCTTCCCCAGCCTTTATTGGGTCATTGCTTCTTTTGAGCTCATTTTCTCAGCATCCGGGCCTTCTGTCTTCTCCCAATCGCGGATCAGCGGCATTCGCTTATTCGCATCTTCCAGCAACGCATGAGCCTCTTCGGTCGTGCGCGTGACCTTGGGCCGCAGGAAAACCAGCAACTCGACTCGTTGTCTGGATTTGTCCTTCTTGTTGAACAGCCATTTCAAGCCCGGAATGTCCCCTAGGATCGGCGTTTTTCGGTCCGCATCGCTGGTTTGATTTTGAATAATGCCTCCGAGAACCAGCGTTTCGCCGGACTTCGCTGTCAATTCAGTTCGGAAGTTGCGCGTGTTAATGACGACCCCGCCCAGAATCGTCTGTCCCACCACGAGCGTTGAAGATTCCGCCCGAATCCGCAATTGCACGTCGCCCGAATCATTAATGTGAGGCTGGACTTCCAGAATAACGCCGACATCTTCGTATTTAAAACTCTGGTTTTGCCCACCAACATCTGTTGTCAGGCTCCCGCTAAGTGTTGGCACTCGCTGGCCGACGAATAATTTGCCGAGTTCGTTGTTTTCAATTTCCAATTGAGGCTCGCCCAGCACCGTCGCGCCCGTATTTTCTTTCAGGAACTGAATCAACACATCGGCGCTGACACTGTTTGCGAGCATCCCACTGCGAATGCCGGAAAGCGCGGAGCCAATGATATTATTGCTCCCGCCGTACTGCGTGCCGCCAAACGTCTTCTGATAAGACGCGGAACTGCTGGCAATAATTGAATTGTCAAAATCGTTCGCGGTAAACGTCGAGGAATTCGGAGACCACCGCACGCCGAGTTGGTCAATCAATCCGCTGGAAACCTCGACAATGCGCGCTTCGATCATTACCGCTGCCTGCGGCACATCCATTTCCCGGATGAGCTTCATGATTTGCGGGAAGAAATGCACATTCGCTGTAATGAGCAGGGAATTGCTCCGCTGGTCCGGCACAACTCGCACCAGGCCAATCAAATCGCTCACCGGACGCGCGGAGCGCGTGTCATTCGGACGGGGATTGTCCGGCTGTCCTCCAATCCACGGGAAATAACCTTCCTCCTTGGTTTGCTCGGTAATTTCAAAATTATTTTGCGAATCGCTTTGCTGGTTCTGGTTTTGCTGATTGTTTTGCTGATTATTGTTATTGTTGTTGTTTTGGTTTTGCTGCCCATTGGGGCGGATCGCCGGCGCGCCGCCCTTGGCGAACAGGATGTTGATGCTGTTGGCGACAACCGGCGCATCGGCAAAACGCAGTCCGACCCGGAACGTGCTGTCGCCACCTTCCGGGGGAACATCCAATTTCTTCAACACTTCTTCGACGGCTTCAAGATTTTCGAGAGAGTTTGCCGTAATAATGAGCGCATTAGCATGTGCTTCGCTCGAAATGCGAACTTTCCCGTAGAGTTTCCCAACGTCCCGATCAGGCTCCTGCTGTTGGTCCTCGTCAAAATAATAAAAGTAATTGCGATTCTGGGTTTTCTTCAGGAAAAGATCATTCAAAACATCCGCAATGTCCGGGGCGCTCGCGTATTTCAACACATATATTTTCGGCGCAAGACTGCCATCGTTGATCGGTTGGTCCAGGGATTCAACCATCTTGGCGATGCGCTCCATCCGCGCCGGTTCCGCCTGGACAACCACGGCGTTGCGGCGGCGATCGGCGACAACGCTCATTTTTTTGCTGTTATTATTGTTTACATCCCCAAAATAATAATTGCGGCTGTACCCATTGTTATTGCTCTGATCAGAATCAAGTTGCTGCAATTGTTTGGCAACGTCCTGCGCGTCGGCGTTCTTGAGGGTGAATGAACGCATCTCCTTGTCTCCGGCGTCTTCTGTGTCCAGTCCGGCGATCACCCGTTCGATCACTTTGAAATTCGCGACGCTGGAACGAACCAGCAGCGAATTCGAGCGGTCATTGGCGGAAATTTGAATCGGGTCTTTGTTGTCCCTGTTGCCGTAAAGCGGCTGCAGTTCCTTGGCGAGCGCCTCCGCATTGGCGTTCTTCAACGGAATGACCCGCAACGCGATATCCTGCGTCTTGTCAATGTCCAGGGCGCGAATCAATTCCGCCGCCACGGCGACGTTATCGTGAAAATCGGTGACGATCAGCGCATTCGCATGTTCGTCGGTCTCGACTGTGGCTTTTTCCGTGAGGATGCTCTTGACCTTGTCCTTGAGCTCTGCAGCCTGCGCAAATTTTAAAGCAAAAACCCGGACCTCCCGTTCGTGTCCACCCGGCGCCGCCGCCTGACCGGAGGACAGCATCTCGGGGCTCATCTTCGGTTCCTTGTCCGCTGGGACAATGAGAATCGACTGAGCTGACTCAATCGCCGCGAAGCCTTCCGCTTCCAGCGCGTGATAAATCGTCGTGACAGCTTCCTGCTTGGTTATTTTCTTGGAGCCAAAGACTGTAATCTGGCACTGCGCCTGCGGATGTTTGATCACGTTTTTCCCCGTCGTTTCCGCCAGCCACTGCGCGACCATGTCGATATTCGCGCCTTGAAAACTGAGCTGAATCAAATCGTTCGTTGAACTGGCGCTGGACGAGTTGGTGCTCGTGGAATTTGCTGCTGGCGGTATGGATGGGGTCGGAGCCGGCGCGGGCACGGCGTCTTGCGACCAAACCAGCGGCATCGAAAAACAATAAATAAGCGTGGCCAGCCCGATGGCAATCACTCTTAAGCGGATCGGTTGCATCAATGTGTCTCCTTTTTGTTTACTGAGGAATTCGTTAGTGCGGCGGAATTTGTTTCCGGTGGCAGCATGCTTTCGCCGCCCATTCCCGCGAACAGCGTCAATTCTTTTTTTGCGCCGTTTTCCTCGACCAACACCCTGTTGGTGCCGATGCGAAGCAATTTGATCGAGCCGAGTTCAGCGCCTTCTTTGATCATTCCGGTCTGGCCTTCCGGTGAGCGCAAAAACGCGTCGTTCCCAGCGATCCCCAGCAACGCCATCGGCATGGGATGCGCCATTGGTCCCAAAATTTCGCTTTGGAGGATGCGATCAACACGCGCCTGAACGTCCTTCGGCAATTCCACTTTCGGCCCGGGCGTTCTCATTCCCATTGGCCCTGGCATTCCAGGGCGATGCGGTCCGGCTTTCGCCATGGGTGGCGAGTTGGCGCCGGCATTTGCGGAGGAATTCGTCTTTCCACTTGCGGAGTCAACTCCGTTTGTCAGTGAATTCGTTCCAATGGCTGATCCGTTGTTGGTTAAGTTCGCCAGATTCGTCTTTACAAGTTTGGCGTCTGCCAGATTGGTGGCGGAATTTGTCTGGCCCGTCGCGAGTTTCCCGGCAGGTTCCGAATTCGTTTTTGCTATGGCAGTTCCTTGTTTGCCAGGCGCAGCATTCGTGTCGCCTTTCGCGGCGGCAGAAATTGTGGGCAGCTCTGGAATTGTTACATGCCCCAGCGGGTCGCCGTGCCACACCGCGTTGAACAACTGCAAAAACAGCAGCGCTCCCAATCCCATGCAAAGCAGGCGGGCGATGGATTCAAGGCGGTCAAGCATTTGTTTGGCCCCCTTGTTTCCACGAATCGAAATCCAGAATCACAATGGTCAGATTAAGCTTCAAACTTCCAGGCCGCCGGCTGTCCGGCGTCAGTTGCATTGAGTCAATAATAAGCGGATAACCGGTGCTCTTAAGGGTGTGAAGCAATGCAAGGACGGCGGTCACGGGGCCAGTGGTCTCGAACTGTATGGAGGCCGCGTCTTTCGCGCTTTGCGACGGCGATTCCCGAATCGGCCCCGCCGCCATGCCGGCCTCGTCGGAAGCTTTCTGAATGGCCGCGCTGGCTTGCGCCACCAAAGAAGTCCTTGCCAGCGTCATTGGGTCCATGCGGAAGCCTTCCATGAGTTTCCGCGCGTGATCCACTTTATCCTGATACGGTCGAATTTCCTGGCGAAGATTCACCGCTTCAGCGACAAGCTGTCTATAATCCGCGCGCGCCGACGCAAGCCGCTTGTAAACTAGAAATCCACCAAACAGCGCCAGATAAATACCGATGCCGATTGCGGCAAAGCGGACCGTTCGTTGTTCCTGTGGGTTGAGCTGGCGCATGTTATTTGTGGGAAGGCTCCTCCGGGATTGGCTTGCGCGACTCGGCGGCTTTCAATTGCGCGGACATCCGCACCGTGACGCGCCGATCCGGCGAAGGAACTTGTTCCTCCACGACGACCGATGAGAACCACCCTCCGTCAATGAGCTTGTTGCGGAACTCGGTCACTTGCTGGCCGTTGGCCATCTTTCCACGAATCGAAAGATCGCCGCGCTTGCCCATGCTGATGGAATCGAAAGTCGTGCCAGGCGAAGCGGCCGTCGCAACCAGATAAATGACTTCCATGTAAGGTGGCTGGCTGGCCTTCAAGTATTGAAGAAAATCAATTTCCCGATCGATGGCCTGCAATCGCGCGCGACCCGATTTCAACGAGGTCAAGTGATGCGACAAAATCGGCTTGAATACAATGGCCTGCAGGAACGGGAAAGCGATAATGGCGATGACCAATGCAGCAGCGAGCACAACCGGTTTTCTGCTTCTGGCTTCCCTAAGCGTAAGGCGCGCCGGTGGCTCCTGTGTCCGCAATATCAAGGGAGCAGGGGCAGGGGACACCGCGGGACGCAATAATTCGCAGGCAACTCCTCCAACTCGCGGCAACAGCGCCAGGTCACTCGCGCTGGTCAAATAAATTTTTGGAACAGGCGCATTCGCGCTCTTCGCTTCTGAAAGATTTTCCCGTCCCCACGGCAAAACGCGGATGCCGGTCGGGAATCCATCCTCGTAAATCAACAACTCTGAATGCCGATTTCCCAGGTGAAGCACACCGAAGGAACCGACCGGCGTCTCAAATCGCGCGACACGATCAAGCGCAACCACAGTGAAATCCGGATTGACGCCGCACGCTGAAAAAATCTCGATCAATGGCTGGAGCGAATCTTTGCGAATCGCCGCGACCAGCACTTCCTGCCTTGAAATGTCTTGCCGCAACACACGGCTTCCCCAGGCAAGTTGTTCGGGCGGCATTGGAAATTCCCGTTCAAGCTGAAGCCGCAACAGTCTTTGAAATTCCTCCTTCGTCGCGAGCGGCAGGCTTATTCGCCGCAAACTCACGCCGTGTCCGTCGATTGCGCACAAGCCGCGAACTCCCGGCTTGATCTGGTGCTTCATAAGAAACCCCCCAACTACCGCGATAATCAGGGCTCTGCACGCCGGCGTAATTTGCCTCGCCTCATTTCGCTCCACGGGCAATTCCATCTCATCGCCGCCAATCCGCGCTTTAAATAGCGTCGTGCAAATCTCGAAGCTGGGCGACTCGGTCATAGGTCCTCCCTGTAGGAAAGAGTCTGAATTTCCTTCGAGCCGACATGCAAAATGGCTTGAATCCGCTGCCGCGTTCCAGTCGATGCAATTCGCCCTTCGCTAATCACCCGAAATGTCTCCGAGCGCGCTGTCAACAACGGCGCAACCTGTTTCAGCACATCATCAGTCATCCCGTCCACTTTCAAGAGTTCCGCAACGTTCGCAAAAAATCCATTTGACTGCCGATGGGAAATAATCGCGCGCGCCCGGGCCTCGCCCATCCCCGGCAGGCACCTCAGCACATCAAAGCTCGCGGTATTGATATTGATCAACCCTTGCTGACTGGTATCAGTTCCCACAGTCAAACTGTCCGCGATGCGCATCAACAGATCATGGTCGATGACCCGCGAACCGTTGCCACCGCCCCCGAGATTTTGCTGCCCGCCGCCCTGACCCGTGACATCCAGCAAATCGGCGATGCTCTGAAAATTCCCTCGATTCTGCCAGTTGACGATTGCCCGCGCGATCGCGGGAGTAATCCCCTCAACTTGCGCCAAAGCGTTTTGGTCAGCGGTCTTGATGTCCACCCGCGCCGTGCCCGAAGCGTTGACGTTGTCGTCCTTTGAATCGACCGTCAGTAAAGGCGCCCAGCCGTTTTCCGTGGGAAGTTGTTCATCCGAATCGTCAACACTCGAATGCGGATCGCCTTCCCCCAGCAGCAATTGCCGCGTCACCCCGCGCACCATCAGCAACTCTCGCAGCGTCTGAATCGGGCCGTTTCGCGGAAGATACGGCGGAATCAGGCTCATATAGTAATCAATCCCCGCGCCGCCTGCGCTGACCTGATTGCTCGCGCCACGCCAATCCGAAATCGCCGTCGCAATATCCGGCGTCAGCCCTTCGATTTTGGTAAGAACTTCCGTTGAAGCAGTATTGACATTGATCCGGCTTTCCTCGTCGATGATTCCGTAAGTCGCGGGATAACCGTGTCCCACGCTGATTTTCCCGCGACCCAGCTTTACATCGTGAAAATCCACATCGTCATCGTAAAGCGAGCCAGTGTGGTTCTTTCCAGACTTGCGCCGGCTGACCGAATCACGATACAGCAACGCCTTCGCCCGCTCAACCCCCGCCAGCGCGAGATAATGCGCCTGAATCCGGTCCCCGTAATGTTTGACAACCAGCAAATCCATCCGCGACGTATGCAGAATCCCCAACACCGCGACGGACAACAGCGCCAGGCACCAGAGCAACCCGACCAATATGGATGCTTTTTCGCGCATTTCAGTTAGTTGCGGTTTTGCTGCGGCCCTCCGTTTGGAGAATTCCCCCCGTCGCCGGAATTGTCCGAACTCGATCCCGACGCCGTGTTAATCGCGGCCAATTCCAGGTAAACCACAGTTTGAAACACCAGCGCAGTCGAATTGGTGCGAGGCGCATCGCTCGTCGGAATTTCTGGCGCCACTGTCTCTTCCTCCTCGCGACTTTTTTTCGATGCCGGATCAGCATCAAAAGAAAGCGTGATGCGCACAGCCAGCGGCATTCCTTCGAGGTTCGGATGTTCGATGTTCGAGTTGGCCTGCTTCTTCCCGGTCATGTCGCCCCAGGTGTCGTACCAATCCAGCCCGTCATAATACTCGAACTCCAATCCCTGAATACCCGGCGCAATCTCCTCGCGCTTTCCACCGGAAAGCGGGTCCTGCGCGATCAGCGGATTTCTGCGTCGAAACAGCGCCAATTTTCCGGTGGCCGAAGTCTTGTCCAAAAAATAACTCGTCTCGCAAAAATCGCCTTCGTTCGGGTGTTTTGGCGTATAGTTGTGCGTCGCGAAGTCGATGTTGTCCGCGACAACTTTGCCCATCATCCGATGATCGCCAAGAAACGCGTAGCTCTTGTCAAGCGGACAGGCGCCGCGAAGGTCCGCCGAAATCAGCGCCATCGCCACGCGCGCCGTTTGCAGCGCATCGACTCGCGGGTCAATCATCCTCTGGCTCGTGATGGCGGCGTTGAGGCAGAGGGCGGCCGCTGTCAAAATAATTGCCGCGACCGAAATGCTGATCATGATTTCCAACAACGTGAAACCGTCGTCACCGCCAGTAAGAAAGCTGTTTCGCGCGCGATTCATTGTCTTGACTGATGCTTCCTTTTCTCGCGTTCACGGTCTTTTTTCGTCGTCGCATCCTCGGTGGCGGTGGCAATCGAATCCGGGTCGAACAAAAGTGTTTTCAATTCGTAAATCGGCACGGACGAATCACCTTTTTGGACGCTAACCGTCACTTCGTGAAGCCCATCGACATCAGCCGCCTTGATCGTTTGCGTCCACTTGTACCCGGGAAGATCGGTGCCGCATTCGCCGTCGGTCTCGCCGTCAGTCCAGGTGGCGTCCGCGCGAATCGTCTCTATTTGCGCCGCGGCAGCCAGCGCGGCGACGGTTGTCAGCTCAGAGTCTTTATTGGACGCCAGCGCAGTCGTGATCCCTCGCGTCAATCCTGCCAGCGCGACGCCAAGAATGAGGATCGCAACCATCACTTCGACCAGCGAAAAGCCCGCGTTGGAGGTCCGGTATTTCAACGCTTCTCCAATTCGATGATTTGCACCCGCGACGTAACGGGATTGATTCGCAAGGCGAGCCCAAACCCCTCCGGGTCGCGCAATTCGATCTCGCGCTCTTCGGCTGTGCCATCGGGATAAAACGAAATCGAGTCGTTCAAACCCTCGCCGAGAATTCGCACCGCGATGTGCGCGTCGATTTTTCCTTCGCTTCCGCCAACCGATTCAACAGGAACCAACTCACCGTGACGCTTGGTTTCAATCGCGTATTTTCTCGTCGCCTCATCAAAACGAACCAAGTGCATCCGGTCCTGGGAAATGGCTCGACTTGACGCAAGGCTTAGCACGCTTACCAATTGTCGGCTCGTCGAGCGAAGCAGCGCATCGTGAAAAGTCCCGGCCATTTCGCCAACAATGACCGCGCTCACAATCGAGATGATCACGATGACCACCATCAATTCGATGAGCGTAAATCCTATCGCCCGACTGTTTGGGGAAAACTGGCGCATCAGTTCCAATTGCCAATGTCCGCATTGTCTCCTTCGCCGCCATCGACGCCGTCGGCCCCAAATGAGTAAAGATCGAAGCCGGAGGACTTGTGAGTTCCGGGGTTTTTGTATTGATACGGATGTCCCCACGGATCAGGGCGCAACAATTTTATGTAAGGCCCGCGCCACTTTGAATCCCCACCCGGCGGCGCGTCGGTCAGCGCTTTCAAACCTTCCTCTGTAGTGGGATAGCGGTCCATGTGAACGTAATAACGCTCCAGGGCCGACTCCAATTCCGCTATGTTTGACTTGGCTGTGCTGACCTTCGCTTCTTGGGTGGTGCCGACGAATTGCGGAATGATCGTCGCGGCAAGAATGCCAAGGATGATCACCACGACCATGATTTCGATCAGGGTAAAGGCGCCGGATTTTTTTCGAGTTGACAATATTTTCATTGGGTGTTTGAGCTTCAATGCAGGGCGCTGCTCATCTTGAAAATGGGCAGCAAAATGGCAATGACCATAAAACCGACAACTGCGCCGACCACCAGGATCAGCGCGGGAGCGAGCAGGGAAATCAACATCTTGGCGCGGCCGCGCATGTGGCGTTCCTCTATGTCGGCGACTTTGAGCAACATGTCGTCGAGCTTGCCCGTTTCCTCGCCGACACTGATCATTTGAATGGCGGTCCTCGGAAAAACACCGAGCTTGCGTAACGGGCCTGCAAGCGAGTCGCCCCCGCGCGTTTCCTCCGCGACTTGGGCGATCATTCGCGCCAGCACGAGGTTTCCGATGGTGTTTTCGACGATCTTGAGCGCCGGGAGCAGCGACACGCCGCTTCGCGCGAGAGTCCCCAAAGTGCGCGAGAAACGTCCCAAAGCCGCCGCCTTAAAGAGAGGCCCAATCAGTGGCAGTTTCAATTTCAGTGTGTCAAGTATGATTGCCCCGCGCGGAGTGTTGAAAAACCATCGCAATCCTGCCACCGCCGCGCCAATCCCAATCAATATCCAAAGCCAGTACTCATGCAAAGCCCCGCTGACTCTGAGCAAAATCAACGTTGGCAACGGCAGCACGGTCAACATTTCCTGCAACATCCCAAAAAGCCGGGGCAGTACGACGCCGAGCAACACGGCCACAGTAAGAATTCCAAAACACAAGACGAAGGCCGGATACGCCACCGCCGCGAGAACTTCCGAACGCATCTCATCTTCGTGTTCGAGCAATTGCGCGAGGTCCGCCAGGACTTTCGGCAACGCCCCGGCTTCTTCCCCCACGCGCACCATGCTCACATACAGATTGCTGAACAACGCCGGATGTTCCGCCAGCGCAGCCGAAAGCGCCGTGCCTTTGCGAACCGATTCCGAAATCCGCGTCACCGCATGGCGCATCGCCAGATTTTCCTCCTCTTCACCGAGTCCTTCGAGAGCCTGTGGAATGGGAATCCCGGCCCCAAGCAGCGCTCCCAGCTCCCTCGTCAGTACCGTGATCTCCTTCCTCTTGACTCCACTGCCAAGACGAAACTCGAATTTCTGTCCCGACGGGGTTGCCGGCGACGCAGTGTCCTTGGAACCGCCGTTCGCGCAAATTTCCAGATTCGATGGAAAGACGCCCCGGCTGCCAAGCAGTTCCAGTGCGGCCCGGCGGTCAGGCGCTTCGATCACGCCTTGCACCGAACTCCCGCCGGCTTCCACGGCTTGATAACGAAAAGAGGTCATTCGAGGCTGTCTCCCGAGGAGACCCGGATAATCTCTTCCAGCGTCGTTAATCCGGCGGCGGCCTTGTTCAGCGCGTCCTGGTGCATGGTGATCATGTTCTTGCGCGCCGCCGCCTTTAATTCCGCGTTGGACCGCTTATGCACAATCATCTCCTGCAGTTCCGGCCCAACCGCCAGCAGCTCAAAAATCCCAACCCGTCCGCGATAACCGATTTCCCGGCATTCCTCGCAGCCGCGCCCGCGATAAAACGGCCCTTTCGCGATCGTGCCACTCATCCCCTGAATCTTTTCAAGTGTCGCGGCGGCAACATCCGTCTCCACACGGCAATGCGGGCATATCCGGCGAATCAGACGTTGCGCCAGCACGCCTTCTAGCGATGACGAAATCAAAAACGCCTCGATTCCCATGTCCAATAGCCGTGTGACCGCGCCGGTCGAATCGTTGGTATGTAGCGTGCTGAAAACCTGGTGCCCGGTTAAAGCTGCGCGAATCGCGATTTCCGCCGTTTCAGAATCGCGGATTTCTCCCACCATCACCACGTCCGGGTCCTGCCGAAGTATCGAGCGCAATCCGCTGGCAAATGTGAAATTGCGCGTTGGCCGCACCGGGATTTGCGCCACGCCGGCCAGTTCGTATTCGACCGGGTCCTCGATGGTCAGGATTTTTTTGTCCGGCGTATAAATTCCCTGTAAAATGGAGTAAAGCGTTGTCGTCTTGCCGCTGCCCGTCGGCCCGGTCGTCAGAAAAAGCCCGTGCGGCTTTGCAACAAGCGAGTGGAGCAAACGCGAGCGAGCTTCGTCCAGTCCAAGTTCCTCGGGCGTCAATGGTCTCGAGTGCTTCTCCAGCAACCGCATCACCACGCTTTCGCCGTAAATCGTCGGCATGGTCCCAACTCGAATGTCCACGCGCGCGCCGCGATGATGGATTTGAATATGCCCGTCCTGCGGCAGGAACCGTTCGGCAATATTCATGTCCGCCATGATTTTAATGCGCGACACCAGCGCGGCATGAAGTTGGCGCGGAGGCGGGTTCTTTTCCTGAAGCAATCCGTCGATGCGATACCGCAATTGCAGCTTTTCCTCAAACGGAACCAGGTGAATATCGCTCGCCCGCTCGCGCAACGCAGTCGAAATGATGACGTTGACAAGATTGACGACCGTCGGCTCATTGGCCATGACCTCGATGTCATGGAGATTCTTTTCCTCACCCGAACCGGGATGCTTCGGTTCGAGGTTTTCGACCATCTGCTCCACCGTCAACTGACAGCATTGGGCGATTTTTTCGAGCAATTCGGAAGACTCAACTAGCATTTCCTGAACTTCCCGCCCAGTCAGCAGCCGGATATCATCGACGACCCGCTGGTTGACAGCCTCCGAGGCGGCTACAACGATCGTTCCATTGGTGATTTCAACGGGAAGCACCCGGTGCCGCTTGATGAATTCCGACGGAAGAGCGCCCGTGACCTGGGCGGGCAATTCTAACCGGGACAAGCTTTCAGCCCGGGCAGGGGAGGGTGTGTCGAGGGAATGACCGTTAGCCGGTGCATCTCCCCGCAAATTGCCACTCAAATCGTCCATAGCGCGGAACCGGAAAACCGGTTCTGGTTGTGTGTGCTGTTTTCATGATTCCAATGGGCCGTGTCTATTGACAGCGCAAAGCGAAAAAAGTTTCAATCAAAGTGGGAAAAACATTCGAATGCGATTGTAAGCGGGCGAGATCCCCGTATTCTTTCTCCCACAATCTGGAAGAAATCAATAAGATGAAACTCACACTGGCCAGCCCCGCTAGGGGCTGACTGTTTATAGAACCGCCGCAATAAATGTATAAAGCCCCGTACGGGGCGTCCTGTCATCAGAACGGCTATTTAGGCCCGAATACCACCTGAATCACTCCAAGGAGCAAATTTCTCGGTCTCTCGCGCCGAAAAATCAATTATACCAATTAAATCCCGGTGCCCCCATCCCCTGTATCCACCCCGCCGACTGCGAATACTGCGAAAACGCCTGAGCCCC
Organism: Verrucomicrobiia bacterium; assembly: GCA_036501665.1. Taxonomy (GTDB): domain Bacteria; phylum Verrucomicrobiota; class Verrucomicrobiia; order Limisphaerales; family Palsa-1400; genus DATAUD01. The sequence continues at coordinate 82,763 of DASXZW010000096.1, forward strand.
TAGCGTTGTCCGCACTTCCTGCTCTGTTGCCGCCTGAATCGCCTTGAGCGCGGTCTGCATCCGGTCAGGAGGAATGTCCTTGTTCGACAAAAGCTGCTGCACTTGGTTTTGGGCCGTTTGACGAATGTCCTCGACCGCCTGCGATGTACCGTCCGGGAGATCGAATTGCTGGCTCAAAACGCACAAATTTTGATAATCCGGGTCCTGGGACCGATCCAGTTCGGCGACGCGATCCGGTGTCAATTGCGATTTAAAATCTGTCATCATCGCTTGTTCATCGGCGGCTTTCGCGGCGCGAACGGTGGCGTCGTTCGTGTCTTCAAATTCATACGCGGAATCAATCGTCTTTTGAAGGTTGAACATCTTGCGAAACTCGTCTTCTGTCGGATTAAACCCGATCAATTCCTTGCGCAATCGGTCCGAAGTGGGCGACATGCTCAATTCGTAATTCGCCTTTTCCTCCGGCGAGAGCAATTGCGAAAGCGCCGCATCTTGCTCCTTGTCGATCTGCCGCATCTGCTCGATGACCGCGGTCGTCGCCTTGGTTCCCTCAACCTGGAACATCGCCCGCTCCCGCTCGCCCTCAAACTGCTCCCGCAACGCCAGCAATTGCGACCGCCTGTCATCCGGCAGAAAAGCCAGCCGGTGATTATCCATGTCCGAATCGACAAAATACTTATTGACTTCGCGCTCGTAGTTGATCCCCAGCAATTCGCGCAGCACCGCCGGCAATTCCCTGTCGATGGCCGCCAGTTGCTTTTCCCTCTCTTCGATCTGCGACTGCTTAAGTTTCCGTTTGTCGTCCGTCTCCCAGTATTTGAACTCGCGACCGTTGTGGTAGTACTGGCCGCGGCGTTGCGCGTAAAGACGCATCACATCCGTCATGATGATGTCCTTGATCGTGCTTTCCGGGCAGCCGATGGAACGAAGGTTCGCGATATACTGCCGATAATCCGTCGATTCCACCTGGCTCCAGTTGAATGCATTCGTTTGGATAATGATTGCTGGCTTCTCCGGGATTGCCGCCGCCGCTTCAGCCTTTGCCTGCCAAGCCGCAACCTCCGCCTGAGCCGATTCCTGCCCCTGCGCAACCTGGCGGCTCCAATACTGGCTGATATAAACCAACCCAGCCCCCACCGCCGCCACGTTGAACAGCAGCAGAATAATGAAAAACCGCGACTTCACTTTTTCAATTCTTTAGTCCTAATCTTAATCGTAATCATAATCCTAATCTTCCCCCTCATGTAACCGATACCCTGAATTTGCTTTAATTAACCCCACCAGCATGGAAACAATCCTGACCAACCTTTGTTTTCCCGGTTCGACTTCATCCAACAGACATCGTCCCTTTGCCACCAAAACATCCAACCCGGCGGCGCATTCCAAAGCAGACCCGCGCGCCACATCGAAAAACCGGCAACGATCCGGCCCCGTAAATTTTCCATTTCCCTCCGCCAGATTGAGAACGATGGAAGTGCAAGCGCGATCTAATTGGTCGTACACTGCGATGGATTTGGGTAATTTCTGCAACAACGTCTCAAGCCAGACAACAAAGGCCAGAGATTCTTGGTAAACCTCCAGTTTTTCATGGTCGAATAGCCGATGCATTGAGATTACGATTAGGATTAAGATTACGATTGGGAATAAAAAAGACCATCCAAATATAAATTCTGAATCCTAATCCTAATCATAATCTTAATCCTAATCGCCCCGTTCCCTTCGTTCCTCATTGCGATTCGCTTCCAAAACTTTAGCTTTCCATCAGTGAACGACAGTCTGCCCAAAGTCACCGTCATCATCGCGGCAAAGCCCGACAACCGGGACGTCCGCGCCGCCGGTGCCGCCCGGCAGTTCGATTATCCCCCTGACAAACTGGAAATTATCCTCGCTCGCGGCAAACAACCTTCCGTCCAGCGCAACGCCGCCCTTCGCGCCGCCACCGGCGAGATCATCTACTTCCTCGACGACGATTCGACGCCGCTCCCCGGCAATCTCCGCCTCGCAGTGGAACAATTCCGCGCGCCTGACGTTCAAATGGTCGGCGGCCCCAGCCTTTGTCCGCCCGAATCGCCAAACATCGAGCAAGCCTTCGCAATCACAATGGGCACAAAGCTCGCGTTCGCCTCCAGTTCCGCCCGCTACCGAAGTATAGGCCAAACTCGCGCCACAAGCGAAAAAGAACTGATCCTCTGCAATCTCTTGGCCCGTCGCGCCACAATGATCGAGCTCGGTGGCTTCAACGAAGCGCTCTACCCGAACGAGGAAAACGCGCTCATGGACGAACTCCAAAAGCGTGGCGGCAAATTGCTCTACGATCCGGAGCTGATCGTCTTTCGCCGACCGCGCCAGACGTTTCGGGCGTTTTTCCGGATGCTCTTGAATTACGGACGCGGTCGGGCTGAACAATTCCGCCTCCAGCCAACTTTCGGTTCTGTGGCCAATTTTGTCCCACCGCTATTTTGTCTGTTTCTGGTGGCGCTCCCGTTCCTCCCGCCAATCGCAAGATGGATGCTGGCAGTTTATGCTTTGGCCGTGCTGCTCCAGGCCATCGCAGTGTTGTCCCCGCGCAAACTCCACTGGCTGCCAATGATCATGGGATTGATTTTTGTAAGCCACGTTTTCTACGGCCTCGGTTTCTGGCGCGGCTGCTTCACCAAACCCAAACCGCCTTCCCCTGCAATTACCTCAGAAATCAAATTGGAAGTATCCTGACGCACCCATGCGGGGAATTCCAAAGGCAAGATCTGCTGCCCGGGAACAGTTATCTCAACGATAATGTGCTCGTAGAAGTTTGCGACGGAATCAAGGCTTCCCGCGCTTTCTCAAACACAGCCGCCGGAGTAATCGCATGAAGGCAGGCCAGTTTGTCCCAATATGCGCATGATCCTTTCAAACACGGGACGCAAGGAAGCCTTCGCGTTTGCATGACATTTTGAAGCTGGCCGTAAGGGCCGGTGTTGGATGGCTCGGTGGGACCAAAAATCGAAATGATTGGACGGCCAACGGCGGCAGCAACGTGCATCGGGCCGGTATCGTTTGTGATCACTAGGCGGCTCTGGCGAATCCATTCGATCATTTCATCAAGTGACGTTTCACCCGCGAGGTTCAGGCAGAAGTCCGGCACGGTAGCAGAAATCTTCTCGCCCAGGCCGCGCTCGCTTTTGCTGCCGAGCACCACCAGGCGCAACGCCGGTATTTCCTGAAGGCGTTTTGCCAGGTCAACAAAATTTCCCACCGGCCAGCGTTTGTTGTCCCATCTCGCGCCGGGAATCAGGACAATCCATCGCGCTCCCTGTCGGCCCGGCGCCCATTTGTCGTTCATGCTTTGAACGGCGGCAGAGCGGGGCGGGAGCCAGTCAAAATTCCAATGCACCGGGACGTTCAGCAGCGGCAGCACGGCCAGGTAACGGTCCACCGCGTGGGAATTTGCTGCGGCCCGCGGCGGTGTCAGGTCATAAAAACCGCGAGCGCCTTCTCGCGAACCTTCGCGGATATTATCGAGTCCGACGGTCAACTTTGCATTGGCCAGCCACGCGAACATTCCGCTGCGTGCCAGTCCTTGCAAGTCAATCGCCAGATCGAATTGTTGATTTCGCATCGCCACAACGCTGGATAAAATTTCCGGCCAGCGAATCGGCACGAACCAACGCCTGCGATGAAATGGAAAAATGCCCGCCAGATCGGGGTCTTTTTCGAGAAGCGGAATCAGACCGTCGTCAAGCCACCAATAGATATCGCTTTTTGGCCAATGGCATTTCAGCAACCGCAGAACCGGGAGCGCGTGGATGACATCGCCCAGGGAACTCGGTTTGAGGATGAGGATTTTCAACGCCAACGGCTACTTGCCGAGCGCGAGCCGTTCAGCCAGGCGCGGCGGCAATCCAGCGTCAAGAATCTTTTTCTGCGCCGTCGGAATGTCGTAATCCAATCGCCGAAGCTCTATGGAACTTTCAACCATGTCATAAACGACGTAGGCGGCTTTTGGGTTGCCATCGCGAGGCTGGCCGACAGCGCCGACATTAACAAAGTATTTGCGGCCCGGCTCAACACGGAATTTTGAATAAGTTCCGCCTCGCACCTGACTGTCGCGTATAAAAGCGACGGGGACGTGTGTGTGTCCAAAAAAACAAACCGGAGTGTTCTGGTAAGTAAAGCTCGATGCGGCGGCGAGCTTTTCAAAAACATAAGCCCAGCGCTGCGGAACATCTAGGGTCGCGTGGACAATGGTGAAATTGGAAATAAGCCGGACGTATTTCAGGTCGCCGAGCCATTTTTTGTCATCGTCGCTCAACTGTTTGCGTGTCCAATTGACGGCTTCAGCGGCGTGGGGATTGAAGCCTTCCAGCGCTTCATTGCTGGAGCAATATTCGTCGTGGTTTCCTTTCACGCACGGGATGTTCATGGCCCGGATGGTGTCGAGGCATTCCTTGGGATTGGCGTTATACCCGACGACGTCTCCCAGGCAGCAGACGTGGGTGCATTTTTGTTTTTCAATGTCATCCAGCACGACCTGGAATGCCTCCAGGTTCGCGTGAATATCGGCGATAATGGCGTACTTCATCTTCCTCGTCCCAGTCTAATGCGAAATTTCAAAACCACGAAATTCATTTTTTGCCTCTGCCCAACATGCCTGTTCCTGCCGTATAAAGCGGCCTACCCCGGATTCCCGGATGGCAACGAGAAAGGCGTCCAATTCCTCTTTCGATCCCTCAGCCACGAGTTCAACGCGTCCGTCCGCCAAATTTCGAACCGTGCCGGTCACTTCAAAACCTGTCGCAACCGACTTTGTCTCATAACGAAACCCGACCCCTTGGACGCGTCCCGTGTAATAGTTCGTCACTTTGTGGCGATTCATTCACTTACGAACCAGAAATAAAGCCAAACCCGCCGCGTTTCGCAACTTAATTATCAATGGGTTGCAAATGCCTAACGCTTGACGAAAAGAGCATATCACGCTGCGTTCATGGCGCGGTCAATGGCATTCCACCAAAGATCGTGCAGCTCCGTCACAGAGGAGCAAATTTCTTTGTCGCGGAGTTTGATCGAGAGATCAGTTCCTCCGACGGTTCCGATATTCGCCGCCGGGACACCGAGGATTTTTGCGCGTTCGATTACTTTGACAACATCACCCTGTGCCACAGAAACGACGACGCGGCCCTGAGTTTCTCCGAAGAGTGCCCCCTCGAGTGAAGCATTTTCAGGAACGATGGCTGTGAGGTCTATTTTTGCGCCGATGAGAGCGGGGGTTTCCCGCGCGATCTGCCTGGAAATACAACTCTCGGCAATGGCCGCAGCCAGGCCGCCCTCGCTGCAATCGTGTGCGCTCTTGATCAGGCCGGATTGGATCAAGCCGAGCAGGGTGTGTTGCAGACGCGACTCTTTTTCCAAATCGCACCGGGGCGGAACGCCAGTTTTCAGGCCGTGGAGACATTGCAAATAAGCTGAACCACCGAGTCCACTTAACGAATCGTTAACATCGATGACATCGCCGAGCAGAAGAACCGCGTCGCCTTCGTCTTTGAACCATTGAGTGGTGACATGCTCGGGTTTTTCGATGATGCCCACCAGCGCGATGGTTGGCGTGGGGTCGATGGGACCGTTCGGGCTTTGGTTGTAAAGGCTGCAATTGCCGCCGGTCACGGGCGCGTTAAACGCGCGGCACGCTTCCGCCAAACCGCGCACAGATTCCTTGAGTTGCCAGAAAAGTTCAGGATTATGCGGGTTGGCAAAATTCAGATTGTCCGTGCTGCCCAAGGGAACAGCGCCGGAACACGCAAGGTTCCTTGCGGCTTCGGCAACGGCGGTCTTTGCACCTTCGTAAGGGTCCAGATAAACGTAACCCGCATTGCAATCGACCGTGAGCGCGATGAGCTTTTCGGTCGTCACCGCTTTGCTTCCATCGGTTTCCGGCAGGGAATCGGCCTTGATGCGAATGACAGCGGCGTCCGAGCCGGGACAAACCACTGAGCCGTCGCGAACCATATGATCGTATTGACGATAGACCCAGTTCTTGGAGGAAATCGTCGGCCAAGCAAGCAAGCGCTTCAAATCGCCCGTAGGATCCGTCGAGGGCGGCACGGAAGAAATGGTGAAAGCCCGAACATCGGCCAAATACGCCGGTTCTTTGGATTCCCGATAATATAGCGGCGCTTCGTCAGCCAGCTTTTTCGCGGGGACATCGACGACCGCAATGCCGTTATGCTTGACGACCATGCGGCCAGTATCGGTCACGCGCCCGATTTCCGCCCAGGGCAGATCCCATTTGTCGAAAATGCGTTTGACTTCATCCTCGCGGCCCGCCTTGACGATGATGAGCATGCGCTCCTGCGATTCGCTGAGCATGATTTCGTAAGAGGTCATGTTCGGCGCGCGTTGCGGCACTTTGTTGAGTTCGATCTCGATTCCAGTGCTGGCGCGGGCTGCGGTTTCGCACGTTGAGCAAGTCAATCCCGCCGCGCCCATGTCCTGAATGCCGGCGACAGCGTCGGTGGCGAGCAATTCCAGGCAGGCTTCGCAAACCAGTTTTTCCATGAACGGATCGCCAACTTGCACCGCTCCGCGTTGTTGTTCGGCGGATTCCTTGGTCAAATCCTGTGAGGCAAACGCCGCGCCCGCAAGACCGTCGCGCCCAGTGGCCGGGCCGACATAAAAGACGGGATTCCCGATGCCTTTCGCCGCGCCGCGCGCAATTTGTTCGTGACGAAGAACGCCAAGGCAGAAAGCATTGACCAGCGGATTGCCCTCGTAACTTTTGTCAAAATAAACTTCGCCCGCGATGGTGGGAATGCCAAAGCAATTTCCATAATGCGCGATGCCGCTGACAACGCCGCCAAAGAGCCGCCGATTGTTCGCCGCATTGCCGTTGCCCTCGATAGGGCCGAACCGCAGCGAATTGATCGCGCAGACTGGCCGCGCGCCCATCGTGAAAATATCGCGGATGATCCCGCCAACCCCGGTCGCCGCGCCTTGAAACGGTTCGACCGCACTGGGGTGGTTATGAGATTCGATCTTAAACGCGATGGCCAACCCGTCGCCAATGTCAATAATACCCGCGTTTTCTTCCCCCGCGCCGACGAGGATGCGCGGCGACTTGGTGGGGAATGTTTTGAGCAGCGGGCGCGTGTTCTTGTAGGAACAATGCTCGCTCCACATCACGGAAAAAACACCCAGCTCCGTGTAAGTTGGCTGGCGGCCAAGAATCGAAAGGATTTTCTCATACTCTTCGGGAGTGAGATTGTGTTTCTTGACAAGTTCGGGTGTGATCGGCGGTTCGCTCATGGGCGGCAATGCGGATATATAATATGTCAGGCGGCAGCCGCCAGACGGCTTTCAAGCCACGAAATCAAGCTCTCAAAAATCAATCGCCCATCCGCGCTTCCGAGCAACGCTTCGCTGGCGCGTTCGGGATGGGGCATTAGTCCGGCGACATTTCGCGCTTCGTTGCAAATTCCCGCGATGTTCAGGAGCGACCCATTGGGATTGTTCGCCTCGTTCAATGCGCCGTTGGCATCGCAATATTGCCAGAGGATCTGTCGATTGCTCTTCATTTTCTCCAGCGTGGCGTCGTCGGCGAAATAACAGCCCTCGCCGTGCGCGATGGGGACGCGGATGATTTTGTCAGCCGGAATTTTATTCGAGAAAGGGGAATCAGCAGTCGCCGTCTTGATGAAAACGTGCTCGCATCTGAACTGGAGCGAACGATTGCGGATCAACGCGCCGGGCAACATCTGCGCTTCGCAAAGAATCTGAAAGCCGTTGCAAATCCCGAGCGCCGGACCACCGTTGGCGGTAAACTCCTTGAGCGACTGCATGATCGGGCTGAACCGCGCGATCGCGCCGGTGCGCAAATAATCGCCGTAACTGAATCCGCCCGGAACGATCACGGCGTCGAAGCCCGTGAGCGAATTTTCCTTGTGCCAGACAAGGCGGCCCGAGTGGCCGAGCACGTTCTTGACGACGTGGAGGGCGTCCTGGTCGCAATTGGACGCCGGAAATTGGAGGACGGCGATATTCATGTTATTCGATCTCGAAGCGATAATCCTCGATGACCGGGTTGCTGAGCAATTTGTGGCAGACTTCGTCGATCTGCCGGTTCCACGAAGCTTTGTCGGAGTCCGGCAATTCGATTTCCAGATATTTGCCGACGTGAACAGCGCCGATGCCCTTGCAACCGAGGTGTTCGAGCGCCCCTTTCACCGTTTTGCCCTGGGGATCAAGGACGGCCTTTTTTGGTGTAACAATAATCTTGGCTTTCATTCAACGCGCCGCCACTGCGGCACAAACGGATGTTAGGGCAAACAGGGGCAATGTCAAAGGGTCAGCAAATCAAGCAATGTCTTAATTGGATTATGGTGGTTCATCACCCATTATATCGACTCTGTGAACTTCACCGTGAATCTCGCAGCAAAAGGAGTAATTTAAGGCAGTAAATGACTCGTGAAATGCGCGTCGGTCAAAAGTCGAATCTTTGCTGAATCCCAATTCAGCCATTTCGAAAAACTTTATCACGGGTTCCATTCCATGAACCGGACCTACTATTTGCATTGTTCCTAAAAATTCTATTTTCCGTCTCCAATAGTTCTCCGGTTCCAATGATTGCGACGGTAAACCTAAGGCTCCGACGTAGCACTCGGATAAAAATGGCATCCAAGAAAGAAAAGTTTTAAGTTGAAATTCTGCCACACGTTTTCGTTTCTCAAAAAAACTGATGATTTTTTGCGTAATCCACGCCAATACGACCACTGATAAAAACGACCATACAGATTGAAAAAACGTCATTTATGTTCTTAGAGTCGCTCCTTTTCTGAGACATAGTCAATAAGTGAAGACATCATCACAGTCTCCAACATAAGCCCAAAAATACTACGTGTAAGTATTATTTTTGTTGCAATATATTGAATACCAAGCCACCATCTCGTGCGTGGTTGCTTTGCTTTCCCGTTGCGCATTGACGCTTGCCGTATTTTGCGGTGCAAGCCAATTGAACGCCGCCGGGTGGCCCGTTTTCCGAGGGAATCCCGCCCTCACCGGTGTCGCGACCGATCCGCTTCCTGAAACTTTAGACCTTCTTTGGAGTTACAAAACGGGCGCGCCCGTCAAATCATCCGCAGTCATCGGCGGTGGACGCGCCTTTGTCGGTTCCAACGACGGTCATGTTCATGCTCTGGAAATGGCGTCGGGCCACGAGGTCTGGACGTTTGACGCTGGCGCTGCGGTGCAAGCGCCCCCGATGCTTTCGGGGAATTCGGTGTTTGTTGGAAATATCGAGGGGATGTTTTATTCCATCGACGCGGGCAGCGGAAAGACGAACTGGAAATATTCCACCGAGGGAAAAATTCTTGCCTCCGCGAACGAACTTCCAAACCCCGGCGGCGAACCGCGAATTCTCGTCGGCAGCTACGACTTCAAACTTTACTGCCTCGATGCCGGAACCGGAAAGTCCAATTGGGTTTACGAAACTGGCAATTACATCAACGGCTCATGCGCAATCGCCAATGGCCAAATTGTTTTCGGTGGGTGCGATGCTATGCTGCATGTCCTCTCCACCACGAATGGAACCAGCATCAAGGACGTTGATGCAGGCGCGCCGATTGCGGCTTCGGTGGCGTTGGCAGGAGACCGCGCGTATTTCGGCCATTACGAAAATGAGTTTCTTTGCGCGGACATTGCGGGAGGAAAGATATCATGGCGTTTTCATGAATCGGAATTTCCTTTCATGGCGTCCGCGGCGGTGACGGCGAGCAAGGTTGTGTTCGGGGGATTTGACAAGTCGGTGCATTGCGTGAACCCGGCGGACGGCAAAAGCATCTGGAAATTTCCCACGAGGGGAAAAATTGAAAGCTCTCCGGTGATCGCGGAAGGAAAAGTTGTTTTCGGCTCCGACGACGGGACCGTTTATGTCGTGTCGCTGGAAGATGGGAAGAAAATTTGGTCGTATGAAATCGGCCAGGCCGTTGCGAGTTCGCCTGCAGTGGCGGATCAAAAAATAGTGATAGGTTCAGACGATGGCAGCGTCTATTGCTTTGGCAAAAAAACGTGATCGAGGATTTTATTTATGACAAGCGCTGAAACAACCGCCGCCCCGGCGCCGCCGATTGAAAAGCAGACGACCGTGGGCAATTACTTTGTTTCCAATTACCCGCCGTTTTCGTTTTGGAAACCGGAGTTCGTGCCGGAGTTGGCCTCCGCGCTGGAACGCCCTCCCGTGCCGGGCACACCGCTGGGGGTTTATCTGCACATTCCGTTTTGCCGGAAGCGCTGCCACTTCTGTTATTTCAAGGTTTACACGGACAAGGATTCCGCCGCGATCAAAGGTTACATCGACGCCGCGTTGCATGAAATGTCGGTTTACGCCGCGAAACCGGCGATCAACGGTCGGAAGGCGAACTTCGTTTATTTCGGCGGCGGCACTCCGTCGTATCTCTCGGTCGATCAACTCCGCCACCTCACCGATGGGATGAAAAAATTGATTCCGTGGGACGAAGCGGAGGAAGTGACTTTTGAATGCGAGCCGGGAACGTTGACCGCGCCAAAGCTCAAATCAATTCGCGAAATGGGAGTGACGCGCCTGAGCCTCGGCGTGGAGAATTTTAACGATCACATTTTGGAAATCAACGGACGAGCGCATCACAGCAAGGAAATCGCCCGGGCTTACGGTTACGCGCGCGAACTGGATTTTCCGCAGATCAACATCGACCTCATCGCGGGAATGGTCGAAGAAACCGAGGAAAACTGGCGCGACTGCGTCCGCAAAACCATTGAGATGTCGCCGGACAGCGTGACGATTTATCAGATGGAGATCCCGTACAACACGACGATTTACAAGGAGATGAAGGAGGCCGGGAAACTGGTCGCGCCGGTTGCCGATTGGGAGACAAAACGCGGATGGGTCGCATGGGCGTTTGCCGAATTGGAAAAGGCCGGTTACACGGTCGGCAGCGCTTACACCGCTGTAAAGAATAAGGAAAAAACGCGCTTCGTTTACCGCGACCGGCTTTGGGCGGGCGCTGACTTGGTGGGTTTGGGGGTGGCGTCATTCGGGCATTTGCAGGGAACGCATTATCAGAACCTGCACGAGTTCGAGCCTTACGTGAACGCCGTCAGATCGGGCAAGCCCGCCGCCTATCGCGCGTTGACGCCGACCGCGGATGAACGGCTTATTCGCGAATTTATTTTGCAGCTCAAACTGGGGCAGACTCGATGCGATTATTTTCAACAGAAATTTGGAGTCGATGTCCGAAAACGCTTCGCGCAGCCGCTTCAGACGATTCACGACTGGGGATTCGGGGGCGTCGATGGCGATGTTGTGCGCTTGAATCGCGAAGGGTTGCTGCAAGTGGATCGCTTGTTGCATGAGTTTTTCCTCCCAGAACACAGGAACGCGAGGTACGCCTGAACCCAAAAGAAAATCCAGCGGCATTGGTCAATCTGGCTTCGCGAAATCCGGATTTTTATCCGCTGGAGGAGTTTTATGCGTTGCGAGGCGACCCCGCGCCGGTGCTATGGCGGACTGAACCGGTGAACATGCCAGAACCGTATCACTCGCTCTTGGTGCATCGGAGCGACATGACCTCGACCCTGGAACATTTTTACAAGGAGCAATTGCACATCGATGCCATTGCCCGGCGCACCGTCGAAAACGAATATTATCGTGAAGTCGTGCTGGTGCTGGACAGAAGCGGGAAATGCGTGGAATACGGCGCGATCAAAATTATGCTTGACTTGTTTCCGATTGACGCGCGCCAGGAGATTTTGCGCGAACAACAGCCATTGGGACGAATTCTGAACGTCTTCGGCGTTGTTTTTACGAGTCGTCCGCGGGCGTATTTGCGCATGGATTCCGACAAGTTTATCAACGGCGCGCTGCATCTGAAAAAGCGCGAAATTCTTTTCGGCCGGCGGAATACCTTGCTCGACGAATGGGACCGTCCGCTGGCTGAAATTGTCGAAATACTCCCTCCTTAATTTAATCATGAACCAAGAAAATAATTACGACGCCATAGTCATCGGCGGTGGGCCTGCCGGTTCCTCTTCATCCGCAATTCTTGCCGAGTACGGCCATCGCGTGCTGGTGCTGGAACGGGAAAAATTTCCGCGTTACCACATCGGGGAGTCGCTTCTGCCGTTCACATTCCAGCCTCTGCAAAGGCTCGGTTTGATTGACAAGATGCGGCACTCGTCGTTCGTCAAAAAATACAGCGTCCAATTCGTTTCGCCGTCGGGACGGGCAAGCCAGCCGTTTTATTTTTTTGATCGATACGACAAGGAAACCGTCGCGCAAACCTGGCAGGTGCTTCGCTCGGAATTCGACGAGATGTTGCTGAATAACGCCCGCGAAAAAGGGGCCAAGGTCATTGAAGAGACAACAGTCAAGTCACTGATCCGCGAGGGCGGAAAAGTTGTTGGCGTCCAGGCTCAGACCAAAGGCGGCCCGATTACGGAGTACCGTGCGCCGATGACCCTGGACGCGTCCGGAAAAGAGGCTTTCACCACGGTTCGCAACGGCTGGAAAATCGGCGACCCGTTCCTGAACAAGGTCGCAGTATGGACTTATTACAAAGGCGCGCAACGCGACGAAGGAGTTGACGCCGGGGCGACCACTGTGGCTTATGTTCCTGAGAAAGGCTGGTTCTGGTACATTCCGCAGCACAACGATATGATCAGCGTCGGCGTGGTGGCGGAAGGAAAATACTTGACACGCGATGGCGTCAAATCGCCTGAGGAGATTTTCAAGCGTGAAATCGAGCAGAACCAATGGATCAAGCAGCACGTGGCGCGCGGGGTACAGCAGGGGAAATATTTTTTGATCAGCGAATACACACATCACGCCAAACATTGCGCCTGCGATGGGTTGCTGCTGGTGGGAGACGCCTTTGCGTTTCTAGACCCTGTCTTTTCGTCGGGTGTCATGCTGGCTTTGAAAAGTGGCACAATGGCTGGCGAGGAGGTACACAAAGCCATCGTCGAACGCGATTTTTCGGCGGAACGGTTCACGCACTACGGTCGTTTCCTGCGCGAAGGAGTCGAAAATATGCGTCGGCTGGTCTATGCGTTCTACGATCCCAAATTCAGTTTCCGCAAGCTGACGAACAAATACCCCGACGCAGTGGGAACTGTCACCGATTGTCTCAGCGGGGATGTCAATAAGGATTTTTCTGAGTTGTGGCGTCAAATTGAGGAATTTGTCCCTCTGCCGGAAGCGTTGCCAGTTGGGGCGCCTCTTGTTGAAAATGTCGGCGCGCCCGTGAAGTAAGACTGCTCCGGGACGATGCTAGTTGTGCAGCAAAGCTGCTGCACAATTATTATTTTGTTCTACTGCGGCGTGACCGTTACCTCTCGCGTCATAAACAAATCGCGATTCTTGTAAACAAAAACCTTTGAGGTGTCTGCAACGTCGGAGTAAGAGCCGACGTCGATCTCAGTGAACCCGTCGCCGTAAGACGCAGATGTCGCATAAATCTTCTTGTCAAAATCGTATGCCGTCGTTTGTTCGGTGACTACGGACCCAAACAAACTCCAAGTAAGATAAACGGAGGCTTTCTCGTCAAACGTCGAAATGGACGTCATTTTTTGGTGATAAAACTGGGACTCGCCGGTTGTGACGATATATCTGCCTTTAATGCTCCGGGACGTGGCTGCCACCTGCTCGTTAAAGACTTTGCCATTCGAATACTTCATCGCGATTGTCACCGCTGCATTCGTCCAATGCGGACTCGCTTTGGCAAGCTCTGGCATCAATGGAGCGTCATCGCCGGAAGCGTTGGCTATTTTCGTGAAATCATCGACTGATAAGTGCTGTGCTGTCGTGGCAGCCCCGAAGCTGGACGGTGGACCATTGGTCGAACCCTGAGTGTGGCTCTGGCAAAAGCAAAAAATGATGAGCGCGGTTGAGGGAAAAAATGAGCGAACTTTCATATTTCTTAATGAATCACCTTGGCATTTCCGAAATATTGCGGTCGTTCACTTTTCATCATGAGTTGTTAATGAGCGTCATTTACGGTTTCGATAATGAAACGCTGGTATGAGCGGTGGTTGCTTTTGTGTGCAACGGTCGTGGCTTCCCAAATAAATGTCAAGAAAACACCATACTTCAACTATCGCTCCGTCTCAAGCTGCCACATCGGACTGTCGAAAATGGCATCTCCGTTTGAACGCTTGCAAGTTTCGCTTGTCAGACTACAATTGTTTAAACTTAATCCAAAATGAAACGAACCATTGTCTATTTGCTTGCTCTTGCGACCTTGCCGGTCGCAGCCCAGGAAAAGGTCAATAAGTGGGACATCACAAAAGTCGATGTTTCCAAACTGCCTCCCGCCGCGTCGGACAAAGGCGTCACTTACGATAAAGACATCGAGCCAATCCTGAAGGCCTCCTGTGTCGGGTGCCATGGAGAACAAAAGCCTCGCGCGAACCTCCGCCTTGACAGCAAGGATGCCATTCTTAAAGGCGGCAAGGACGGTTCAATGGTCGTTAGCGGCGAGAGTTCCAAGAGCTTGCTCGTCGCAGCTGCGGCGCAGATTGATGACAAAATTGCCATGCCGCCAAAACACCGAGGTCGTGGACCTGGAGGCCCTGGCGGTCCCGGCGGACCTCCCCCAGGAGCGCCTCCTCCTGATGGCGGACAGAATGCTGGCGGACCTCCTCCCGGTGGCGGTGGTCCTGGCGGTCCAGGCGGACATCCGCCACCCAAGCCGTTGACGCCTGAGCAGGTCGGACTTCTTCGCGCGTGGATTGATCAAGGCGCGAACTAACTAACCGGCTCGCGCCGCTCCACGGCAAGCCGCGGTTGCGTCGTTCACGGGCAACCATCCTGACGGATCGCCTCCGATCAGGTCGAAGTCTTCGTTACGCGGACCGGCGGTCACGTCGGTCCAATCACATTTGCTTTCTCTCAGGCTGCTTGGCGGTCTGCGGAGAAATAGGAACCGTAACGGAGGCGAGGATTTCCAGTCCGCTGCTCAACCCACTAAACTAGAAACGTCTATCCCGACTTCTTCACGTCCGGGCCGCGTTTTCCTTCGATCGACTCGATGGCTTTGTTGAATTCCTCTTCGCGGATCGAGACCAGGTTTGCGGCGGCGGGGAAACGGCCTTCGCGAACGTCGGCGGCATATTCCTTGAAAGCGGCGATGCGCTCTGTCTGGAGGCGTTCGTGTTCCTTGCGGAAATTCCGGTAAGACTTCGCGTGTCGCGGGATGCGTTCGTCGTAATCTCCCAGGATGTCGTCGGAAAAGAGGAATTGAGAGTCGCAGCCGTCGCCGGAGCCGAGCGACATCAGGAAGAGGGAAGTTTTCTTGCAGAGATACGAGGCGAGCTCGTGTGGAACCAATTCGAGTTCCGCGGCATACGCGCCGGCGCTTTCGAGGCGTTTCATGTGCTCGTACAAGTCACGCGCTTCCGCCGCCGTCCTGCCAATGGGGCGAATATTGGTCCATGTGGCATGGCGCGGAACCATTCCGAGATGGCCCACGACGGGAATTCCCTCTTGCGCCATCGCTTCGATCATCCACGGGCTGGCCGAGCAATAGACCGAACTGGCCCCCAAATTGAGCGCTTGAAAAGCGATGCGAATCGCTTCCTCGCGCGAGGCCATTCCGTGCGGCGTCGCTCCCGAAATAAAACTTTTCGGCGCCGCTTCGGCCAACAGGGAAAGTCGCGCCTGCGCTGCTGGTGTGTCAAAACTACAGCTTAAAAGATCGATTCCGGCCGCTTCCGCCGCCGCCGCTTCTTCCGGCGATTTGACGTGGATGTGAGTTAAGCAACGTTTCCCTTTGAGTTGGCGCAAGTCATAGACGGAGTATTTTTTGGTCGGTCTGAGCATGGTTGGAAAGTGAAGTGTTGCTGCCTCTCAATCAAGGTGAAAAGCACACCGCAAATGACCATGTCAGAGTCAAACATTATTGCCATTTGTTACTTGGGGGTTTTAGCGATCTACGGGCTTTCTTCAGGTCGCGGTTCCATGCGGCAGCTTCCTTCTCCGAAAGCTTGATGGCGGCCAGTGCGTGGGCCAGTTCTACACCCAGACAGATTTTCTTCTTAACAGTTTTTTTCGACACAAAATCAAATTGTCGTACTTTCGAGGTTACGTCGATCAATCGAAGGGTTTTATGACACGCCCGGTAGCAGAGCAGGGGGACTTTGGATGTGGCGAATGAAACCCTCGGCGAGCTTATGGCCGCTTTCGATACCGCGCATTTTCATGACCAATTCCTGTAGCTCATAAAATTTGTCCGGCGCCTGGCTCGCATGGGCAAAGCAAGCCTCGCGCTTACGCGCAGCAACATCCGAAATATCCACGTAATGCGTCGGGGCAAATTGGACGGTGTCCTCGCCGTTTGAAACCTCGTAATAATATAACGCAAACTTTCTTCCCAAGCGCGCCCATGCATCGTAAGTCAGAAGAGAAATCGCGCGGTGATCGCGATGATTATCGATTGGCCATTGCGTAAAGACTACGTCAGGACGTTCGGTTTCGATCAAACTGCGGAACAGGTCGTAGTGCTTGTTGTCAATAATGGCTTGCGCGTCGATTTGCCCGGCAAAGACTGGGCGCGCTTTCAAAATCTCGCACGCTTTGGCGGCCTCGGCGGTTCTCGTTGCGGCGGCACGGGCAAACGAGGCTTCGTCGGTGCCCTCACCTTTGTTGAGGTAAAGAAGAATGACGTCGTGACCAAGATCGGAATAGCGCGCGACAGTTCCGCCGCAGCCATATTCAGGATCGCCAGGATGACCGCCGGTAATGATGACTTTGAGCTTTGGCGATCTCGCTGTGGTTGAACCAGTTTGTTCCGCGTCAGCCGACGTGAGTAGGGGGCCGCGCGCGGCGACCGCGGTTCCGAGCAAGGCGGCCTGGCCGAACATATTCCGGCGCGTGATAGGTTTCATTGGTCATTCTGGTAATGCAGAAGCCCCGCGAATTGAAGCCAAATCGCGGCGGGGACGCGGCGCTGAATCAGATTATTGACGCAATCGGTAGAAGCGTCGCGTTGAACCAATAGGGATAATTGCCGCAACGTTTGCCGCGTTGGTCGTGAGCGTGAGCGAGGCAGGTGTCCACATTGGCGGCTCGGCGAGGGACGATTGGTCGATTTGAAAATCCTGGGCGAATAACGGCCACGAAATCGAAAGGTCGCTGGCGTTGGCGGTGATGCTCATCGAGGGCTGCGGCATTGCGTCGTACGGGCCGACTGCGTCGTCCGGGCTCGTGCTCTCAAACGCTCCAATGTCGCGGGCTGCCGCGCGCGGTCGCCACATCAGATTGGTCGTCTCATTGTAAAAATATTCCCTGCCGGGCAATCCATAAACCTGCGTATCCGCAGCGCCGATGCAGACGCTTCCCGCCGCAAGATGGTAATCCTCAACCGCAGTGTTCGTATTGACAAATCCGGGTGACGCGGATTGAACGGTATTCAGGAGCGCGCCGACTGTCGCCTTGGTTGGAAGCCAATTGTTGACGCCGCTGGCCGATCCGTTGGAAGCATCCTCAATGTAATACGGCGCAGTGGTTCCTGAAATGATATTGTCAGAGATTTGCGTGTTCATGCTGGTTCCATCCGCGTTGGAGACGTGAACAAATTGCGACGAGCCGTACGTTCCGACGAAGGTGTTATAGAGCGCCTGCACCGACATCGTCAGGCCATCGATGCTTTCGTCGTTATAAATCGCGATGACCTGCGAGTGATTGCCGGGCGAGTTGTTTTGGACGATGACATTGCCGCGAAGGATCATCGTCTGGCTATAGGGAGGATTATCATAACCTTCGCCGAAATCGTCGTCGCTCATCAGGTCGCCTTCGTAATTGGCGGCTCGCGCGAACCAATTGTATTCCAACGTTGATTGGCGGCAACGAATGTGAAAATTCTGCCCTTGCACACTGTCGTGCAAATAGCAGTATCGCATCGTGAGATAGCCGCCGTAGATGTAAATATTGTGCGTCGGCGCGGAGGACGAAGCCTTCGTGTTCCCATTGCGATTAAATTCGCAAAACTCGATCCTCGCCTGGCTGTCCTGCGTGCCGCCGGTGATTCCGACGTCGTTGGAAACAAACAGGCAGCTCTTAATGTAGAGGTTCGTCGTCGTTTCGTAATAGCGAATGCCGCTGCAATTCACCGCCTTGTTCCGGCAATTCTTAAAAATAATTCCCGAAATCGTGTAGCCTTCCGCTCCACTGAATTGCCACGCCCCTCGCGCGGTGTCTCCGGCTGTATAATCGCCGGGGGCATTGTCAACCAGATTTGTCCCAAAATCCCACACTGGAGGGTTGGCCGGGTCCTGGGCGTGAATGTAAATGGGATTGGTCGCGGGCGCCTGTTGCGTCAGGTAAACGCGAAACGCATACGTGCCTGGGGCGATGATTACCTCGTCTCCCGCCTTGGCCTTTTCGATTTTCGAGTAATTATCGCCCGGCCCAACGTTAATTTGCGCTGCTGGCAATCGGATGGAGCAAAGGAAAAGCACCGCAATCGCAGCAAGCGGGATCGTTCGTAACCTCATACTGCGTCAGTGTAGGCAAACATCGTGCCAAACTGCGTTAATGGGTTGGCTGCTGTTGATTCATCATGGACAAAACTCGATTTTACTTCAAAACCGACTATTTTGGGGCCCATGCAAACAGTACGACTTTCGTTCCTTCTTGCCGGTTTGGAAGTTTTGCTTGTGGCAGGGTGCGCAGCCCCAAAGCCCGTTGCTACCAAGCCAAGGATGACGAAGGCCGAAGTTTTAAAAGTTGCGAAGGAGGCTATGGTTGCCCGATTTCCAGATTCCGTTGCTGGGCATGAGCCTTACCATGCAGAGTTCAGAGAAGGGACTTGGTCTGGGTGCCGGATGGCGTGCGTGGCGGAGGCTCTCCTGATGTTCTGATTGAGGACTCGGACGGAAAGGTCTTAAGCATCTACTTGAGCCGATAAAACAGAGGACATTTGAACCCTAAAACTTCAGGCGATAAAAACGCTGGCGAAAATCAAATGTTGCAGAACGAGGTGGAAAGTCGAGGCTTTCGACTTGTTCTCCATTCGTGAAAGGCCGATGATAATTTAGTGCGGAAGATCACGAAGATTTTTGGCTTGGCGACTGTTGCAGGCTTGCTCGCTTTCGGTTCCGCATTAGCCGCGGATTCGCCGCAATTGCCTCCTCCGGCCGCCATCAAGACGGATTTTCTGCGCGACGTTGAGCCGATTTTTTCGAGCCGTTGCTACGAATGCCACGGGGAAAAGAAATCCAAGAGCGGATTTCGCCTCGATGACAAGTCGCGCGCGTTTCAGGGCGGGGATTCAGGCCAGCCATTTCTCATCGCCGGCAAAAGTTCGCAAAGCCAGATCATTTTGCGAGTTGCCGGTTTAACGAATTCGGACGAGGTTATGCCTCCTAGTGGCGAGCGTTTGACGAAGGAGCAAATTGCCATTCTGGAAGCATGGATTGATCAGGGAGCAAATTGGCCGGACTCCGCGAAAAAAATCCATTGGGCTTACGTCAAACCGATTCGACCGTCATTGCCAACCGTGCAAAATGCAAAATGGCCTCGGAATCCAATCGACAATTTCATTCTCGCGCGATTGGAGAAGGAAAAACTCAATCCGTCGCCGGAGACGGACCGGGTCACGTTGATTCGCCGTGTGACATTAGATTTGACTGGATTGCCTCCAACGATTGCCGAAGTGGATGCATTTGTGGCCGACAAGAAAAAGGACGCCTACGAAAGAGTGGTGGACCGCTTGCTCGCGTCGCCGCATTTCGGGGAGAGATGGGCGCGAATGTGGCTCGATCTTGCGCGTTACGCGGATTCGGCGGGGTATGAGGCCGATCCTCCTCGCCGCATGTGGCCGTATCGAGATTGGGTGATCAACGCGTTCAATCGCAACATGCCGTTCAATCAATTTACAATTGAGCAGATCGCCGGGGACCTTCTGCCGGATGCCACAGTCGAGCAGAAAACTGCCAGCGGTTTCAATCGTAATACCATGTTTAACACGGAGGGGGGGGTGGACCGCGAGCAATCGCGGGTGGAAACCATCGTCGATCGTGTCAATACGACGGCGACGGTCTGGCTCGGTTCAACGCTCGCTTGCGCGCAATGCCACACGCATAAGTACGACCCGTTCACGTTGAAGGAGTATTATCAGATGTTCGCCTTCTTCAACAATCAGGATGAGCCGGAGATGCAATTGCCGTCGGCGTCGCAGAAGGAACGTCAAGACCAATTATCTTCTGAAATCGAAAAGCTCGACACGGAATTTAAAAAGCAGACGCCTGAACGGACAGCTTCCGAAGCTGCCTGGGAGACCAAGACACTCGCCGATTTGGCGCAACCGGTTGTCGCCCCGCCTCTGACAAACAAGCCCGCCGCCCCGGAAATTCCGACGAACATTGTCGAAGCTTTGAAAATTGCGCGCGCCGATCGCACTGACAAACAAAAAGACGCGGTGGCCGATTATTTTCGATCCCAGGCACCCGAGCTTAAGGGCATTCGCGACGACTTGGCAAAAACCCACAAGAAACTCGATGAATTGAACGACGAAATCCCTTCGACGCTTGTCATGAAGGAACGCGACGAACCTCGGGAATCGCATGTGCTTCAGCGGGGAAATTTTCTAAGTCCAGCCGACAGGGTTTATCCCGGCGTCCCCGCGATTCTTCCGCCATTGCCTGCCGGGCAACCGACGAATCGTGTGGCGCTCGCGCGCTGGCTGGTTTCGCCGGAAAACCCGCTGACCGCCCGCGTGACGGTGAATCGTTTTTGGGGGCAGATTTTTGGACGCGGCATTGTAGAGACCGTCGAGGATTTTGGGACGCAGGGCGAACGTCCGACGCATCCCGAACTTCTTGACTGGCTGGCGACGGAATTCATCCGAGAGAATTGGGATGTCAAAGCGATGTTGCGGCTGCTCGTTACTTCCGCGACGTACCGTCAATCATCGCATTCGGACCCGGATATGATCGAGCGCGATCCGTATAATCGACTTTACGCGCGCGGCCCGCGTTACCGGGTTTCGGCGGAATCAGTTCGGGACATCGCGCTTTCCGCGAGCGGGCTCTTGTCGCCCAAAATCGGCGGGCCCAGTGTGTTTCCTTATCAGCCCGACGGAATCTGGACGCAAATCTATTCCTCGCGCAAATGGGAAACAAGCAAAGGCGAGGACAAATATCGCCGCGGGATATACACGTTCTGGCGGCGCACGTCACCGTATCCGTCGTTTGTTTCGTTTGACGCGCCAAGTCGTGAGCTGATCTGCCCGCGACGCCAGCGATCCAACACGCCGTTGCAAGCGCTGACGACGTTGAACGATCCGTCATTTGTTGAGGCCGCAAGCGCGCTGGCCCGACGTTTGATGAACGAATCCAAAGGAACAGTTTCAGCGAAGGTCACGTACGGATTTCGCCTCTGCGTCTCGCGTCGGCCAACGCCTGAGGAAAGCAGACGCCTTGAGGAACTTTACCAACAGGAACTCGCGAGATTCAAAGAAGACCCGGAGGCCGCAAAAGATTTGGTAACGGGCGAACTCGGCGCGCCACCCAAAAACGCGAACGTGGAAAAATTAGCCGCCTGGACTGTGGTGGCTAACGTCATGCTGAACCTGGACGAGACAATTACCAAGAGTTAGAGGTGTAATTATTATGACAAGCCAATTTGCGATTGAACAGCAACGAAAACTGCACGCGATCACGCGGCGGCATTTTTTCAGTAGATCGGCGCTGGGCATCGGTGGACTTGCGCTGGCCTCGTTGCTCAACGACAACATCTTCGCCGCTCAGAAATCGAACCTTCTCATCGCAAGTCCACTTGCCGTCAAGCCGCCGCACTTCGCGCCCAAGGCCAAACGCGTCATATATATGTTCATGGAAGGCGCGCCTTCGCAGCTCGATTTGTTTGACTACAAGCCGAGGCTCGTGGAGTTGAACATGCAGCCGTGCCCGGAAGAGATGATCAAGGGCGAGCGTTTTGCCTTCATCAAAGGCGTGCCGAAAATTCTTGGGACGCCATACAAGTTTGCCCGTTACGGCAAATGCGGGATGGAACTTTCCGAACTGTTGCCGCACCTCTCAACGGTCACTGACGAAATCACGCTAATTCGCTCGATGGTCACGGACTCGTTCAATCACGCGCCCGCGCAGATTTTTCTCAATACCGGCTCGACCCAGATTGGCCGTCCAAGCATGGGCTCATGGCTCACCTACGGCCTTGGAAGTGTCGCCCAGAATTTGCCCGGATTCGTTGTTATGATTTCAGGCGGCGGACTGCCGAGCGGCGGCGCGGCGTGCTGGAGCAGCGGCTTTCTGCCGACTGTTTATCAAGGCGTCCAATTTCGTTCCCAGGGCGATCCGGTTTTATTTCTCTCGAATCCCGAGGGCATGAGCGCGAAGGACCGCAGGCGATCTCTCGACGCTTTGCACGATTTGAACGAAATGGAGTTGAACGCCACCGGCGACCCGGAGGTTGCGACGCGCATCAACGCTTTCGAGCTGGCTTACAAAATGCAAACTAGCGCGCCCGAACTGATGGACATTGCGAGTGAACCGCGCGCCATTCACGAAATGTACGGGACTGAACCGGGCAAAGTTTCGTTCGCCAACAATTGCCTGCTTGCCCGGCGGTTGATTGAGCGCGGGACGCGTTTCGTCCAATTGTACGATCGGACATGGGACCATCACGGCGTCAGCGCGGACAACGATATTGTCAATCCTGGTGGGTTGCGGAAAAAATGCCTCGAAGCGGATCGACCGATGGCCGCGCTCATCAAAGACCTGAAACAACGCGGTTTGCTCGACGAAACACTGGTCATTTGGGGCGGCGAATTTGGCCGGACCCCGCTGAACGAGGCCCGCGGCGGGTCGAAATTTTTGGGTCGCGACCATCATCCGCGCGCGTTCAGCCTCTGGATGGCTGGAGGCGGCATCAAGGCCGGTTTCACGCTCGGCGCCACCGACGAATACGGTTGGAACGTCGTCGAAGATCGCGTACACGTCCATGACCTGCAGGCGACGATTCTGTCCTGTCTTGGCCTCGATCACACCCGGCTTACCTACAAATTCCAGGGACGCAACTTCCGGCTGACCGATGTCTCCGGCTCTGTCGTAAATAAAATTATTGCGTGACCGGCGCGGGTGGTTTTGGCCGGTAAAACACCGCCACGTTCCCAACTCGCATGATTAAATGGCTGCCGCTCTTTTCGGCGAGGATGGGCGTCAATTGTTTTTTCTCTTCCTTGAACTGGCCGAATTTTACTTTGACAAGCTCATGGCGTTTCAACTCCACCTCCAAAGCTGCGAAGAAACCGGGGCTTAACCCTTCCTTGCCAATCTCCAAAGTGGCCTTGAGCCGTTGGGCCTGAGCCTTGAAAGAACGAATTTGGGCATTTGTCAGTGGGTCCATTGCATCAAGTATTAATTGTTCGCAAGCTTGCGCAAACTTTCCGACACCACAAGCATCGCGCGCGCCTGATGGTAACATTCCGTCCACATGTCCGCCTTGACGCGGCTCACCGGGGTGCCGTCGGCGCGAACAGTCGGCCACCAACCGCCGTGAACGTGATCGACCTGGTAATTGCGAATCCAGTTCCACTGCTTGACAAACGCGTCCCAATAGCGGGATGTTTCCTTTCCGAATCGTTCGTGCTGGAGGAGCAGGGCGTTGATCTGCTCGGCTTGGACCCACCAGATTTTTTCTGCGCGCAATCCACCGGTCAATGCGCCTTCGGCGTTTATGACACCGGAGTCGTACAGCCCGCCTCGTTCATTGTCCCAACCGATTTCCAGCGCGTGATCCATCAGATGCCGCGTGGCGGTCCAGTTGCGGGCATCATCACCTTGGCCTAGGGCTTCTCCCGCTTCGACCATCAAGAACCCGGCCTCGACGTCATGCCCAAAAGAATCCGGGCTGAGCGTCCGCTGCCAGTCAGTACTAAGAAATTGCACCAGATAACCGGGGTCCGAATAAAACCGCGTCCGGCAGATTTCCAACATTTCCTGGACGCGTTGTTTGACAAGCGGATCGGGCCACACCTGATATAATCCTGTCAGCGCCTCCAGCAAATGAATGCCCGTATTCATCGACTTCTGGCCTGATTGCGCGCCGACGGCATTGCCTTGTCCCAGGCTTGCCGGTTTTCCGTCCGGGCCCACGTTCTCGAAATAGCCAAGATGGACGTTATCGTGCGCGTGGTCTTCCATCCATTGAAAGGCTTTTTTGGCCATCTCTAAAGTCGCCGGGTCTTTGGTCGCTTTATAACTTGCGGCGAGCGCGTAAATGCCGAAAGCGTGCCCGTACATTTGCTTGAGTTCGGCATGGTTATCTTTGCCGGGAGTCATCGTCCAAAAGAAACCGCCGCCGTTTTTATCCCACATATGATCCGACAAAAACGCCGCACCGCGCCGCGTCATTGCCAAATACATCTCCGCCTTCGCGGGAAAGCGCAAAGCGGCCTCGGCGCTCGTCCAGGTCAGTCGGCTTTGATAAACAATGCTCCTGGAGTCGCCGGGCATTCGCGTCCAATCCAGGGCGAAATTTTCATAAAATCCGCCGTGCTCTTCGTCCGCAGCTACCGGAAAAAACTTGTCGAGAATCTGCGTTTGCAAGTTCGCGTCAACCTCATCCGCGATGCGAAGATATTCCGCCTTGGTCGGAGGCGTTGCTGCCGCATCAGCCGCACTCAAATCGACTGCGCCAAAAACCATCGCGGCACAAACGGCAACCGCTGAAAATTTTACAGTTAGAAGTTTCACAGAATTGATAAACCTATGTTCGCTGGCATCCGAACCTAGAGCAAGCGCGTTGTTGCCGGCTACCGATTGCTTTTTCGCAACGCTGTTGATCTCAACGTTCTTCGCTTGGATGAAACCAACGGCTTTGATTAAATTCTGCTGATGGACGAACCAAAGAACCCATTCGCAAAGGTTGCGGCAAAAGCTGACGGCGCGAATTCCGCGTCGAGGCCCGCGTGGATTGTCGCGGCTATAATGGCTGTCGTTGCGATTGTTGCCATCGCGCTTTTTGTCTGGTCTTTCAGGAAAAATCAGGCGCTGGAGTCGATTCGCTCCGACTTGAACGACGCCAACGGCAACCTTACGAATGCTCTCGCAACGGCTCAACGCGACAAGGAGCAGATCGCCGGTCTCCAGGCGCGATTGGCTGATTTGGAAAAGGAAAAAGACACAGCGCGCCAGAACGCAAAAAGGCTGGAAGACGAAATGCGCTCGGACCTGGAATCCAAAGACGTCACCATTTCCAAGCTTCAAGGGAAACTGACTGTAAATATCCTTGACCGTGTGATGTTCGATTCGGGGGACGCGATCGTGAAGGCGGACGGCGAAAATGTGCTGCGAAAAATTGCCGCGATTCTTGCCGAGCATCCTGATCTGAAAATCCATGTGATCGGTCACACTGATAATATTCCGATTCGCACCCGTTATGCCAGCAATTGGGAACTTTCGACCGCGCGCGCGCTTGCCGCCGTTCATTTTCTGACGGAGAAAGCGGGCATCGCGCCGTCGCGGGTCGGAGCCGTTGGCTATGGGGAATTTCGCCCGATTGCTGACAACTCAACTCCCGAAGGCCGCGCCAAAAACCGGCGAATCGCTGTGACCATTTTGTCGGATGAACTCGCCGGCGCAGATTCCCCGACAATCGAGCAAACCAATAGTCCGGTTGAAACATCGCCTGTCGCGCCGGATTCGACGACGAAATAATTCCCGATCGCGAGCACTTTAGGGTTTTTTCTACTGAACAAGTGTGCAGCGATAAAATTGAGATAGCGACGACGGTATCGCATCGTAAAAAATCAGAGTGCCGTCGCCAAAGATCAGGTCCAGTTTTGGGCCAGTGATCCAATTCGTCAGATTTGTTGAAGAATCCAACGTGAATTGCTGCCCAACAACGCCGGCGACGGAAAAAACATTGTAACCGCCAGACTGTCCATAGCTGACAAAATCAACGGGAGTCGTAATCGGGTAAACCTGGCTTATGAGAATCGACCCTTCAAAGCCGACCGTCACCAATTGCCCGTTTTGCGTGGCGACGCCTTCGAGCGCCTTAAGCGTGATGCCGGGCATCTCAATCCAGTCAACAAAATTTGTGCTTGCCAGGACAACTCCCTGATTGCCGACGATGTAGCAGGTGTTGCTGACCATCACAGCGTCATTCAGCCAATTTGTCACTCCGCTGGGAATTAAGCTCCATGTGACGCCGTCCGGACTCGTTGTAATCGTCCCGTTTTCGCCAACGCCCAACAGCATCCCATCTATGCAGCGAAGCCGGTAAATCCAATTCTTCGTTCCTGAAACTTGACTGGTCCAATTCGTCCCGTCTGAACTCGTGAGAATCGTTCCATCATCGCCCGTAACCGCCAACAAACCATTCGTGAGCCTCGCGATGCCGGACAAATATTTCGTCGTGCCAGAAGTAAGGGCGTTCCAATTGGTGCCGTCCGAGCTGCTAAGAATTGTTCCATTTCCGCCGACGAGGAAAAAGCTGTTGTCAAACGCACAAGTTCCCGCCAGGTCATTCGTCGTGCCTGCGGGCGAGGGCAGGGAATACCAAATAACGCCGAGTGTGCTCGCATTGTTGGTGATGAGCAGCCCAGCGTCATTCGTGAGCACAACAGGAACATAGGCGTTTGGGCTAACTGTCAAACTACCTTTGGAGCCTGCCGCAACGAGAAAATTCGTCGTCCCACCGACACAAAGAAGGGTCGTGTTGCTGAGCGAAACGGAATTCGTCAACGGCACTTCTTCAACCGTCCAATCCGCGCCGTCGCCGCTGGTCATAATCCGAACGTTATCACCCACGGCCACGTAAAGCCCGTTGGCCTGCGTCACTTGAAACAACCAATCACGCGGCGAGTCATAAGGTGTGTCCCAAATATAATTTCCCAGAAGTTGAGAACCTTCCACCAACATGCCGTCCGTGCCGGCCAGTTTATAGCTGCCGATTGAATCCTGCGCTGCGGCGAAATAGGTCCACGTTGGAATATTGGTAAGGCCAGGCCCAAGCTGATCAGACCACACGAGCCGATTGGAGTTCATTGAACCGAGGCGAACCTCCGAATCGCCCGCGACGAGTCCAGAGGAATCATCGGCGGCAATTGTAAACAATACGTTTGTCGAGGGGTCCGCGCCGAAACTGAATTCAGTCCACGTCGCCCCTTTGCTCGTGCTGTAAAGCGCATATCCGGCATCGCTCACTGTCCAAAATCCTTTGTAGGGAAAATTAGTCTTGGCTCCAGTTCCATCCACCCATGCCACGGATTCCAATTGCCCATATGACTGGTCGATTGAATGTTCCGTCCAATTCGTGCCATTGCTGCTTGTCGCAACGTAGCCCTGTTCGCCGGTGGTCACAAATGTGCCGCTACCGTACGCCACACTGAGCAGCCAATAAGGATAAAGAAAGGGCGGGGGAGGTTGAAGATGCCTGGCAGCCCCATCGGTGCTCGTGTAAAGCGCGCCATTATCCCCAACAGCGACAACAAGATTTGACGACGCCGCCAGCGACACGATCCAGTTGCTTGTGTGAAGCGATCCGGCGGTGAAATTCACCCCATCATCCGAATACGCGAATGCCCCGTGCGCTCCCGCAACGATAATTCGATTGCGAAAAAATGTCACCGCCTCCAGGTCGTTGGTCAGATTGCTGTTCTGCGGGAGCCAATTAACAAGATCGGGGCTGGTGTAAATTTGGCCCAGTTCGCACACCTGCACTCCAAGCGTCCCGTTCCACGCCATTCCGACCACGTCATTGCCATGCGGTTTCGGATTGGCCCAACTCCACTGAAGATTCTGCGCTTCGCACGAAAAGGTGGAGGCCAGCGCCAGGGACAAGAGCAAAATAACGCCGCTGATTTTTGCGCAACGCATGAAAGCTGATGGTGGCTAAAGCGGGTTATTTGTCGCCAGGATTCGTTCCTCAATAGGGCGATGGATTTTATTTTCATTTGAGATCGGCACACCGAGTTGAAACGTGCAACCCGAAGCGCCGCTCTCCGCCAATTTCAAATTTGCGCCAAGCGACTGCGCAAGTTGCTTGCTGATGGCGAGGCCAATTCCGCCGCCGCCTTTTTTTTCCGATGTGCAGGGCATAAAAAGCCGCTCTTGAATGTGCGACGGCAAACCCGGCCCGCTGTCTCGCACTTCAAAGCAAATTGATTGGTTGTTCCCAGTGACACGAACCTCTACATTTTTCCCGGGTGGAGTTGCTTCGATGCCGTTTTGCGCAAGATTCTCAAGAATCAGCAAAATCAAATCAGCTTCTCTATTTGACAAGATTTTATCAACCTGGACATGTGTTCCGAAACGAACGCCGCCAGCTTCAGCAATCGGTTTTGCCTTTTGCGCGAGCATTTGCATCAGTTCAGCAATCGAGACTTCATAGACCGCGCCGCTTTGTTGCTCCTGCAAAACGCGCACCACGCGATTGATCAATTCCTCCATTCGTTGCGTCGTGCTCATCGCCGTTTGCCAGTCAGTGTCGGAACCGCTGAGGCTGGCCTCAGTGTGAGCGTGAACGAAATTGCGCAATCCGCTCAACGGGTTGCGCAACCCATGAATCAAATGCGAAGCCACCGCGCCAACCGCCGAAGTCCGCGCCGCCAACGCCAATTCGCGATTGGCCTGCAAAAGGTTTTGCGTGCGTAACGCCAGTTCTTGGTTTGCCCTTTGAACGCGTCGCATCGCAAGCCAGAGTCCCGTGATTAAAATTCCAGCAGCCACAATAAATGCGGCGGAGAATTTCGCCGCAAGATTTCGATCCAATTCCGCGTATTGACTCGCAATGCCGCTGCCATCCATTAAAAATTGAACCACGCCTGCCAACTGTTGATGATCTTCCGCGCGCAATGGCACTTCGACGAAGAGCAGCGGCGCGGGCGCTGTATTGGTGTCCGCAAGCAGGTCCTGCTCCAGCATGGCCGATCCCGCGGAAAAATAACTGACAGGCTGGAGCTTTCGCAACCGTGCCAAATCCCCGGACGCCAACGCCATCTCTGTGATGTACGCGGGGAAGGCGTTCACAACTTTTCCTTCAGCGGAGTAAAGCCGCAGGCCGAGAACATTGTGCAAACGCGAAACTTCCAGGGCCAATTGAAATTGCTCGCCGGCGTCATCAAGGGACGAAATCGTTTCGCCATTTTCCTGATCGTTCCGATGTTGCATCAACGTCGCCGTGTCAAGAATTTCCCCGTAGCGCTCAACGATCTGCGAACGAATGCGCGCGCGGAGATTCAACGCCGACCACGCCAAAGTGCCGCCCAAAACGACAAGCGCCAAGCCAATCACGAGGACGGAAGCCCAACGGGATCGTTGGACCGGCGATTCGTTCTGAGCATCCATTTTCATTCGGCGGTCGAGCTACATTAGACGTTTTTTCATTCGCGAATGTTACCGCGCATTTTGTTCATTCCTAAAACTCCCAACGCAGGCCGCCCGAATAAACTCTCGCAAAGTAGTCGCCTGCGCCTTCGACATAATTAGAGTGCCCGTGGTGGTATTCGATTTTCGCGAACGTCTTCAAGTGTTTGTAGAGGCGGCGTTCGACTTCGACGGAAAGGTCGAGCAGATTGCGATCGAGGAATTGCCCGTTCAAAACGCCGACGCCTTGAACAGGATAATCCTCATAAACTTGTTGAACGCTGGCTTTGATTTGCCAGTTCGCCGTCTGCCACAGAAGGTCCTCGACGATTTGGTATTGGTAAAAATTAAAATAGCCGCCGCCGTTATCCTGATCGTAGGAAAAAACCAAACGCGTGGACGATCGCAAATGCCGATGCGCGTCCCAATATTGATGCCAGGCCAGTTCCGTCCGATCCTGGAAAATCTTCAGATGCTGCGGCAGCGCCCGTCCGAATTCGTCCAGCGCCACCCATTGATCGTGGGAAAGATAGGAAGCGCCGTAGCTGACTGTTAGATCACTATTCGTTCCAAGGTTGAACCCAAGCGTCGCAACCGGCCCGACATCCCAATAATCATCCAAAGGCGCTGCCAGAGACCAATGCGTAATCGCCGCCTCGGCCTGTGCCCACATGCCGCCCAAAAAATCGAAATCCTTCCTTACCGACGGCACCACGGAAAAACTATAACCCTCAACCAACGCCGTGGCCGGCGTCGCAGCGCGCGTCGAAATATCCAGCACCTGTTTTTCGTAGAGAGTCCGAAATTCCAACGCGGGCTTCCATCCCCCGGGAAATTCCCGCTGAACACGCAGGCTCGCAGTCAACGAATCTTCCGAGTTGGTGCCAATATTGCGCCAATAGCGAACATCCTCCCCTGCAACCAACCCTGTCACTTGCCAGCCATCCAACGGCACGCGCAATACCGACAAATCCAGGCCGTTGACGAAGAACGCGCTTTCTCTCGGGCGGAATGGGCTGAGAAAAATATTGTCGTTATAACCGACGCCGGACGAAAGGGTGACTTGCTTGTCCCAAAGCATCGATTCCGTCCAGAGCGGAATGTCCTTGGGAATGAGGTTGGTTTCCGAAAGCGTCACGTCATCTCCTTTCGCGCAACGGACAACAAAACAATGCGCCAACAAAAACAACAAAACACCCTGCGACTTCTCGTTGAACCTGCAACGATTCCATCGCGTTTTGTTGAAGCCAACAAACCTGGATTCTTTAATTGCTTTGGATTTGGCCAGTTCAGAAACCTCGTTACGACTGTTCAATGACCTCGATGATGGCTAAGTCCACCTTCTGATGACGCATTTTTTGCGGCATCAATGACCCTCAAAAATTCCTCATGGCTGATTTTGCCTTTGAGCGCTGTCAACTCGTTCTTTAATTGATCGCGAAAACTGTGGAGCGAAGTCAAAAAGGCCTGACGATTGGACTGCAGTTGCAAACGAATCTGTTCCCGTTCCTGCTGGGTGGTCGCGTGCCGGAGTTGGGTATATAACAACTCCTGGTTTGCGAGAAAGTGGTCCCGCGTCGTCTCGAAAGTCGTGATCATCGTCCGGATTCCCGGAGGCACCCCGCTGATCGCCGTGGGACTGTGCGAGACCACGACGACCGATGAACTCGTGGCTGGTGGCGCCGCAGTGGTCTGCGCCCAAACACTTCGCGATGCGCTCAGGCTGAAGACCAATAAGATCGTCAGAACTAATTTTCTCGTCGCTTTCATTTCACGTCACCTTCGCTCATTCGGGTCCCAATTACGGGCTGGTCATCCTTAAAATTAGCACAAATCACGCCATCAATCCGCAGAATCTCTCAACCCATTAAATCCTCTATGAAAATCACCACCAATCATCCTCTCTCAGTCAAATTGCCCGCAGCCTTTGGGTGAATACACCCAACGTCGGTCGGCTTTCCCCAATTTTAATGTGCCCAAGCGGCGGCTTTATCCGCCTTTGCTAGCCACTCTCTTTTCACCGTCTTTGGCGCGCACTTTGGATTGGTTTGATTTGCCTCCGGATTGCGCGGTCGCATCCTGCTCGATAAGTTGCCTGAGCCATTCGAGGTCCGGGCGCTCTGCATCACTGGACAACACCTCAACCGAAAAAGAAAACCAACGGGGACGCCCAATGATCGCTTCAGTATTGATGCCGACCAGACGGCCATCGGTGGAAACCAGCGGTCCGCCGCTATCCCCGCCGTGCAGCGGAGCATCGTGTGAGATGCAAATGTAATGCGGGAGAACGGTTTTCAAACCTGCATTCTGCTTTAAAATCTTTCCGGCCATGCACTGGCTTTTAATAAGATTTGAAATCACATTGATACCCGAGGCCACAATTCGTTCCCCATTGGTGAATGCCGGTGTCCACTCAAAAACATTTTGCAGTGGAGTGGGAACCCGCAGGAGGGCCAGGTCCGGTTCCTTTTTTGACTCATCGCCACGCCATACAACCCGCGCGGTTTGCGCTTGAATTCTGCCATTATTTACAAACATCAGCAGGCACGGCCCCTTCGACACGCAATGCGCCGCCGTCAGAAAGTATCCCCGGCGATCTATGGGCGCCGCCGATCCAATCCCGGAAATCGTCCCGTCAATAGTGTAGTGCTCGGTGCCGTGAAAGGTGGCGCGCAGTCGATCACCCTCGAACGCCGTGGCGGAACGCGCGCGCAGAAAATCATCGAGGTTCTCCTGGCCGACTTTAGCGTCCGCATACGGCAAAAATGAATCGTCGCGTTTTGCCGGTGTGTTGTAATGCATGCATCCGTCGCTCAAAAAGCCGAAAACAAACAGAAGAATTCCTGCCGCCGCGCATGTCGCTTTTGATCTCATGTTGCGTCCGGTTTTCCTTTGCCTCCGCCAAGCCGGTAACGCAGGAAATCCCGCGATACCCCCAGCAATCGCGCCGCCGCGGAAACATTATTCTCCGTCTGCTTCAAAGCCCGCCCGATCAGCGCCGCCATCGCATCGTCAAGCATAAACCCTTCGGCGGGAAACCGAAAATCCGGGTTCAACCATTCGGTATGCGCGATGGTTTTATTCGGATCAATCGGCATCTGCAATTGCTCAAGGCTCAACTCATCGCCGCCCTCGAACACAATCGCCCGTTCCAATTCATGCGCCAATTCACGAACGTTTCCCGGCCAAGAATAAGCCGTCAACCGCCTCCGTCCGTTCGCAGATAATCGTTTTGACTGCACTCGATGCCGCCGGCAAAGATTCTCCAGCAGCAATTCGGCAAGACGTAAAATGTCCTCCCCTCGTTCGCGAAGAGGCGGAATCTGAATGCGATAAAGGTCAAGTCGATGAAATAAATCCTCCCGGAATTTTCCAGCGCCGATCAGCTCCTTGAGGTTCTGGTTCGTCGCTGCAATAATTCGCGTGTCCACATCAATTTCACGAGTGCCGCCCAGACGCCGCAGTCGATTGTCTTCAATCACCTTGAGCAGCTTGGCTTGCAGCGCCTGCGAAAGACTTGGCAATTCGTCGAGAAATAATGTGCCTTCGCTCGCGGCTTCAAATAAACCGATCCGCGCCGACTTGGCATCAGTGAATGCGCCGCGCTCATGCCCGAATAGTTCGGATTCCGCCAGGGATTCCGCCACGGCAGAACAATTCACTTCTACAAACGGTTGCGCCGCTCGCGGTCCGCGTTGATGAAGCCATCGGGCAAACGTCGTCTTGCCGGTACCTGTTTCGCCTTCGATCAGCACCGGCGGCAATTGCGTCTCAATCCGAAAATCCGCCTCGATAATTTTCCCCAATTGCGACTCGACTTGCGCCAGAGTGCTGCCAAAAAAGAGCACCGACGCCGCTTTTGCCGTGTCATCGCGCTGCTGTTCATCCAGGCGGGTGCTCGCGCGTTTTCTGCGCGCGCGCGATGACCAGCGGTAATTCTCCGGCGTCAAACGGCTTGACCAGGTAATCAGCGGCGCCCAATTTCATCGCCTCAACCGCGCCGGCGACGCCGCCATTCGCCGTCATGATGATTACGGAAGTCGAGGGTGGAAACGCCTTCTCGCGCAGCAGATCAGTCCCAAGCCCGTCGGGCAAATTTATGTCAAGCAGAACGAAATCAAACTGCCCTTCGCTCAGTGATCGGCGGCTGGATGACACCGAGTCCGCCAAAGTCACATCCGCTCCAAAACGATCCAGGTTCGCGGCCAATTGCCGCCGCAACATCGGTTCGTCCTCGACAACCAATATGCTTACCGCCTTCAACGTCGTCGCACTCATGCCTCGCCTTGGGAGATTCAGATTCCGGCGGCAATCTTGCTGCGGGACGGGGTGGTTGTGAAGCCCCAAATCTCAATTCGCAACGCCGCGCGTTCCAAGCGACTCATTGAAAATTGAGAAGCCGGAAGTATTCGTTGCCAGATGGGGATATCGGAACGAGCAATCCATTCATGCCGTTCGTTTGCGTAATTATGTTGGTCATTAATGCCCAATTGCTCGCCATCAAATCCGAACCAGCCTGAAGCACAAACCCCTCCGCCGAAGAGGAAGCCTGCCATGAAAGCGCGACCTTATCGGACACCTGCGAAATGTTCAAAACAGGAACTGATTGCCAAGTGTAAATTCCGTCGGGATAACCCAAAGCCGCCTGCCTGCTTCCGTCCGCCGAAGAGGCCACAGCCGTCCATTATCCAACCGGCGCAGTGGTTGCCGCCCAGTTATTGCCCGAGTTTGTTGACGCATAAATCAAACCGTCCCCATAACCGGAATCCGCCGCGAGAAGAATCGTCCCGTCGGCGGAGGAGGAAACAGATTCCCATTGATTGGTCGGGGCATCTGTCGTCGTCCACGTCTCTCCGCCGTCGTTGGATATGTAGATCAAGTCATCGCTGTTGCCGGAATTCGCCGCGACAATTGTTGCGCCATCCGCCGACGAAGCAATCGAAGTCCAATCGTTGACAGGCGCAATGGTTGCCGACCACGAAACGCCCGAATCCTTCGAGATATAAATCAAACCATCGCCAAACCCCGAATCCGCCGCCACCAGTTTCGTTCCATCCGCAGAACAAGCCAGCGCCGCCCAAAAATCGCTCGGCGCCCCCGTCGCTTTCCAACTTTTCCCAAAATTCGTCGAAATATAAATAAGGCCGTCGCCGTCCCCGGAATCCGCCGCTACAAAATGTAATCCATTGGATGAAGAGACGGCAGAAATCCAAAAGTCTGATGGCGTAATCGAAGCCTTCCAGGTTTTGCCGGAATTTGTTGACACAAAAAGCAGCCCAGGATTGCCTTCATAGTCCTGGTTCGCCGCTGCCAGTACCTTCGTCGCGTCGGACGAACACGCGATTGATTGCCACAAATAATTCGTGGGCGTGATTGATTCCGTCCATGTAAATCCAAAATTCATCGAAACGTATATCGCTCCGGCGTCCCCGCAGTCGTCATCGTAGGCTGCGGCAAAAAGTTTGCTCGCATCAGATGAACACGCGATGGATTGCCACTGAAAATTTGTCGGAGCCGTTGTCGGAAACCAATTTTGGGCAAACGCTGCCCAGGACCACGCTGTCAGGAGACAAATCAACATGTGCAAAATGACTCTTGGCTTCATCAAGTTTTTTGACCTGTTTACGCGATGTTATGTGTAAGGAAACGGCGCTGCCAGCCGAGAACCGGCTGGCCCGAAAATCAATTGGCAGCGCAACTGCAGCCATTTTTATGGTGTGGAAGTCGTGATCGGCGGGGAAACAACCGACGGAATCTCCGGCAATTCGCGCCGGATGC
This sequence comes from Verrucomicrobiia bacterium, assembly GCA_036501665.1. Classification (GTDB taxonomy): domain Bacteria; phylum Verrucomicrobiota; class Verrucomicrobiia; order Limisphaerales; family Palsa-1400; genus DATAUD01. Next base: position 117,872 of record DASXZW010000096.1, read on the forward strand.
TAAGCCCGCCATAAGGAATGAGGATCGTGTTCGTATTTCCGTCCGTCACCGCATCCACCACTCCGATCAAATGCGCCAGCCCGGTGCGAAGCGTCAGCGGCGTCCAATCAGGGTCGTTCTTGGCCGCAATCTCCACGTCGTCATCCTGCCGGTCCAAAGAATCGCGATCCAGCAACACGCGCACGGGCATCGGGCATCCATTCGTCGGATCAAGGTTCACCCGACCGGCGACGGTGAAGTAACCGCTGACCAAACCATTGGTTGAATTCCCATTTTCACCAAGCTGAAAGACCGCCACAAAGTGCGCCCGATTCGGCCCCGGCTCGCGATTATCCTGTTGCAACACAGAATCCATCGTTGTGCTCGTGGCGATCGTCGCGACCTCATTCGAGGTGGACCTGTCATAAACAATCATTTTGGCGGAACTCAAGTCGCATGAAAATGTCATGGCCAAAACCTGATTGGTTTCCTTTTCTGTCGCGCTCCGTCCCATCGCCAGGTTGACGAGGTTATGCCCCGCAAAATCCGCGTTTTCGTATTTCGGATGGCCTGTGACGGGATCGCTGCCTTGAGTAATGCCGATGAAGTAAGCAATCGTGTGAAAGGTGACGTTGCTGACGCTGGTTGCGTAAGCGGCGACCGCGGCCAGGGCCAAAGTGGCCGCGCCTAGGAATATTTTTTTCTGCGTTTTCATTTTATTATTTAACTTTGCGCCCGGCGGACGATGTTCAAAGAAATGGCTGCCGGACTCCTCCTTGGCGATTTTTGCCATGCCAATTCTTTTTTTGTTGTACGGTCACTCAACCGCAACAGTCCAATAGCAGCGCTTGTGCCAGCAGATTCAGTCGCTCTGTAAAATGCTTTTTATCAGCGTAATACACAGTATCGTGGGATTTTGTGCAATGATGGTATTGGGAAATATGACCCACGTTTAAAGTGATGGTGGGAATCGAATGGGAGCTATTCCCCACCGTTTTCGGCTGAAGTCCAATTCAACGTTTTGGAAAAATGGAATTTCTTCCAACGTGCTTTTTGCAATGTTCTCAATTGAAAAATTTGCGAGGGCTTGACGCTTGACATCGCTATTCTTCCTTCCAATAATTCTCACGATTGTTGCAATACATGTTAGTTGTCAGACTCAATCCTCCTCATTTACAAAAACCTGTTATGAATGCGGAAAATAATCAGTTCCAGAGCTGTCTAAGAAACTCGATTCAATCGTTGCTCGTTGCGGTTTGCCTGATCGGCGTAACCAGCGTGATGGCGCAAACCATTACTGTTTCCTCCGTCCCTACAAACAATGCGACAGGCGTCTCAACTTCGGTGAGTGTCGTATTCACTTTCAGCTCGGCCATGAATACAACCGCCACGATGACGGAATTTTATTCAACAACGCCCTTTGGTCTTTATGAAACTACTCCCGTTTGGAGCGCCGGTAACACGGTCCTAACCTGCACTCCCCTCCAGAATTTCCCCGGCAGTACGACGATTAATTGGGAAGTGTTTGGTGAGGACATAAACACTAATGCAGTGGCCGAGGAAGGCATGTTCACCACCGGCACCTCCACAAACGGCGGTGGCGGCACCAACAGCGCCGGCTTCGGCACAAATAAGTACACTTCATTTGTTGTGGGAAAAGGTGTCTCGTACGATCAATTCACCGCGGACGCTCCGACGCTTGATGCAAATTCCCCTTACGAGTTTATAGCTGATATTGTCCTCGCCTCCAACCGCACCGCCGCGTTGGCGACTCTCACGCTTCCAAACTCATCGGCGTCAAACTTTGAGTCGAATCCTTTTGAACCAGACCAATTCTACCTGTTTGATTCTTTTACCAATCAAAGCGATCTCGACACGACATTCCCCCCAGGCAGTTACGGCTTCTCGATCACCGGCGGCAATACAAACCTCCAGGTGACAGTCAATCTGCCATCAACATGGACTCAACCCAACGCCCCGCATGTCGATAATTTCCCCGCAATGCAGGAAGTGGACCCGACGCAACCATTGACAGTTCATTGGGACGCCTTTTCGGGTGCAGGCGCGGGCGATTACGTTGCCCTGGATGTCAGCGATGACTTCAGCGCGGGGCCTCTCAGTTCAAATACGCTTTCTGGCACATCCACCTCAGTTGTCATTCCGGCGAACACCTTTACGGGCGGCAATACGTACAACGCCACGCTGGCATTCCTTCACCTGTCATTCACCACCAACGTCGCCGGCGTCTATACGTATGGAGCCTACGTGGAAACAGTCACCCAGTTCAGCATCATCACAACCAACGGCATTGGCGGCGTTGTCCCAACTCCGCCGACATTTGCCACTCCAACCCTGACCGCCAGCACAATCAATTTCACCGTCAATGCAACCGCAAATCAAAACGTTACCATCCAGTTCAATACCGATGGCTTGACTCCCGGCAGTTGGCAAACTTTGATGACGACCAACAGCGGTTCAGGCGCAATTCAAGTCACCGATGCCATCAACACCGCGAACAAAGCAGTCTTCTACCGTGCATTGATCGGCCCTTGATCATTTTTGGTAGGGCGTCGCTGCGCCGACGCCACTGACATTAATTCTTCCGAGGCAGCCGCCCGATCCAAATCCGCCCGCCCGCATGATGAAACTCAAGTGGCGCGAGGACCGGTTCCACACTCTCTGTGATTTCCAATCGGTCTTGTGGCCGCATCTTTTCCACCCACGGACGGTAGGATTCCCATGCGTTCTGGTTCCATTGAATATTGCGATAAATCTTTAAATCCTCCTCCGGCATGATTGCCGCCTCATAACCCAGCATGTAACGCCAATTTCCATCGGGATTTTTGTAAAACGTGTCGAAGAAGAACTCGAAATCCGCGCTGTAAAAAATGCCGCCATCGTCGGGCATCCAACCCTGCATCTCCGGTTGATGCCCATCCGCAAAAGCCTCGCGAAGGCTATGGGTATAGCGGCCGTCCAGATCACTGCTGTCAATCAAAAGCAGCGGCGCGGCGAGCAAACAGCAGCAGGCCAGACGGCGGCCCGGTAAATTTTCCCACCACATTTTCATCACATCGTCGAATTGCACGGCGAGCCAGCAAATCGCCGCCGGCAAACCCCAGTCGGCCCAGAATCGCCCGGCCTTCAGCCCAAGAATCCACGACACCGCCATCAACCAGAATAGAGGCGAACGAAAAAGGTCCTTTTGGCCATCCGGCTGCTGCCTTCGCCAGAGCCAGACGAAGCCCACCAACAGCAATGCGCTGAATTCTCCCGCGCTCGGCTGAAGTTCGCCAACAAGCGACGAGGTCGCCACCGGTTCGCGGGCCAGCGCCGCGCCCCAAAGGAAATTTTGTTTCAGGAATTCAATCGGCGTTCCCGTCATTGCCGCGCCCAGCGCCGTCCCCGCGATCCAGCATATCGTCAATAAGATTGTCTCCCGCCACCAGCCGGCCAGAAAAAAAGCCGCCAGCGCCAAACCGTATAAATACCAAGTCCCGTGAATCCACGTCGCCATCGCAAATCCCACGACCGCGCCCGCCATTTTCAGCCATGGGATGAATTTCGCCCGCTCGCGACCCCACGTCAGCATCACCCAGATCAGCACGCCCTCAGTCACAAGAAAGGGTCGTGCCTGCGTGAACCGCGACATCAACCCAGGAAACGGAATCGCCACCGCCAGCAACGCCGCCAGCCACGCCTCCGGATATCTCAAAAGCGGAAGTCCGACGCACAAAATAACGAGCAACAGTCCGGCAATCGAAAATTGCATCAGCCCGTCCTCGCTGACGTTCGCGACGCGGTGCAGCCTTCGTAAAAGCCATTCCCAGCCAGGACTGAAATCCATGTGGTAAGTCGGCCCGAGGATCAGGATTTGCGGATATTCCTTCTCCGTGGCCGCCTTGGCGACGTATCGCCGCGAATCGCCGACCGGCACGTAACCGTACCCAAGAATTTTGAACGCGATGCAGAGACAGGCGCAAACAGCGACAACCCAGCAGAGCAGGGGAGTGTATTTTTGAAGCAGGGAATCGCTGTTATTCATCAGCTACTGAAACGGCTTAAAATGCCACCGAGTCAAGGGTAAAATTTCGTACGGAAATTCCCCTAATAGCTGAAATAATGCATTTGACATTTCGATAATTGCCTGCTTAACTGTTTCTAATTCCAAGGATTGCCATGAAGCAACTTATTCTAAATGGGAAACGATTCAGAAGTTGGATCATCCCGTCGTTATTACTCATTACGCTTATTGGACTCACTGAGTGTTGTCCGATCGCCAATGCGCAAATATTCAACATCCTCTCGAACGGAGGATTCGAGGTTCCTGAAGTGCAGCTAACAGACCCCCAACCGACTTCTGTGTTGTCCGGGTGGGTCGCTGGAGGCAATGGTGATGCTTGGGTAGTGGTAAACAACCCCCCTGCGCTTCCTGCGTATGAGGGAAATCAGTTCATTGCTTTGCATCCCAGTCGTACTCCGACGGGGGCTACTCTTTCGCAAACTTTTCAAACGTCGATTGGTCAGGTTTACTATGTGTCTTTTGCAACTTGGACTGATTTCGATGGCAGTCCGGAATCTTCTCAACCCTCCATTACGGCGTCGCTGATGGCTACGGGCGGATCGGTGCTGACTAATTATTTGTGTGCTCCAAAAACACCTGGTTGGACAAACTCGATTTTCGTCTTTACGGCAACTGCCGCGACGACCTCAATTATTCTTGAAGACACATCGGCGAACAATTTGACGGACATTGCACTGGATGAAGTAATTGTCGCATCACCGCCCACCTTAAGTATCAGCCAAACCAACGCCGCCGTAAATGTTTCATGGCCGGCCACGCTGGTGCCCTTTCAGTTGCAAGCCTCGTCTTCAGTTGACGGCGAATGGACGTTGATTTCGGCGAACTCTGTGACAAATACAGGTCCTGTCGTTGCGACGATTCCCTTATCGTCCAACAATATGTACTTTCGATTAGTCCAACAGTAAAAATGGCCACGGAATGCTATTGTCCGGTGGCGGTTTTTAATATTTAAGAGGCGCGCCAGTCGCCGCCGGTCCCTTGGCCTCGGTGTTATTATTTCTTTTGAACTGACGAAGGAATCTGGAAGCCCCCTGCTTCGAACCCTGGCGCAACGCCGTATTTCAAGAGTGCTGTCGTTGCATTCATGACGATATGCATTACCCTGACGCGATGCTCTAATAGCGAAATTCGAGAGATGTCCAAAGAATTCATCAAAATCGGCGGAGCGCGCCAGCACAATCTCAAGAACCTCACGCTTTCGATTCCCCGCGACAAACTGGTCGTCATCACCGGTTTGAGCGGTTCGGGGAAATCGTCACTGGCGTTCGACACCATTTACGCCGAGGGCCAGCGCAAGTACGTCGAATCTCTCTCCGCCTACGCGCGCCAATTTCTCGATCAAATGGAAAAGCCCGAAGTCGATTACATCGAAGGACTTTCCCCGGCAATCGCCATCGAACAACGCGGCGCGGCCAGCAACCCGCGCTCGATCATCGCGACGACCACGGAAATTTACGATTATTTGCGCCTGCTTTTCGCCAACGTCGGCCAGCCGCATTGTCCCGTCAGCGGCGAACCGATCAGCCGCCAGACCACCAGCGACATCGTCGATAAAATTCTCTCTCTCCCCCCAAAAACGCGCGTGATGCTCCTCGCGCCGGTTGTTGTCAATCAAAAGGGGGAATTTCGCGATGTCATCGAGCGCCTTGCCCGCGAAGGATTTGTTCGCGCGCGCGTCGATGGAGAATTCGTCGAATTGAGCAGCAACGTCCGCGTCAAGCTCGACCCTAAACAGCGCCATTCCATCGACGCTATTGTTGACCGCCTCGTGATCGACGACAAAATCCGCGTGCGATTGGGCGATTCCGTTGAGACCGCTTTGAAGTGGGGCGATGGCCGGTTGACGCTGTTGCAGCAGTCCGGAGAAGTTCCTGTCGCGGATGCCGGAGCGTGGACCGAATCGGTGCATTCGAACCGCAACTACAGCCCAACCACCGGCCAAAGTTTTGAACCACCAACGCCAAAACATTTTTCATTCAACTCCCCGGTTGGCGCGTGCCCTGTCTGCCACGGCCTTGGCCAAAAAATGGTGTTCGACCCCGCATTGGTCGTTCCCGACCAGGACAAAACCCTGGAAAACGGAGCGGTGCTCCCGTGGCGGCGCGGGGCCAAGCGAATGATTATACACTACAAGGCGCTTCTTCGCGGAGTGGCCAAACATTTCGACCAGAACATGGAGACCCCATGGAAGGATTTGCCCGCCGACTTTCGGGAAAAAATGCTGCGCGGCACAGGCGAAGAAGAAATTGCGTTCAACTTCTGGCGAGCCGGCAAAACGAGCGTTGTGAAAAAACCATTTGAAGGAATCGTCCCAAACCTCGAACGCCTCTACGTCGAGAGCGAAAGCGAATTCACGAAAAACCGCCTCAAAAGCTTCATGAACCCCGTGCCATGCGATGCTTGCAATGGCCGTCGATTAAAGCCCGAAGTTCTTGCCGTGACTCTGGGAAATTCGCCGCCCAAAGCCGGTTCCAAGGTTCCCGGCCTCTCAATCATGGATGTTTGCGCGCTCTCTGTCGCTCATGCCGACCATTTTTTCGCCGAATTGCAGTTGACCGATTACCAGCGCAAAATCGCCGTTGAGCCAATCCGCGAAATTCGTTCACGCCTCGGCTTCCTGAAAAATGTCGGCCTGGATTACCTCACGCTTGATCGCGAGAGCGGCACCCTTTCCGGAGGCGAAGCGCAACGAATCCGCCTCGCGACGCAAATCGGCGCAGGCTTGGTCGGCGTCCTTTATATTCTTGACGAACCCAGCATTGGATTGCATCAGCGCGACAACGAGCGCCTTCTCCAATCTCTCGAAGGCCTGCGCAATTTGGGAAACTCAGTCCTCGTTGTCGAACACGACGACGAAACGATTCGCCGGGCCGATTACGTGTTGGACCTCGGCCCCGGCGCGGGCGTCCGCGGTGGGGAACTGGTTGCGGCGGGAAGCGTCGCTGAAATCGAGGCGAATCCGCGCTCTCTGACCGGCCAATATCTCAAGGGCGAACTCAAAATTGCCGTGCCGAAAACGCGCATCAAACCCTCGCCTGAAAAAGGCTGGCTCGAAATCCTCGGCGCGACAGAAAATAATTTGAAGGACATCGACGCCCGCATTCCCCTCGGCGCGTTTACGGTTGTCACCGGAGTAAGCGGATCAGGCAAAAGCACGCTGGTGGACGACATTTTGCGTCGCGCGCTCTTCCGCAAATTCTACGGCTCCAAAGAGCAGCCGGGAAAACACCGGTTGATGCGCGGCATCGAAACGCTCGACAAAGTCATTGTTATTGACCAAACGCCAATCGGACGCACGCCGCGAAGCAATCCCGCGACTTACACGGGCATGTTTAATCAGATTCGCGACCTATTCGCCAAGTTGCCCGCCGCGAAAATTCGCGGTTACGAAGCCGGCCGTTTCAGCTTCAACGTCAAGGGCGGTCGCTGCGAAAAATGTGAAGGCGACGGTTTGATCAAAATCGAAATGCACTTCCTTCCGCCGATCTATGTGACGTGCGAATCGTGCAATGGCCGCCGATACAATCGCGAAACGCTCGAGATTCATTTCAAGGGGATGAACATCGCCGATGTGCTTGACATGACCGTCGATGAAGCCGCGACATTTTTTCGCGCAGTCCCGAAAATTTACGAACCATGCCTGACCCTCGGAGAAGTCGGCTTGGGCTACGTCCGCTTGGGCCAGGCCGGCACCACTCTCAGCGGCGGCGAGGCCCAGCGCATCAAACTCGCTGGAGAATTAAGCCGCCGCGCCACCGGGCATACGCTTTATATTTTGGACGAACCGACCACCGGGCTGCACTTTCACGACGTCGCCAAACTTCTTGACGTTCTTTTCAAACTGCGCAACGCCGGCAACACGCTACTCATCATCGAACACAATCTCGATGTGATAAAAACCGCCGATTGGGTGATCGACCTGGGCCCGGAGGGCGGGGCAGGGGGCGGTCAAATAGTAGCCGAAGGCCCGCCCGAAAAAATCGCCAGGACAACCGGCAGCCACACCGGCAAATACCTCCGCCCCTTGCTCTATCCAGGAATGTCACACTCAGTTACCGCTACAAACGGGTAACGCGCTGCTCAAGAGTGCGGCGTCGGAAACTTATTTCTTCTTGCCTACGCGATTTGCAGGCTTGGATCGAAGCCCCGTCATCGTCAAAAGCGGCAAAACGTTAAAATGGCCGTCGTCTTCGTGAACAATGACGTAGGACGCATTCGGCGGAAGCCAAATATAATCAGGATGAGGCACGCATACTCTTTCCCGTCAGCCATTCGCAACGTGAACGGAACTCCGCTTTCGACCGCCGACTCAACTTGCTTTCGCGTCATGCAAAAGAATTTTCGTCCATCTGTAGAAAATCGGCAAGCGTCAACCCACCTTCGCCTTTGCCTCCTCGGGAACCGTGATCTTCGTCGTGCCAACATCTTTGACTTCCACAGTCGTCGTGCGATCAATGTCCCGGTCGTCATCGCCAAATTTCATCGTCCCTTCCAATTTATATTGGTACTTCGTGATCATCCCGTCCTTGACCCAGAATTTCACCGAGCCTTTGGCTTTGGTGACTTGCGGCCCCTGTCCATTTCGACCGCGCCACGAGAGAAGGTCCTTTGCGCCTTCGTCCGTAAGTACGCCGGAATAAGCGCCGTCAGCCTCGGTCAAATCCTTCGTTTTGCTCGCGATATCCTCAGCTTCGGCGGCAGGCGCTTTATAATTTTGCATCCGAATCGCCAGGAATTGCGTCGGGTTAAATCCGCCATCGCCGTTGCCTTTCGCTGCATCCGCGAGCGACATCCAATCGTCCTCGCCTCTAATCGCGCCTTTGCCCTCCTTCTCATAAATCCGGGTCGTATTATCCTGAAAATTAAAATCGACATACGTGAACCCTCCCTTTTCGGTTTTGCCGTGGCTTGGGCCGGGTTTAAATTGCGAACTTTCGGTGGTGGTGACCCAACTGTAATTATCCGTCGCCCCGAGTTTATGGGCGGCGTTTTTCACCGTGTCAGTCGAGGCCGAATCAGCCGCCGGCAGTGTTCCGGTCAGCGCAAGCGCCATTGCAAAAGAAATGAAATATTTCATAGAAAAAAATTCTCCGTGGTTGAATTGCGAGACTTATGGCGTGAAACCCCGCAAAGGTCAAGATTATATTGACATGACCGAAACCGCCGGGGGCTTCTCAATACTGCAACACTTCGGCGAGCGCAATTTCTCCCTCTCTTCCACGCAAGTGGAGGAGAGGGCAGGGGAGAGGAGGCTCTTTCTTTGGCAGGAAAAATAATAAAGAGTCAAGATGTGCTCGCAAGCGGTTTTTTGCGGAAGATAATTATGGCGGCATCCGCCCCGGCAAGTTACCTAATCCGTGTGGAAGCCCGTCCAATGACCGGAAATTTCCTGGAGCGCACCCGCGACGCCAAAAAAATCATCGTCGTGGACTTCGGCTTTCTCGGCGATTCAGTCCACCTGACGCCCGCGCTGTGGGAAATCAAACGCAATTATCCCCGCGCCCAACTCCACACCCTTTCCGCAATCGTCGGAGCGGAAGTCCTCAAGCTCGCCCCGTGTGTTGACAGACCGTGGGCCATTCCGCTTACGGGAAAAAGTCCGCCGTGGTGGAAACATTGGGGCGTCCTCCGCGCTTTGCGCCGCGAGCGATTCGATGTCGCATTCAATTTCACCGGCTCAGACCGCAGTCTCTTCGCGATGATCTTCATCGGCGCGCCAAACGGCCTTGCCTACGTTGGCCGCAAACATTTTTGGAACCGCTGGATTCCCGCCGAATGGGTCGCGCGGTCGCCCGGCGGCCAGCCGGTTTACGAGCAGCGCCGCCAACTCCTCGCCGCCGGCGGCGGAATGTTAATGCAACCCGCCCGGTTCGACTTTGCAATTCCTCCCGATGCCATCCAATGGGCGCAATCGGTCGTCCCCGAAAACGCCATGCACTTTTCGATCAACGCCAGCACGCCCGAAAAAGAATGGCCGATGCAACATTGGATCGCTCTCGCAAAAACCCTCCTGCAATCCGATCAATCTCTTTCGATAGTCGCCACCGCCAGCTCAAAGCTTCGCGAACGCGACCGCCTCGCCGAACTGGCGCGCGAAGTGAACAATCCGCGTTTGCGAAAAATTGAATCACCTGAAATCCCACAATTGGCCGCCATCCTCCAACGATGCCGCCTCCAAATCGGTGGCGATTCCGGCATTCTCCATCTGGCGATGGCGCTAAACGTCCCTACACTCACAGTCTTCAAACAACACAGCGGGATACAAGATTGGCTCCCTGTCGGCCCCCATCACCGCCACGTCATCGCCCCAACTCTCGCCGCAATCTCGGTCGAGCAAGTGTCAAAGGAAGCCCTGGAGCAGTTGCGGTGAAACTTCTCGCGCCTGCGCGGCTTCCCTCGCATACTGCGCAAAAGTGATCGAATTCTGGCTTAAACTCTGGAAGTTGACCCGTCCTTACAAGGCTCGGTTCATCATGGGATTTATTTTCGGCGCTTTAAGCGGAGTGGGGGATACCTTGGTGCTGGTGGCGGTGGCGTTTGTTCTTGGGGTTGTTTTTTCGGGGTCGTCGGACACGACCATTTCTGATGCCCTCTCAAAATTGCCACCCTGGGCCAGAAACGATTTTTTGGCCGCCCAGAATTTTGTCGGCTCGCAGGTGAATGGCTCGAAAGCGGGCACTTTACTGGTAGTGAGCTTGATTCCGCTGGCAGTGCTGTTTCGTGGAGTCTGCAATTATCTTTCGTCATATCTAATGGGCTGGGTCGCGAGTCGCGCCATCAGCGACTTGCGCGTCCGCCTGTTTGACCACTTATTAAATCTCCCGCTGAGTTTTCTTTCGCGAACAAGCACCGGGGAATTAATGTCGCGCATCGGAGATATTGGCCTTCTCCAAAACATGATCGGCGCATCACTGGTGACGCTCATCCGTGAGCCGATCGGCATCATCACCTTGGGCTGGGTTGCTTTTAAGTCCAATCCCACTTTAACTCTGGAAGCGCTGATCACGCTCCCGCTTTGTGCGATTCCAATCATCATTTACAACAAAAAAGTCCGCAAATCTGCCGCTGGAATTCAAAACGAACAAGCGCGCCTGGCAAGAATGATGCACGAAGCCTTCACGGGCATTCGGATCATTAAAGGATACAATATGGAGCGTTTGGTTGTGGATCGTTATCAGGAAACTCAAAAGAAATTCATCAGCCATTTTATGCGGGTGGTCCGATCCACCGAAACGCCCGGACCAATCATAGAAGCCCTCGGAGCCATCGGAATCGCGCTTTTGTTATTTCATATCGCCGGATCAAACCAGGGCCTGCAATTCGGTGAATTTGTAATCGCCTTGATAATGATGTACCGCCCGATCAAGGCAACCGTCCGCGTCCAAAGCGACTTGCACCGGGCTCGCGCGGCGACCGATCGCGTATTCGAGTTGATGGCGACCGAAAGTAACTTGATGGATCCGCCCAAACCTCAGCCGCTCAAAGCCGCCGGAAGCCCGATCCATTTTGATAATGTCAGTTTCAGCTATGGCGACAAAGTAGTCCTCCGCAATGTTGAACTTCGCGTTGAACCCGGCCAGATGCTGGCCCTGGTCGGTCGCAGCGGTTCTGGCAAAACCACCCTGACCAATCTTTTGCTCCGTTTCTACGATCCCACCGAAGGGACGATAACGATTGGCGGCGTTGACCTGCGACAGGCCGCGATGGGTGACTTGCGTTCTCAAATGGCCGTTGTCACCCAGGAGGTGATTCTCTTCAACGACACCATTCGCAACAACATCGCCGTTGGCCGTCCCGGAGCCACCAACGCCGAAATCGAAGACGCCGCCAAACATGCCTTCGCCCACGAATTCATCCTGGAGAAACCGCACGGCTACGATTCCGTCGTCGGCGAAAAGGGGACAAATCTCTCCGGTGGCCAACGACAACGCATCGCCATCGCCCGCGCCATTCTTAAGAACGCCCCAATCCTCGTCCTGGACGAAGCGATGAGTGCGCTTGACACCGAGTCGGAACGAACAGTCCAGGCCGCTTTGGATGAATTGATGAAAGGCCGCACTACTATTTGCATCGCCCACAGGCTGAGCACAATCCAGCACGCCGACCGCATCATCGTCATGGACAACGGCCAAATCGTCGAAAGCGGCAAACACGCCGAACTGCTCCTCACCAAAGGCGTGTACCAAAAGCTCCACGCCTTGGGTTTTGAAGCATGATGAACCCGATGCGCTTCCAACGTTGCGACGGCGCATGGATCGCCGTTGATGGACGGTTGCAGTTTGCGCTCCCGCTTGTGCTCTGCGAATATTGCGACCGGCGAAGCGGTGCATGGTCTGCCAAATTTCCGGCATTACGGGTTCCTCGCCGAGTGCAGCATTTGGTTCATCGCGACCAGGAACCAGTTTTTTTAGAGAAATTTCGTGAAATTCGCGATAAAGTGGAACGAGCAATGGGGACGGACATTGGACTGCCACCGCTCTCCCAGCTTGGACAGTTTTCCGGGAAATTGCTTTGGGGCGAATGTGAGGATATCGAATGGGCCGGCGTTGACCTGCCTTTGATCAGCAAAAAAGCTCTGAAGGCGTTATCCAATCGGGGAATTCAACTTACCACTGGCGTAATAGACTTGGTTAAACGCAAAAAGAAAATAACCACGCACGTTGCAATTCAATGTGACATCGTTCCGATGTTGGCCCCAGCCACGATCAAAGGATTAGGTTACAAGCATTGCAAAGAGTGCGGCAATTATTATGCCCCGAGCACGGCACCAAGGATGCGTGATTATCCATGCCAATTCGTGCGGGCTTGTTGGCCGGAGGGCGAGGATTTGGTAAGGCTTGGCGAGTGGCCTACGGTCATTCTTGCCTCAGAGCGTTTTGTCGAAGCGGTAAATGATCTCAAATTGACTGGTTATTCGTTTGTGGAATTTGGCAAGTGGGTATGATTTTTGCGCATCCCTGCCATTAAAATCCCGCCCAAAAATTATACTTTCCTCAATTTGCCGTCCCTTGTATTTAATAATGCGTGGAAAACGCCGCGCAAGCGACAATGGACATTTGCCGGCCTGGAGACACCTTGCAGACCCTGTGGTTTGCGGGCCAGACCGGAGCGCAGTTTACTTTGACAGGCAATGCCCCTAAGGGCACCTTGTCCGGCATGCCTTTGCAGTCATTGGCCATTGCCGCTTTAATTTCAAATTAAGATGGAATCCCTGAAGCACTCTATGAACACCCAATTCCTGCAGTTCAAAGTGGCGTCCGCCGACTGGGAATTCGAACAGATTCATCAGCTTAATTATAAAACCTTTGTGGAGGAGATCCCCCAGCACCAACCCTCCAATTCCCCGCGCCTGGTCGATAAATTTCATTCCGAAAATACCTATATGATCTGCCTCGCGAACAAGCGCGTGGTCGGCATGATCGCCGCGCGAGGCCGACGTCCCTTTTCCCTCGATCAAAAAATCTCAAATCTCGATTCTTATCTTCCCCCCGGCCGGCGCGTCTGCGAAATCCGCCTTCTTTCCGTCGAAAAAGAATTCCGCAACGGCCAGGTTTTTCGCGGCTTGACCACCCTGATGTGGCAATACGGTTTGGAGCACGGTTATGATCTCGCGGTAATTTCCGGCACGACCCGCCAGCAGAAGCTTTACAAGCACGTCGGTTTTGTCCCATTCGGCCCGCAAGTCGGCACCGGCGACGCCATGTTCCAGCCGATGTATCTGACGCTCGAAAATTTTGAGAAAAAAGCGGAAGATTTCCTGCGCGAACCCATTAGAGCGCGCGGCCCGGCCAGTTTTCTCCCCGGACCAGTTGCGATTCATACCACCGTTCGCCAGGCCTTCGAGAAAGTTCCCGAATCGCATCGCTCGGATCATTTCATGGCGGAATTCCAAGGTGTCCGTCAGCACCTTTGCCAACTGGTCCGCGCGCGCGATGTTCAAATTCTCCTCGGTTCCGGAACGCTTGCCAACGATGCCGTCGCCGCTCAACTCACGCTGGAGAAAAAGCCCGGCTTGATCCTCAGCAATGGCGAATTCGGCGAGCGCCTCATCGATCATGCGACCCGCATGAACCTGACGTTCGATACGCTGCAATTCCGTTGGGGCGAACCGTTCAATCTCGCCGCCATCGAGCAGTACCTGTCCCGCTCGCCCGCAGTGGGCTGGCTTTGGTGTGTTCACTCGGAGACCTCCACAGGTTTGCTGAACCCGCTTTCTTCCCTTCAATCCATTTGCGCGCGCGCGGAAGTTCGATTGTGCGCCGACTGCATCAGTTCGATCGGCCTCGTGCCTGTCAATCTTGAGGGAGTTTACCTCGCTTCCGGCGCAAGCGGCAAAGCGCTCGCCGGTTATCCCGGCCTTTGCATGGTCTTCCACAATCACGCGCTCAGCTCATCAAAAGCGCTTCCGCGTTACTTTGATCTCGGTTGGTACGCCGAACATCAAGGCATCGCATTCACCCATTCTTCGAATTTGGTGCAAGCTCTCGACACCGCTTCGCGCCTGCCGGATTGGCCAAAGAAATTTGCTGAAGCCGCCGCGATTTCCGCCCGGATGCGCGCCAGTCTCCGCGAAATGGGCTTTCAACTCGTCGCTTCCGAGCACGACGCCACGCCCGGTGTGGTGAGCATCGTTTTGCCAGAGCACCAGAAATCGGCGGAACTCGGCGCGCGATTGCAGCGGGCGGGCTATCTCCTCAGCTACAACAGCGATTATTTGCGCAAGCGCAACTGGATTCAGATTTGCCTCATGGGCGAGTATTCCCCTGAAAAACTCGATTCCCTCCTAGTCTGGCTCAAAAAACACGCCGCGCCGACCCGCGATTCCGCTTCCGTCCCGATGACGGTTGCCAATTAGCATTTCGTGCGCGAAATTTGACCGCAGAATGTTGCCTCAACAGCGGCCTTGGAATTTTTGCGTATGAAACATTGCGGACGGCGAATTTCAAAAATCATTCCAGTGGGAATTTTTTTGGTGTTGCTCACCCGGCTTGCCTTCGCGGATCCAGCCGGCCCCACGCTTCAACTCGCCAACGGGCAAAACGGCGAGTCCACGAATTCCACCGAAGCCTTCATGTATTTCGTCCCGCTGATTTCTCCGGAGCCGCTCTCCATCGTCATCAGTCCCGGAGGAAATCAATCCGCTCGTCTGACTGCGGCTACTCACAAAGTCTCCGGCAATTCCTTCACCGCCTCGTGCGAAATCAACTTTACTGGCGCCGGATCGCAGAAAAGTCTTTTTGACCTTTCGCACATAATTCAAAGGCACGAACAGGCCCTCAAAGGCGGGAGCACAATTGTGCATCAGGTCAAGTCAATCGCCCTTGAAGGCAACGGCGTCGCGATGATGGAAGTCAGCGGCGCAATCACGAATGGGACCTCGTCAGTCAACGAAGTGCGGCTGCGATTCAACACGCACGGCCAGGCAAGCCCGGTGACCATTGAAATGTGCGACATTAAATATGCCGATGGAGACTACAAGCAGGTCAACGGCGTCGTTGCGAAAGTAAACACGCTGACATTCCGCCGACAAACCAACACGCCCAAAATGGAAGTGTCGGTCGATTCGCTCAAAAAAGTCAACGCCAGCGACAGCCTTTGGCAAAGTTTCAAAGGCAAAGTGGAAGGAGTCGCCGTGAATATGTTTCTTCCTCCCCTGCCGATTGAGGAAGCCGGAAACCGCGCCATGATGGACTTCGGCCTCGCCCTGATTTCCGGTTCTCCCACCTACACCTTCCCCTTAGCCAAAAACCTAAAACCACCCACCGCTAGGTAGGGCGGCGCTGCGCCGCCGCCACTGATATTTCGTCGTCTCGACAACGCCGCGCTTCAGTATTAGTCTGTTGCTGAAATCGTCGAAAAAAGTTCCCTCGCATGACATATAACGTTCTATTGATAAAATCGGACGAAGGCTTTGCAATTAGCTGCCCCACGCTGCCGGTTGCTGGAACCAGGGCAAAACCCGCGAAGATGCATTGTGCAATATTCGGGAATCCATCCAATTATGGCTGGAAGTCGCGGAAGAAGACATACGTTGCGAGGCCGCGCAAGAACACGAGGAAGTCGCCTCCGAACTCGTCACAGTTTAGCGTCGCTAATTCACCGTGCTGAAAAGTTCATGCGTAATTAAGTTGCTGTTTTAATTCTCTGTGAATGAATAAGCGTTACAGAGCAGACTTCCCGGCTTGGATTCTCTTTGGAGGGCTTTCACTTTTTCCTTGGCTAATTGTATGGCTAAATTCTGCTCGTGGCCTTGACATCAAAAGCTTGTTAGTGGCTGCGATTTTGTCGGGTCTGGCTTTTGCATTCCTGGGAAGTTTTAAAATCATGATTACTCCAACTGAATTGGTTTTTCGTAGTCTGTTTCGTGGGAGTCAAATTATAAAGCACCACGATATCAAGGCAGTGCGATTGGATTGGAGGTTCGGAGGAACAAAAGGTCCCTTAAGATTGGTCGTCGAATCGCGAGAGGGCACAAACATGGAACGGCTCGATATCAACGCAAAGTTTTTCTCGCGAGCAGCCATCGACGACGTTCTCGCGTTGGGATCCCGTGTTGGAGAAGCAGATGACAATGGCTTGCGAGACGGCGTCGTTTTGAAAACTTTGCGGTCTTCGAGAGATCAAAAGTAGAAGTCTGGGGCATGTGACGTTGTGCTTGCATTTTTTGCCGAAAGACCGATGGTTCTCAAGTGAGCAATCGAGAAACAGTCATTGAATTTGTCCGCAATCTGCCAGAAGAAATGTCTCTTTCGGAAATTGCCCGAGAAATTGAGTTGCTCGCCGGTATTCAGAAAGCCCGTGGGCAGGCGCGCCGAAAAGAAGGGATTCCAGCTGAGGAAGCCCGAAAGCTCGTGGACTCATGGGCTTCAAAGTAGTTCTTACGCCACAATCGATCGACGATTTGGAAGGGATAGTCACTTTCATCTCAAAGGATGATTCCGACCGTGCTCGCACCTTTGGTTACGAATTGATTGATCGTGCTTTGTCCCTCGCCCATTTTCCTGAACGGGGCCGTGTTGTCCCAGAGGTTGGAGACACTTTTACTCGCGAAATTGTGCATGGTGCATATCGCATCATTTACGAGATATTTCCTGATACCGGATTAGTTTTTGTTCTCCGTTTTTGGCATGGAGCAAGGGGAAAGCCAGAGACCATAGCGGATTAGTAAATTTCAGCGAACAATTCCTATTTTTGGTTCGCCGATTCCGATATCGCCTTCTCCAACCGCTCCAGCCGCTGCGTCAATTCATCAATCTTCGCCGTTTGCGCCTCCACCTTGCGGTGTTCCTTGAGAAATTCATTCAATAACATCGCATTCACCGCCTCGTAGCGTACAGTATAAGGACGCCCCTCGTTATCGTGCGCCACCAGATCGGGATTCACCTTTTCCACCTCCTCCGCGACCAGCCCGAACTGCGGTACGCCCCCCGGATCAATCTCCGGCTTATACCGAAACGTCACCGGATGCAGCGCCAGCAACGTATCGCTCGCCTCGTCCATCGTCCGAATGTCCTCCTTGAACCGCCGCGAAGAAGTCAGTGTCCCAAGCTGATTGGACGATGTGATAAAAACCGGCACCCCGCTCGCCGCCGTCGCTCCATAGATTCCCGCGATAAACGCATTCGTCTGCGCCGCCCCAATGCGAACTGTGCCCGCATGTCCCGAAACCGCAGCCGTGCCGACGTCAACATTCCCATTCGCCCCAAAATTCAATTGCGCCGCCGAAAGATTCGTCAAACTTGCCCCGTTGCCGTTAAAATTCGCCGTGATCGTCCCCGCCGAAAAATTTCCCGACGCATCGCGCTTAACGATAGTATTTACAGTGCTGAGGCTCGTCGCGGAATTCGCCGCGCTCGCTCCGCTGGCCACGCTTGTCGCCGATTGTCCCCCGACCGTGACAACCGTCGTTGCCCCCTGCGTTCCCACAACCTGCCCAAGCAGCGACCCGCTGAAATTATTCGCGGTGATCGCTGTATTGGCTTGCGTCGCGCTCGTGGCCGTCAAGGCGTTTCCGCTCAAGCTGCCAATGAATGCTCCAGAAAAAACGTTGTTCCCATTCGTCGCAACCGTTACACCCGCGAACACATTCGTTCCGGCAAACAGATTTGTCCCATTCAACTGCGGCACATTCGTCGAAAGCTGAGAATCCGCGATGCCTCCCGACACACTGGCCGCGCTGCCAGAAATATTAATCGCCGCAGTTCCGCCGATTAAATTTGCTGGATTCAAATTGGTCAATGCCCCGCCGTCTCCCGCAAGCGAAGAAGCAAAAATCGCCCCCGCCGCAAAATTCCCCGACGCATCGCGCAGGACAATTGTCCCCGGCAAGTCCGCGCTCGTCGCAGAATTTGCCGCGACAACTCCATTGGCAATATTGATGGACGACTGCCCGCCTACATTCGTCACAATTGTCGACGACTGAATTCCAATCACATCCCCGGCGAGAGAGCCCGTAAAATCATTTGCTGTCTGGGCGTTGCCGCTCAAACTTCCTGAGAAAGTTCCGATGAAAACATTCCCCGCGTTCGTTGCGTCGATAATTCCCGAAAACAAATTCGACCCATTCAACAACGCCACATTCGTCGAAAGCTGAAAATCCGCGATGTTCCCCGTCACATTGGACGCGCTCCCGGAAATATTTATGCCCGCAGTCCCGCCAACGAGACTCGCCGGATTCAAATTGGTCAACGCCCCGCCGTCTCCTGCAAGCGAAGATGCGAAAATCGCCCCAGCCGCAAAATTCCCCGAACCGTCGCGCAAAACGATCGTTCCCGGTTCGTCCGCGCTCGTCGCAGAATTTGCCGCGACAACGCCGCTGGCAATATTGCTCGAAGACTGCCCGCCCACGCTCGCCACAACCGTCGCCGACTGAATTCCAATCACATCCCCCACGAGCGAGTCCGTGAAATCTTTGGCGGTGGAGGCGTTGCCAGAAATGTTTATGGCGGCTGTTCCCGGAAAAAGACTTGCCGGGTTCAGGAAAATCAACCCGCTTCCGTTGCCGGAAATGGAAGTGACCGAGATTGACCCCGCGTTAAAATTTCCCGAATTATCTCGCAACACAATGGTTCCGGGCACGTTTGTTGTGGACGCTGCATTCGCGGCAATCACGGCGTTGGCTATGTTGGTCGCAGATTGCCCGCCAACCCTCGCCACCACAGTCGCAGCCTGCATTCCAGTAACATCTCCGGAAAGCGGGATGTTCGGCAGCGCCTGAACAGGAACAGTCCCGCTCAGATTCGTCGCTGCCACAGAACTGGCGCTGCCCGCAGTCGCCGCGTTCAACGACTGAATGGCATACGGGGTTGATGTAAACGCCTGTCGCGGCGTTAAAACGGAAAAAGCCCCCATTCCATTAGTCCGCATAAGAACCTGGAGCCAAAGCGCCTGCCCATTCCAGGGAGCGCCAGTGAAATCCAGCGTCGTCGTGAACAACCCATCGCTGACCGCCAGGGCAAGATTGGTCCGGCTGACGCCGATCTGGCTTCCCGCCAATGGGTCGTTATAGAGGGAAAACACAAAATCGAAGGAGCCGTTCGCAGGCGCGGAGCCTTCGTTCAACCCTCCTTGATAAGTAAACGCCGTCCCCTGGCCAAATGTTCGCGGTGCGTCGTGGAACAGGGCCAGCGTCAGCAGCGCGGAAAGGAGCGCGCGCGTGGCGCGAATCGCAAATGGAAATGAAAATGTGGCTGGAGCTTTCATCAAATTCATAAAGACACTCCTTTTGTGTTCGGGATAGTTATAATCACTCGTGCTGAGTCGTGATTGACGATACAACACTCCGCGCGTTTTCCGGTCAAGGCAGAACCAAAGGAAACCGATATTTACATTGGTCTTTTGATCGATTTGTGGCCAAAAAAATCTTGCTTCCAATAGCGCTTTCTTTAAGATGGCTTCCTATCTTCAAGACTGCGGTTATTCCAATGCATACAACGACGGACGCGATGAAGTTCCGTCTCTGGGTATTGTTGTTTTTCTGCCTCCAATTGACCGCGTTTTCGCAACCCGTTCATACCCAATCATTGCGCGGCCACGTTCCGGCGGCGGTCTCAAAACTCAAACCGTCCGGCCAGCTTGAGCCGGAACGGGAACTCCACCTCGCAATCGGTTTGCCGCTGCGGAATCGGGAAGCGCTGACGAACCTTTTGCAACGAATCTACAATCCAGCCAGCCCTGACTTCCACCATTACCTGACTCCCGCACAATTTGCCGAAGCGTTCGCGCCCACAGAATCGAATTATCAGGCCGTCGCTTTGTTTGCCAGGTCGCGCGGGCTTCGAGTGACCGGAACGTATTCAAACCGCGCCTTGCTGGATGTGGCCGCTTCAGTGTCAAACATTGAGAAAGCGCTGCACCTCAAATTGCGGACCTTTCCACATCCAAAGGAAAAACGCCTTTTCTTTGCGCCGGACGCTGAGCCGTCCCTCGACCTCGCAACGCCCATTCTTCACATCAGCGGATTGGATGATTACCTTGAACCCCATCCCGCAAATTTGGTGAGAATGCCCGAGGCTCACCCGGCCGCTGCGCTGGCCACAGGTTCCGGCCCCGGCGGCACATTGGTGGGAATCGACTTCCGGTCGGCGTACGCTCCCGGCCTGGCGCTGGATGGCGCCGGCCAATCGCTCGCTTTGCTCGAATTCGATGGCTATTACCCGAATGACATTTCCAATTACGTCACAGTCGCCGGTTTGCCCCACGCTTCGCTGACGAATGTCTATCTCGATTCCGTAAACGGCGTTCCGGGAAAAAACAACCTGGAGGTTTCCCTTGATATCGAAATGGCCATCAGCATGGCGCCCAGGCTTTCTTCTTTGATTGTCTATGAAGGCCTTCTGGGGGACGATATTCTGAATCGAATCGCCTCAGACGCCTCGGCGAACCAAATCAGTTCCTCCTGGATTTTTAATATCGATCCGGCGACCGAACAGATTTTTCAACAATTTGCCGCGCAGGGAGAATCGTATTTCAACGCGTCGGGAGACACCGACGCCTGGCTGGGCAACGTTGCGACGCCCTGCGACGACCCGAACATCACGATCGTTGGCGGCACCACCCTGACTACGACCGGACCTGCCGGCGCGTGGGTTTCAGAAACCGCCTGGAATTGGGACGTGGAATACGGGGCTGACTTCGACGGGCAGGGGACCGGAGGCGGTATCAGCGGACATTATTCAATTCCCTCGTGGCAACTCGGCGTGGACATGTCGGGCAACCAAGGTTCGACAACCGCTCGAAATGTCCCCGACGTCGCGGCAGTCGCAGACAATGTTTATGTGATCGCAAATTTTGGCGTCCCTCAAAGCGTCGGCGGCACGAGTTGCGCCGCGCCGCTGTGGGCTGCGTTCGCCGCGTTGGCGAATCAACAAGCCGCCGCCCACGGCCGCCCAACGCTCGGCTTCCTCAATCCCGCCCTCTACGCCCTTGGCGAAAGTCAAAACTACACCAATTGCTTCCACGACGTCACCACCGGCAACAATGCCTGGAGCCAAAGCCCCTCGCGCTTCTTCGCAGTTCCCGGCTACGATCTTTGCACCGGCTGGGGCACGCCGACCGGCAGCAATCTCCTCAATCTGCTCGCGCTTGATTCCCTGCAAATCTCGCCTTCGCCAACCTGGACTCCCGGCGGAATGGTCGGCGGCCCGCTCGTTCCCTCATCCCAAATTTACACGCTGACCAACACCGGAAGTTTGCCCTTCTCCTGGACCCTCGCCAACATCTCGTCTTGGCTGAATCTCTCCGACGCCGGCGGAACATTAATCCCAGGCGGTCCCGCCGCAACCATCGTCGCAAGTTTAAATCCCGCTGCATACAATCTGCTCCCGGGAATTTACAGCGACACAATTTGGTTCACGAACCTGACCGACGGCGCCATCCAAAGCCGTTCCGTCACCTTGTCAATTCTAAAACCCCCCACAATCCTCTCCCAGCCCTCGGATGTCTCAGTCATTGGCGGCATGACCGCAACCTTCACCGCGATTGCCTCCGGCGGCTTGCCCCTCACCGTGCAATGGCAATTCAACGGAACCAACATCCTCCCCAACGCGCGGATCAGCGGTTCCAGATTCACTCTGTCCGAACCGGGAAACATCTACGGCCTCGCCACCAGCACCCTGACAATCAGCAACGTCTCACCCGCCGATGCCGGTAATTATTCGCTGGTCGCCAGCAACGTCGCCGGTTCAGCGACAAGCGCGGTTGCAGCCTTGACTGTCAACCCATCCGGCCCGGTGATTGTGCAGCAACCCGTCAGCCAGAACGTTTTCGTGGGCGCAACGGTTCATTTCTCAGTCGCCGCGGACGGCACATTGCCCTTCTCCTATCAGTGGCAACAAAACGGCGCAAACCTTCTCGACGGCGCGGGCATATCAGGAACGCAGACGCCAACCCTCACTATTTCAGGGGCATCTTCTGTCAACATAGGAACCTACTCAGTCATAGTCGCCAATTCCATCGACACCGTGACGAGCGCGCCGGTCACGCTCGATGTCCAGGTAATCGTGCCCGACAGTCAATTGATTCAAAACGGCGGATTTGAAACCGGCAGCCTGTCCCCCTGGATTGAAATCGGAAACCCATCCTCAGCCGCTGTCAGATCGACTCCTGCAGCCGTCCATTCCGGCAATTTCGGCGTGCTCCTGGAATCCCCCGGCTCGCTGAATTACCTCACGCAAACCTTCCCCACAGTCGCCGGGCAGCCTTACCTGATTTCTCTCTGGCTCGACAGCCCTGACGGAATCACCCCGAATGAATTTCAAGTGCAATGGAACGACTCCATCGTTTTCGATCAAAATAATATTCCCGCCATCGGCTGGACCAATATTCAACTCGATGTCACCGCCACGAATTCCTTCACAACTCTTCAACTCGGTTTTCGCGACGATCAAGGCTTCCTCGGCCTCGATGACGTTCAAGTCGTCGCGCTCGCCGATGCCGCCGGCCCGCCTTACATCGCCGCTCAACCCGCCAGTCTCGTCGCCATTCAGGGCGGCAATGCCTCGTTCAACGTCCTCTCATCGGGCCAATTTCCCTTGTCTTATCAATGGCAGTTTAATGGCGCGAATATTGTTGATGCTACGAACGCCACGTTGATGTTGGACAATTTGGACCCAAGCCAGGCTGGCGCTTACGATGTTCTCGTCACTAACGCACTCGGTTCCACCGTCAGTTCCAACGCTCAGTTGACCATTCTATCCGGCCAAGATGAGTTGGTTACTTTCGACGATTTGCCGTACAGGCTCGTGCCCATTCCACCGGGCTACGACAATCTCAATTGGACCAATTTTGGTTATCTCAACGGCATTGCAAACCACACGAGCGGCTACGGCGCTGGAATTGTTTCCCCTGCGAAAGTGGCCTACAACTCCAGCGGCGCTCCCGCCAGCATCAGTTCCTCTTCGCCCTTCGCCCTGTTCTCCGCTTACTTGACAGCCGCCTGGAACGACAACCTCCAGGTCGAAGTGCAGGCATACAACGGCTCGACGATGCTTTACGATAACAAGTACATTTTGAGCGCAACTGCGCCCACGCTCATCCGCTTTAATTACTTCGGTGTCACTTCCGTGAACTTCTTTTCGTCCGGTGGCTCTCCGCATCCGGGCTATGTTGGCGCAGGCACCCAGTTCGCGATGGATAATGTCAACGTATATTTGACTCCGAATCCGCCACCGGCGCCGCCCGCCTCCCTTGCGCTGTTGTATTCCTTCAACGGCATTGACGGTGGCCGCCCGGAGTCTGCTCTGACACAGGGCGCTGACGGGAATTTATACGGCACAACCGAATACGGCGGCCTTTTCGGCAACGGCACAATCTTCAGCATGACCACCAACGGCGCGCTGACCACCCTTTATTCCTTCGGCAATTCCGACGGCGCAAACCCCGTTGCCGCGCTCACGCAGGGCGCGGACGGCAATCTTTACGGCACAACCCTCAACGGCGGCACAAATGACGCCGGCACCATCTTCAGCATCACGCCTGGCGGCGCGCTGACAACGCTGGCCTCCTTCAATTCCAACGTCACCGGCGCAAATCCAAATTCAGCGTTGATACAGTCTGCTGACGGCAATTTTTACGGCGTCACCCCAGTCGGAGGACCTTTCAATCAGGGAACCATCTTCAGCGCAACAACCAACGGCGTTATAACCGTGTTGGACTCCTTCAACGGCACAAATGGCGCCGGCCCTTATAGTCCTCTGGTTCAGATTGGCGACGGCAACTTCTATGGCACGACAACTTTCGGCGGCCAATTCAACGTTGGCACCGTCTTCGTCGTGTCAAACACAGGCGCGCTGACCACCCTCGCTTCAGTCACCGGCTTCAACGCCTATCTCCACGGCCTCGTGTACGGTCCTGATGGAAATTTCTACGGCGTCTCGCAATTCGGCGGATCCTCCGACTTCGGAACAATCTTCAGCGTCACCACCAGCGGCGTCGTATCCACCGTGACATCCCTTAATTTTTATACGACAGGCGGCTATCCCGCGTCGGCATTGACTCTCGGCGCTGACGGCGCGATGTACGGCACAACCACCGGCGGCGGAACATTTCTATCCGATTCCTTCAATGGAACACTGGGCAGCGGCGTTATTTTCCGCGTCACAACCAACGGAGTATTTACGTCGCTGGTTTCTCTCGAAAACACAAACGGCCTCGCTCCTCAAGCCGGCCTGATGCTCGGAACCGACGGCAATTTATACGGCGCAACCCCATACGGCGGCGTCGGTTTCAACGGCTACTTCCAAAGCGGCGATGGCGTCGTCTTCCGCGTTGGAACTGCGGCTGCGCCCTCTCTTCCGTCAATCATAACGCAGCCGCAAAACCAGATCGTCCCTGTCAGCAGCAATCCTTCCTTCACCGTCAATGTCGGAGGCGCAGCGCCGCTGAGCTACACGTGGCAACGCAACGGTTCCCCAATCGCCGGGGCGACCCAATCCTCCTACACCGCTGATAACGTATTATTGACAAACTCTGGCGATCAATACAGTTGCCTCGTCAGCAACGCCTATGGCGCGGTTCTGACCTCCAACGCCCAAATTATCGTCGTCGGCCCGTCCGGAATTTTGACCGCATTCCACGGTTCGGACGGCGGCTACCCCTCGTCAACGTTGATTTCCGATGCCGACGGAAATCTCTACGGCACGACCGAGTACGGAGGCGTCAATGGAAACGGCTCAGTCTTCAAAGTGACCACCAACGGCGTCCTTTCCCAGCTCGCCTCGTTCAATTATTACTTGACTGGAGAAAGCCCGCTGGGCGCGCTGCTGAAAGCCGCCGATGGCTACTACTACGGCACAACCGCTTCAGGTGGATCAACTGGCAGCGGCACAGTGTTCCGCATGACCGCTGACGGCGATCTGACCGTCGTTTATTCCTTCGCCGGTACCGATGGATCGGAGCCGACCAGCACACTTGTGCAGGGCGCTGACGGAAACTTCTACGGCACCACTTTTGCCGGCGGCGCTTCCCAATTGGGCACCGTGTTCAAATTAACTCCAGCTGGCAAACTCACGACATTGCATTCGTTCAACAATGCCGATGGCGCAAATCCCGAAAGCGCGCTCGTCCAGGGTCCCGGCGGCATTTTCTACGGCACGACCGCCTTTGGCGGAACAAGTTCCTCCGGCACCGTCTTCCAAATAACACCCGATGGCGCTCTCACCTCCTTGTTCGCTTTCGACCAGACCAACGGCGCTGCCCCGGAGGGAGCATTGATCCCATCGGGAGACGGCGGTTTTTACGGGACCACAACCTCCGGCGGGATCAGCAATTTCGGCACCCTCTTCAAGATCACGACCAACGGCTCTTTGACAACAATGTTTCTGTTTGACGGCACAAATGGCGCGGATCCCCATTGCGATCTTGTGCAGGGCGCTGACGGTAACTTTTACGGAACCACCAGCCGGGGCGGGGCGCACAACGATGGCACGGTTTTTTCCATGACGACAAACGGGATCGTCACCAACCTCTATTCTTTCCAGGGAACCGATGGCGCTTCACCCAACGCGGGGTTGATGCAGGCCGTTGACGGAAACTTTTATGGCACGGTCGTTTTTGGCGGCATTGGTTTCGACGGCCAGATTTCCAGCGGCAACGGCGCGGTGTTTCGCATCGCGGCAACGGTTCCTCCCCAGCCGCCCGTCATTATTTCCCAACCCGTAAGTCTCACCGCGCTCGTTGGCAACACGGCGGCATTTTCTGTCTCCGCCTCCAGTTCCACTCCTTTGAATTATGCTTGGCAGCGCGATGGCGTTCCCATTCCCGGCGCGACACAATACATCTACACCACTGATCCGCTCCAACTTTCAAACTCTGGAAGCGTGTTCAGTTGCCTCATCAGCAATGGCTTTGGTTCCGTCATCACAACCAACGTTTCGCTGACGGTAATCGCGGGCGTTCCCGGACTTATTACATTTGACAAGCTCCCGAAACTCGGCGCGCCCGTGCCAAACGGCTACTTCGGTCTCAAATGGGACGGTTTTTATTGCGCGACAGCCTCAAACTTTGACGCCCCAAACGGCTTTCTGCCTGGCACAGTTTCCACCAACAACG
The DNA here is from genome assembly GCA_036501665.1 of Verrucomicrobiia bacterium. Taxonomy (GTDB): domain Bacteria; phylum Verrucomicrobiota; class Verrucomicrobiia; order Limisphaerales; family Palsa-1400; genus DATAUD01. Next base: position 144,483 of record DASXZW010000096.1, read on the forward strand.
TCGCCTATAATTTCGGCGGCGCGAACGCCGGGATAAGTTCGTCCACAAGTTTCAACCTCTTATCCACATACTTGACAGCAGCTTGGAATGATAATTTGCAGATTGAAGTGCAGGGTTACAAAGGCTCCGCGTTGAATTACGACAACTCTTACACGCTGAGCGCCACATCTCCAACGCTGATCACATTCAACTTCATGGACGTGACATCCGTAAGATTCATCGCGTTCGGTGGAACTCCTCATCCCGGATACGAGGGTGCTGGAACTGAGTTTGCGCTCGACAACATGAGCGTCATCCAAGTTCCCCCGCCGCCGAATCCTCAACTCCCTGTCTCTCGGCCAGTGACAATAGAATATGCGTTTGGGGGTTTTGACGGAGGGCATCCTGTGGCGGGGCTGGCGTTGGGCGGGGATGGCAATTTGTATGGGACGACCGAATATGGAGGGGCCAATGAATTGGGGACGGTGTATAGACTGAATTCCAGCGGGCAGTTATCGACAGTCGTTTCCTTTGGCGGTCTTAATAACGGCGCAGGTCCTCAAAGCAGTTTGCTGGCCGGCAGCGATGGCAGTCTCTACGGCGTGACCGCGCAAGGTGGAACAAGCGGGCAGGGGACTGTTTTCAATCTGACGCCCAGCGGC
>DASXZW010000097.1:0-134136 GCA_036501665.1 Verrucomicrobiia bacterium
GCTTTCGTCGATGGACGGTGTGGGGTTTGGAAAATGTGCGGACCCAATGGTCGCTCTTGTGCGCGACTTTGAACCTGAGAGCGCTCTGCCAACGATGGAAAACCGGAACGGTTGGGCCGCTTAAAAACGCGATGGCGGCGGTGGCCCGCCGGAAAAACCGGCTCCCGGCCGATTGCGCCCCGCTGTTTGGCAATGATTGGTTCTCTATTTTGGAGGCACAACATGGCCCCAATTAAACCGCCCGTTCCATGTTCATCCCCATGGCAAACCTTTTGAGACGGCCTCGGCAGCGCCGCCTTCTTTTTTTAATCTGAGCGAAGCAACTTCGCCCTGCCTCCTTACAAGAGCTTGATCTGCATCCGCTCCTGCTCAAGCCCCTCCGTCAACCCTTCAACACGCGCGCGCCGACGTTCAATAATATGCTTGTCCACCTGAGGATCGTAAGCCACCGGATACTTCCCATCATAACATGCCATGCAAAATGATTCGCGCGGAAGCCCCGTCGCCCGAACCATCCCTTCCTGCGACAAATAAGCGAGCGAATCCGCGTTCAAATACTTGCGGATTTCGTCAATACTATGGTTCGCCGCCATCAATTTGCTGCGGTCGGGAAAATCGATTCCATACATGCACGGGTTCATGTGCGGCGGACAGCTCACCAGCACGTGAACTTCCTTCGCCCCGGCCTCTTTTAAATTATTGACACGCGCCTTGCACGTCGTCCCGCGGACAATCGAGTCGTCCACCACAATCACGCGCTTCCCTTTCACCAGCTCCGTGATCAGGTTCAATTTCACCCGCACATTAAAATCGCGGATCAACTGCGACGGCTGCAAAAAACTGCGCCCCACATAATGGTTGCGCACAAACGCCATCTCGTAAGACACGCCCGATTCCAGCGAATACCCCAGCGCCGCGCAATTCCCGCTGTCCGGCACCGGCACGACGAGGTCCGCCTCGATCGGATTTTCCCGCGCCAATTCCCGCCCCATCTCCACGCGCACCTTGTAAACGTTCCGGTTCGCGATGTTGCTGTCCGGGCGCGCGAAATAAACGTATTCAAAAATGCAGAACGCCCGCTGCGTGTGCGCCGGAAACGCCTGCAGGAATCGCGGCCCATTCTTGTCAATAATTACAACTTCTCCCGGTTCGATGTCCCGCTCGAACTTCGCCGAAATCAAATCCAGCGCGCACGTCTCGCTCGCCAGCACCCACCCGTCATTCAGCCGCCCAAGGCACAGCGGACGAAACCCAAACGGATCGCGAATCCCGATCAACTCCCGCTCCGTCATGATCACCAGCGAATAAGCCCCTTCAAGCCGCCGCACCGCTTGCAGCAGATTGCTTTCATTGCTCGTGGAAGGTTGCGAGAGCAGATGCAGGACAATTTCGCTATCAACGGTCGTGGTGAAAATCGCCCCGTTCTCCTCCAACTCTTCCCGGAGCGCGATCGCGTTGGTCAGATTCCCATTGTGCGCCACCGCGATTTGCCCCCGTTTGCTTTCCCCGACGAGCGGTTGCGCGTTGCGCAAATGCGACGAGCCGGTCGTCGAGTAGCGCGTGTGCCCCACGGCCATGTGACCGTTCAGCGTTGCGAGCACCTCCGCGTCGAAAATCTGGGAAACCAGGCCCATCCGCTTGTGCTCGTAAAATTGCCGCCCATTGCAAGAGACGATGCCGGCGCTTTCCTGGCCGCGATGCTGCAGCGCGTAAAGCCCGTAATAAGTCAGCTCCGCCGCATTCGGATGCCCGAAGACGCCAAAGACTCCGCAGTAATGTTTTGGATAATCCTGCATCAAAAATAATATTGGACCGCGCCCCGCCATCATCCCCCGGAACGCATCTCCGCGCAAGCTTACGGGCGTTCCGTATCCCGCGCAAATAAAAGGAATGCGCCCTTCCTTATCACTCGAATCACCGGCGGCGACGCCGGATTCAAAGTTCGAAAAGGAAATCAAAATTCGCTGATTGAATGGAACCTCACAATAGTTCCGCCAACCAAGAAATGCAGATGACCGGGTCAAGGCGCGCCTTGATTGTCCCCGAGCATTGCGCGATTGCGTTGCTTTACTTTGGCAGTACGTCCGGGTAAGGGCCAAGAAATCGTTCGCCATTAAAATGAATCATGTGGTCCGGGTCCTCCGCAATCCATACCTCAGATTCCCATGCAATTTGCGCCAGGAAATTTTGCATCGTCCGGCGATTTTCAAAAGCAGTTACAAAAACCAAACCTGCTTTGCATCCTGTAAACAGCTCTTTAAGTTCCTTGCGCCGCTTTCCATCCACTAGTCCTGCGCTGGTGACAGCTTCAATCAATAAAAGCCAATTCTTGGCGGTATAATGAACAATAACGTCCGGTATTTTTGCTGCGGAATTCAAAGACACGCCAAGTTTCGCTAAATGTTCGGCCTCCAGATGGACAAATTTGTTTTCCGTGTCACCTATGTAGACGACAACGCCGCCCGGGGCAAAGACGGGACAAAAATGTTCGATGATTGCTTTAATGAGAGGGTTTTGTCCTCCCGGTGATAGGGCGACCTGCGATCCGTTCGGAAGTGTTACCGGCACCCGCGCAAGCGTCCGTTTCCTGTCAATTTCATTTTTGATGGCCTCCCTGCTGGCCAGATATGTTTTCAGAGAGGACGACCATTTGGTCGTCCCAACCTGACGAAGCATGGAAAGGGCCGCCGGTTCGATCTGGTAAACTGTTCTGCCGCTGTTTGTTGGCCTCTTCGGGTCGTCTGGATTCCGCAACAGCAGCCCAGCCTCTACAAAAAACTTTACCGCATCATCACGGATGGTTTCGCGAGTATTCGGAGCGTAGCTCACTTCGTAAGCATTCGCCACGAAATCAATAATTGGAGTGATCCCGCATAAGGGCGCTTGCGCGTCTGCCCACGGAAGTTCGGCTCGCAGGTCAAGCAAGGCCAGCAACGTGTAAGCGGCTGTTTCGTTCCTTTGCTTGGGACCAAATTCCAAAGCAGTTAGAACTTCGATAGCCTCGGACAACCGTTGCTTTCTGGCTCGCGTCAAACGATTGGATCGCTCAGCGGGCATTCAAATATTTCTCCACAAGCTGGTCAATCCCTTCCTGTGTCGGTTTAAGCTGTTTCATTTCAGCGCCCATTGATTCTAGTGTTACTTGATCGGGATAAGGCAATTTTCGCAGATCCGATGCATTTACCTGTGTGTGCCCGCTGAAACGACGGAAATACTGGTCAACAAGCGTTGAATTGAGAAACGCGAAAAGCCCGGATGCAAGACGCTCCTCCAGTCCGCGCCCATTCTGATGAAAATAATTAAGATGATTTTCGATGCCTAACCATTGAGTGTCCGCGTCCAATCGCTTGGGATCGACTAAACAAGCAACTAAACGCCGACGTTCTTCTTTGGATGTGAAACGTTTGGTCAGCAAAAAGATGCCGGATTTAACGAGCCAGCGTCGGGTCTCGGTCGTATCTAAAATGGCATTGGGTTTGCGAGCGTTGAGCTTGGGCCAATGAACGAAGCCTCCATTAAAATGGCACGGATAGAGCAAAGGCACAGTCCCTTTTTCTGGCTGCTGACGTATGGATTCTTTAAGGCGGAAATCCACCACGGGTCCGGTTGAAACAGTAAGGCCCAGCGCGGCCAGTCTCGTGTCCAGGCGGTCCATCGTTTTCTTGGCGTGGATGTGGCTTGATGCTGACGGAATATGGATGAACTTTTCCTTGTCGTGTTTATGGACGACTTCTGAAAAAGGAACAACTCGTTGGGCAGCACGACCCTCGCGCGCTCCGCTACTGCTTGAAATAGTTACTTCGCTTGGCTGTTTCTGCCCCTTGGTGACATGAAAAACGATGTTTTCCTGCAAGACATTGTCGTCTTGGAACGTAGTTTGGCGGGATTCAAAAACATGAATCCTGCGAAGTTCAAGGTTGGCCAGGAAACTCTCGCGGAAGGATCGAAAATAAGGTCCGTTACAGAAACTCCTGGGCGTAATCCCGACGAGCTGGCCTCCTGGAACGAGCAAACGCTGAATCAACGCTATAAACCCTGCATAAAGATTGCTTGTCTCGACCCCTGCTTGACGGAGGCTGCGCCTTTCGACGGAATTGGTCCCGATTTTTCGATAGGGCGGATTTACAATCGCAGCATCGAACATCGGCGGCTTGGCGCAAAAGAGGTCTTCGGCCAAATGGACTGACATTTCCTGGATAAAGTCGGCCTCATGAATGGTAAAACTAAAGTGGATGCCTGCTCCTTCACAAATTCGCTCGCAATCTCGCATCTTGTCGGCAAGCGATTCCAAAATCATCGGGTCAATCTCGTATAGGGTCGCTTCAATCCTGCGAACGTTCCCGCGCTCTTTGCAAAGTCGCGCGACAAACGCTGCTGTAAGTGACCCCGCTCCCGCTCCAGCGTCGAGAAGGCGCGTGACTTCAGGAAACGGTGCAAATAACGAAGCCATGAAATCAGCGACAGGCACTGGAGTGAGGAATTGTCCAAGGTCCTCTTGACGCCTGTGCTTGGATGCTCCCAAAACGGCTTCGGCTAACATGAAATGATAATATGAAATTAATATGACGCATACCACTGAAAACGACTTGGGGCTTGGCTCGGCTGCATCGCCGCCCATTGCATTTTCCGAGGTGACATGGGCTATTTTTTCCGAATATAATCAGCCAATCATGCGTCTATGACTGGTGCAACCGTAACATCGTTGTTTAGCTTTATTTGCTTAAGCACATCCGAATTGAAAATGAACGGCCCCCGCCGCAGAAAATTTCTCGTACTCGCCCCGCTTTTGGCGGCCTTGATCTCGGCGCAGTCTCCCTCGGCTGCCGCCGCCGATCCCATTTCATATAACAACCAAATCGGCCCGCTCCTCTCCGAGCATTGCTTTCGCTGCCACGGACCGGATTCCGCGTCGCGCAAGCCCAAGAAAGAGCCGTTGCGCCTCGATCGCGGCGATTTCGCCTACAAAAACCGCGACAGCGGAAAGCCCGTGATCGTCAAAGGCGACCCTGACGCCTCGGAACTTGTCCGCCGCATCACCGCCACCGACGACGATGTCATGCCGCCCGCTTCCGAGCAAAAACCTCTGAGCGCGGATGAGATTTCGCTCATCAAAGAATGGATCAAGCAAGGCGGCAAATACGAAAAACATTGGTCCCTGATCCCCCCCGTCAAAGCCGCCGTGCCCACAAACGAATCAAACTGGGCGCGCAATCCAATAGATAACTTCGTCGCGCGAAAGCTGGCCCAAAACGGCCTTGCGCCCAATCCCGAGGCAGGCAAGGCGCGGCTCTATCGCCGGTTGAGTTTCGATTTGACAGGTCTGCCGCCCGATCCGCAGGAGCTGGAAAAATTCATCCACGCAAAATCTCCTGATGATGCCTACGAACAGGCCGTCGATCGGATGCTGGCCAGCGACGCGGGCGCCGAACACTTCACGCGCCTTTGGCTGGACGCCGTCCGCTACGCCGACACCCAGGGAATTCACCTTGACTTCGCCCGCACCATCTGGCCCTTTCGCGATTGGGTCATCAACGCCTACAAGTCAAACATGCGTTTCGATGAATTTACCGTGGAACAACTCGCAGGCGACATGCTCCCCGCCGCCACGCAACAACAACAAATCGCTTCCGGCTACAATCGCCTCCTCGAAACGACCAGCGAAGGCGGCGCGATTCCCGACGAGTACGCCGCGATCTACGCCAAGGACCGCGTCGATACCACCGCAGCGGTCTGGCTCGGCTTGACCCTTGGTTGCGCGACCTGCCACGATCATAAATTCGATCCCATCACCACGAAAGATTTCTATTCGTTCACGGCGTTTTTCCGCAACAACACCAGCGCCATCCTGGACGGCCCCACCGGGAACGACGCCCCAATGATTTTCCTCCCGGCGCAAAAAGACATCCTGCCCTGGAAAAAATTACAGCCCGAAATCGCCGCCGCCAAAAAGGCCATCGAGGCCCGCAACGTCGAAGCCGCCCCGCTGTTCACCAATTGGATGGATGAGGCAAAGGCGAACCCCTTTGCCAAGGCCATTTCTGCCGAACCTTCGCTCTCGCTCCCGTTGATGGAGGCCGATGGCCCTTACTCTGGCGAAGAACACGGAACAAAGCTCGCATGGACCAGCAGCGTCAATGAACAAAAGCCCGGCCCTTACGGTCCCGCGCCGCTTCTCACCAACGGCGCAATTGTCAAGAATGCCTCGCCGATCATCGCTCGCCACGGCGCGGTCAGCTACGGGGCCTTCATTTATATCGAAGACAAGCCCAGCGGCGCGGTCATTTCGCGGATGGACACCGACAAGAAATTCCGCGGCTGGGACCTCTTTCTTTCCGAAGGCCGCCCGACAATCCATATAGTTGACGAATATCCCGACAAGGCCCTCAAAATCACCGCCCGAGACAGATTGGAATCCGGTCAATGGCACCACGTCATGGCTGTTTTCGATGGCAAGCTCGAAGGCGCTGACGCCATCACCCTGTACGTGGATGGCATGAAAGCCCGGGTCAACGTCGATGAAAACAAACTCGGCCCCAACATCGTCGCAGATGTCCCCCTCCGCCTCGGCGCGCGCACCGGCACAAATGGCCCCGCCGATTCGCTCTCTGGCGGACGCGTCTTCCTTCAGGATTTCCAGTTCTACAACAAAGCCCTTGAAAAGGAAGACGTCGCAAAACTGGCGCTCGCCGGGTTGGTCCGCTTTCCCGCCGGTGGAAAAACCGGGTATCTCGAAAAAGTCTGGCGCACCGCCTACGACCGACCCAGTCAAAGATTGGCCGCAAAGCTTGCCAAACTTGAAACGCAATCCGACGAAATCCACAAACGCGGCGCGACAACTCTTGTCATGGGAGAAAAGTCCGATTCCAAACCGATCGCCCATGTTCTCATTCGCGGAAGTTACACGAGCGTCGGCGATGAAGTCCCCGCCACGACTCCCTCCGCCCTTCCGCCGATGTCGCCTGATGCGCCGCATGATCGGCTCGGCCTCGCGCGTTGGATCACCTCGCGCAATAATCCGCTGATTGCGCGCGTCACGATGAACCGGCTCTGGTCGCAGATTTTCGGTTTGGGAATTGTGGAAACGACGTCAGATTTCGGCGTCATGGGCGCGCGTCCGTCGAACCAGGATTTGCTGGACTGGCTCGCCGTCGATTTCATGGATTCCGATTGGAACTTCCGCCGCATGGCTAAGCTAATGGTCATGAGCTCGACCTACCGTCAATCCGAGACGATCTCGCCGCTCAAATTGGAGAAGGACCCGCAAAACAGACTTTACTCGCGCGGCCCGCACATTCGTCTTGACGCCGAAGAACTTCGCGACGAAGCGCTCGATGCATCCGGCCTGCTCGTCAAAACCGTCGGCGGCCCGCCCGTAAAATCATACCAGCCCGAAGGCGTCTGGGAAGCCGTCGCGATGAAGGAATCGGACACGAAGAATTACAAGCAGGACACCGGCCCATCGCTCTACCGTCGCTCGCTTTACATGTATTGGAAGAGGACCGCGCCGCCGCCGAACATGGAAATTCTCAATGCCCCCAGCCGCGAAACATTCTGCACGCGCCGCGACCGCACCGATACTCCGTTGCAGGCGCTGGTCACGCTCAACGACACACAGTTCGTCGAAGCCTCGCGCCACCTTGCCGCCCGCGCGATTCGTTCTTCAAAATCGTTTGACGGTCGCCTTGACGACGTAACCGAATCGCTTCTGAGCCGGACAATGTCGTCCGAAGAACGCGAGCCGCTGCGAAAAATGGAGCAACATTTCCTGGCCAGCTTCAAAGCCGATCCATCCGCCGCCAAAAAATTGCTCTCCGTCGGAGATTCCGCCGCGGACAAGGAAATCGATCCGGCCGAATTGGCCGCGTGGACGCTGATTTCCAGCGAAGTTTTGAACCTGGACGAATCACTCACCAAATGATGCCATGAACATCGACCCGCAATTCATACCGCTTGTTGACAAGATCAACGCTTCGCTGACACGCCGCCAATTTTTCCGCAAAGGAGCGATGGGGTTGGGGTCGGTCGCGCTGGCTTCGCTGATTGGGCCGCGCGCGTTTGCGGCAACGGAAGACGCGCCGTCGATGGAGGCGCTTTGGAAAATTGCGCCGAAGGCCAAACGCGCCATTTATATTTCGCTGATCGGCGCGCCGTCGCAACTGGACCTTTTCGATTACAAGGCCGGTTTGCGCGAACGCTTCAAGGAAGACCTCAAGGATTGGCTCAAGAAGCAGGGCGAACGCCTCACCGGCATGACAGCCGGGCAGGACAAATTTCCGCTGGCGCCGTCGGCTTTTAAATTTGAGCAGCACGGTCCTGGCGGCGCGTGGATTAGCGAGCTGCTTCCCTACCACGCCAAAATGGCCGGCGACCTTTGTTTCATTCGCTCGATGCACACCGACGCCATCAATCACGAACCGGCCAATCAATTGGTCTATACCGGTTCGATGATTATGGGCAAAGCCTCGATGGGTTCGTGGATTTCCTATGGTCTCGGTTCGATGAACAAAGATTTGCCGACCTTTGTTGTTCTTCATGCGTCGCACTCCAGTCCTTACTCAAATGTGCAGGCCATTTCATCGCGACTGTGGGGCGCGGGTTATCTGCCGGGAAAATATGCGGGAGTCGATTTGCGCGCGAAGGGTGACGCGGTGCTCTACCTCAAGGACGCGCCCGGAATCTCGCGCGAGATGCGCCATGAAATGATCGAAGGAATCAGCGCCCTCAACGACCGCTCTTACGCGGCGATTGGCGACCCGGAAATTCAAACCCGCACGCAACAATTTGAAATGGCGTTCCGAATGCAGGCCAGCATTCCAGAGTTGACAGATTTCTCAGGAGAAAAAGACAAAACCTACGAACTTTACGGCGACGACGCAAAAGTGCGCGGCACGTTTGCCAACTCGGCGTTGATGGCGCGCCGTCTCGCCGAGCGCGGAGTGCGTTTTGTGCAAATTTTCCATCGAGGCTGGGACCAGCACGGGAACCTTCCGCGCGATTTGGCGTCGCAATGCAAGGATGTCGATCAAGGTTGCTACGGATTGATCCAGGACCTCAAGCAACGCGGCATGTTGGACGATACTCTGGTGATTTGGGGCGGGGAATTCGGTCGCACCATTTACTGTCAGGGAACGCTGGAGGAAAAAGATTACGGACGCGACCATCATCCGCGCTGCTTCACGATTTGGATGGCCGGCGGCGGCGTCAAGCCGGGAATCGTCTATGGCCAGACCGACGAAATGTCCTACAACATCGTCGAAAACCCCGTCCACATCCACGACCTCCACGCGACGATCCTGCACCAGCTTGGGATGGACCCGGAAAAACTCGCATTCAAATACCAGGGCCTCGACCAACGCCTGATGGGCGTGGAACCCGCCAAAGTCGTCGCTGACATTCTAGCGTAGGCGCGCGGAATCCTCGCCCGCTTTCAGCGGCAAACACCGCTACATTTTGAGGTAGGGACACCTCGCCGAGGCGTCCGTTCCAGTCAACTAAATGTCCCGAGGTAGTTTTACATACTTTATGCGTTTGACATGACCGCACCTCGGAAAATGCGTTGCCAGCCATACACGAAAGGCGAAAGGAAAGGAGAATGTGACAAGTCTCTTCTTGACAATTGAAGGGCCGTCGCGTAGCTTTTGGGGATGACGCCCGGTTCTTGCTCAACCACAGGTGAGGAGTTTTGTGACGGGCGCTCAGGATTTGTACACCAAGGGAACGAAGGACACGAAGAACTGCGCCAAAGGCCTGGCGCTGCGAAAACTTTCAGACGCGGAAGTCTCCTCTCTTCAGCCCTCGTCCTCCACAAGTTTGTCCCGGATAAGGCGTCGGTACGGAGGATGGTTTTGGGGATTGCCGTTTTTGCTTTGATGGGAGCTTGCGGAGCCTTCGCGCAAGGGACATTTCAGAATCTTGATTTTGAGGCGGCGAATGTTGTTCCAATTTCAGGACAGCCCTATGCAGTGACCGCCGCAAACGCGCTTCCCGATTGGACAGTCAACTATGGGGTTGTTCAACAAACACAGATTTATTACAACGACCCGTCTCTAGGTGGCACAGCAGTGACGCTTGAGGCAAATGGATATCCGGGTACAGTTAGCGCAGTAGTTGATGGTAATTTTAGCGTCTTATTGCAAGGTGGACAAGTGGCCGCTTCAATAAGCCAAACCGGGCAAATACCTTCCGGGACGCAGTCTCTCCTTTTCGAGTCGGGCACCTTTTCTTTTGTCTCACCGGAGGTTTCAATAGGAAGCGATGTGCTAACTCTTTTTCCTTTGACTACTCACGGAAACTTCACCACATACGGTGCGAATATACCCTCATTCGCCGGCGCGACCGAGCAATTAACTTTTACGGTGCCGCCGGATTACGGTGCTTACGTATTTGACGACATTTCGTTTTCACCCAATCCGATTACCGTCACGCCGGAGCCAGACCCCGTCATTTTGATGGGTATCGGAGGGGCATTATTCGCCGCCTACCGCCGCTTCGCGCCAAAGCGGAAATGAAATGGGCCATCGCCATTTTTGCAATCGCCCTTCTTATCTTGGGAGCTGGCCTTGCGGAATCTTGACGGTAAATTCCGCGCCCTTGGCAGGCTGGCTTTGCACGGAGACGGTGCCGTGGTGGGCTTCGATGATTGCTTTCACGAGGCTCAAACCAAGCCCGAGGCCGCGTTGGGAACGGCTTTTGTCGCCGCGATAAAGGCGTTCCCAAATTCGGGGCTGTTCGTCTGGCGGGATGCCCATGCCCGTGTCGTGAATTTTCACGATCACTTCGCCCAGGTCAACCGAGCCTGATATTTCAACCTTGCCGCCTTCCGGGGTGTATTTGATGGCGTTGTCAAGAAGATTTGCAAAGGCCTGGCGCATCCGGGTTGCATCAAGCATTGCTTCGCACCAGACTGGAAAATCCATCGTGACGTTAACCTTTTTTTCCTCCGCGACAAATTCGTACAGTCCAACGACGCTCTTGAGTAGTTCCGCAACAGAAGTTTTTTCCAAATTCAACTTCATCATCCCGACCTCGGCCTCGGTGATGTCCATGAGCGCGGTAAGCATCGTCAGAACGCGGTCGGTCTCCTCAACGCAATCAGCCAAAGCCTCGCGCGCCGCCGAATCCCCGGTGGCCTGCACGGCGACTTCCGCCGTGCCGCGCAAACGAGTCAGCGGAGTGCGAAGATCGTGCGCGACATTGTCGAGCGCCTCGCGCATTCCCTGAATCAACGCCTGGTTCTTGTCAAGAACACGGTTAAATTGGCGAGCCATGTCCTCAAGGTCGGTTCGCCTTGCGCTCGCGGGAACGCGCGCGGAAAGGTTTCCTGTGTCAAGTATTGCGCGGGCCGTCGCCGCGACCTCCCGGATCGGCTTCGTGACGCGATGAGCGAAAAATGCGCCACCCAGCACGCCAATCAGCAGGGTCGGCGTCATCACGATCAGGAAACTTCGGCGAAACGGTTCAAGAATGGCTTTGCGGTCGTCCGTGCTCCGGGCCACTTGCAACACGGAGCCGTCGCCCAGTCGCATGGACTCGACCATGATGTCCCGCTTTTCGTCCTTTGGAATGACAAGCAATTCGCGCCTCGATTGCCCGACGCTTTGGTCGAGCGCGGAGGTGTCGGTCTGATACCAATCATCGGGAGCCGCAACAAATATCACGGAATTAAGCGGGTTGGACAAACGGACAAAGAAGGATTTCTCCTTCGCGGAATCGCGACTGCGCTGGACAAGGTATTGCAACGCTCCCAATCCGCCGCTGCTGTAAACGGCCGCGCATTCCGTGAGCCGCGCCTCGATGATTTCCCGGTCCTTGCGTTGAAGCGCCGACGCGAGCAGAAAGTAGAGCAGGCCCACCAGAATCGCCGCGCTAAAGGTAAACAACGCCGCGTAACCCGCGCTCAGGCGAAACGTGAAGCTTCGCGTCAGGCGATCAAGCGGGTTTGAGGGCATAGCCGACTCCGCGAATGGTCTGGATGAGTTTGACGGGAAAATCCTTGTCCACCTTAGTCCGCAACCGATGCACAAGGACATCCACGACATTGGTCTGCGGATCAAAGCTGTAATCCCAAAGTTGCTCCAGGATCATCGTCTTCGTGACCGCGCGACCGGGATGCCGCAGCAACAATTCCAACAATGCGAACTCGCGTGATTGAAGTTCAATTGCCTGTTCATCGCGGGAAACCTCGCGTGTCAACAAGTTCATCGTAAGGCCGGCTGCCGAAAGTGTCGTCGGCTCCGCGGTTCGCGCGGCCCGGCGGATCAGCGCCTGAACGCGCGCGAGCAATTCCGAGAACGCGAACGGCTTGGTCAAATAATCGTCCCCGCCCGCCTGCAAACCTTTGACGCGATCATCCACCCTCGCCTTCGCGCTGAGGATCAGCACCGGGGTAAGAATTTGGTCTTGACGCAACTGGCGGAGCATCGAGAGTCCGTCAAGCTTCGGCAGCATGATGTCGATGACTGCGGCGTCGTAGCTGACTGAACGGGCCAGGGCGAGCCCGTTTTCGCCGTCGGAAGCGTGGTCGGCGGCGAAGCCGTTTTGCTTCAGGCCGTTGACCACGAACGAGGCGATTTTGCTGTCATCTTCAACTACAAGCACCCGCATATGAATGATACAAAGTAAGCCAAAATGGAGTCGCAAAGAAGTTTTAACTTGTTGATACGGTCCCAACTTCTCCCTCTCTTCCACGCAAGTGGAGGAGAGGGACGGGGAGAGGAGGTTCTTTCGCTCGGGAAAATTCGCAGCAGATACGCTCTTCGTCTTGCCAAAAAAACTCAGTCTCTTCACACAAAGCTCCACTCTCGTGTAGATGGCAAGCGTTGTAGCGTAAAATTTCCCGGGCAGATTTATTTGCTTTTGCTGATGAGGAAGGCGTGGCAGAATCACCGCACACTTATGAAATTATTCAAGACTCTTATTGCTTCGACGACACTAGCCTTGATGGCTGCGTTACCCGCTTTTGCGCAAGAAAACAATACGCTGACCGACGCTGAAAAGGCAGACGGCTGGCAGCTTCTCTTCGACGGCAAGTCGATGAACGGCTGGCACCGCTTCCATCAAGAAGGCGTCCCACACGGTTGGAAAATCGAGGATGACGCGATGGTCAATCCGCACGGCGCAGGCGACATTTGCACCGACCAGAAGTTCGATTGGTTTATATTGGAATTGGATTACCGGATTTCAGCGGATGGGAACAGCGGCATCATGTATCACGTGACCGACAAAGGCAACGCGATCTGGGCGACCGGGCCGGAGTTCCAGTTGGAAGACAATGCAACTGCCGAGGATCCCCAGCGATGCGGATGGCTTTACGCGCTTTATCAACCCACAACCGATCCGGCAACGGGCAAGCCGCTCGACGCCACCAAACCGGCGAATCAATGGAACCACGTGAAGATCGTTATTTCACCGCAAAAATGCGAACACTGGGTCAACGGCGTGAAGTATCTCGAATACGTCATCCACAGCCCTGATTTCAATGAGCGCGTCGAGAAGAGCAAATTTGGGAAGATGCAAGGTTTTGCTGTTTCGGACACCGGTTACATCGGTTTCCAAGGCGACCATCCCGGAGCGGTTGCATTCCGCAATGTAAAAATCAAGCCTCTGAAGCAATAGGCTTGGAAGATGCCCCTGAATTTGGGCCTCATTGGAAGTATTTGGGCGGCGCGGAAACGCCGTCCTTTCTCTGTACTAGTTCAGCGCGGATTGAAAACGATAGCCCACACCGCGGACGGTATCGAGGAAGCGCGCTGCCGGACCGAGTTTCTCGCGAAGACGACGCATGTGCGTATCCACAGTGCGGGTGTCAATATGAGATTCGTATTCCCAAACATCGCGCAGCAATTGATCGCGGGATTGCACATGACCCGCGCGTTGAATGAGCAGCGTGAGCAACTTGAACTCCGTCGCAGTCAACTCGACGCGTTTGCTTTTCACAGTCACCAAGTGACGTGAAGTATCCACCTGCAATGGTCCAAAAACATGTTGGGTCTTGGGCTGCGGGCCGTTATTTTGTTCGAGCCGCCGCTTGACGCGAAGCACTAATTCACGCGGGCTGAAAGGCTTTGGCACGTAATCGGTCGCGCCTAATTCCAAGCCAACGATCCGGTCCAACTCACTTGCCCGGGCGGTCAACATGATAATCGGGATGTCGCTGGTTTTGGAATCGCGCCGGAGAAGTTTGCACACTTCCAACCCATCCATTTCCGGCAGCATCAAATCCAGCAGGATCAAATCGGGCGTGATTGTCCGCGCTTTGCGCAAGGCATCAGCGCCGTCCACGGCAGTCTCGGTTTGAAAACCGGCTTGGCCGAGATTATAGGTCACGAGATCGAGAACATCCGGTTCATCATCCACCACGAGTATCTTAGTCTTCACGAAACTATTTGAACACAGTTGTTGCCACATACAACGGCAGCCAAGTGACAAATATGTTACGAAGGCGTTACCGTGGCGGCTGCTGCTGCTGGTAGGTCTCGATCAATTCTTTGATGCGGCGGGCGTCGTCCTTTCGATGGCCGTGGCTGGCGATGGGGTCAGTGCCGCCGGTGGATTCAATCAAAATATCGGACCACATTAAACCCGTTTTGATGTGGACAGAGGCGACTTTTTGAATGCCAACGCTCATTTCATCGCTGCGAAACCACGACCGCTTGTGGCGCACAACGGATTTGTCCGTGACTTCGATGACGGTTGGAAACAAATGGTTGCCCCGTGTCCACCGACTGGCCTGAAAGGATTCGCTCGGCATGGACTCGATTAACGCGCCGGGAGCTTCCTCTTGCAAGTCATATTGTACCCCATCCGTTTTGTTGATTTTGCCGATGAGCGCCGTGGTGGACTTCCCCGGAACCGCTCCCAACAGGACGATTTGGACGCCCATTTTTTCAAGCATCCGACGTTCGTCCTGGTTGATGGTATCCAACGTGTAGTCGCCGCCCTTCGCATAGACATCCGGCTTCACGGCTTCGAGAAACGACCGCGCATCGACTTCCGCGAAAATATAAACCGCATCCACCGATTCCAAAGCCGCCAAAACTCCCGCGCGATCGAACTGGCTGTTGAGCGGGCGACCGGGACCTTTGAGGGCTTGCACCCCGGCATCGCTGGTGACGCCGATCAGCAAAGCATCGCCCTGGTCTCGCGCTTGTTGGAGGTAAGTCACATGGCCGAGATGAAGAACATCGAAGCAGCCGTTCGTGACAACCAGTTTGAGGCCTGTGCGACGAAGGTTTTCGCGCCAGGGTCCGAGGGTTGACGCAGTCAGAATCTTCTCAGCGAAGTCCATGGATGCAATACTGACCGATGGTAAAGCAGGTTGGTTTGAAGACAGTTACTGCTTTCGCAAGCACACGTAAAAAACCACCCCGTAAGCGGCGAGCGAACCGAGGATGCAAGCAAAGACATCAATTCCGCGTTCCATGCTTAATGCTTTGACGATGCCCACCCCTCCGGCAACGAGGCAACCCAACACAGCCCAACCCAGACTGTCAGCTTTGTCGGAAGTCACGGTCGAGGTTTCAACGCGATTTGCTGTCTCCGTGTTTGTTGTCATAAGATTTAGGATAAGTTGGATGAATCCTGAAGTCCAGTCGAAAGAGCCAGCCCAGAGTTTTGCCGAAGTTCCCGTTCTCTTTGACTCTTGCCCCGCGTCGTCAAATCAGCAAAATAAATGACAATGAATTTTACGCCGTTTGCGGGGTTGGTCGAATTCAGGGCCGGCTTCGCGCCGCGTTCGGGAATTTCACACGTCCTCTTTGATTTCGATGGCACGCTTTCGCTCATCCGCGAAGGCTGGCCCGCCGTCATGGTTCCGATGTTCGTCGAAATGCTACCTCCGCTGCCCAACGAGCCGGAAGAAGCGCGCCGCCAGCTTTGCTTGGACGACATCATGCGCCTCAACGGCAAACAAACCATCTACCAGATGATTCAACTGGCCGAGCGAATCACGGCACGAGGCGGAACTCCCCGCGATCCTCTTTGGTACAAGCACGAATATCTCCGCCGCCTCGAAATCCGCATCTCGCACCGCGCCGAAGCGCTGCGTTCCGGCGCCAACAAGGACAATCATCTCGTGCATGGCGCGCGTCAATTATTGGAAATGCTGCGCGAACGCGGCTTTTCGCTCTGGCTCGCAAGCGGGACGGATGAAGACCGCGTCAAGGCCGAGGCCGAATTGCTCGACTTGACAAAATATTTTGACGGCCACATTTACGGCGCGCTCGACAATTACAAACAGTTCTCCAAGAAAATGATCATCGAGCGGCTGCTGCGCGAAAATTCAATTCCCGGCGAGAAATTGCTTTCCTTCGGCGACGGCTATGTGGAAATCGAAAACACCAAACACGCCGGCGGCCTCGCGGTCGCAGTCGCTTCCGATGAAGCGCAAAATGGATCGGGCCGGTTCGATGAATGGAAACGCCGGCGATTGCTCGAAGTCGGAGCCGACATCGTCATTCCCGATTACCGCGATGCCGCGCCATTGCTGGAACGGATCCTCGGCGCATGACACCCGCTCGCTTCAAAAACCTCACTAGCCGCTACAGCGGACTTCGCATTGCAGTCGTCGGCGATTTTTGCCTCGACCGTTACCTGGAAATCGATCCGTCCCGCAAGGAAGTTTCCATCGAAACCGGACTTCCCGTTCACAACGTCGTCCGAATCCGGTCGCAACCCGGAGGCGCGGGAACAATTCTAAATAATCTCGTCGCGTTGGGCGTCCGCGAACTGTATCCGGTGGGATTCGCCGGAGACGACGGCGAAGGCTTTGAGCTGAACCGCGCGCTGGCTTCCATGCCTGGAGTTCATGTTGAGGAATTTTTTTTGACAAACAAAAGAGGAACGTTCACCTACACAAAGCCGCTCGTGGTCTCTCCGTGCGAAATTCCCCGGGAATTAAATCGCCTGGATTTCAAAAATTGGACTCCAACGCCGACGGCAGTTCAGCTTCGCATTACCGACGCCGTGCGCAAACTCGCTTCGCGCGTTCACGCAATTATCGTGCTCGACCAGGTCCAAGTCCCCGAGACCGGCGTGATCACGCGGCGGGTCCTCCAAGCCATCGGCGCAGTCAAGAAGAGCCATCCGAAGCTGCTCGTCATGGCCGACAGCCGTCGAACGTTAAAAGGCTATCCACCCGTTTGCCTCAAAATGAACCGGGCCGAACTCTCAAACCTCGCGGGATCAAAGCAGCTTGTTCCAATTCAAGAAGTCGGCCCAACTGCGGCAACCTTGGCGCGAAAAACGAAAAACCATTGCTTCATCACGCTTTCAGAAAATGGAATCATCGGAGCAAGTCCCGACGGATCGGTCGAACAATTGCCCGCAATCCCCGTGCGCGGAGAAATCGACGTCGTCGGCGCTGGAGATTGCGTCACCGCGAACCTGACCACCGCGCTTGCCGCAGGCGCGGAATTAAAAGAAGCGCTAAAAATGGCGAACGCCGCGTCATCCATTGTCGTTCATAAACTCGGCACGACCGGCACAGCCTCAATCGCAGAAATCAAGAGGTTGCTCCTCTAAGGGTGATCGTTACGGCCCCGTTGCGGTCGGCAATCCCCCATAAGTCGTGTCCCAACCCGTTGTCCCCGCCAAATAATAAACCGTCGCTGTCGTAGGGTCTATGCTGCCGAACACGTTCGGTCCGCCAAGGGCAGGCGCATTGCCCTGAAAATAAATTCCAGTCAAACTGACGCACCCGTTGAACGCATAATCGCTGAGGGTGATCACGCTCGCGGGAATCGTGGCGGCAGTCATTCTGTTGCAGTAATTAAACGCATAATTCCCAATGTTGGTAACGCCTTCCGATATTGTCACGCTAGTCAGCTGCGCGTACTGGAACGCTCCCTGGCCGATGCTTGTAACCGGGATCCCATTGATTATGCTCGGAATGGTTAGCGGGTCGCCAGTGCCGGTATATCCCGTAATGGTTATCGCGCCGTTATTGGTGGTGAACTTCAACGGCAACGCGACGGGTGCTGTCAAGACGGTGCGGAAGAATCGGTCCCGGTAACTCCCCCATTTGGGATCGGTGAAATTAAAGTAAGGGCCGCCGACGCTATTGGTAAAGATTGGTTGCCAATCTGCATCGACAAGGTTAGTGCAGGCTTCCACCACGGCATTTTGAGAATTGGGTCCGGCCACGGAAAATCCAAACCCGCCGTTTTGAATGCCGAGTTCCGAAACAGTCGAAGGCGGCACGGGAGACTTCCATAATGCCGTCGGCAAGCTTCCATACGTCGAGCCCCAGCCCACCGCGCTTGGCAGGTAGTAAACTGTCGCGCCACTGCCATCAAAATAGAACGGGTACATCCCGCCAAGCATAGGTGGATTGCCATAAAAATAAAAT
Organism: Verrucomicrobiia bacterium; assembly: GCA_036501665.1. GTDB lineage: Bacteria > Verrucomicrobiota > Verrucomicrobiia > Limisphaerales > Palsa-1400 > DATAUD01. Next base: position 18,347 of record DASXZW010000097.1, read on the forward strand.
CCCGTCAGATTTGCGCAACTCGAGAAGGCCCCGTCTCCGATGCTCGTTACTGTTGCGGGAAAAATCACGCTGCTATTCAATGACGTGCCCGAAAATGCGCTATACCCAATCCCTGTGACTCCGTATGGAATCGTGACCCCGCTCAACCTGCAGCCTGAAAATGCGTAGTCTGCGATGGTTGTAACGCCTGCGGGGATGTCATAGCTGCCCGAAATTTTTCCAGGATATTCAACGAGAGTTTTTGTGCCCTTGGTAAACACAACCCCGCCCAGGTCCGTGTATGAGGGATTCGAGGCATCCACCGCGATCGCGGGCAGGCCCGGGCATCCGGAAAAAGGAGCATCCCCCATGCTCGTCACTCCTTTGCCAATGCTGGCATGGGTCAGGTTCGGGCAGTATTCAAACGTGAAACTTCCCAGGTTGACGACGTTGTCCGGGACTACGGCGCTGCTTAATTGTGTCTCGCCGAATGCGCCATTCCCAATGGCGACCACATTCTCAGGAATCGTAATGCTCAAAAGACCGGAGCCGGCAAACGCATCCTCTCCGATGATTATGACACTGTCAGGGATAATAATGCTGGTCAAATTAAAGCAGCTTTGGAAAGCATAAGCTTCTATTCTGGTGACGCTGTCTGGGATCGTGACGCTGGTCAGGCTCACGCAATCGTCGAATACCGAGTCGGCCAGGGCCGTGATGCTGCTGGGAATAACGATGCTGGTAAGCCCGGAACCGTCGAACGCCTGAGAATCCATTAACGTGACGCTGTTGGGAATCGTCACGCCGGTTAAGTTTTGACATTGCAGAAACGCGGAGCTGCCAATCTCTGTGACACTGTTGGGAATCGTCACACCATTCAAGCCCGAACAAGAGGCAAACGCCTGAGCGCCGATGATGCTAACCGTGCCGGGAATCACGTAGCTCCCAGAGATCCCCGACGGGTATTGAACGAGCAAGCTTTGGTTTTTGTTGAACAACACTCCGCCCACGCTGCTATAGGAAGGATTGTTTGGGTTCACCAAAATTGTTTTCATCGTGCCGCAACCCTCGAACGGTCCTATCCCTATGTTGGTGACGCTGGCAGGAATTTTAATGGTGCTCAAGCCCCCGCAATTGAAGAACGCATTATTTCCTATGCTCAGCACACTGTCGGGAATGATCACGTTGTTCAGGTTGTTGTCCGAGCCAAACGCGTCATCCCCGATGTTGGTGACGCTATTGGGGATCGTAACGCTCGCCAGAAAAGCACACCCGCCGAACAAACTTTCGCTAAGGCTGGTCACGCTGCCGGGAATGGTAACGGTGGTAAGCGGAGTGCCTTCGAACGCCTCTGATTCAATGTTGGTGACGCTGTCAGATATAACAATGCTGGTCATGGAACTGAGCTGAAAAGCATTCGATCCGATGCTGGTCACCGACCCGGGAATTGTAACGCTCGTGATGCCTCTGATTCCGTTGAAAGCGAACGCCCCAATGGTCGTTACCGGCAAACTGTTAATTGTGGTCGGAATGACAATTGCACCGCCCGCGCCCGTGTACCCAGTAATGGTGACCTGATTATTATCTGTCGTATAATTAAATTGCGCTTCTATCGCGACCGGAAGCGCCAGAAGCATCGCCGCTATCCGCAAAAACCGGAAAAGAGTCGTTTTGGTTATCATTCGATTCCGAAACCACTATCATCGCACTTCGTCTGCACCCGTCAACTGCTTACCAGTCATTTCAGGCCGCCTTGCTATTTGATTTATAGACCAAGCCTAATTGAGATCAACTACCGGCATCCGAAACTAAGCTTTGAAGGAAGGAGGAAAGAAAAAACCGGCTTCGCCCGAATCGACGAAGCCGGATGTGATTTTAAAAATTAACGGCGTTGAAACGAACGGCGTTGTCCGCCGCCACCACCACCACCTTGACGTCCGCCACCACCACCTCCGCCCGGAGGACGATCTTCGCGGGGACGAGCTTCGTTGACAGTCAGCGCGCGGCCTTGGATTTCCTTGCCGGCAAGAGCCTGGATTGCGGCCTCGGCGCCTTCAGGCGTGGCCATGGTGACAAACCCGAATCCGCGGGAACGACCGCTCATGCGATCAGTGATGAGGTTGACTTCTGAAACCGGGCCATGCTGCCCGAACAAGTCCTGCAAGTCATTCTCGGTGGTGTCGAAGGAAAGATTTCCCACGTACAATTTCGTATTCATTCTTCTATGGTTTTAGACATGCTGGAGGCTTCCGGGAACTGTTCCCGTTCTTTCGGGTTTCAAATCGTCACTGAAACGTGTTCACCTGAGGATTCACCATGTTGGAAGTTGGCACCGCAATCTAAAGTAACCGTAACCTGCATTCGTCCATGCATCTTTGCAAGTTTTATTTGAACCCGGCTTTGTAACGCTAGGTTAATTCCACGATAGATCCTCCGGGGAATTTGCCAGCATGCGCCTGGAGTTATCCCCCATCATTAGTATCTTCTTCCAAAGGTTTTCAGGCTCGGGCGCAAAGATCAGTTCCAAAGTCGCCGGTTGCACAAGCCAATCCTTGCGCGCCATTTCCGTGTCCAATTGCCCCGCGCTCCATCCCGCATAACCCGCGAACAGCTTCAACTTTTGCGATCCCGTTGGCGAATCCCCCAACTCCGCCAATTCGTCAATCGAATGGCCCAGGTTCAAATTGAGCATCACATTCGCGTTGGGAATGAGAATGTCACTGCGAAGAAAACTCAGCGTTTGCGGCTGCACCGGCCCGCCGATGAACAACGTCTCTTTCTTGATGGTTTCGGGGAGATTGGCAACGACGGCGTCGCCGACTTTGCTTTCGGTCATCCGATTGAGCACGAGACCAAAAGCACCTTCCGCGTTGTGTTGACAGATCAGCACCACGGATCTGTGAAAAAAAGATCCGTGCAACTTTCCACCGTCCAATAAGAGATTCCCTTGCAACGATGCGTGCGCTTCCGACATACCGCGAATCTATACTCGCCTATTTCCCATCAACTCGCAAACACCTCAACGCTATTTCGCCGCGATCATACCTTTCGCCGCCTCGATAAGCTTGTCCGCCGTCAATCCGAATTTCTTGTAAAGATCCTCCGCAACGTAAGCCGATTGCCCGAATTCTCCGTCCATCCCCAGCGACTTCATCCGATGCGGAATTCCCGCCTGCGACAGCGCATGGGAAACCTGCGCGCCCATTCCGCCAACGATTTGGTGGTCTTCAATCGTGATGATTCGACCGCCGCATTTTTTTACCGCGGCGCCAATCGTTTCGATATCGACTCGGTTGATGAATGGATTGGAAATGACCGTTGCGCCGACATTTTGCTCCTTCAACTTGCGACCCGCATCAATCGACCTGCCGACCAGCGGCCCCGTTGCCACGATGACCACGTCGCCGCCTTCATGGAGCACTTGCGCCTTTGCCCATTCATACTTTGCTCCTTCGAGCCAATGGAGCGGATAATTTTCGCGCCCCACAAAAAAGATCACAGACTCGCCGTCCTTGCCGCTGAGACGCGCCTGCGCCGTGCGCTTGATCGCTTCATACATCAGCGCTTCAGCCTCATCCGCGCAAGAACATGCAATGACAATCGTGTGCGGAATTGAGGAAGTCGCAGCGATGTAAGTTGTCGCCTCGTGCGAAGCGCCGTCCGCGGAATCCTGAAATCCGACGTGCGAGAAAACCGCAATGACAGGCGCTTGCGAAAGCGCTGCCATCGTCAACGGCAGATTTCCCTTCGTGACGCCAAACTGGCCAAAAGTGTCAACAATCGGAATAAAGCCGCATTTTGAAAAACCCGCCCCGGAGCTGATCATGTTCGCCTCCGCGATGCCCACATCCACAAATCGATCTGGAAAACTCTTTTGGAAAAAGCTCATCCCCGTCGAACCGGCCAGATCGGCGGACAACGAATAAACTGGCAGGCCCTCCTGGGCCGCGCGCACCGCGCCCTTGGCAAGCCCGCTTTGAATCTTGTCCTTCTTGACAGCTGGCGGGGCTTCCGGCTTGGCCTTTTTCGCGGCTTCCTTTTTTTGCCAGGCGTCATGCAACCCGGCGGCCCACTCCTTCAGCGCCGCGGGCATCTGGCCATCACCCCAATAAATCTCGTTGACGAAATCCACGATTTTCTCGCCGTTGTGCAAAGGGAAACCATGTCCGCCCGAAGCGCTTTCCACTGTGCTCCTGACGCCATAACCCTTCACCGTTTTCACCCAAAGGCAAACCGGGGATTTTGGATTCGCCCGCGCTTCCTGAATTCCCTTTTCCACCCCGAGATAAACCTTCTGAAGATCGTTCCCTTCCTCAACGCGGATCACGTTCCAGCCCAGGTCGCTCATCGAACCAAATGTCGGCGCCATGCTGAAAGACTGCTCGCTGATGCGCCCGGAAAGTTTCGTGTCGTTATCCGAAACGATCAATACGAATGGATTGACACGGCCCTTCGCGGCGAGTCCCGGGATGGCGGCGTACGCCTCCTTTGTCTCGCCCTCCATTGAAGAACCGTCCGAGATGGTGCAAATGGTGACGCGGTCGTTCTTGCTGACTTTATCGGCCATCGCAAGACCCTGCGCCTGGGGAATAGCCGACCCAAGCGGCCCGTTGCTCAAGAGAACTCCCTGCGGATTGAGATGCGATTCGCCGTGCCCGGTGTATTTGCTGTTGACACTGCGAAACCCTTTCAACTGCTCGATTGTCAGACCGTCAAACCCATAATTGCAGCGCAACGCATAAACTCCGTTCTCAGTATGGCCGGCGTCATTGACAAAATTGAACGCCTCAAACCACTGCTTGCCTTTGACGGCAAACATGATCCCGTGAATCGAAGCCATGATTTCCGCGAATGCCGCAGGCCCGCCCCAATGCGCCGCCGCCCCGCCATTTACCGCTTCAAGGTCCATCAACGCCACCATCGCACGCGTCGCCCTCGGATCGCCAAGAACGACATCCTGGCCTTGAGCGTTTTTCACCGTGGCCGTGTACTTCGGCGGGCCAGCAGGAGTGGGAGCCAGTTTGGATTTGAGATTCAGCGGCGCCAAAGGAGGGGCCTGCACAGGTTTTACGACAGATTTATCCTCAGACATAATGCCTTATTGAAAGATAGAGCAGTTTAAGTGAACTCGAAGCCGCATATTCGTTTTTTGGGTAGCGCACCGTCCCGGTCGCCCTCGTTGGCGTCCCGCCGACGAGACGTTTTGTCGGCTACATTTTTTGTTGAAATGCTGTAGTGATTTGAAAAGTGGTGCGCGCGGCGGGAGTTGAACCCACAACCTGCGGCTTCGGAGGCCGTCACTCTATCCAATTGAGCTACGCGCGCGAAATTGATAAACATACCCAGAACCACGGAGCGTTCGAAACAACGGCTTCCGCCGAAACTCACTATGGCTCATCAATCAAGCCCTCGCAAGAAAATCCAAATCCAGCACAAACGCATCGAAAACCAACCTCACACAAAACAATTTTACTCCCTCTCTTCCACAGTGTTTGTATGGAGAGGGAGTAAATTTATTTGAGTGGGGTCAATTTTTAAATGCGTTTGCCATGTGTGGAATTGAGGATGACACTGCCCGACGCTTCTGGCATTTTGTCGCTCAGCAAGAATGCCTCTTACCAACATCGCGGGAGCAGTTACCAACGTCGTTGGAACCGTGTCCGACGTCACGGGGGCATCGCATTTGGGCAAGATGGTCGATAGCGCCTACTACTACCTCTTTTTCAACAGCGAGCACAATTTCGTTGGCGGCGTTTTATACGTTTTGGTCGGATTTTTCCTGGCGCGCTGGGTTGGGCGCGTTGTTTCCCGCGCATTGGAAAAGCAGAACATGGACCCGCCCATTCGAAGTCTCCTCGCGCGCTTGACGCGCCTGTTCATGCTCGGCCTGGCGTTGACGGCCGCGTTGGAGGTCGCCGGTTTCAAGGTGACCGCGTTTCTCACCGGTTTCGGCGTATTGGGCGTCGGCATCGGCTTCGGAATGCAGGGGCTTGTCAGCAATATGACCGCTGGGCTGACGATCATTTTTACCAAGCCTTTTCGCGTTGGCGAATATATTGAAGTCCTCAAGGTCCAGGGAACCGTCAAGCATATTGATCTTGTCTCCACGATATTGACCCATGTGGACGGCTCCACTATCGTCATCCCGAATCACAAAATCATTGGCGATATCGTTCACAACTTCGGCACCGTGCGCCAAATCGTGCTGCCGGTCGGCGTCGCTTACGGAGCGGACCTCAAGCTCGCGCAGCAAGTGATCCTGGAAACGCTCAACGCAAATTCCCGCGTCCTGCGCGACCCCAAGCCGTTGGTGATGATCGGCGCGCTGCAGGATTCTGCGATTACGATCAATGGCATTGCGTGGGTGAAATTGTCCGATTACGGGCCTTGCCAATCAGAATTGAGCCAGGCACTGGTGGAACGTCTGCGCGAAAACCAGATTGAAATTCCGTTCCCACAACGCGAAATCCGAATCCTCAATCCTCCGGCGCTCCCTGAAGCTCCTTTGCAGGAATATGGACACGCAAAGTAATCGTCGCGATTTTCTGAAGAGCGGCGCTGTCACTGGCGAAAATCTTGCAATGAATGAGAAATCCACAGGCGCGCAGGGGAAAATTGCCGCTGGAAAGGCGCGACTGGGCTTTGATAATTATTCCGTCCGCGCGATGAAGTGGAACGCGTCGCAATTGATTGATTACGCGGCGTCGCTCAAGCTTGATTCGTTGTTCTTGACGGACTTGGATGTTTACGAGAGTTTTGCCGAGTTTTATTTGAAGGACCTCAAAAAGAAGGCCGACGACCACGACATGGTGCTCTACGCGGGTTCGTGGAGCATTTGTCCGACGTCGAAATATTTTAACAAGAAATGGGGCACTGCCGAGGAACATCTTGCCTTGGGGATTCGCGTGGCGAAGGCGATTCAGTCGCCGGCGTTCCGGTGCATTCTCGGCATGGGAGGGGACCGCGAGACGCCTGGGGGAATTGAGGCGCGGATGGCGGACACGGTCAAAGTTTGCAAGACTGCGCGCAGTCAAACACTCGATGCGGGCGTGAAGATCGCGATTGAGAATCACGCGGGGGACATGCAGGCGTGGGAACTTGCGGGCTTGTGCGAGGAGGCCGGGAAGGATTATGTCGGGGTGACGCTTGACCTTGGCAACGCGACTTGGACGATGGAAGACCCGATGGAAAGCCTGGAGATTCTCGCGCCTTATGTGGCGGCGACGGCATGGCGGGATTCGATGATCTGGCCGACGAAGGACGGAGCGACGATGCAATGGACGGCGATGGGAGAGGGGGTCATTGATTTCAAAGCGTTCGCGAAACGGTTCCTGGAGCTTTGCCCGACGATTCCGGTGAACGTCGAAGTTATTTCGGGGTTCCCGCACGAACTCCATTACTTCAAAAAGGATTTCTGGAAGAACTGGCCCAAGGCCCGCGCGAAGGATTTCGCGAAATTCGATGCACTGACACGGCTCGGCAAACCGATTCCGCCGCATCATTCGCCCGACGAAAAAGCGGAACAGGATTACCAGAAAAGCGAGCTGGAACGGAGCTTGGCGTATTGTAAAGAAACGCTGGGGCTGGGACTAAAATAATTTCCTGAAATCGTTGGCGGGCGGGCGTATGTCTTTGAGTTTTGAGTGGGATCCGATTAAGGCCAAAACCAATCTGGCCAAACACAGTATCGCCTTTGAGGAAGCGACGACGACTTTCGGGGATTCGCTTTCTCTGACAATTCCTGATCCCGATCATTCGCAAGTAGAAGATCGCTGGATTGTGATTGGCCAGTCGCATCGGGAAAAATTGCTGGTTGTCGTTTATACGGAACGAGGCGATAATATTCGTATTATCAGCGCCCGTCCGGCGAGCAGACGGGAGCGAAAACAGTATGAAGAAATCACTTAACGGGAAAAACGGTTCCGAGATGCGCGAGGAATATGATTTTTCGCGCGGGCAACGAGGCAAACACGCCCGACGTTATTCAGAAGGCAGCAACGTTGTTGTGCTTGACCCCGATGTTGCGAAAGTGTTTCCAACCGCCGCAACTGTTAATGATTCATTACGAGCGCTGGCTGGAATCATTCGCAAAAGCCAAAAGAATTTGGCTACAAAATAAGCGCGCCGACGATTTGTCCTCGGATAGCTCGGCAAACGGCTATAAGTGTTTGAATGAACGAGCCTTCACCTCAAGCTCCGGAGTTACCTGAAAGGACCGATTCCGCTCAAAGGGGCGGACCCAAAAATTCTTTTGGCTGGAGGATGGCAAAATTTACTTTGTGGTCTCCGTTTGTGGGATTTTTCCTTTTCGGGCTTTTAGGCGAGCTCGTTAAATCCGGTAACGAAACCACCCCCAAGCAGTGGACTGCACTATGCGGAGCTTTTTCTTTGTTTTTTGCGGGAGGGATTACTTTGGGAATAAAAGCTTTGCGCACAAGTAAGCTTGAGGGACGCAAAGGGATCTATGGACGTGCGCTAACAGGAATGGTGTTCCACGGCTTATTTTTGGCACTGATGATTTGCCTTATTGGTTCCAATATTTGGCTCTTAAAATTACAAACCCAACAGAAACAGCAAGAAGCCTCGGATATGCAAAAAGTTAAGAAACTCACCGACCTGCGCGATGCCGCAACCACGGATTTTGGGTTGAAGGTGAAGGAATTGTTAGAGCACTACCGATCTTCCGGGACCGCGTTAAGAGAAGCGGAGGTCCTGAACGCGGCTTCGGTGAGAACTCAGGAAGATTTGAAGATCCGCGAGCAGATAGTGAGCAATTTCACCGCGTCGAGTAAATCGTTGAAGGAACTTTTGGAACACGGTCCAGAGCTTTACGATCAGGAACTTGAAAAACGCAACCTGCCGCGCCGCTTCCGAGTAACAAGCGTCAAAGCGTTTACAAAGACATTTTATAGCAACTCAGCCCCAAATATATGGGCCTACCGCCAAGCTGAGGTGCGATGCGGCGAAGCGATGTTGAAATGGCTCAATTTTCTCGATGAAACTTGGGGGCAATGGGAATATCTTTCTGCAACTCAACAAATCGAATTTAAAGACCACGAAAAGCTGACGGAATATAACGCCGTGCTCGCGGAATTAAGCCAAGCCAGCGTGGAGAAGGTTAAGCTGGAGCAGAAAGCTCCTCAGCAGAAGTCCGCCCAGTGAGCCCCTTTACCAATCCTTCTACCGTATGCTCTTTGGATTCTAGGTCCACTTTTAGGTTGAGGGCTTTGAGGGCTTTGCTGGTTTCGGGGCCGATTGAGGCGAGCTTGATTTTTGGGTGGCGCGTCAATAATTCTTTCAAGTTTATCCGCGCGTGAAAATTTTCGACGGCTGAACTGCTTGCGAACGTGATCCAGTCCGCGCCTTCTTCCAGAAGTCGGGCGGCGGCTCCGGTGCGGTCGTCCGTTTCAGGAACGGTTTTATAGACGGGCGCTTCATCGACGATTGCGCCCATGCTTTCCAGCGCGACGGGCAATTCGCGGTTCGCCACCTCGGCACGAAGCAGCAGGACTTTCAGGTTTTCCAGGCTGCCGTCCGCCGCCATCGCTTCGGCCACTTTTGTGGCGACGTACTCCTGCGGGGTTACATCGACTTTGAGATGCAACTCGCGCAACTTCGCCGCCGTTGCCGGCCCGACTGCTGCGATGCGCGCGCCGCCAATATCGCGCATGTCCTGGAACGCCTTGAAAAACAGATCGAAGAACGCCGTGACGCCGTTGGGACTCGTGAACACAAGCCAGTCATACGAGTTCAACTCCAGCAACACATCCAAAATCACCTGTCGATCCGAAGGCGGGCCGATGCGAATGGTCGGAATCTCCAGCACGTCCGCGCCGAGTTCCAGCAGGCGGCGCGAAAGCTGGCTGGCTTGTTCGCGCGTGCGCGTGACGACGATGCGCTGTCCGAACAGCGGTCGCTTCTCGAACCAATTCAGTTTGTCGCGGAGCTTCACGACATCCCCGATGACCGTCATCCCCGGTGGCTTGAACCCAGCCTTCTCCGCGACTTCAGCAATCGTCTTCAAAGTACCGCAAACGGTTTGCTGGCGACCCGTCGTGGCCCAACGAATCATCGCAACGGGTGTGTCCGCCGCCATGCCATTGCTAACTAATGACTCCCCAATCTCTTTAATTCGGCTGACGCCCATCAATACTATTTTTGTTCCCGGCGTTTTGGCCACTTGCGCCCAATCGATTTCAGGCTCGTCCTTAGTCGGGTCTTCGTGCCCGGTGAGAATTGTGAAAGCGGCGCATTCGCCGCGATGCGTGACGGGAATTCCGGCGTAATTCGGCCCGGCTATGCTCGATGAAATGCCCGGCACAACTTCAAACGCGACACCTGCCGCCGCCAATTCCCCGGCCTCCTCGCCGCCGCGCCCAAACACGTAGGGATCGCCGCCCTTGAGGCGCACGACGCATTTGCCGCCGGTGGCCTTGTCAATAAGCAATTGATTTAATTGTTCCTGCGGGATGGCGTGGTCATTGGAGCGCTTCCCGGCGTAAATCAATTCCGCGTCGGGCTTGGTGTGGCGCAGCAGGTCGAGATTCACCAGCGCGTCATAAACCACCACATCAGCGCGCCCGAGCAACTCCGCTCCTCGCACGGTGATCAAGCCCGCATCGCCCGGCCCCGCGCCGACGAGATAAACGATCCCTTTGGATTTCATTGTGTGGGAAGTCTATGCCTCAATGGCCAATCGCGCAATGACACTGCTCCGTCTTCCGATTCCCATCCTAATCGTAATCTTAATCCTACTCTTAATCTTCTAATGAAATTGATTAGGATTAGGATTAGGATTAGGATTAGGATTAGGATTAGGATTAGGATTAGGATTAGGATTAGGATTAGGATTAGGATTAGGATTAGGATTAGGATTACGATTAGGAGCGGGAGGAAGTGAACTGGGGATGTTGCACTAATTCTTCCCAGCTTTCGGCGGAGAGGGGCGACTGGCGATAAACCGGTTCCCGCAACGGTTCGGCGCTTTTGGATTTTCGCACCCGTTGCAGCCACGAAGTCGGAAGCGGCTCGTGGAGCAATTCGAGGCTATTCGCCGCGATGGTTGTTTCCTCTTTCTCGCCTGTGGCATGGCCGACTCCCACGTAAAACCCTGCCAACAATAATGTCACGCGCAACATTGTGCTCCGCGAATAAGTTGGCATTGCGCACGGGCGGTTCGGGTCGAGGCGGCGAAACAGATCGCGGAACAGCGGCGCGCTCCACATCGCCGGATTTCGCGCGGGAGAAAAGGCATCGAAGAGAATTGCGTGCGGGGGCGGAAGGGCAGGGGAGTTAGGCTTCATCAACCCTGGAAAATCGCCGGGCCGCCATTCCCATTCGACGCGCGAAAATGAGACGCGCCCTTGCTCGATGAATTCCGAAAGGATTTTCTCATATCCCGCCAGATACCCTAGCTTGTCTGCGTTTTCCACCGCAAATCGCAACGGCTCAATCGTCCAATCAAAGCTAATCACGCGCAGGGGACACGGAAATTCCGAGGCGGCGCGAATCACTGCCAACACATTCGCCGCCGCGCCAAGTCCGACGTCCCAAACGACAAATTCGCCCGCATGATTGCGCAATCGTTCGCGGAGCTTGAGTTGGTTGACGTAAAGCGCCTCCGCCTCCGCCGCCGGCCCGATCACCGGGTGAAACGTTTCGTTCTCCGCCAGCGAGCGGACGCTGAATGCGCCGTTGACCAAGCGGACGAGTTGATAATTTTCGCTCAAACGTGATTAGTAACGCGGCGCTCGAGGCGTATGTCAACTAGGCTGACGTGTCTGAAATAATGCAACTTATCGAAAATCAATGCTGAGAACTTCCTATTGACAGAGATTGAGGGTTTCCGTGGCGATCACGGACGCCTCGGCGAGGCGTCCCTACCCTCGAAATTCAGATGCGCCGATGTGGCGTTTGTTAAAAGGTTCCATTGCGCGGGACATCGGGAATTGGTAACAATGCGGGATGGATGCGCTACTGAAACTTTTGCAGGAAAACGCGACGCTCAAGCCAGGGCAATTGGCGAAGATGCTCAATGCGAGCGAGGGCGAAATCGCCGACAAAATCAAGGCCCTTGAGCGCGACCACATGATTCTTGGCTATCGCGCCGTGCTGAACGAAGACAAGATCGGGGCTGACACGGTGCGCGCAGTCATCGAGGTGAAGATTACCCCGGAGCGCGGCGGCGGGTTTGATCGACTCGCGGAGCGGATCGCGAAATATCCTGAAGTGCGGTCGTGTTACTTGATGTCCGGCGGTTATGATTTGCAGGTGGTCGTCGAAGGGAAGAATTTGCGCGAGGTGGCCACGTTCGTTTCCGAAAAGTTGGCGACCATCCACGGCGTTGTTTCGACTGCCACGCATTTCATGCTCAAAGTTTATAAAGAGCACGGCATGATGCTCGCGGAAGAAAAAAACGAAGAGCGTCTCGCAGTTTCGCCGTAACGAAGAACTGCAAAACGCGCTTTGACTTGCCGGCCTGCCGACTAAAACTGCTTCATTCCCACGTCCAATGCGGCGTAGAGCTGGTTCATGGTCGCTTCGGTTTCGTCGCCCATGTTTGAAATGCGGAAGGTTGTGCCCTTGATTTTTCCGTAGCCGCCGTCAATCAAAAAGCCCTGGTCCTTCACCGATTTTTGCAGCTTGGCGACATCCACGACGCGACCGCCGGGTTTTGCGCCGTTGTTCACGCAAGTCAGCGTCAGCGATTCAAAGCCGGCTTCCGGGTATAGCGTGAAACCGTGTTTTGCGGCCCACGCGCGGGTTTGCTCGGCGAGCTTCTTGTGTCGCGCGTAACGGGCATCGAGGCCCTCGGCAAAGAAATCCTCCAGCTTCGAGGCCAGCGCGTAAACGTGGCCGATGCTCGGCGTGCTGGGTGTCATGCTTTGCTCGGCGTTCTTCTGGAATTCAACGAAGTCAAAATAATATCCGCGATCGGTCGTTGTGGCCGCCTTGGCTAGTGCCGCCGGTGAACAGACGAATACTGCCAGGCCAGGCGGCATCGCGAACGCTTTTTGCGTCCCGGCCAAAAGGACGTCGATGCCAAGTGCGTCGAAGTCCAGTTTGACTGCGGTCATGGAACTGACGGCATCGACGATGAACGTGACGTCGGGAAATTTTTTCTTTAACGCGGCAATTTCCTCGATGGGACTCATCACGCCGGTCGAAGTTTCATTATGGATCAGCGTCAGGGCGTCGAATTGGCCGGTCGCCAGTTTTGCTTCGATTTGCGAAGCGCGGATTGGCGAACCCCACGGCACTTGAAGCGCTTCGGCTTGTTTGCCGCAACGCTTGGAGACATCGAGCCATTTGTCCGAAAAAGCGCCACACATGCAGTTGAGGACTCGTTTGTGAACGAGATTTCGGACCGCGCCTTCCATCACGCCCCACGCCGAGGATGTGCTCAGGTAAACCAACTGCTTCGTCGAGAGCAATTGCTGCAATTGCGGCTGGATTTTGGCGTAAAGGTCTTTGAATCCCTGACCGCGATGGCCAATCATCGGCGAGCAAAACGCCTTGAAAGTCTTCGGGCTGACCTCGACGGGTCCGGGAATATGCAATTTTACATGCGTCATAAATGAGTTCTCCAAGCGGCGGCTCAAGCCATTGCCACTTAGTGAAATTTTTCACAAGCGATGCGGTCTGGCAAGAGAAGTTTGCGCGAAAAGCGTCCAGAGAGGAAAGGAACCGCGAAATACACTAAAGACGCGAAAATCAGTTCCAAAAAAATCCAGTCCTCGCTTTTCTCCATGCTCTCGTAAAAGTCTTCGCCTTTTTTGACCGGATTTTTCATCTTTGTCTTCTTCCTTACCTTCTGTTCAAAATCCTGCTTGCGGGTACTTTCCCGTCTTCTTTTCGCGTCTTTAGCGTATTTCGCGGTTAGAAATTTTGTTGGCGAGGGTTCGAGTGTCTTGAACCCCGCCCGCAAAGCGCGTATTGTGATCGCTTCATGTTGACGATTTCCGAAGTTAGCAAGGCCTACGGCCCGCAAACGTTGTTTGAAGATGTCTCGCTTCAAATCAACCGCAACGAGCGCGTTGGCCTTATCGGGCCAAACGGCGCGGGCAAATCCACGTTGTTCGCGCTCATTCTGGGAACAGACGAACCGGATTCGGGCAGCATCACGCGCGAACGCAACGTGGTGGTTGGTCATTTGCCGCAAGAATCTGCGCCGGCGGGCGATGCCACCGTTTTGGAACTGGCGATGGCGGTCACGCCGGAAATCGCTGAGCTGCAACGCAAGATCGCGGCATGGGATTCGGAACATCCGGCGGATGTGGACCATCACGAGAGCATCCATGCGGAATATGACGCGCTCGGCGGCTATCAACTGGAGCCGAAGGCGAAGCGGATTTTGTCGGGATTGAGCTTTCGCGAAAAAGATTTCAATCGGCCCTTGCGCGAGATGAGCGGCGGCTGGGTCATGCGCGCCTATCTGGCGAAGCTGCTGACGTTGGAGCCGGACATCCTGATGCTTGACGAGCCGACAAACCATCTCGACCTCGAATCGCTGCAATGGTTCCAGGAATATTTGCGCGGTTATCCCGGCGGCATCCTGATGATCTCGCACGACCGCAACTTTCTCAACGAATTGACGACGCACACGCTGGAAATTCGTCAGCGCCGCCTCGTTCGTTACCGGGGCAATTATGATTCGTGCCTGGAACAGCGCGCCGCCGCCGATGCCCAGCAATTGTCCGCCTACAAAAACCAGCAGCGCGAAATCGCGCATATGATGGAATTCGTGGAGCGGTTTCGCGCGAAGAACACGAAGGCCGCGCAGGCCCAAAGCAAGCTCAAGCAGATCGAGCGCATGGAGAAAATCGAAGCGCCGCTGAACGATGACAAGAAAATCAATTTTCGATTTCCGCAACCGGAGCGCGGCGGCCAAAAATCGATCACGCTCAAAAATATTCATCACGCGTATGGCACAAACGTGATTTACAACGGGATGGAATTCCTGGCCGAACGCGGGCAGCGAACGGTGTTGGTCGGGCCGAACGGCGCAGGCAAATCGACCTTGCTCAAGCTGCTCGCGGGCGTTCTGAAGCCGCAAGCGGGCGAGCGCGAGTTGGGACATAACGTCAAGAGCGGGTATTATTCGCAGTATCGGGTTGATATGCTTGACGCTAGTCGGAGCGTGCTGGAAGAGGCGATGGATACGCCGCAACGCATCACGGAGGAATCGGTCCGCACGGTGCTGGGATGCTTCCTGTTTCGCGGCGATGATGTCTTCAAGAAAGTCTCGGTGCTGAGCGGAGGAGAAAAAAGCCGGTTGGCGCTGGTGAAGCTTCTGCTCGACCCGCCAAATTTATTGTTGATGGACGAGCCGACGACGCACCTCGACATGGCGAGCATTGAGGCGCTGATCACGGCGCTGGAGCAATTTTCCGGGACGATTATTTTCATCAGTCACGACGTTTATTTCATTCGCAAACTCAGCACGCATGTCGTGCGGGTGGAAGGCGGGCGGCTGGCGCATTATCCCGGCGGTTATCAATATTATCTCGATAAGACTACAGCAGCGGCGGCGGCGGCGGTTGTTCGTCCAACGGCGCAAGTCGCTGCTCCAAAGCCAAAGGGCAAAGATCAGAAACGCCTTGAAGCTGAAGAACGGCAGGCGCGCTATCGAAAGCAGAAAACTCACATCGACAACGTGAGCCGCCTGGAAAAGGAAATCGCCCGGCTGGAAACGCGCCAGAAAGAAGTGGCCGTTGAACTAGAAAAACCTGAAACCTACGAAAAAGGCGGGCAGGCGATGCAGTTGAACCGCGAATGGCAGGAGAACGCCGACAAGTTGAAAGCCCTTGCGCATGAATGGGAACAGGCGGCTACGAGGTTGGAGGATGCAAGTGTATAAAAATCGCCAGCTTTAAGGGCTCCCCTAGGGTTTTTCCCCTGCTTGACACAAAGTTGATCAATCTTATAGTGCGGAAAAGATGCAAAGGCACATTCTCGAGGTCTCGGCGGCGAAAGATGAACCTGACCCCGCAAAACTTAATTCCCTGAAAAAATTCACTTCCCCTGGCAAAAGCTTTTGGAGCGATGTCAGCGACGCCGATTGGAATGATTGGCGATGGCAGTTGAAGCACCGAATTACTTCGCTGGCGCAATTGCAGCGGTTGCTTCCGACGCTGACTCCCGAGGAACATGCGGGAACGCTGCTTGCCAACAAAAAGCTGGCGATGGCGATCACGCCGTATTTTTTCAGCCTCATCGACGCAGGAGATGAAAATTGTCCGATTCGCCGGCAGGTCATCCCGCGCATTGAGGAGACTCACGCTGCGCCTTGGGAGATGAGCGATCCTTGCGGCGAAGATTCGCATTCGCCGGTTCCCGGCCTGGTGCATCGCTATCCTGACCGGGTGCTGTTCCTCGTCACGGACCGTTGCGCGTCTTATTGCCGTTATTGCACGCGCTCGCGATTGGTCAGCAATGCGGCGGGCTATGACTTTCACCCGGAGTTTGAGCGTCAAATCGAATATGTGAGCCAGCACCCCGAGGTGCGCGACGTTTTGTTGAGCGGGGGCGACCCATTGTTGCTCAGCGACGATAAACTTGGATATTTGCTCGGCAGGTTGAGGGCGATTCCGCATGTTGAGTTTTTGCGAATCGGCACGCGCATTCCGATATTTTTGCCTCAGCGAATCACGCCGGAATTGTGCGCGATGCTGAAAAAATTTCATCCGCTGTTCACCAGTGTTCATTCCAATCATCCGCGCGAATTGACGGTGGAAACTCGCGACGCGCTTGGAAGACTCGCCGACACCGGAATTCCGCTTGGAAACCAATCCGTGCTGTTGCGCGACGTCAACGACGATCCGGTGGTGATGCAAGCGTTGCTGCAAAAGCTGCTCATGTGCCGGGTCAAACCGTATTATCTTTATCAGTGCGACTTGATCACCGGCTCGGCGCATTTGCGAGCGAGTGTGCGCAAGGGTTTGGAGATCATGGAGAGCCTGCGCGGGCACACCACTGGTTACGCGGTTCCACAATATGTTATTGACGCTCCCGGCGGCGGCGGAAAAGTGCCGATCAATCCTGACTACGTCTTGAGCCGAAACGAAGAGCGGGTGGTCATCCGCAATTTTGAAGGCAAGGTGTTCGAATACCCGGAAGCAGCCGATGGCACGCCGTTGGCGCAGCCTCCGGTGGAAATCGAAGAAGCCCAACTTGTGTAAGGCTCGACGACTGTTACTTTTATTTGACTTTGCGAAAAGCGGCAGAGGGCTGCCGCACTCCACGATGCTTCGCGCGCAACGAGGAGGGCTTCTCAACTTTCGGCGGAACCGATGAATTCGCGGTGCAGTCGCGCATAGACGCCCGAGTCTCGCAATAAACTCTCGTGCGTGCCGCGTTCAACGATTCGGCCATGGTCCAGGACGAGCACCAGGCTGGCTTTGCGAATTGTGCTCAAGCGATGCGCCACCACGAACGCCGTCCGACCGCGCAACAACGCTTCGAGCGCGTGTTGCAATCGCCGTTCAGTCATTGTATCGATTGCGCTCGTCGCCTCGTCCAAGACAACGATGCGCGGGTCGGCTAGCATCGCGCGCGCGAAACAAACAAGCTGCCGTTGCCCCATCGAGAGAGCGGAACTTTTTTCGCCGACCTGATGATTCAGGCCATCGTCGAGTGATTCGATCATGTCCAGGCAATCGAGCGAACGCAGCACTTCGAGTATCTGAGCTTCGGTGGCTTGCGGTCGCGCGAAGCGAATGTTTTCAAGGACCGTTCCGGCAAAGAGATAATTGTTCTGCTGAACGCTGCCCATCTGCGCCCGCAGCGAATCACCTGTGACGTCAAGAATATTAAAACCGTCGATCAGCACTCGGCCGTTCACTGGCAAATAAAGTTTTTGCAAAAGCGCCGCAATCGTGGTCTTGCCGCTTCCAGTGTGTCCTACGAGCGCGATTGTCTGGCCCGGTTCCGCAACGAAGGAAATATTTTCCAGCACCGGACGCCCGGCAACATATTCAAAATAGACGGAATCGAATTCAACCCTTCCTGAAATCGGAGGCAGCGGTTTCGCGGTTGGCAGATCGGTCCATTCCGGTTCCTGATCGAGCAAACGGAAAAGCCGTTCCGCGCCGGCCATTGCTGTAAGGGCTTGATTGTAACGATCGCCGATGACCTGGACCGGCTCAAAAAAAAGGTTGGCGAGAAAAAAGAAAATCACGAGGTCGCCAACATCCATGTGCGCCCAGCCGTGCCATTGGAGCGCGCCGTATCCGCCGAGCAACGCCATGACGCCGAGGAACAATTGGCTCTTCATCTGCAACAACGGCACAAACACTGCCGAAGCATGCGCGACGCCGACGTTGTTGTCGCCGTGCAGATTGACCAGTTTGCGGAAAAATCCCGCGTTGACCTCCTGTCGCACGAACGCTTGAGTAACGCGAATTCCGCCGACGGACTCAGCCAGAGTCGATGTGAGGCGGCTCCAGGTTTCCTGGAGTTTTCGCAAGCGCCCGCTCATCACACGCCGGTAACGCTCGTTGATCACCCAGATCAACGGCACGAGCAGAAACATGATTGAAAACAGCTTCCAATCATACCACGCCATCAACGCGGCGGAGGCGGCCATTTGCATCGCCTGAACTGTCAAGACGAATCCGACGTCCTGCACGCCGACGCGGACGTTGTCGATGTCGGAAGTCATCCGGCTGATGATGCGTCCGAATTTCGTTTTGTTGAAAAAGGACATTGGGAGCGTCGTCAGTTTTTCAAAGAGATCGCGCCGCATGTCGTGGACGACCGACTCGCCCATTTCCAGGGCGTAACGCTGGCGGTAGTGCAGCGTAACAATCATGAACACCGTCAGGGCGAGATATGCGGCGGCATAAAGCTCGATGGCGCGCCAGTCCTTCGCGGCAATCGGGCCGTCGATGATGCGTCCGATCATCCAGGCCAATGCCGGGAGTTGCAATCCGCGCAAGATCGTCAAGACGAAAAGCCAGTTCCGCTTCCACGCGTAAGGCGCGGTGTATCCGTAAACGCGCCGCACCAGCGACCATTGCAGCGGCACCTGGTCCGCTTCGCGATTCTCCATCGGGTTGTAATACGTGATGGCCTCGCGATCGTCCGTGAAAGCGGATTGATGCGGGTCCTGACTTGAATTGCGGTTGGCTGTTGCGGAACTCATTCCGTCCTCCCCAGATCCATCAATTGCAGCAGCGCGGTTTCGTGATACGGCCCCGGCTCGTGAGCCAGTTTCGAGTGCGTCCCGGTTTGCGTCAGCCGCCCTTCTTCAAACACCAGGATTACATCGGCCCGACGCAATAAACTTAAACGGCTCGAAACGACAAAAGTCGTCCGGCCTGCCATTGCTTCCCGCAGAGCCACGACAATTTCCTGTTCCGTCCGCGCATCGACTGACGCGGTAGGATCGTCAAGAATTAGAATTGGCGGTGAAAGCAGCAATGCCCTCGCCAGCGCCAACCTCTGCCGCTGTCCACCGGACAAATCAACGCCCGATTCTCCGAGAACGGTTCCGTAACCTTGCGGGAGGTTAACGATAAATTCATGCGCGCATGCGATTCGTGCCGCTGTCTCGATCTGCTCCTGCGTTGCGTGCGGATTTCCGAAGGCGATATTGGCGCTGACGGTGTTGGAGAAAAGAAAACTTTCCTGGTAAACAATACCGATCTGGCGTCGATATGCGTCGAGGTCCAAGTCGCGCAAATCGCGGCCATCGGCGAGGATTCGGCCTTGTTGAGGATCGTAAAACCGGGGGAGCAAACTTAGCACGGTGCTCTTGCCCGATCCTGTCATCCCGAATATTCCCACGACTTGTCCCGGCTCCGATTCAAAGGAAACTTCATGCAACACAGGATGTGCCGGGTTATACCCAAAAGTAACTTTGTCAAACACAATGCGGCCCGTCAGGCGCGCGGGCATGATCGCGGCGGGTTTGGTTTCCACGCCCAATGGCATGTCGAGCACCTCGAAAACGCGTCGCGCTGCCGCAAGGCTTTGCTGGATCGAGTTAGCGATGTTCGTGATGTTGGCCACTTGACCGTTGAATTGCTGAAGCAAACCCGCGAATACTACCAACCCTGCGCCAAGCGGAATTTGGCCCCGGACATACAGCCATCCGCCGAATACGAACAAAATCACAAGGCTCAGTTGCGAGAGCATCTGGGTCACTGGCGTGAAAATCGAAAGGTTCCAGAAAATTTTTCGTTGCTGGGTCATCACCATCGTGTTGGCCTCTTCAAAACGTCGGGTTTGCTGTGGTTCGGCGGCGAAGCCCTTGATCGTCTGCATTCCACGGACACTGTCGGTGAAGAGTTGGACCAGGTTGTCCGATAATTCGCGGTTGCGCAGATAGCCCGGACGGAGCTTCCCGGAATAGTGATGTGTCACCCACCAGAGCGGGACAGACACCGACAGGCAGGCCATCGCCAGAGCCGGATGGATTCGCCACATGAAAATCCCGTAAGCGCCGAGCGTCAGGACCATGTTCACGCCCTGCAATAGAACGCCATCGACAAACAGCCGGGTGTTTTGGACATCGCCGGTGACGCGGTTAAAAATCGAGCTGGACCCGTGCACATCGAAAAACCGAAAGCTCAGCCGTTGCAGTCGCGCGTAAAGTTGGCCGCGCAGATCGGGAACAATTTCTCCCTGCATCAGCCGCGCCGTGGTGAAGTTATATTGATACGTGAGCACCGCGCGAAGAAGCGCCTGCACGACAATCGCGACCGAAAGCGCGGTGACCACTTGGAGGGCGCTCCAAGTTGCTGGCGGTGTCCAGCCGAAGGGGAATTTTGGAGCTTGCACGGAAGGATCAAGGGCGTGGCGAATCACGTCGATCACGACGCCCAGCAATTGCAACCCAATCAGTCCAAGAATGAGCAGGACAAGGCTGAGGACAAGCGACATCAAAAAGTCGCTTCGGTAACTCCATGCAAGCGCAGTCAGGCGGCGGACGAGTTCCCCGGTGGAATACTCGCGGCCGGACTTGATACTGGTCGGTTCAAATTCCACCAGAAGGCAGTATATCACGCGGGCAAGGGGCTGCGACGAAATTTGCGGGGGTATCATTTACCCAAACAAAGCCCTGGCATACACTGGAAAATTCGTCAGACCAGGATTATCTTCAGATGTTGGGAGGCATGTATGATGAGTCAAAACGCAGTCACCAACCGGGCTCGTTTGAGCGAACAGGAAGACAGATGGCAACACCATGTCATGGAGCTCATTTGGACATTTCTTGCGGTCGCCACGGTCCTTATTGCTGTGCTTTTACATTGGGAGGGACATGGCCTTTTGGATGCCTTTTCTCACTCCACTCCGCCCTCGGCCCCTGCCTGGCTTGAAACATGGCCGTAACTCGATTGATTAATCGGTCCTGGTTCTGGGGTTGATCATGGTGTCCGGCCCCATTCTCCAAACGCGTTCCACTAATACTCCTCAAAGTCAATTAAATTGCGCCAAAACGCCAAAAACCGCCGAAATCAAACGTCCCCATTTTTTTTGACGGCGTAGTGGAATTCCCGTAGCTTTCCAAGTTCGGATTCTATGCTCAATTTCATCATTAAGAAAATTGTCGGCTCCCAGAACGAGCGGCAGGTCAAAAAGATGCGACCGCTGGTAGCCAAGATCAATCAGGTCGAGGCCACGCTGCAATCGTTGCCCGACGACGCCCTGCGCGAGAAAACCGCCGCATGGAAGGCCGAATTGGCCAAGATTGAAGACCTGGACGCGCTGGCAGCCCGAGTGAATGAAATTTTGCCCGAAGCTTATGCCGTCGTAAAAAACACCTGCCGCCGTCTTTGCGGCAAGGAAGTCATGGTTCGCGGCCATCTTCTCAAATGGGAGATGATTCCATTCGACGTTCAACTGATTGGCGGCATGGGGCTTCACCTGGGCAAAATCGCCGAAATGGCGACCGGCGAAGGCAAGACCCTGGTTGCCACGCTGCCAGTTTACTTGAACGCGCTCACCGGACGAGGCGTCCACGTCGTCACAGTCAACGACTACCTCGCCGCGCGCGACGGTGAATGGATGGGCGCCGTCTATAAGTTTTTAGGTTTGACTGTTGGTTGCATTCTTCATGACCAGCCTCCGCACGAACGACGCGCGCAATACGAGTGCGACATCACTTACGGCACCAACGCCGAGTTTGGTTTCGATTACCTGCGCGACAACGGCATGGCCGTGCGCAAGGAAAGCCAGGTCCAGCGCGGCCATTACTTTGCCATCGTCGATGAAGTTGATTCGATCCTCATCGACGAAGCGCGAACACCTTTGATCATCAGCGGGCCGTCCGTCGTCGTGCAGGATCACCAATACGACAAAGTCAAACCGACGGTCGAAGCCCTTGTGCGCACGCAGGAAAAATTGACGGGGCGCTTCATTTCGGAAGTCGAGGAATTGATCAAGAAGCTGCATCCAAGCGACGGTTCCAATCCTTCCAATCCGGCGGCGCTGGAGCGCGAGATCGGCATGTTGCTCTTCCGCATCAAAATGGGCAGTCCGCGCGCCGAAGGCCTGGCGAAATTTTTGGAAGACCCGGAAAACATCCGCTTGATGAACAAAGCGGAACTTGAACTTCACGCCGACCAAAGCAAGAAGGCGCTTTACGCGGAAAAGGAAGAACTCTTCTACGCGATGGACGAGAAGACGCACGACGCCGACCTCACAGAAAAAGGCCGCGCGTATCTTCGCCCGGAAGACCCAGAAGGGTTCGTGCTCCCTGACCTCACAACTCGTTTTCATGAGATTGATTCGGGTGCCGAAACTGATCCGAAAAAGCGGATTGAAGCCAAAGCGAAGGTGCAGGCCGAATTCGAAGCGAAGGCCGTTCAAATCCATACCATTTCGCAATTGCTCAAAGCGTACAGCCTCTACCAGCTCGATGTTCATTACGTCATCGAAAACGGCAAGGTCGTGATCGTCGATGAGCATACGGGACGCCCGATGTATGGCCGACGGTGGAGCGATGGGTTGCACCAGGCTGTTGAAGCGAAGGAAGGCGTCGAAGTCGAGCGCGAAACCCAAACGCTTGCGACCATCACGATTCAGAATTATTTCCGACTTTACAAAAAGCTGGCGGGCATGACCGGCACCGCTGAAACCGAAGCAGGCGAATTTCTTGATATTTACAAACTCGGCGTCCTCGTGATTCCGACGAACCGCGTCGTGGCGCGAAAAGACGCCAACGATTCCGTTTATAAAACCCGCCGCGAAAAATTTAACGCGGTCATCAACGAGATTACAACGATCCACAATCAGGGTCGGCCTATCCTTGTAGGAACAGTCTCGGTCGAGACCAGCGAACAAGTCTCCCGATTGCTCAAGCGCGCAGGCATCGTCCACTCCGTCCTCAACGCCAAATATCATCAGCAGGAAGCGGAAATTGTCACACGCGCCGGCCAGCGTGGCGCAGTGACCATCGCCACCAACATGGCGGGACGCGGCACGGACATTAAGCTTGGCGAAGGCGTCGCGGCGTTGGGCGGCTTGCACGTCATCGGCACGGAACGCCACGAATCGCGGCGCATTGACCGGCAGTTGCGCGGACGTTGCGCGCGCCAGGGCGACCCCGGTTCATCGCACTTTTTCATTTCGCTTGAGGACGACTTAATGCGCCTTTTCGGATCCGACCGAATTGTCAAAGTCATGGAGAAAGTCGGCTTGGAAGAGGGGCAGGAGCTTGAGCACTTCATGCTCAACAAGTCCATCGAGCAGGCGCAGAAGCGCGTCGAGCAGCATAACTTCCAACGCCGCAAACGCACGCTCGAGTACGACGACGTGATGAACAAGCAGCGCGAAGTCATTTACGGCTTCCGCAACGAAGTGATCAATGCCGACGACGTGCGCGATCGCCTCATGGATATCATGGAGGAGATTGTCATTCAGAAAGTGCATGAGCTGACGCCGGAAACTCCTGATCCTTCCGATTGGAACGTTCGCCCGCTGGCTGAATGGGTCAATTTGAATTTCCCGTTGCGCGCGCCTGAAGAGGAGATCATCAAGGCCGCAAAATCAGGCGCGGAATTGCCTGTCGTCGGTTCGGCGTTCGATGGTTTGACTGCCGCGCAATTCGCCGTCTGCCAGTTTATTTGCAAGGCGGTGCGCGACACTTACGAACTCAAGATCAGCTTTGAGCAGCCCGAAGCGCTCAAGTCCGTCGAGCGATACACGATTCTCCGCGCGGTGGATGAGCTGTGGCAGGAACACCTTTACGCGATGGATACGCTGCGCGAAAGCATCGGCCTCCGCCAATACGGCCAGCGCGATCCGTTGATTGAATACAAGACCGAAGGTTTCAAGGTGTTCGATGAACTGATGGTCAACATCAAGACTGAAATCTGTCGCAATATTTTCCGAAGCGCGTCAAGCATGATGGCTTTTGACAATTTCATCCGCAACATGCCTCAGCGCACCGTCCACCAATCCGCGGACGCTTTCAGTTCGGGAGAAACGACGCCTGTCTCCGGTGTCACGCCCGCCGCCGCGCCGGGAGCGCCAGGCAAAAAAGCCAGCGACATGGTTAGCGAGGCATCCGCCGCTGTCTCAAAAGCAAAGCCGGTTCGCAGCGGGCCAAAAGTCGGGCGCAATGACCCTTGCCCCTGCAACAGTGGGAAGAAATATAAGCAGTGCTGCGGAAAAAATGGTTGATAATCTTGATAAATTGGACGGTGACAACAATATTAGGTGCATTGTCCCAGCGCCTCGCTAAGGATTGACACAAGTAACGTTTAGGTCTGGGGTTACACACAGGTATGCACGTTGATTATGACTTTGACCGCCGAAAATTTTGACCTGCTTAAGACAGTAAACGCTTGCCAAATCGCCGAATTGAAGCGGGTAGGGTCTATTTTTGATTCGACGAACTGTTTGGAGTTTTATCGCGTCGTCCGAAATGTGGAATCTGCGGTAGTGCATACATATCAGCTTATAGCCCGTGCATCCATTCAAGAAGAAGACCCCAAGAAGGCCTCAGAGCACTGGAAATTCATGCTCAATTTCTGCAACTCCGCGCTGAAAGAATTAAAGCAAATCAAATCGAAATATCCGTCTTGCGGTGCGTCGGATGTTTACAACCTGACTCTCGATTATAGAGCGCAGGTGCATAAACGGTATATTCAAAATATACAGGACTCTGAATGCCAGACGATGCCGGAAGGGCTATTTCCGCAGACGAACTAAATCGGCTGGCTGATTTATTTCTCAATTTTTGAAGGGGCTTTAGACCCGAATTCTTCGCATTGCAAGGAAGCTGAACAAGAGTTCGATTTGATGGTTGAACAGATTTATACCGAGCGAATTGCCCCAGGGTTTAAATCATTGTCTCTCCCAAAATTTAGAAGCGGCGTCCGAATATATTGCCGCCAACGTTGGGCAAAGCAGGGGCCGCCATTTCCTTGTGTTGGACCCGATCCTGTTCAGCAAGATGAGGCTACTGATTCTGGGACTGAGATTGAATTTGATGATCAGCCTTGAGTTCCTTTTACGTTTGCCGAAACTTTGTTAGAACTCAAAAAATCCTCGCCTTAGATGTTGCTTTAATAATCAACCAGGACGGCTCGGTTCCACAACGGCAAGGCTCTTTAACAAATCCAGCGCGCGCGAAAGCGTTGGATCAGCCACCACGGGCGCTGCGGGTTCTGCCAGCACGGGACTGACATCTTCGGTTTCTTGCTCGGTGTCCTGGCCGGCCTTGTGTTCGCGCACCAATTCCGCTTCGTTGAACCGCGGCCTCGGAGCGACGGAAACATTTCTTCCATTGCTCGCCTGCACAAATTCGGGATGGAGGTTCTTGTAAGGGTCCTGCAAATACGCCTTTTCGTCCTGTAAACTGCTGTCGATTGCAATGTCCGGCGCAATCCCATTCGTCAACAATCTCCCATCGCCGACGGCGACCGCTGAAACCGCCACGCGCAGTTTATCACCGTTGCTCAGCGGGATTTCCTTGAAAACGCTCGCCTGTCCCGACGACGCGCTGCCGAGAATCAGCCCGGCGCCGGCTTCGCGAAGCGCGGCTCCCAAAGCCTCGGCGGCTCCGGCGGTCTGGGAATTAATCAGGATCGCCACTGGCATCAGGATGGCGTCGGTCTTCTTGGTGGCGCGCGCGGAACCTTCCCGCCAGTCGATCAGCGGTTGGTCGGAATTAATGAAAAAATCCGCCGTCTTCGCTGCAGCCTGGTAATCTGTGCCGTCGGCAAAACGGAGGTCAAGCACAATGCCTTTGAGCTTCCCGGCATTGGTCGTGTTGACGCCTTTATAGGCGTCGCGGAATGCGTCCGCCAGTTTTCCGTTCACCGCCGCCACGCGGAAATAAGCGAATGATTGATCGAACACCCGAGTCTGCGCCAGTGGCGTGAAAGTGGAAGCCGCGTCCCCCTGCGCATTGGCGCTGACAAGCTGGACGCGCGGCGACAATTGGGCAACTAGGCCTTGCACTGCGGCGCGATCCAACGCTTGTGGCGTCTCTCCCGCGAGATTGGTGCTGAGGATTTGGTAAACCTCGTCGAACTTGGGCGGTGTGTCCCCGAAAGCGGCCTCGCCGGTCAAGGTGGCGACCAGCAGGCACAAGAGCGCGTTTCGCGTTTTCATTGTTATTTTAATTTCCGGCTCTCGGAAAAGCCTTCGCGCCAATATCGCGCCGAAACTGCGCTCCGTCGAACTGAATTTTCTCAACTGCCGCATAAGCTCTGTCTCGCGCCTCGGCCAACGTCCGTCCAAGGGACGTGACACCGAGAACACGTCCGCCGGTTGTCACCGTTTCTCCGTCGCGAACAGCTGTCCCGGCATGGAAGATTTTTGTGCCCGGCGTTTGTCCCGCTTCCGACAGACCGTGAATGACTTTTCTCTTCGCGTAAGCGCCGGGATAGCCGTACGACGCGACCACCACGCAAACCGCCGCTTCGGGACGCCAGCGCAATTGCACTTTGTCGAGCGCGCCATCGACGCTTGCTTCCAACACATCGACAAGGTCGTTCTCGAGCCGGGCAAGAAAAACCTGTGTTTCCGGGTCGCCAAAGCGCGCGTTGAATTCCAGCACTCGCGGGCCATCCTTTGTCAACATAATCCCCGGATACAGAATCCCCCGAAAGTCGATCCCCTCCTGGCGACATCCTTCGAGCCACGGTGGAAAAATTGCGGCGGCGACTTTGTCCAATTCCGCTTGAGTCAAGAACGGCGTCGGCGAATAAGCGCCCATCCCGCCCGTGTTCGGACCCATATCGTTGTCGCCGATTCGCTTATGGTCTTGCGCGGTGGGAAATACTTTCGCGGTTGTTCCGTCGCAAAGGGCATGGAGCGAAATCTCGATCCCTTCCAACAATTCCTGGATGACAATTTTTCTGCTCGCATCGCCAAACTTTTTCCGCACGAGCATTTCGTCGATGGCCGCGTTGGCTTCGTCGATTGTCGAGGAAAGCAAAACACCTTTTCCGAGCGCCAATCCGTCCGCCTTGACAGCACATCGACCGCTGAGGCTTGCCGCAAATTTCTTCGCGACATCGGCTTCACTGAACGTCTGCGAACGCGCCGTTGGGATTTTGTATTTCTCCATGAACGCCTGCGAAAATGCCTTGGACGACTCGAACTGCGTGGCTTTCTTATTCGGCCCCCAAATGCGCAGATCGCTCTTTTGAAAAAGGTCAACGATGCCCAGCGCCAGCGGATTGTCCGGGCCGACCACGGTGAGATCGACTCGGTTTTCGGCGGCGAAGTTCTTCAACGCCGTCAAATTTTCCGCGGCAATATCGACACATTGGACACGGGGTTCGCCGGCAACGCCGCCATTGCCCGGCGCGCACCAAAGTTGCGTGAGTCGGGGCGACTGCGCCAATTTCCACACTAGCGCGTGTTCGCGTCCGCCGGAGCCGATGACAAGAATTTTCATTTCAAGACGCCGCGACGGTGACGCAGCGGCCCTTTAAAATCGAGCGGAAAAGGAAACCGCTGCAACTCACCTAATCACTTGGAACAGCAACAGCATTGCGATGAAAATCAATCCAAAGTGCAAATAACGGCCGAATTGATGCTCGCCTATTTGGCGGGCAAGGTAGCGTCCTACAAAAATCCCACCGATAATGGATGGCAACGACCATAAGAACAGCCGGTTCACAGCGCCGGTCCAAATTCCCGCAAAACCAAATCCACACATTCCGAGGATGCTCGCGGGCAGGAAATAACCTTGCAGCGTTGCGCGAAATCTTTCCGGCGACCATCCGCGCAGCGAGCCGTAAATTGCAAGCGGCGGCCCATTCATTCCATAGGAACCCCCGCAAATTCCCGCGCCCAATCCAAACACCCAGGCGAAGCGATCATTGTTGAGAGAAAAACGTCGTGGATACAAAAGCGAGTATCCCGAAAACATAAGAATAATAACAGCGAGAAGCGCCTTCATCGAGTTTTCCGAAAGGAATTTGAGAAGCATCAACCCCAACGGAAGCCCGAACAAGGTCGAAAGAATCAACCATCCCGCGCTGCGAAGGTGAATGTGTTTCCAATCGCGCAGGACGACAAACCCAGCAATGACTATCGACGCGAGCACCGCGATTGGAGCGGCGACTTTGACTGGAACAATTAATGCCAGTAATGGAACGCCTACTAGCGCTTCTCCAAAACCAAAAGTGGTTCGGAAGACGGTCGCGAGAAACATCACCACAATGACCTCCGCGAGCCTTGTTTCAGTCATTTATCCTCACTGCGAAGGAAATCGCTCAATGGATGGAAAACCCGGTTGATCGGACTCGCGCATTTGTTGTCAAGAAATATGTTAAGCTCGAAGCTTCCGCGGGTTTTATGTTTTGCGAAGGATTGTATCACGTTGCGCCCAGGCAGGGTCGGCGTTTGGATAATCGAGATTGTAGTTCAGGCCGCGGCTTTCGAGGCGTTGGAGTGCCGAGGTGATAATCAATTCCGCGACGGTGGCGATGTTGCGCAATTCGAGGAGATCGCTGGTCACGATGAAATCCCAGTAATACTGCTGGATTTCCTCCTGCAAATTGGCGATGCGGCTGCGCGCGCGTTGCAATCGTTTGTTTGTCCGCACGATGCCGACGTAGTCCCACATCATGCGCCGGATTTCCTCCCAATTGTGATTGATCACGACGAGTTCATCGACGTTTTGCGCGTGGCCGGATTGCCAGGGCGGAAGCGTGACGTTGATCATTGGTTCAGGAAATTCGTGAAGCCGTTCGGCAGCGCGGTTCGCGCAAACAAGCGCTTCAAGCAGCGAATTGCTGGCCAGCCGGTTTGCGCCGTGCAATCCAGTGCAGGCCACTTCTCCTACCGCGTAAAGTCCTGCGATTTCCGTGCGGCCATCGATATCCGTCACGACGCCCCCGCACTGGTAATGCGCCGCGGGCACGACGGGAATCGGCTCTTTTGTGATGTCGATTCCGAACTTCAGGCAGGTGGAATAAATGTTCGGAAAATGCTCGATGATGAACGCGGGCGGCTTGTCCGTAATGTCAAGTAGAACATACGACGCGCCGCTTTTTTTCATCTCGTTGTCAATCGCCCGCGCGACAATGTCACGCGGAGCGAGCGATTTGAGCCGGTGATAGCGGTCCATAAAGGGAACACCGTCAACGGTCTTCAAGACGCCGCCCTCGCCTCGCACCGCTTCGCTGATCAGAAACGATTTGGCCTTGGGACTGTAAAGGCACGTTGGATGGAATTGGATGAATTCCATGTTCGCGACAGCCGCGCCCGCGCGATATGCCATCGCGACGCCATCGCCCGTCGCGATGTCAGGGTTTGTCGTGTAGAGATAAACTTTGCCGCAGCCGCCGGTCGCCAGCAAAACCGCGCGGGCGCAAAAGGTCTCGACCGCGTCGCGATTCTTGTCAAGCACATAGGCGCCGAGGCAGCGGTTCTCGGGACGGGGACCGGCGATTTTGCCGGGCATTTTCTGGGTCGTAATGAGGTCAATCGCGATGTGGTTCTCTAAAACCTCTATGTTCGTCTGCGCGGCCACAGCGCTGAGCAAGGCGCGCTCGATTTCGCGTCCGGTAATGTCCTTTGCGTGAAGGATGCGACGTTTCGAATGACCGCCTTCCCGACCGAGATCAAGTTCCCTGGTTCCGTTAATTTCGCGCTCGGTGAATTTCATCCCAAGATCAATCAACTCCGCGATTCGCGCCGGCCCTTCCTCCACAATCGTCCGCACGACATCCTCGTGGCAAAGCCCGGCCCCAGCCTCCAGCGTGTCCTGGACATGTTGTGCGAATGAATCTTCCTTGCTGGTGACCGACGCTATCCCGCCCTGGGCATAGTTGGTGTTGGACTCCGCGCGGGATTTCTTCGTGACAATGGCGACGCGGCCCAGGGGCGCAACTTTGAGCGCGAACGAGAGCCCTGCAATTCCGCTGCCCAAAATAAGGAAGTCGTAATTTTTCATTTCAATGACAGCCTCGCGACGATTATCAGCGTCAGTATCCTCCAGAGTATTGTTGAAGCGCGATGAAAGTTCAAAGCCCCTTTTAACGTTGACTTTAGGTCGATTTTGAATAACCTCCCGATCCGTCGCGCGGCCCCGAATAAAAACCTCGCGCTCAATATTCCAATCAAGAGAAAGCGCGCAAAATGCTTCGGTATTGTCTGAGTTTCCTATGTCTTTTCGCGTGCCTTGCGCGATATCCCCTGGCAGCACAAATTGCTCCCACAACAACCAACGTCGTTCGCCCGGACGTGACCTATCTGCCGGCGGCGAACCAATGTTTTCCCACGAGTTCCACTTACGGAACGTTGATTGCCACAAATATATTTTACCTGACGCCGCTGGGCATTTATCCCGGTGACGTGCTGTTTCTTCAAACGGCCGGCGATTATTCCATTGGCAGGACGAACAGCAACGGCGTACTGGTGTACGGCCCTGAGATACCGCAACCTATCCTGGGCCTTTTCTTCTCCAATTACTTCAACGTCGGCTGCGCCCAGGTTACTCCGCATGCTGCCCAGACCACGCTTCAGCAATATGTGACACCGGCCTATATAACATCATTGGGAGCTTCTGTTTCCACTGACATTCCCCAGGACTTTCTGATTCCAACCAACGGCATGACAGTGACCGTCCCTTATGGGGCCTTTTTTCTGGCTTTTGGCGAGACCGATCCAAATGTCCGCCATATTCAAGATACGAATTCGGATTTTCGCGTCGTGATTCGTCCGCTTCAACAACTGCGATTTGAGGCATCGAACAGCACGGTCGTCCTGAGCATCACGAATATGTATGTGGGCCAAACCTTCACGGCCACCTTGTATTTGACGAACACCGGCAACGTGACTGTTCAGGGCCTCACCGCCAACCAACCCTCTCCAGCCCTCGACGGCGTTATTTTGTACACTGCGAGCAGCCTCCAGCTAGTATCCGGGCCTGTGGTGAGCGCCACGAGTCTCGAGCCTGGGGATTCAGCGAGCATACAAAGCCATTGGCACTAATCTGGGATCAATTCAGATTTTTCCCCAATACCTCGATACAAACGGCGATCTCCAAACCTACATTCGCGGCTGGTACTCTTTGGAGGACGATTATCCGACTTACTTTTTTTATCCCAAACCCGCGTTGACGACAACCGTCTCCGTATTACCTAATCGGGTTGACGTCGGTGATGCGTTTCAAGTCATTGTAAACGTCCAGAACGTCAGCGACGAAAGCATTACCAACGTGCAAATCGAGGGCGCGATCACCAATGCCGGCTCCGGCGAGGTTACGTTTGTGAGCGTAATTGGCGACACTATTGCGAACCTTGCGCCCGGCGATTCGGCCAACTTCACGAATCTCTATACCGCCACCAATTACGGCAAGGTGACCTTCACGGCGGCGACTTCGGGCGAAGGAGCAAGCGGTCTGTTTGAAAGTCCACCCGGCACAAGTCCCAAACTGGCCATCGAACCTAATGGCGATTTGCAGGTAAAAACTGCGGACCCCGCCGACACAAATTTCGTTGGCATTGGAGAATACCAGGAACCGCCGCCATTCAATGACCAGAACCAGACCATTTCCGTCGGCAGCAATGGCATGGCCGGCTATATTGTGCGTCTCGTAAATGCCTCCCCGTATGCGCGCAGCTACACCCTTCGCGGCGCCACCAACAGCTTCACCAATTGGACCATCCAGGTCACCTCGGACAATGTCAGCATCCTCAACGACCTCTATAGCGATGGAGGCTGGACAACGCCGGAGATGGCCGTCGGCGCTGATCTGGATTTGCGCGTCACACTGGCCCCAAATACGAACGCAGGTGTTTTAGACAATAAATCCTTGCTGATTACCTCGTATGCCGACAGCACGAATACCGATGTGATCGACTCCCTTCTTCTGTACGCAATGTTGGTTCCTGTGCCGGTTCAAATTACGCTTCATTCGATCACCGAAACCGGTTACACGCTGGATAGTGTGGATGCCGGCATGACGAACATTAACGCTCCGCTCGTTCCAGTAACCGCCGCAGCCGTACTGGACCAGCAACCGGAAATACACGGCGGCCTCGTTGCTGATGGGGTTACGCCACTTGTTCTCAAGCTTGCGGCTGATCCCGCCAGCATTGGCCAGTTTGGCAAGGGATTGGATTTTAGCTTTCAGGCAACAATTCTTGGAGGCGGAACGCTTGCAGGAACTCCGTTGGCTCAACGGATGCAACTAATAAAAAACGGGGTTTGGCAGTCTGCCACCGACGTTGTCCTAAGCGCCACCAGTCCCAACGCCTATGTCCAAATTCTGCCGATTCTGTCGGACGATTTGTCATTCACCGTTCAGCCAGCCGAGCTGGATATCGACTTTACCGTCACCGACAACACCAGCGGGGTGCAGGCAGGCGATGTCAAATTTGCCTTGAGGAAACCGCCGATCGCCTTGATTCACGGCTATAATACGACGGGCGATTGGGGCAGTGATTTCCAGGCAGTCTTGGGCATGTCACGCCCGGTCGGCTTCGTCCGAACAGTGAAATATGGCCAGGACCAGGTCACCAGTCTGCCGACGTATGTCGGGGTTCCTGTATATGTCAACACTATCGCCACATTGGACGAATGCTCCCAACTGGCCCTGGAATCCTTCAATCAAATCATGGGTCCTGTCCATAATGCCTGGGCTTTCACCCGTTACGATGTGGTCGCCCACAGTCAGGGCGGTGTGTTGACTCGAATGCTTTGCAACGAATTCGCGAACGACGTTATCTCCACGCCCTTTCGCAACGCTGACAATTTCAACCGTGGCCGTTTCCATCGCGTCGTCACAATCGGTTCACCGCACAACGGCACCCGGTTGTTGCATTACCTGCTGAAGCAAAACGAACTTGGAAAATCCAATTTGTACAAAACCCTCCCACAATTAGTCTCTACCTTGGGAGTCCTGTTGGATGTGGCGAAGGCGAAATTCGATCCCTTCGGTCCGCAATTCCAGGAAATCAATGACTCGTCTGATTTGGCTCCGTGGAAACCCGATCCGGGGGCGCAGTTTCACTTGGTGAGGCCAACAATCGATTACGGGTCTTCCCCCGGCCCATATGACCTGACGCCTTCGTATGTTGTTTTAGGTTTGACATCCACAGCGGGCGGAGGCGGCGGGGCGGCGGTCATTCCGCGCGGTTCTGACGGCGTGGTCGATTTTGACAGCATGGGCGCCAATGTCCCGCCTGCGCCAGTCGCGGCAAACGTCTATACAGTTCCCCCGGGCAATCTCATCTCTCACTCAGGCCCCATTAAGGTTTTCGCAGCCACCGAAGCCGAAACCGACTCCACTACGGTGGCTCAGCATGTGATTGGAGCACTGGACCAGGATCCTTTCATGGCCCCGGCAGATCGTGTATTTGCCAGCTTTCCTTTGCCTCCGCTCCTTGACGCTTCACAGGAAGCGTTGATTGATAACTTCGCGGAACTCATCAATTACCAGACTGTCTCCAATCTCCTCAAATCGCTGCCGATTCAATTATCCGATACCAGCAATTACCAGGTCCAAATCTCGTTTCCAGACAACCTGCCGCCTCAAGGTTCCGTGGCCTGGTCAGTCCAGGTTTATGGGCCGCTTGGAATTACAAGCGACGGTGTCAGTCTTGCATCTCAGGGTCTGAGCAATAGTGTGGCCACCATTTCGGTTGGCGGCAGCGTCGCAGGCGATGTGGTCGTCACCGCAACTTACCTTTCCGTCAGTAACACAGTCGTCATTACTCCTCCGGCATTGGTAACGTCTCGAAATCCTCCCGGCGTCACGCTGACAGGAATCCAGGTTTTGCCAGGAAATATTGCCTTGCCAGTCGGAACGACAGTTTCCCCGCAAGTCGTGGCTCATTACAGCGACGGGTCAAGTCTGTTGCGTTTCGTTACTGCGGACGCCGTTAAGGTCGTTTCCTCGCAACCGGAATTGGTATCGGTGCAGGACCCGCTCAATTGGCAAATTAACGCCATCGGAACAGCCCAGGTCATCCTCAGTTGGTCGGGTCTCTCAGCCATTGCCGAAATTACCGGATTCGACCCAACGGGAGCAACTCCTCCCACGCTTTCGCTGCTCAACGAAAACAACGGCCGGTTCACAGCGACATGGCCCAGCTTCACCACCAATTATTTGCTCGAAAGCACGGAGAACTTAAGCGCCACGAATTCATGGCAACCCGTATCGGGCTCGCTGGCGAACGTTGGCGGTCAAACGATGATAAATCTGTCCTCCACCAATGCGCAGCAGTTTTATCGGCTGCGCTGGCGGCAATAAATGTAAGTCCGGCAGCACGACCGCCCCGTCGCGCAACCTGTCGCCTGTTTTCCTCCTATTTACTCTCGGTGCGCGATGGGCTAATGTGGTTTCCAATGGCAACCATTGCGCGGACGGGGCTCGCGGAGGCAGAGACGGCCCGAATTTCACGGGCTTATTTTCGACGTACCGGCCGGCTGCTGCTGCGCCTAAAGGAAGACGTCGCTGGCATGGGCGCATTCCTGCTCATCACCCTGAGCGTCGGGATACTCAAGTTTAACAGAGCCAAACAAGTCATCCGCCCTTTGATACACGCCGAAGTCCAACGCGCGGGAATTAAACTTATCCCGATGGTCGCGTTTCTGGCGTTTGCTCTCGGATCGGTCGTCATTGGACAGACCGTCTTTCTGTTGCACAGCCTGGGAGCGGAAAATTATGCCGGAATGGTGATGGTGACGGTGGTTGTGCGTGAATTGGGACCGATCCTCGCCGCGTTGTTGGTTTTGGCGCGAGTCGGCACGGCAAACGTCGTGGAACTGGGCACAGCGCGCGCCCTCGGAGAAGTCGAGGCTCTCGAAGCCCTTGGAATCGATCCGATTCATTATTTGGTCGTCCCGCGCGTCATCGGGCTGTCTCTGTCTATTTTCTCGCTGACGATTTATTTAATTTTGGTCGCCCTTATGAGCGGCTATCTATTCGCGTTTCTCGAAAACGTTCCCTTGCGGCCCAGTGATTATTTCCGTCAATTGGCCGGCGCGCTCCTGTGGCAGGACTTCGCGCTGGTCGCGTTGAAGACAATTCTCTTTGGGGCGCTGATCGCGATTGTTACCTGCTACGAAGGGCTGGCCTCGCCGTTGCGGTTGGATGAGGTAAGCCGCGCCACTTCATCAGCCGTCGGCAAATGCGTGGTAGGCGTTGTCCTGCTCGACGCGTTGTTCATTGTGGTTTATCTGATAATTTAATGGACCAGAAATCCCAGAATGGGGAACCGTTGTTGAATGTTGTTGACGCGAGCGTCACGCCGCCACGCGCGCGCCGGGTCATTGCCAGCGAAGTGAATTGGCAGGTGATGGTGGGGGAATTCTGGCTTGTCGGTGGCCGTCACGGGTCCGGCAAGACATCGTTCCTGGCGACAATGGCCGGATTGCAAAGGCCAGCCGCAGGATCAATCCGTCACTTTGGAATGGAATTGTCGGAGCTTTCGGAGCCGGAATTGCTTCGAGAACGGGAAAGGGTCGGTTACGTGTTCAAGAGCGGCGGCAGAATGTTTTCCGGGTTGACCGTGGCGGAAAACGTCGAGTTGCCCCTTCGCTATCATCGCGAAGGCGAAAATGAAAAACTGGATGGTCGCGTTCGCGAAGTATTGGAAGCTACCGAATTGTCGAGGGAAGCCGACAGCACCGCACAAAGTCTGGGATGGGACCGTCAACAGCGGGTCGGCCTGGCTCGGGCATTGGCGATGAACCCGGAGCTTTTATTTTTGGATGAACCGCTTTCAGGCCTCGAAGCCAGGGACCGCAATTGGTGGAAGAAATTTCTGAACACGTTGTGGGAGGGCTGCCCATTGACAGGCGGACGCCGGACGACGATGATCATTACGACCAATGATTTCGGAACCTGGGCTGGGGGCGGTCATCGTTGCGGGCTGCTGGAAGACGGACGCTGGCAGCCGCGCGATGAAAAACAGGAATGGCCGGACCTCGCGTAAACCCGGCACAAACAACGACTCATGCCATTACAAGACCTGACTCCCGAACTTCGCACCCGATTGCGCCGCGCCGAACGCAACGTCGGCTGGTTTGTTACGCTGGCGGCGATCGTGCTAATCGCCGGCTTTGCGTATTACGTTTATGCCACAGCCAAACAACGCGGTTGGTTCGTCACAAAACTCAATTACTCCACAAGTGTTGACAGCGCCGCGGGACTCGCGGTCGGCGATCCGGTAACGTTGATGGGATTCAACGTCGGCGAAATCACGAAAATCAAGCCCAACGACCCGGTGAAGGAACACGGCGTCAGCGTTTTCTTCAACATTCGCGACCCGTACTGGGGTTATATTTGGTATGACTCCAGGATTCGGGTGAATTCCGATTTGTTGACGCACCGCTCGCTGGAAGTCGTCAAAGGCCAAAGCGGCCCGCCTAGCGCTTACACGAATCTTGATGGGTCTCTCATGGTGGAGAATAGCTATTTGGTTTACCAACAACTCACCACCTTGCAGGCGAACTTGAAAAGCCAGCCTGAAAACGCGGGTCTGACAAAAAATGAGATCACCGCCCTGGCCACAAATCAATTGATGGAAGCGATCAAATCCCATCGCGGCAATTATTACACAAACGCCGTCCATGCCGGATTCACCAGCGCCATTGACACAGGCAAGAAGAATTATTACTACATCCCCGCAATCGAGGAACAAACGCTTTCCGACCGGTTGGCCGAAGTTGCAGCGCGAGTGCAAACGGCGCTCCCCGGCATCCTTAGTTTGACAAACAAAATAAACGCCGTCCTCACCAACGCTAATTTCGCCGTCTCCCAACTCAACGGAACGCTCGCCGCGACCCGCCCAACGCTGACAAATCTGGCTGCCATCACGGACAACTTGCGCGACCCGCATGGTTCCCTCGGCAATTGGATTCTCACATCGAATCTCACGGATCAAATCGACCAAACCATGAGTTCGGCCCGGCAAACCCTTAACGCCGCCCACGAAACCCTCGACATCACTGACACTAACCTGGTGCGCCTCACTACTGATTTGGATGCATCGCTGCAACACCTTTCCGACCTTACCAGCAACCTTGCAAATGAAGTCCGAGGCAACACCAATCTTGTCAGCGACCTTGCCACAACAATCGTCCATACCGACGACTTGGTCCAAGGCCTGAAAAAAGAATGGTTCCTCCGCGGCCCTTTCAAGAAGAAAAATGCTCCGCCGGCGAAGAATGCTAACTTACAAGAGAAGTAACACCTTTTCTGATTTTTTGCTTACAGGTCGCTACGCTAACGGATCGAGTCTCCCACGGTATTTTTGCAAGTCCGCATCTGAGATATCTTTAGCTGCGACAAGCTTGTAATGGCGCTCGGAGGCAATTGTAATTCCATCCTGGCCTGACTCAAATTCGAATAGAGCGATGACACCTTCGTGCATGAATTGGGCGGCAATTGGCCTGCATACAAGCAAAGGAAACTTTGCTGCGCACACCGCAAAATCCTGTTCAATTTGCACAATGTTCAGTTTGTCTTTCCCGCCTTTGGCTTGAATTGGAAAGACGTAGTGAGCTCCCTTCTTGTCAACGCCGACATAGATCTCATCAGTCTCGACCTGGCCCGTCTCTGGAACCGTTGTGCGGAGATGACTTTGAAGCGAATAACAGGCGACCCCGCTGAAAATATCTACAAGGCGGTTGTATCTCACCTTGGCAAGTAGCGCTTGTTCGTCGCTGAATGCATATTTTGAAATGATCCCGGGTGTAGCATCGGGCACCTTGGTAACGGCCATTTGTTCATTTGGGCGAATGAGCGTATTTTTTACCAATGCAAAAGTGTAACGTCCTCGTCCGCTGGGCCGAAGAAGCCAGTTCTCATTCTCGGTTTCAAGGGACGTTATGGATTCCGGCAGCGACACTCGATATCGAAAACTATAAATGAGGTCACCGAGATTCTTTGGCAGTTTGATCTTGAGCCTGGTTGCAAACGTCTCCATTTCTTCCCGCTCAAAAGTGACTTCGCGCGCGCCTTTCTTATACTTCGAGAAGAAAATTTTCTCGATGATTACCGAGTAACGGCTTGGCGGCCTGGATGCTTTTGCGTCAGCTCTGTTTGGTTCTTCCTTCATAATCATCCAGTCCGATTTATGATGCCATCCGTTCGTTTTAGATTTCCCTGGCCAACGCAGAATAACCACTTCTTCACGAAGTTGCTCTTTGGTGGCGGTCGCCAGCCGTGTTCTAAATAAATCTGTTCTGACAACTTCATAACCCGCGGATCTTGCCAGATCGGCCAGGATTTGGCCGGTTCGAATCATAATCCGCAAGTATGACGCTTGATCTCCAACCACGTATGCCAATTGCGCTCCAGGTCGTAGGATTGGGCGCAGGTCCTGAAGGTGCCTCAACATCCCGCCGAAATAAAGCTTTGTGACACGGGCATAAAGGCGCTCAAATCCAGATGTCTTGCCAAGCTCGATTCTTCGCCGTTCGATTGCTTCCGCGATGCGTTGGATTTCATCATGGTCTTCGACTAACCGGTCATCTGTGTCGCTCTTATAAACACTCCGGGTGTTTGAGCGGACTAATTGCTGTTTGAGGCGGCGCAGATCGTCCTTGTTTTTGATAAAACCAAGCAGAACAGATTCAAGGCGAGTCGTTCGAGTGTAGTCTTTTTCGTTCGGATAGGGCGGCGAAGTTATTACTGCATCAATGGATTCCGGCGGCATGATCGAGATCAAATCTCTCGCATCGCCTTGATAAACGGTCGCAGGGGTTTCTGATTTGCATCTTAACAGTTCCAAGTCTCCGGCAATGGTTTTAATTTGCCTAAGCCAGGGACCGATGACGCTCGCATCCGCCTTCGATGGTCCGACGCCAATCTCAGGTCCAAATCGCAAATTGCTGATGCATTCCACGAGACATTTCGCCAGCGCAAGGCGTTCAATCGCAGTAAAGCGCGGGTCCATGTTTCTTTCGATGACTTCAAGTAAAACCAGTGTTTTATGAAGTGGAAGAGGACTGATTGATTCAGTGAGTAACAGTTCGAGAGATTCTGAAGGAAGCGTTCTAAGGTTCCTCGGAAGACTTTTCAGACGGTTAAACAGCGGGAGAGGTTCGTTGTCCTGAATTCCGTCGCGCTGCAGCTTTTCGTTGGCCAACTTCCCAACGTGAGTTGCGTGGGCAAGGAGCGGCTGCGGGTCGATTGACCAATCAACCTTTGTGCGCGTGGCGAACAAAGCCATTGGGTTTGGTTCAATGCCGCAACTTTGAATTCCCAGCTTTTTACATTCCACCAAGGTGGTTCCTGTGCCGCAGAAAGGGTCCAATACCACGTGGTTTGGCCCCAAATCAAAGCGCTTTACATACGACTGAACAAGGTGGGCTGGAAAGGACAACACAAACCGGTACCAATCATGAGCGCCACGGTCCTCAATCCGAAGTTTGTTGTCTTCGCGAGGATTGGCAGGCGCAACGCATCGCCCGTCTTGCCTTGCGAGTTCAACCGGAATTGCCATCGTCCGAACATATTAGGGAACGTCAAAAGTTCTGCCAATCTATTGGTGCGATTTTATTGACCTCCTGCGCTTGCTTGTTAGACTTCGCCCTCATTTTATGAACGTTTTGGTATGTGACCCCATCTCGCCGAAAGGAATCGCGCTGTTGCAGCAACGGCCCGATTTCAAAGTGACGGTGCTTAAGCAAAAAACCCCCGAGGCGGAACTTCTCGCGCTCGTCAAGGACACTCACGCCATCGTTGTCCGTTCCGAAACCAAAATCACCCCGAAGGTCATCGACGCCGCGAAGCAACTGCGCGCGGTCGGACGCGCCGGCGTCGGCGTGGACAACGTGGATGTCGATGCCGCGACGCAGCGAGGCATCGTTGTAATGAACACCCCCGGCGGCAACACCATTTCCACCGCCGAACTGACCTTTTCCATGCTCATGGCTGTGGCCCGCAAAATTCCGCAGGCCCACATGTCCATGAAAGAAGGCAAGTGGAACCGCAAAGACTTTCAGGGCACCGAACTCTTTAACAAAACGCTCGGCATCCTCGGCATGGGCCGCATCGGCAGCGAAGTGGCCAAGCGCGCACAGGCTTTCGGGATGAAAGTCCTGGCCTACGATCCTTACTTGTCCCTCGCGCGCGCCAAGGCGTTACAAGTCGATTTGAAGGAAAACGTCGATGACGTTTATCGCGAGTCCGATTTCATCACTGTCCACATGCCGATGACCGAAGAGACCAAGGGCATGGTCAATGCCGCCGCGTTTTCCAAAATGAAAAAAGGGATGCGCATTCTCAACTGCGCCCGGGGCGGCATCATCAACGAAACCGATCTCCTCGCGGCCATCCAAAGCGGCCAGGTCGGCGGCGCGGCGCTGGATGTTTATGAAACTGAGCCGTTGCCGGCAGACTCCCAGTTGCGCGCTTTGCCTCAAGTCGTCATGACCCCGCACCTCGGCGCAAGCACCGAGGAAGCCCAGGAAAACGTCGGAATCGAAGTCGCCGAGGCGATCACCGATTACCTGGTCACAGGTGCCGTCCGCAATGCGGTCAACCTCCCGAATCTCGATGCGCAAACTTTTCAAGTGGTCAAACCATTCCTGACACTTGGCGAAAAACTCGGCAAACTCGTCGCGCAATTGGCGCCCAAGCGAAACGACCGCGTGGAGATTACTTATGGCGGCAAAGCCCAGCAGTATCCCACCGATCCCATCACTCGCTCGGTATTAAAAGGCTTCCTCGAAATGGCGGGCGGCAAAGAAGTCAACCAGGTCAATGTCCGGGCATTGGCCACCGCGTTAGGCCTCGAAGTGCAGGAAATTAAATCGAGCGAAGAAACTGATTTCAATGAATGGCTCCACGTCGCCGTGTTTTCTGAGGGGGACAAAAAAGTCTCCGCCGGCGGCAGTGTTTTTGGGGCCAAGAATCTCCCCCGAATCGTCCGGCTAAACAGTTCGCCTGTGGAAATTGTTCCCGAAGGTGTCCTGTTCCTGATGAACAATACGGATAGGCCGGGAATGGTCGGCTATCTTGGCACTTTGATGGGCAAATACAACGTCAACATCGCCAACATGAGCCTTGGTCGCGATAAAGTCGGCGGGAAGGCGTTGACCGTGCTAAATCTCGACAGTGTGCCGCCCTCAGATTTACTGGACGAACTCCAAAAAGACCCTAATATTAGTAATGTTCGTGTTGCGAATTTATAATATCCCGCACCTCTAAGATAATGATCGAAAAAATTATTAAGCCTGCGCTGTTTGCGGCGCTGGTGTTTGGCCTGATTCAATTGCCCATCGCCCGCGCGGCGTCTCCGGGCGCTTCCAGCAACCTCTTTCCTGATCCCGTTGTCGCCACCGGCAAAGGCTTTGAAATCAAACGCAGCCAGGTCGATGAGGCATACCTCGATTACAGCGCGAGCGAAGCGGCCAAAGGCAGCGGGATCCCCGAATCCGCCCGCGTCATGGTACGCTCAAACTTGCTGAACCAATTGGTCGTTGACCGCATCCTTTTGCAAATGGCGACGCCCGACGAAAAAACGGCCACCCAAAAGATGGTTGATGACGCCATCAATTCCGAGCGCACCAATTCTCCCGCGACCTTTGACGCCCGCGTTCGCGCAACCGGAATGACCCTCGAACAAGTCCGCAATCGCGCGGTTGAACAGCAACTTTGCCGTCGCGTCCTCGTTCGCGAAACGACGAATGGAATCACCGTCTCCGACGCCGAGGTGAAGAAGTTTTACGACGACAATCCCACCGCTTTTGAAGTGCCTGAGCGGGTGCATGTCGCGCATATCTTAGTTTCCACTTTGGACCCGATCACTCAAGCGCCTTTGCCCCCGGACCAGAAAAAGGAAAAAGAGAAGCTGGCAAAAGATCTGAAACAGCGCGCCGAAAAGGGCGAAGATTTTGCGAAGCTGGTTAAACAATATTCAGACGATCCCGGCTCCAAGGACAAAGGCGGGGAATATACTTTTGCGAAAAATCACCAGATGGTCCCTGAATTTGAATCCGCCGCATTCACCCTCAAGGTCAATCAAATCAGCGATCCCGTTGAAACGCGTTACGGCTATCACATCATCAAGTTGATTGAAAAGCTGCCGCCCAAGAAGGAGCAGTTTGCGGATGCTTCGGAAAAAATCCACGACTATCTCGTCGGCCAGCAAGCCAACAAAGGCATGGAGGCTTACATCGAAAAGCTGAAATCCAAATCTGACGTCAAGATTCTCGACGACGGCGCCAGCGACAAGCCCGCGTCCGCGCCTGCCACAAAGTAATCTGTCAATGCGGCGCAGGAGCTTGTCCCTGCGCCTGGTGGCTTAAGTCCGCGATCCGCGCGCGGGCTGGCCCCGCAAATTTTCCCTGCGGAAACTGCGAAATATAATCCTGGTACGCTTTCAGCGTATCGGCGTTGGTGGCGGCCTTCCACAAAAACGCATCCCGGCGCAATTGTTTCTGCTTATTATATTCTACGCTGTTCTCCGGGGTGGGATGGGCCGCATCCTCATAAGCTTTGTGAATCAACGTCTTCTCGCCCTCAGACCACAGGCGCTGTTTGTATCTTAACCTTGCCTCGGCAACGTGCAGACCATTCTGCCAGGTATTGCCGTAAGTGTAGTAATCAATGGCATGATCCCGGGACTCTGCCCACCACCAAGCCAACTCATCGCGAACAACAGGCAGCAACGCAATGGCCGCAACAGCGACAAATGCGGCCAGCAGAACGGCTGCTCTCATGCGAGTCATGTCCCATTCTCATACCAGCAATCCCACCAAACTTCAACCGCGATCGCTTGCAGTTTAACGCGCAGCGTAAAGTGTTCGGAAAAAACCCGCTTGTGTTGAGGCCGCAATTGCTGAATGTTGCGACAGCGGGTTAGATATGTCCAAAAGCTTGTTGTCATTCATAAAACGCTGGTTGATTACGGCCGTGGCGGTCGCGCTGGCGGCGCAAATCGTGACCGGAATCGATTACACGACCGGCCTGGGACTGGCGCTGGCGGCCTTGCTGCTCGGTCTTTTGAACGCGTTTGTTCGTCCGGTCATGTTGCTGCTCTCGCTGCCGCTGCTGATTTTCACCCTGGGGTTTTTCATTCTGTTCATCAACGCGCTCCTGCTTTACCTGGTTGGGCACGTCCTCAAGGATTTTCATGTGCGAACCTTTTCGGCGGCATTTTGGGGCGCGCTGATCATCAGTATTATTTCGCTTGTGCTGAACGCGCTGACTAAAACCGATGGTTCGACAGTCCAAATTCGCCGTGGCACTCCGCCGCGCCGTCCGCCAGACGATTCTGGCGGCGGCCCCGTGATCGACGTTTAGAGCATTTTAAGTACGACTGTAGCCACAAATTTTGGTGCGGCAGGGGGGGAGCGCGACCGTCTCGGTCGCATCCGTCGGCGTCTCGCCGACGGAACAATCCGACACTGCGGCAGCGTGTAAAATGTTCGACAAGAGCGTCTGGCGAGACGCCAGACGCGGCGGTCGAGACGACCGCGCTCCCCACAGATCGTCCTAACCAGGCGGCTACAGCTTAAGTTAAACCGCTCTAAAGCGCTGTCAATTGGTACGCGGCTCGATGGGTTTGAATATTTTGCTTTAGAAATCGCCGCTCGAAGTCAGTCAGTACATT
Source organism: Verrucomicrobiia bacterium (assembly GCA_036501665.1). Classification (GTDB taxonomy): domain Bacteria; phylum Verrucomicrobiota; class Verrucomicrobiia; order Limisphaerales; family Palsa-1400; genus DATAUD01. The sequence goes on from DASXZW010000097.1 coordinate 62,320, forward strand.
CGCGAGATCATCCGGCGTCGGTATCTCCTGAAAGAAAGGCGCAGCCGCAAAGACCGATTTCATTTGCTCAAAATAATCGGCATCATCCGTGCGCAAATAAATTTTTCCGCCGCTCGCAAGCGAACCCTTCAAAAGTTCCGGAAATTGTTTGCTGACAAGCCGATTTTTGCGGTGCTTCCGTTTTGGCCATGGATCGGGAAAATAAAGATGCAGCGCCTCGATCGAGTTTGCGGGAATCAAATATTGCAGAAAATAGGACGCCTCGATGCGCGCCAAACGAATGTTCGCCAAACCCAGACGATTCGCCTTGCGGTCGGTTTTCCGCACACGACCAAGCAGCCGCTCGACTCCGATGAAATTGCGGTCGCGGTGCTCTCCCGCGTATTGAATCAGAAACGAGCCGTCGCCGCTGCCCAACTCAACTTCCAAGGGCTGCAGCGCCGGAAAAAGCGCCGCGACATCCAGCCGATGGATTACCGACGGCAGCGTGATGGCGATGGAGGAATCGGCGTCCTGGATCGGCTTAGTTTTCAATCAGCCGCAGTTTGAAATCCTTCAATGCCGAAGTGGTCTCGTACGTCGCAATTCCGAACGGCTCGGAAAGATAAATTGCGCCGGGTCGGAGCGAGACTTTTTTCCCGACAATGGATTCGTCAATCAGCTTTTTGTCGTCCAGCGTCACTAAAATCTTGTCAGGCGTCACCCGCAAAACAATGTGATACCAATGGTCTTTGTCAAAAGACATGCTTCGCGTGGTTTCATTTTCCGAAGCGTCCGCGTCGTCCAAACTGGAAAGTCCCACGATTCCTCCGCCCCATCCGCCGAGAATCAAACTGCACGCCGAATCCGCCACCGGGAATGTCAGTCCGCAAAAGAAGTCGCTGCCATCCACTTTCTTGGCGTAGAGGGAAATTTCGTATTTTGTCCGCGGCAACGGCCCATTGGTCCAAGTGATGCCGCTCATCTCCGCGCCCATCGCGATCTTGAGTTGGCCGTCATCGACCGTCACTTCCCCGTGACCGGCAAAATCCGTGATTTTCCAATTGGTCAAAGTTTTTCCGTCAAACAAAGGAGTCCACTCCTTGGTCCATTGATTGGTTTGAGGTGCCGCGTAACCCGTCATCGCGACGGCAAATGCCAGAATAATGCAAAGACGTGTCATAATGGAAATAAGGTTAATCCAGTCCCTTGTGCCTGTAAATTCAGAACGCTGGAATTAAGCCAGCGCACGGCTTGTGCTTCCTGAAAGAAATCACTTCCACGCCGATTCCAGTTCATGAACTTCCAATTTGGAGAATTTTGCGCTGCCTTCCTCGACCACAACCCGGACTCCGAGATCATTGCCTTTCGGGATAAACGGCATCGGAACATACGTTAATCCGTTGCTTGCGAAAACTTCCATCTCGGCACGGTCGCAATAAATGCACACATCCACTTTCCCATTCTTCATCGGCGCAGGTGCGTGCTGGCCGTTCACAACTATCTGCTGGTTTTTCGCGTCGTAAACAATTGTCGCCCCGCGCACGTTGAAGGCGACCGCGCTCGCGTCGTTCGGCTTGAATTCCGCGCGCACTTCCACGAGTCCTGAACGGACATTCCCCAGCGATTTTACCGCGTTGGGTCCAATCGTCACCGTCCCGAAATTTTGCGTATGCCGCCGAAGCGATTTCAACTCCTTCACAGGAACGCGCGCCAATCGCGGCCCCTCTGGTGTTTGCTCGAGCTTCAATTCAAACGGAATGGACATTGATTGATTGAAGGGCATCCCTGGCGTCGGCGCTTGCATCCAGCCGATCTGAATTCGGCGTCCGTCGCGAGTGGGGATATCGCTGAACGTTTGCGCTGCGTAAAATCCCTTGCCGCGATGCCCCGGAAGCTTATCTGTTTCCGGCGTGAAGCGGGAGCCGTCGAATCGTCCAACCATGTATTCGCTGCTGGCCCCCGTCAGCACCCATTTTTTATTGGCAACATCGCCATCCACCGGCAGCTCAAAAAAATTCGGACACTCCGCGAACCCATCCGTGTGGCTCATGACCGTCCAATCCTTAAGGTTCGGCGAACTCAGAAATTGCACGGTGTTGATGTGGTTGATTTCCGCGTAAAGAACCGCGACCCACTTCTTGGTTGGCTCATGCCAGAAAACTTGCGGGTCGCGATTGCCGCTGGAGATCTGGTTGAGGACCGGGTTGCCGTCAAACTTTGTGTAATGTCGGCCATCCGTGCTGGAAGCAATGCACTGCACCGTCGGGTCTCCGGCAGCGGTGTAAATCAGCACCTGCGCGGGATGTCCGGGTCGTCCAAGGCCGCTCGTATTTTTCCAGTCAACAACAGCGCTCCCGCTGAACATCGGGCCAAACTTATCCGGCATCAGCACGTCCCCAAGTTCGCGCCAATGCACAATGTCCCTGCTCACCGCATGGCCCCAGTGCATGTTTCCCCAATCCCAGCCGTAGGGATTGTGCTGGTAAAACATGTGGTATTCGCCGTTGAAGTAAGTCATCCCGTTCGGGTCATTGTTCCAGCCGCGTCGAGAAGAAAAATGAAATTGCTCCCGCAATGGCTCGCGATAAAGGTCCTTCGCTCCCTTGATGGAATCGCTTTGTTCAATCGCATCCAGCGCAGTCGACCCTGCGGGAAGCGAGTCAACCGACAGCGTGACAGACTTGCAGCGCCACTGGCTTACATCCACAAACGCCCACCAATCCGGCGGACCATCCGCCAATTCGATGTCGTTCTTCACCACCTCAACGCCATCCACGAACGTCGTGACCTTTCGTTTTGGCGCGCCGTTCTTGATCGGGATATTCAGGTAATGGCTTTCGATCTTAAAATCGCGCTTCGCTTCGCCGTGAGCCTGAATCGCGAAGAAAGCCGCCATGAGGATAGCAACCGCCCGGCGGCTCCGGTAATTTATTTGATAGAAGGAGATCATTCTTGAAGTTTCGGCACGAATACTGACACCACAATAACCCCCGTCAAAGAGTAAAATCAATCGACGAACCAGCGGGAGTATATCACTTTTTGGCTGCTTCATCAGTTCTCTCTCTTCGGTCGGATACTGCGAAGCTTGCTTCGCTCAATCCGATCTTCCTCAATCCATATTCAATGCCCCGGAGCTTGCTCCGGGGTTATTTACTTCAACGGCCTGAAAGGCCGTCTCATTACAGCCAGGGGCAGAGCGAAGCGCCGCCCCTGGATGCGCGATTGTATCACTCCAAAGCCCTGAAAGGGGCGCTTCAAAAAACGCTATGCACATTTTACGGCGAAACTAATTCGCCCTTTCACCTTTGGTCCCCAGGCGTCGCTCGCTGACTCACTTTGCCTTGGGCTGGATTTAATTGCCACTTTGGGGCGAGCCAAAAAGCAAAGATACGCCCCGTGCAACTCAAGTTTCATTGAAAAGCGCCATTCATCGGGTAGAATTGCCACTGGTGAAAAGCGTAGTTCGAGTCAAATGAACCCCACCTTCTGCAAGCTGTGGGACAAAGCGGCGATTTCCTTCGCCGCCGCGCGCGCGCCAAGCCTGGATGGCCGCAACTCGAACCTCGAAAAAGCGCGAGAATTTCTCGAACGCCCGGATTTCATTTCCTCGGAAGTGGAAACACCGCGCATCGAATTTGGCCCGAAGCCTTACTTTTCGTTTCCCACACCACGGCGAACCGCTTTCCTAGAAAACAACGTCGTCCACGGGCGCTTATATAAATGCGAACGAAAATGGCAGGAGCGCCCCACCGTTATTCTTCTGCACGGTTGGAATGATGTGATTGATCATCATTGGCGCTTTCCGGCCATCGCCAGGGAAATCAATTACCAGGGATTCAACGCTGCGACGCTCGAAATGCCGTACCATTTCCAACGCCGCCCGCGTAACCTCGGCTCCTGGAGCAATTTCCTTTGCCCCGATATTTTGCGGACCACGATGGCTGTCGCTCAGGCCATCGCGGAAATTCAGGCTTTCTCCGAATGGCTGCGACAGGAAGGCTGCCCGGCGGTCGGGCTTTGGGGAGTTTCTCTCGGCGCGTGGCTGGCTGGACTCGGCGCGTGCCATGATCCCCGCTGGACTTGCACGGTGCTGGTGGTCCCTATTGCTCGATTGGACCTTGTGATCGAGAAAGTCGCATTTTGCCGCCACATTCACGCCATCCTGAAAGATCATTCATCGACCATCGAAAAGTTAAATCTGATCAATCATCGTCCGGTAATTTCGCCCTCCGATGTTCTGTTGGTCGAGGCCGAACACGACCAATTCATGCCGCGCGAAACCGTGGAGGAGCTTTGGCGCGCGTGGGATGAACCTGCCATCGTCCGCGTGCCCGAAGGCCATATCAGCGTTGTTCTCAGGCGCGGATTAAGCGGACAAATTATTCGCTGGATGAAGCCGCGTTTGCGCGAGCCGGTCGCGAAATAAAAGGGCTTCCTCCGAGGAAAAATCGCAACGGCAGATGCGCCGCCTTCGTAATGCCGATTCGCTTGTCAATAACAACTGGCCCGCGCTGTTCCCGGAACCTCGCGATTTGTGGATTCCTCGCGATGAACAACGGAGATTCCGCGTCGCACAAATCCGTTCCGTCCAATTTCCTGTCAATTGCAAGGGCAGCGCACAATTTCCCCGGACCATTGCTAAGCCTGATCGCCTTGTCAACAACCCGGCTTCTGCCCATCGTTTCAACGCCGAACTCCGCTTCAATCGCGCGTATCAGAATCGCTTCCGCGCAGCCGGCTCGATGGCACACGGCGTTGACGCAAAAATGGAATCCGTAAATAAGATAAACATAGGCGAAGCCCGGAGGACCGAACATCACCCGGTTCCGCGCGGTTTCTCCTCGATAAGCGTGTGACGCCGGATCATCGCCGCCAAGATAAGCTTCAACTTCAACAATCGGCCCTCCGCAGAATCCCTCAGGCAAGCGGCGAATCAACCAATGTCCAAGCAATCGCGGAGCCACCCGGCTCGCGGAGGGTTGAAAGAAGGACCGCCGCAACGGCGTGAACATCGGAACAGTTGTTGACTCAGGCGAAATGGTAGTCAAACGGTTTGCGCATTTCCCGGGCAAGCCACTTGTTGTTCTCCTTCGCGTTGTCGCCAATAAATTTTTCATGGACCGGGTCCCACTCCAACTTCCGCCCGGTTCGCAACGCAATCGCTCCGAGATGGCAGATCGAGACGGACCGATGTCCGGTTTCGACATCCGCGGCGGGCAGTTCACGCGTTCGAACACATTCCAGAAAGTTTGGCATATGGTCGTTGCTGACTTTCAGCCGGATGCCTCCGGCGGGAAGCGGCGTGGAAAGCAGCGCGTCATCGCTCGCCGTGATTTCACTGCGGTTCACCCAAATCCAGCCGTTGGTTCCTTCGAACTTGATGCCGTTGCGCTGGCCGTTCTCGTTGACAACACCGCCAAAAATGGAATCGTCCTTGGTTGTCTTGATCGTCTGCCGGACGCCGTTGGCCCACGTCAAATTCACTTCGTAATCGCTGAATGCCGTGTAGCCGCCAGGAATCGGTTCGTCCTGGTGAGTTCCCTCGATTGTGTCCGGCCCGTCGAGGCCGATTCCCCACCGCGCGATGTCGTTGTGGTGCGCGCCCCAGTCAGTCATTGTCCCGCCGCTGTAATCATACCAGAAGCGAAAATTTACATGACAGCGTTGCGGCACATAATCCACCGGCATCGTTTGTCCCTGCCAAAAATCCCAGTTCAAACCTTGCGGAACAGGCTTGGACGCGAACGGCCCGTCATGCAATCCCGCCGGGAGAAACACCGTGACTTGTTGAAGCTTGCCGATCCGACCGTTACGAACCAATTCACAAGCGACCCGAAACCGCTTGCTGCTCCGCTGCTGCGTGCCCGTCTGAAAAACAGTCTTGTTCTTGCGGACCGCGCTGACAATGTGATGCCCCTCGTCGATGGTCAGCGTCAGCGGCTTTTCGCCATAAGTATCCTTGCCCGCGTTTGCGGCGGCAATATTGACAAGCGTATGCCAGTGATCGGGCGTGCCGCAAATAATCGCGTTAATGTCGGACCGCTCCATGACCTTGCGAAAATCATTATACTTGTCGGCGTCTTTGCCATTTTTCGCAAACTGATGCGCGGCATCCGCGGCGTGGTTGTCATCGACATCGCAAACCGCGACGATGTCGGCCCCCTTTTGCCGGGCGTAATTCGCGTCCCCGCGTCCCTGGCCTCCGCAGCCAACCAGCGCAATGGAAATGCGGTCATTCGGGCCAATTTTCGATTCCGGCGCAGCTTCGGCAAGATCGCGTTCGAGAAACCACGCGGGCATGCCCGTCGCGGCGGCGGCGAGCGTACTGCGCTTGAGAAAAGAACGCCGCGAAATGAAAAATTTGTTTGTGATCACGGCGTCATTTTAATCCCCGCCCAGTTCGTGGCAAGAACCTTGTTCCAAACCTCCCGAAGGCAATCGACTTGAACAATTCTAATTGACGGTTTCCGCAATTTTGTAGCGAAACATCCGCTTCTTCATCCAACGCACCGCCAGCAAATCGTAGAAGGACGCCCAAAGTCTATTTGAAATGCCGTAGTGTGTCACGCCCGCGCCTCTCGGATGATGCGAAATCGGAACCTCCGTCACTGTAAAACCTTCCATCTTCACAAGCGTAGGCAGGAAGCGGTGCATTCCCTTGAAAAATTTGAGGTTCTCCACGCATTCCCTTTTGAACGCGCGAAAATTGCAGCCGGCGTCGGAAATTTCTTCGCCGGAGAGTTTGTTGCGCACCCAATTCGCGATCTTCGACGACGCAATGCGCACCCAGTTATCGCCTTTTTGCCGGGCCGCAATACGACTCCCGCAAACGCAATCAAAGTTCTCCAGAGCCTTAAGCAATTTTGGCGTGTCACGCGGATCATTTTGCATGTCCGCGTCCAATGTCACAATGCGCTCGCCGCGCGCCGCTGTGATGCCCGCCCACTGCGCGGCAGATTGACCGAAATTGCGCGCGAACCGTTGTGGCCGGATCCGTTGGTCCTTCGCCGCAATTTCCTTCAGCAAGTTCCACGAGCCGTCCGTGCTGGCGTCGTCAGTCACGATAATTTCGTAGGAAATTCCGAGCGGATCGAGCGTCTCCTGAAATGCCTTGAACAATGCAGGCAGATTCCCTTCCTCATTATGACAAGGAATGACCACGCTAAGCGAGAGAGCGCCTTTCGACATTGTTGGCGCAGTGTAAAGAATCGCGCGATGTTGGCAAATCGCGAATGTTGCCGTGACCATGAGCTTGCCAAGTGCCGGAGCGGCGGGTTTAATTCCGCCGTGCTTCATCAACAAACGCTGCGGCAGGCGGCGAGCTTCTCCGGGGTTGGGCTGCATGGCGGCAACCGGGTGAACATGACGTTTCTGCCGGCCCCGCCCGATTCCGGCGTGCGCTTTCGGCGCGTCGATCTGGAGGGCAATCCGGAAATCGAGGCGCGTGTCGAATACGTCACGACCACGAATCGCTCCACGTCTCTCTCCAAGGGAAACGCGAAAATTCATACCGTCGAGCACGTCCTCGCGGCGTTGGCCGGTTGCGGTGTCGACAATGCCGTCATTGAACTTGACGCCAACGAACCGCCGATTGCCGACGGCAGCGCGCGCGAGTATGTCAAGATGATCCGGGCCGCGGGTCTTGCGCCGCAGGATGCTCCGAGAGAAATCTTTTATGTGAATTCGCCTGTCTCCTACCAAAAAGACGAGACGAGCATTTCCGTTTTCCCTTACGACGGTTTCAAGATCACTTGCACGAGCGCCGATTCCAAGGGCCGGTTCACGCAGTTTTTCAGCGTCGATGTGACGCCGGAGTCATGGGAACGCGATCTCGCCCATGCGCGGACGTTTTGTTTTTTTGAAGAAATCGAATTCCTCATCAAGAATGGCTTGATCAAGGGCGGCAGTCTCGAAAACGCCGTCGTTATCCGTGACGATGCGATTCTGACGACCGAGCCGCTGCGTTACCCGGAGGAATTTGTCCGGCACAAGATGCTCGACATTATTGGCGATCTGTCCCTCGTGGGCCGTCCGATTGCGGGTCATGTGATCGCCGTCAAGCCGAGTCACAACGCCAATTGCGAAGTCTCTCGGCAACTTTCCCAACAGTTGCGAAAACCGATTGAAGCCGTTGCCACTTTCGCCCCGCCACCGCCGTCGCCCGGAACCAAACTCGACCCTGAAGCCATTGCGATTCGTGACGGTGACGAGATCGACACGGAACGGCTGATGAAGATTTTGCCACATCGCTATCCGTTTTTGATGGTCGATAAAATAACCAAGATTGCCGGAAACAAAATCGTCGGCGTCAAGAACGTCACCATTAATGAACCAATTTTCTTGGGACATTTTCCCGGCAGCCCGATCATGCCTGGTGTGCTGCAATTGGAAGCCATCGCGCAGGTCGCGGGAGTGCTGATGCTTCGGCAGGCGGAAAATTTCGGAAAACTTGCTTACTTCATGTCGGCTGAAAGCGTGCGATGGCGCAAGCCCGTCAAACCGGGCGACACATTGGTCATCGAAGTCGAAATGACCAAGTCGCGCGGGAAAATCGGCAAAGCCAAAGGCACCTGCCTCGTGAATGGCGACACCGTCAGCGAGGCGGAAGTGACATTCATGCTGATCGACCGCTAACGACTTTCATTTTTATGATTGCTCCGACTGCGGTCATTCATCCCAAAGCGCAAATCGGCGCAGGCTGTGCCATTGGGCCTTATTGCGTCATCGGCGAGAACGTGATTCTCGGCGCGGGTTGCCGATTACATTCGCACGTGGTGATCGACGGCCACACGACGCTGGGCGATAACAACGAAATTTTTCCATTTGCCAGCATTGGGTTGAAGACGCAGGACTTGAAGTGGAAGGGTGGCATCACGCGCACACAAATCGGCAGCAACAATACCTTCCGCGAATACGTGACAATCCACAGCGCCACTGGCGATGGCGAAGTAACCACAGTTGGCTCGCATAATCACATTCTCGCCTACTGTCATCTTGCTCACAACGTGACGCTCGGCAATCGCGTCATCATGTCCAATGTCGCCACTCTCGCGGGGCACATTACAGTGGAAGACGGCGCGGTGATTGGCGGCTTGGCGGCGGTTCATCAATTTTGCAGGGTCGGAACAATGGCGATTATCGGGGGTTGCTCCAAAGTCGTGCAGGACGTCCCGCCTTACATGCTGGCCGACGGCAATCCTGCCCGGACCCGGACTATTAACAAAGTCGGCCTGGAACGCCACGGCATCAGCGAAGAGGCGCAAACCGCCCTTAAGCAAGCCTACAAAATTCTCTTCCGCGAGGGCCTTACAATCCCGAATGCGCTGTCAAGAATAGAACAGGATTTACCGCAATTGCCGGAAGTCAAACATCTGGTGGCATTCGCCCGCGCCAGCGAAAGGGGATTGAGCAAATAATATGAAACGCGTCGTTCTTCTCGGTTCCACCGGTTCCATCGGCGCCAGCACGATAAAAGTCGCCGAAGACTTGCCGGATCAAATCCAACTTATCGGGCTGGCCGCCGGCAATAATGTCGAGTTGCTCCTCAAACAAACGCGGAAATTTCACCCCGAAGCCATTTCCATTTCCGATCCAGAAAAGGCCCGTGAATTGGAAAATACCCTGGGCACATCTGCCCGAGTTCATTCAGGGCCTGAAGGACTAATCACGCTTGCGACGCTGCCTTCCGCCGACATTGTTCTCATCGCGATTGTCGGAACCGCCGGCTTGCAACCTGCGCTCGCCGCAATCCGCGCGGGAAAGGACATCGCGGTCGCCTCCAAGGAAATTCTCGTCATGGCCGGAGAAATTGTCATGCGCGAGGCGCAAAAAAACGGCGTCCGAGTCCTTGCTGTTGACAGTGAACACTCCGCGATTTTCCAATGCCTCGACGGCAAACCCCCGGAGTCCGTTCGCGCATTATGGTTGACGGCGTCGGGCGGCCCGTTTCGGTCCACACCCAAGGAGGAATTTCCGAACATTACCGTTGAGCGCGCGATGAAGCATCCATCCTGGGTCATGGGCCAAAAAATTACAATTGACTCAGCAACGCTCTTCAACAAGGGCCTGGAAATGATCGAAGCGCGCTGGCTCTTCGACGTCGAAATCGGACGCGTTCGTGTCGTCGTCCATCCGCAAAGCATCGTGCATTCGCTTGTGGAATTTGTGGACGGCTCGATGATTGCGCAGCTTTCGACGCCGGACATGTGCCTGCCCATTCAATACGCGCTGACCTACCCCGCGCGAATCGGCAGCGACCGCGTACAGACTAACCTAGCAAAACTCGGCCAGTTGACTTTTGAAGAGCCAGACCGCGAAAAATTCCCCGCGCTGGATTTGGCGCGAAAAGCCGCCGAAGCTGGTGGCACATTGCCCGCCGTCCTCAACGCCGCCAACGAGGTCGCAGTCAGCGCCTTCGTTGAACGCCGCATCAGTTTTCCGCAAATCAGCGAAACAGTCGCCCGCGTCATGAACAGCCACGCAGTTGTCACGCATCCAAATCTGGAACAAATCCTCCAAGCCGACGCCTGGGCCCGTCAGGAAGCTTCGGTGTAACTATATTCAGGTTACTGTTCGAACTCGACCCGGCGTCGTTCCAATTCGCCAATTATTTCAGGAGACCCCTTTAATTGAGCCAGTGGCGTTAATTGTGTTTTGATATACGGCCAATCGAGTTTTCCTGTTTTTCGAATAATCACCCCTTCAATGTCAATCCAATCTTTCGGGCGCGCTGCAAACGCCTTCAAAACGATCAAATCCTCCGCAGAGCAAGTAAGAAGCTGGATACTGTCGGGGAACGTGAATAAAGTAGCTCGCTCAACAACCATTTCCTCGAAAGCCAAAGCGCCAAGCGCAATGTCTAGGCCAACACCGGATTTGGAGCGGAGCAAAAGTACCCGATTATTAAGGGCAAATTCGGCCGCTCCTTCAAAGCGCGGCTCGAATCGCTTCACGAGAATTTTTATAAAGCTATCCTCGCCACCAAACCCAGTGATCAATGTAAGATCAGCATCCACTGTTTCGCGAGGTTCGCCCCATCTTTGCAATGCTATTCCTCCAATGAAGCAGAACTTCCAAGCGTGTTCTTCGCATACTGCTTGAAGCTCGGCTGCCGCTCGGATGACTTCAATCATGAGCTTTAGCCAACTTGAAAAACCGTTGCTGCTCAACCAAACCCGACGTCATTTTGGGAGCTCGGGGCGGCACTCGATAATTGGCTGGGCCGCAAAGCAGGGCAACTGCCCGTTGTGGGTCGAGTTCCCTGAGTTCCCGTCGGCGAATTTTTTCCAAAAGAGGGCCCACTGTGCGCCACGTTTCAACCCATCGTTTAGCTTGATCAATCTGGTCCGGCGTTCCATCGACATTATGGAAAGTCTCGCGCTTCATCTCAATATCATATCAGCGCCTGTGGGAAGGCGCAATTTGTGTGTCGAAACAAAAAAGCGGGACCGGCGTTAACCAGTCCCGCTTGAATGTGTTCAGGTTTCCCTGATTTATTTATTGACGGATCAGTAATCCATTCCGCCCATGCCGCCGCCGTGTCCGCCCGGGGCCGGAGCCGGCTTTTCCTTCTCAGGAATCTCGGTGATCAGGCATTCGGTGGTCAGGAGCAGTCCGGCGATTGAAGCCGCGTTCTGCAACGCAGTGCGCGTGACCTTCTTCGGATCAACGACGCCCGCTTTCACGAGGTCTTCGTATTCACCAGTGCCGACGTTATAGCCGTCGTTGCCTTTGCGTCGGCGAACTTCTTGCACGACAATCGAGCCTTCGACGCCGGCGTTTGTCGCCAGGGCGCGGAGAGGTTCTTCGATGGCGCGCTTGACGATATCGACGCCGATTTGCTCGTCGCCGTGAAGCTTCAGAGCTTCCAGAGCGGGCAGGCAGCGCAGAAGCGCCACACCGCCGCCGGCAACGATGCCTTCTTCGACAGCCGCGCGGGTCGCATGGAGCGCGTCCTCGACACGGGCTTTCTTTTCCTTCATCTCGGTCTCAGTAGCGGCGCCGACGTTGATGACGGCCACGCCACCGGCCAGCTTGGCCAGGCGTTCCTGCAACTTTTCGCGGTCGTAATCGGAAGTCGTCTCCTCGATCTGGCGACGAATCTGATTGACACGGCCCTGGATGTCGGACGACTTGCCGCCGCCTTCGACGATGGTCGTGTTTTCCTTGCCGATGACAATGCTCTTGGCGCGACCGAGGTCTTCCAACTGGATGTTTTCCAGCTTGATGCCGAGGTCTTCGCTAATGAACTTCGCGCCGGTGAGAATTCCGATGTCTTCGCACATCGCTTTGCGGCGATCGCCAAAGCCCGGGGCCTTGACCGCGCAAACATTGATGGTTCCGCGCAATTTGTTGACAACGAGGGTCGCCAACGCTTCGCCTTCGACTTCTTCGGAGATGATCAACAAAGGCTTGCTGATCTTGGCAACCTTCTCCAGCAACGGGAGCAGGTCCTTGAGACTGCTGATTTTTTTCTCGTAAATCAGGATGTAAGCGTCTTCGAGCTTGGCTTCCATCGTCTCGGCGTTGGTCACGAAGTAAGGAGAGAGATAGCCCTTGTCGAACTGCATGCCTTCGACAACGTCGAGGCTTGTTTCAATTGACTTGGCTTCTTCAACCGTGATCGTGCCGTCTTTGCCGACCTTGTCCATCGCGTCAGCAATAATTTCGCCGATCGTGTTGTCCCAGTTGGCGGACACAGTGGCGACTTGCTTGATCTCTTCCTTATCCTTGACACGCTTCGAGATCTTGGCGAGTTGCTCAACTGCGGCTTCAACAGCCTTGGTGATGCCGCGCTGGATCGAAATGGGGTTCGCGCCGGCGGTGACGAACTTCAAGCCCTGGGCGTAAATCGCCTCGGCGAGAACCGTCGCTGTCGTGGTGCCGTCTCCGGCTGCGTCGCTGGTCTTGCTGGCGACTTCGCGGACCATCTGGGCGCCCATGTTTTCAAACGGGTCTTCCAGCTCGATTTCCTTCGCGACGGTCACGCCGTCCTTGGTGATGGTTGGGGATCCAAATTTCTTGTCGAGAACCACGTTGCGGCCTTTCGGTCCGAGAGTGGCGATGACGGCGCGAGCCAGCTTGTTGACGCCCTTCAGGAGCGATTGCCGGGCTGCCTCATCGAATACGATTTGTTTTGCTGCCATAACTATTTAATTCCTTTCGATTTTATCAGGTTAAAGTTTGTAGAGGTTCGATTACTCAATGATCGCGAGAATGTCGTCCGCGCTCAGGATTTTGTATTCCTTGTCATTGAGCTTGATTTCCGTTCCGCCGTATTTGCTGACCAGGACGCGGTCGCCTTTTTTCACTTCAAACGGAACTTTCTTTCCGTTGTCATCCGTTTTGCCAGTGCCGAGAGCGACGACGATGCTTTCGGTGGGTTTTTCCTTCGCTGAATCGGGAATGATGATTCCGCCTTTTTTAGTTTCCTTCTCTTCGGCCGGCTCAACAAGAATCCGATCACCGAGGGGTTTTACGTTAATAGCCATACTGTCTGTTTCCTTTTGTTGTGTGTTTTTATTCTTTACGAATCAAAATCCCGCCGCACTCACAAGCGGGAAAATTCTTTGTGTTTGTGTTGATGGGGCGGCGTTGGAGACCGCCGCCCCGTGATATTATGACATCGCCGGACGCAAGTTGATCAATATTTTCTGTCCGGGAGAATTACTTCTTCTCATCAACAACTTCAGCGTCGATGATGGGGCCTTCTTCCTTCCCGCCTTTTCCCGCCTCGGCGTTCGGGGTTTCCGGCTGCGGCCCTGGCTCGCCTGCGGTCGCTCCCGGGCGTTTTGTCGCTTCGGAAGCGGCGCGATACATGTCAGCCGATGCCGCCTGCCAGGCCTCGTTAAGCTTCTCAGTGGCCGACTTGATCGCTGCCGCATCGGTGCCCTTTAAAGCTTCCTTTACAGCGGTGGCGGATTGCTCGATGGTCTCCTTTTGCGCCGAAGAGATTTTCGCCCCGTTGTCCTTCAACATTTTTTCGCTGCGATAAACCGCGTTATCGGCTTCGTTGCGCGCTTCGACTTGTTCCCGTTGCGCCTTGTCGTCCTCGGCGTGTGCCTCGGCGTCTTTGCGCATTTTCTCGATCTCATCCTTTGACAAACCGCCGCTGGCAGTGATCGTGATTTTCTGTTCCTTGCCCGTGCCCAGGTCCTTCGCGCTGACGTGCAGGATGCCGTTGGCGTCGATGTCGAATGTAACTTCGATCTGCGGCACTCCGCGCGGCGCGGGAGGAATGTCTGTCAAGTTGAATTTGCCAATGGTCTTGTTGTCGCGCGAAAATTGCCGCTCGCCTTGCAACACATGGATTTCCACGCCCGGCTGATTGTCCGAAGCTGTCGAGAATATTTCCGATTTCCTCGTGGGAATCGTCGTGTTGCGCTCGATCAAACGCGTGAACACTCCGCCGAGCGTTTCGATGCCCAGCGACAACGGCGTAACGTCAAGCAAAAGAACATCCTTCACTTCGCCCTTGAGAACGCCGGCCTGAATCGCTGCGCCGACCGCGACCACTTCGTCGGGATTGACCCCCTGGTGCGGCGGTTTGTTGACAAGCGTGCGAGCGGTCTCAACGACGCGCGGCATGCGGGTCATTCCACCGACGAGCACGAGTTCGTCCATCTTGTCACCGGTCAATCCAGAGTCCTTGAGGCAACTCTTCACAGGCCCGATGGTGCGCTCGAACAAATCGTCCGTGAGCTGCTCCATCTTCGCGCGAGTCAACTTGCTGCTGACATGCTTCGGCCCGCTGGCATCCGCCGTTATGAACGGCAAATTGATTTCATAGACCTGCGCGCTTGAAAGCGCGATCTTGGCCTTTTCAGATTCCTCTTTGATTCGTTGGAGCGCATCGGGCTGCTTGCGCAGGTCCATTCCGTGCTCTTTTTTGAATTCGTCCAGAATCCAATCCATGATCCGATTGTCCCAATCGTCGCCGCCGAGGTGCGTGTCGCCGTTGGTCGCCTTGACTTCAAAGACGCCGTCGCCGATTTCCAGCACGGAAATATCGAAGGTTCCACCGCCGAGGTCATACACGGCGATCTCTTCATTCTTTTTCTTATCAAGACCATAAGCCAGCGAAGCAGCCGTCGGTTCATTGATAATGCGAAGCACTTCCAAACCAGCGATTTTGCCGGCATCCTTAGTCGCTTGGCGCTGCGAATCGTTAAAATACGCTGGGACAGTAATAACAGCCTGGGTGATTTTCTCTCCCAACCGCATTTCAGCGTCTGCCTTCAATTTGCTCAAGATCATCGCTGAAACTTCCTGCGGACTGAAACGCTGGGCCTTGCCCTCCACTTCGACTTCCACAGCGGCGTCGCCGTTTTGACCGGAAACTACCTTATATGGAACGCGCTTGAGCTCTTCCTGGACTTCGCTGAATTTGCGGCCCATGAAGCGCTTGATGGAATAAACGGTATTACGCGAATTTGTGACGGCTTGGCGCTTTGCCGCGTCGCCGACCAGGCGTTCTCCGCTTTTTGAAAATGCAACAACGGAAGGAGTGGTGCGTTTCCCCTCTGAGTTTTCCAAAACTACCGGTTCGCCGCCTTCCATGACAGCCATACACGAGTTGGTAGTCCCGAGATCGATTCCAATAACTTTAGGCATATAAATTCGGTTACTCTTTCAGCAGTGGCCGTGCCACCTGATGTGTATTGATTATGTTGTTGATGATAAGTTACTTACGTGTTATAAAATATATACACCAAGTGACATTGTGGCGCAATTGCCACTGAGTGTGTCACACTTGAACGCCAAAGTGGCACACCGGACTAGATCATTGGCAGAAATCATGTCACCACTTCATCTCATCCGTCCGGCCCTCGAACGCTAGGCAAATTATGGGCTGCTCTAAGCTGTTTCTGGAACTGGCGGCGGACCTTGCTTCATCCAAACCATCAAAATTCCGACGTCGGATGGTGAAACACCTGAAATGCGCGAGGCTTGTCCAAGAGTCGCAGGCCGAATTTTTGTAAGCTTTTGACGCGCCTCAGTTCGCAAACTGGGAACCTTCGCATAGTCTAACCAAGCAGGAATATTTTTGTCCTCCAGTCCTTTTAGTTTCGCGACTTCCACCTCTTGCCGTGCGATATATCCTTCGTACTTCAGCGCTACCTCAATTTGCTGGATGACTTCGTTCGATAAGGATGCGTCCTTTTCGGGTAATTGGGAATAAAGGCCTTCAGGCCGCCGTAGTCTCTGAGCAAGTGTTTCACCTTCGACCCTTGTCTTTTCCAGCCGCTGAAGCTCATTTTCAATAGCCCTGCGCTTCTCGTCGAATTTTCTGAAATTACGCGCAGGCAATAACCCGCATTCGTGGCCTAACTGCGAGAGCCGAAGATCCGCATTATCCTGTCGCAAGAGAAGTCTATACTCTGCGCGCGAAGTAAACATTCGATACGGCTCAATCGTTCCCTTCGTAACGAGATCATCAATCAGCACACCGATATAGGCTTCGTTTCGGCGTAGCACAATCGGTTCACGATTTTGAACGCGAAGCGCTGCGTTCATCCCGGCGATAAGCCCTTGTGCGCCTGCCTCCTCATATCCCGACGTCCCATTAATCTGCCCCGCCAGATATAGATTGCGGCAAACTTTCGTTTCTAGCGACGAATGAAGTTGAGTCGGAAATGCAAAATCGTATTCGACTGCGTATGCGGGTCGCATGATCTCCGCTTGCTCGCATCCGATAATTGTCCGCACCATTTGCACTTGGACTTCGAAGGGGAGGCAAGTGGAGAAACCGTTGACGTAAATTTCGTCGGTCGCGATTCCTTCCGGTTCCAGGAAAATCTGTTGCCGCTCCTTTTCTGGAAACTTCACTATCTTGTCTTCTATCGAAGGACAATAGCGTGGCCCGACTCCTTCGATCACTCCCGAATACATCGGCGACTTGTGCAGGTTCTCCCGAATAATCTTTGCCGTGTCGTCGGTTGTGTATGTGACATAACAAGGTAACTGTCCGTTGATCTGTGCCAAAATCGAACCGGACGGATATTTGCCCAATTGCTGCGATTGTTCCACGTGGAACAAATCATCCTTCCAATATGTAAAATATGGAACCGGCTCATCGCCCGGCTGAATTTCAGTCTTGGAAAAGTCAATTGATCGGCGCAATAGGCGAGGGGGAGTGCCAGTCTTTAAGCGACCCAACTCCAAGCCGAGTTCTTTCAACGAACCAGACAGTCCCATCGCAGCAGCTTCCCCCGCGCGCCCACCTGACTGCTGATTGCTGCCGATGTGCATCAAGCCGCGCAGGAACGTTCCCGTTGTGATAATTACAACCGTTCCTTCGTATCGCACGTCAAGCGTCGTCTCAATTCCGGAAATGACTGAGTCCTTGTGGACGAGTTGCGCGACCTGCCCTTGCTTGACGTCAAGGTTTGGCTCCCGCTCGCAAATCCACTTGAGTCGAAATTGGTAAGCTTTCTTATCGCACTGAGCGCGAGGTGCCCAAACCGATGGCCCGCGCTTGGTGTTCAGCATTCGAAACTGCAACCCCGACATATCCGTCGCTTTCCCCATCTCCCCGCCAAGCGCATCAATTTCCCTCGCCAAATGTCCCTTCGCCAATCCGCCAATGGCTGGATTGCAAGACATCTGCCCAATCGTGTCGGCATTGATAGTCAGCAACAATGTCGAAACTCCCATTCGCGCCGATGCCAACGCCGCCTCGACGCCAGCATGACCAGCCCCAACAACGATTACATCATACTTTTTAGGATAAACAAACATTTGAAAACAAAACTATAACGTTATAGTAGTAAAACCTGTTTCTATTTTTCCCAACATTAATCGAATAAACCGAACAAATATTAAAACTACAACGATAACGCATGAGGGATTTCCCTCATTTTTAACTATTTCAGCGAAATTTCTCTGCGCTGCTCTGCGTCTCTGCGCGATTCTTCCTTGAATTCCTTAGACCCAAAGATTCTCGCGCAGAGACGCAGAGGCCGCAGAGACCAATTCGTAAAGATTACGCCTGCAAGTATCCAACAAGTCAGCCAATAAATCCACTCCCAAAACGATTGAGTGAAAGCCGCTGACTTTACTTTAGACTCGTTTCCGAGCCCGACATGCAAGATGCTACTTTTAGAACATGCGAACTATGGTCGAGTTCACTTCCGATGTTTTTCCGGCATACTCGGGCGAAGAAGAGAAGATTAACCCGGGGATTTGGGGCAAGCGACTTGCTGAGTTTATCGTCTCCAAGCTACCCGAATACGGCGTTGATACTGGCGATCCCCATCCAGAGGATTGGGGGTGGGAAATTCCAGTCAAGAACGAAGCATTCCCAATTTTCATCGGCTGCGGAAATCAATCCGATCCGGGCGGCACTCGCTTTCTCTGTTTTATTGACCCTTCAAAACCCGAAATCCGGAAGGGACTCTTCAAAAAGGTGAGCACATTGGCAGATGTAGAAAAAGTTGCGAATGCGCTTGATAAGGTTCTTAGAGGTCACCCGGCAATCAAAGACCTGCATTGGCTGACCGACGACGGTGCTCACGTTCAGGCTTGAACAACAAGCAGACGAACTTAAGCCGATTATCACAATCGCTTGCTGCTGTCTGCGGGTGTATCCTTAAGAACTATACTCGGTTTAACTTAGCGCCGGAAATCTACGGCGATCTTCGTGTGAAGCTGCACGCTCTTACGCAGACGTTCTTATCTATACGTCAAAATAATTCGGGTGGGAAAAAGACTGATTAGCGCCGATTAGACTAGAGGGGGGAAACAACTAATAAACCTGCGCCGCAGTTACGCGACCAGTTCCCCCAATCAATTGTGAGTCTGGTAGGCGACAGGCAAAGCATACGTGCCGCGAGAGAAGAGGGACGGCAATTCGGGCATGATGGCGCCGGGATTCGTATTTCCAAGCCAATTTGCGACATGTAACGGTTCAGCCGGATTATACTCATTGGCAAAAGCCTGACCAGTGCTTCCCGTTCGCCAACCTGAAGCCACCGCCGGTTGTTCACCCGTTGCGACAGACTGCGTTTTAACAGAATATAAACTCGTCGTCAGTGCACCACAGGCCGCGATTGCAAAAGCGTAGGCAAACCCCGGGCGAATCGTGAATTCCGCCGAAATCCGCTCCAAAAACGTCAATTTCCCTTCCCCACGTTCAATCCGCGAAATAATGCTCCTTGGGAGACGATTGAAATAACCCGGCGGCGGAACCTCGTGCCGTTTAAGAGCCATTAACTTGCGGAGCGTCTCGAAATTCTCTGAATCTGACTTCATCGTAAAACTGCTGCTACTTCAAATAATCCGACAAATATCCCTGCAACTGCTGCCGCGCGTAGAAAAGGCGCGAACGAACAGTGCCGACGTTGCAATCCATGATCTTGCCAATCTCATCGTGAGAGAGCCCCTGAACGTCATGCAATGTCACAACCATTCTATGGTGTTCTGACAGCCTCTGCATGGCGGCGTTCAATTTCTCCTGTAATTCCAACAGATTCAAGTCCCTGCGTGGGGTTTTATCGGATACCAGGGCCACTAAATCCGGGTCGTTTTCGGCATGAAAATCAACGTCATTAAGGCTTACTTGGACGCGGTTTTTGCGCTGCTTAAGGAAATTGATCGTCTTGTTCACCGCAATTCGATAAACCCAAGTGTAAAAACTAGAATCCCCCTTGAACGACTTAAGCGCCCTGAATGCTTTGATGAAGGTATCCTGAACCAAATCATGCGCGTCCTCATGATTGGACGTCATGTGATAAACTGTGGCGTAAATCCGCTCCTGATATCGCCGGACCAACTGATCGTAAGCGCCAAGGTCCTCCCGTTGAGCGCGATTGACGAGCTCGGAATCGTCAATTTCCACGCTTTCCGCGTCATCCTGACGCTCGATAGAGGGGATGCCCAGCATCGGTTTTTCGATTTCTGTATTCGTAAGCATTCGGTGTTCCTTGTCGGGAACTACTAGTATTATACACCCAAAGCCTTCGTTTGTTCCGCAAGAAATTCAGTTAATGCGCCCAAAGCCGACCGCCCCGACGATGCAGGCAGCATATTCAACGACTGATGCGCTGCGTCCAGGTATTGCTGCACACTTGCCCGGCACTCGCTGAAGGCGTCGTATTTGGCGATCATTTCGATCAAGCCGGCCATGAATGGCGGTTCCCAATGGGCAAGCCAATGGCGCAATCGCTTTTGATCATCAAGTGTCGCCCTTTCACGGACGACTAAGACCGGCAACGTCATTTTCCCATTGGCCAGGTCCGCGCCCAAAGTCTTGCCGGCAGCGGCTTCTGAACCGAGCACATCCAGGCAATCATCATAAAGCTGGTACGCCGTTCCCAGGTTCAAACCGTATTCCCGCAACCAGCTCCGGCGAGCGGGGCTGACATCGCTCAAATAGCCGCCCAAATCGCAGGATAACGCGAAAAGTTCGCCGGTTTTCATCGCCAGCATTTTGAGATAATGCTCCCTCGTCACGTCGAAGTTTCCCCGCGAACGCGATTGCAGAATTTCCCCGGCGCAAACCGTATTTGTCGCCGACGAAACCGATCGGCAAATCTCTGGAGTCGGAAAACTCGCCGCCATCGTCAGCGCATGGGCGAAAAGGCAATCTCCCAGCAGCACAGAGACCTCGTTGCCCCAATTGGCGGCCATCGTCAGTCGGCCGCGGCGCAATTGGGCGTCGTCGATCACGTCGTCATGCACGAGCGTCGCCAAGTGGATCATTTCGATGATCACGGCGACGGTCAGATGGGAATCGGTCAATTTTCCGGCTGCTTCGCCGCTGAGTGAAACGAGCATCGGACGAAGCTGTTTGCCT
This sequence comes from Verrucomicrobiia bacterium, assembly GCA_036501665.1. Lineage (GTDB taxonomy): Bacteria > Verrucomicrobiota > Verrucomicrobiia > Limisphaerales > Palsa-1400 > DATAUD01. The sequence continues at coordinate 83,096 of DASXZW010000097.1, forward strand.
TGGGCCGTTAGAGCATACCGGGCGTACGCGGCGATTTGCGGCTCGAATTCTTCTGTTTGCGCAGCCAGTTGCCTCGCAACCCCTTGCAAAAACGGTTCCACACCTTCCGCAATCTGATTCCACTTGGAAACTTGCGGCATCGATAATCTGGTGGGAACAGCAACCCGACTTGATTCGGCAGCCAACATGCGATTCAATCTAAGTTTCCCCAGTCGTCAAGTCAAACACGCAAAAGGGGGAAGTGCCTATCGCTCGAAATCGCTGGAGCGCAGGAAACTGTCTTTTGTTTTCGAGCGGACATTCGTTGTTTCATCGCTATACTCGGCACGCACGGTGGAAAAATATTTTTCCAGGAACAGTTTTTGTTGCGGGTTGATTGGGTTGTTTGCCTTGCTCTTGTGGGGACAGACGGTGAGTTACGATTTCGTCTGGGACGACCAAATCTACATCACGCAAAACAAAAGCATCCGTTCGCTCGCCAACATCCCTCAAATTTTTTCCCGACAGGAAGCGCAATCTGCCGAGAATCCTTCGATCTCCTATCGACCGTTGCGCAATACCGTTTATGCAATTCTGACTGCGCTGGGCGGCGAAGCCATTCCCAAAGCCTGGATTTTTCATCTCGCCAGCGTGCTCTGGCACACGACGGCTTCAATTCTCCTGTTCCTCGTCGCATTGCTTTTGTGCGAACGACTTGTCGGAGGAATTTCCACAATCGCGCGGATGCTGTCGCTGTTTGTCGCGCTGGGCTTCGCGGCGCATCCTGTCAATTCAGAAGCCATCTGCTGGGCGAAGTGCATGGATGATTTGATGGCCGGCGCATTCGTGCTGGCCTCAATGCGATCGCTCCTGAAATGGAGCACGAGTTGGCGAGATTATGTCCTCGCGTTGGTTTGGTTTCTCCTGGCGGTGTTCTCGAAAGAATCATCCGTTCCCTTTGCGTTGGTTGTAGTTCTTATATTGACTGGCTTTCACAAGTTTTCGTGGAAACGAAGCCTCGCGCTTTCTGTTCCATTTTTTTTTGTGGGACTCCTTTTCGCAATTTGCCAGCGCCTGGTGATGGGGCGAACGACGCAGTGTCCGCCATTATCAGGTAGCTATGCACAAACATTGATTGACATGCTTCCGGTCGGAGCGGATTACGCGCGGCTGCTTTTCGGCATACCGCCGTTTTGCGCGGATTACAATTTCATGGTCGGCGCGCCGCCTCATCCGATTCTTTCCGGCGCTGTCCTTGGCGGTTTGTATTTGTTGATATTCGTGGCCGCGATGTCCTTTTGGCTTTGGCGACGCGAAACGTGGCGGCTGTCGTCGTTCGGATTGATTTGGATCGCCGTGTTTCTGCTGCCGGTTTCAAATCTGGTGCCCATGATGCAATACATGGCGGAACGGTTTCTTTACCTGCCATTGATAGGATTTCTTTTGGCGCTGGGAGGTGTCATGTTGAATTTTTCGCGCCAACGTGTCGCGCTGACTGCAAGCGCGACAATACTAATTATATTATGGACCACCACAAGCGTGAACCGAATGGGAATTTGGCGCGACGAATTGGCGCTTTTTATTGGGACAGAATTGGAGCACCCGGGAATCAAACGCATCGAAAAGAACGCCGTCGGCGCCGTCCTGCGGCTTCCTCAAATACAGGCTGGACGCGCGGCAAAAACGCTTTCGCCCGCGGAGGCGGAACCGATTTTAGCCACGTTGCAAAGGGCGAGGCTGATCTATCCGGAAAACGATTTATTGACAACGCAGCTCGGCATTTTCGAGTTGAAACTCGGACGCACGAGAGAAGCGATTTGGTTGCTGGAATTGGCCGCGCGGCAAAATCCCGATGCGCCCGAACGTTGGTATAATCTTGCCACCACTTACCATTTGATTGGAGATAGCGTAAAAGCGCGCGAAGCGTGCGATCACGCGTTGCGCTTGAATCCGCAGTATCCCGATGCGCTCCACTTGCAGTCGGAGCTCGAATACAATTTACAACCATCAAAAGCTGCTGAATCGGTACAAGGCAGGTAATCCCCCGGCAACTTGGGCAGGCCTTGGGAAAAGACCCCGCTGGTTCAAGGCCAGCTGTTCTTATTCGACGTTTCTGAATCAGAGACGACTCTTTTGAGTTTGCTGGCGTCGGGCAATTGCGCCTTCAGCGCGGTTGGCAAAAGCCGATATTCAGCAACGCCCACTGGACTTTTTGCATCGCGTAATGTGTACTCCACAACAGTCTTGTTCTTGCCCCGACACAAAATCATCCCGATGGTGGGCCCGTCCTCTTTAGATTTGACAATATTGTCCACGGCGGTTTGATAAAAATTCATCTTGCCTACGAATTCCGGCTGAAAGTCCACCACCTTCAAATCAACGACAATATAGCAGTGTAGACGAGTATGGTAGAAGAGCAGGTCAAGGAAGAATTCCTCGCCGTTCACTTCCACCCGGTATTGATTGCCAACAAAAGCGAAGCCGGCGCCCAATTCAATTAGAAAATCCCGAAGCCGTGCAAGCAAGGCATTTTCAAGGATCCGTTCACTGGCGGATTCATTAAGCAGCGCAGGTTTGAAAACATAGGGATCTTTTAGCATCTCCCGAGCGAGATCAGAAAGAACGGGCGGCAAAGTGAGCGCAAAGTTGGTCGACGCTTTCCCCAAACGCTTGTGAAGTTTGGTGTCCAGTTGATGGACCAGCACACTTCGCGACCACCCGTGTTCAACAGTTTTTCGGATATAAAATTCACGAGCCTCGGGGTCCTTTAGGCGGTCAAGAAGAACACAATTGTGCGACCACGGTATTTGTGCAGCAAGCTGCTGCACAATTGCGCGATCCGGCCAGGCTTCGGCGAAGGCGCGGGTATATTTGAGGTTGCGAGCCGAGTAACCAGCCAGTTTGGGGAACTCCCGTTGAAGATCGACAGCCAGGCGATCAATGACTTTTGCGCCCCAGCCTTGTCGTTCTTGACTGATAAGAATATCACGCCCGACCTCCCAATAGTGCAGGATTAATTCGGCGTTGGCTGCCAGGGCGGTTTTGATTTGCGCTGTGCGGATGCGCTGCTTTATGCCGGCTACAAAACGGTTGTATAATTGTGCAGCAGGCTGCTGCACAATTGCTGAAGATCTGCGCGAGGCATTCATGTTTCAAGGATTTTGTCGATGATTGCGAATAATGTGAAACCATTTTTTGCATGATTTGACAAATCGGCTCACGAGAAAACGGAGGAATTTTATTCAAGGCTTGATGCGGATTTTGTTTGCCTGCCCTGTAATCCCTGCCTCAAAGTACCGCATCGTGGCGGCAAGAGCTTCCAGTTTACGGCGGTTTCGCTATGAATCATTGTTGGTTGAGCAAGGTGTTGCCCGCATCGCTGGCGTTGACGAGGCAGGGCGCGGGCCGTTGGCGGGGCCGGTGTTTGCGGCGGCGGTTATCTTTCCAGTCGAGTGGATTCTAGGCCCTTTTCCGAAACCACTTCGTGCAATCAATGATTCAAAACAACTTTCGCAAGAGGCTCGGGAAGAATTATTCCAGGAGATTTTGTCCCGTCCAGAGGTTTGTCATGCCGTCGCTGAGGTTGACTGCCAAATGATCGATCAAATCAACATTTTGCAGGCGACCCACCGCGCGATGAACCTTGCGCTCGCCCAATTGCAACCCGCTCCGCAGCACGTTCTGGTGGATGGCCTGCGCGTCAAGTCGATGTCTTTTCCGCAAACCGCGATTGTGTCCGGCGATGCGTTAAGTTTTTCGATCGGCGCCGCCAGCATTCTGGCCAAAGTCAGCCGCGACCGGCTGATGGTTCAAATGGATCAAATGTATCCTGGCTACGGCTTCGCAAATCACAAGGGCTACGCGACCGAGGAGCATTACGCGGCCATCAAGAGCCTTGGCCCCTGTCCCATTCATCGCCAAACTTTTTCGCCTTTCCGTCCCCGGCAATCTGAATTATTCGCCGAAGGATAAGGAGTCGCGATGTCCCTCCTCCAGCGATTGAAATGGTGGGACGAATCCGCGAAGAAACCCCTCCATTTGCGCCACGGCGAAGCAGGCGAACTTGCGGCCAAAAAGCATCTCCAAAAGGCCGGTCTCAAATACTTGACTGCAAATTTTCGCTCCGAACGCGGCGAAGTGGACCTTGTATTTCGCGACCAGGATTGCCTTGTGTTTGTGGAAGTAAAGACCCGGGCCGCTGGGTCATGGTCGCGCCCCGCCGCTGCTGTGAATGCGCGAAAACGCCTGAAATTGACGCGATGCGCCTTCGATTATTTGCGAATGCTTGACAATCCGCCGGTCAAAGTGCGCTTCGACATCGTCGAAGTGCTGATGACAGACGGAACCGTTTCAGAAACACGGCACCTGCCAAACACCTTCGCCTTGACAGCGCCGTTTCGTTACGGCTGAAAGCGGGTTTTCAGATGATCAAATAATCCGGCGGCATTCCGTGGCGCGGCGGATTGAATTGCGCGGCCTCAATCCACTTGACACGGGTCGCCTGGAGCCGGACGACTAGGAACTGCGACATGCGTTTGAATAATTCGTAGCCGAAATCGTGATCGCGGTCGCATTCCTGCCGCAACCGGCTTCCGTAAAAAAAAATGGCGTCGGTCGGCTCCTCAGCAATCGCGTTGAAGTGCCAGTAATATGGCGGAAAGAGCCAGGACCAGCCAAGAATGTCGCCGGGTCCGATGCTCTGGACGCGCATCGGCGCGCGCGCGCCCATTGTTTCCAGGCCGATCAATCCGTTGACAACAAGGTAAAAGCAATTGGCCGGCTCGCCGGTTTCCACGACCATTTCGCCGGGCCGGAAACTGGCGCGCATGGAGCAGTCCGCCAAAATCTTCCTATGCCGCTCGCTTAATCCCTGAAAGAGCGGATGATCTGGCAACGAAACTGCCGTGAAGGCGCGTTTGCTTTCTTGAATCGTAGAGCTGGCGTTCATTTTCATTACGGAATCAAAAGTAACAAAAGTGGTAGGAGCTAATGGAGTGCCAACCCTGAATCTAATAATAGAGAATGCCTTTGACTGACGCCAAAGGACGAAAACAGCCAAATTTTACGGTTACCAGGCGACGGCCACGCTTAAAGTCTTGCCGAAACGGTTGACATAATGGAGTTGCTTGCGGGAAACACCGTGTTCATGCACGAGACGCGTGATTTTCACGTCGTAACAGCAATATTCCGCAATTTTGAGAAGTTCGCCTTCCTTAAACCAACGGATGGCCTGCAATCCTTCGGCGGTCTTTTCAACGCCGAAGGTGGCTTGCGCTATGGAATCGAGGGAAAGGCGGTGTTGCAGGGTTTTCTGCAAATCCACCAACATATCCAGCGTGGGGACTTGCTCGACGTCGAAGAAAGGGTTGTGGCCGACAAGCACTTCGTAATCGAAACGCAAATTATTGAAACCAACGACAAGGTCGGCGCGGCGAAGTTCTTCGATGAGGGCGTTGACGTTGTTCTCGCCGTAAATCATGTAGCTTCCGCGGGCGGTGCTGTAGGTGACGCCGATGCTCATCCGCATGTCGCGGATTTTATCCCAGCCGCCGACTTCCTCGGCGGATTTTTGGGTTTCCAGATCAAAATAGACGACGTTTTTCATCGAGAATTATTGAAAATGGTAATATCCGCGGGAGAGAAAATAAAAGGAATTTCCTACGGGCGGCTTATCGCTATACTTGACATCGTCATGCGGGTTGCAGAGCTTCGCGTCGACGACGATAGAGCAGTTCCATAGTTTACGTAGCGTTCGACAGTCCGACCGATGAGACGAATGGGAGGAACGGGAGGAATAAAGTCCGAGGTGGTCGCTACATGATTTCTGGCAATGCTCCAGGAGTCGGATCGTGGAGCACGGCTCCAATGACGATAGATGCCGGATTGCTTTTGATTTGGCTGTGTTACCGGGGATTATTCCGACAGGCGGAAAAAGAGGGCTTTGCCGACGATGGGGCTGGTTGTCTGCACGGAGGTGGAGTTGGTGACGAATGGGCCGGGGTAGTTGGTCCAGCCAGTGTGGCCCGCTGTGGGGGCGGATTGGAGGTTGAAGCTGGAAAACCCGGTGGGCCATGAAACGATGGCGTTGGTTCCTTGCTGGACGATGGTCAATTCCGGTGACTCGGGCGGCGGAGTAAAGCCCGTTGTCGTTGCGAAGGTCAATCCTCGAACGAAGGCGCTTGGGAATTTGTTTGGGCCATCGGTCAAGTGGTTGGCGTCCAAGGTGAAAATGGCTGAACCTCTGGTAAAATTGGTCCCTTGGGCCGACAGCCCCAGTTCCAGGATTTTCCCCTGGCCTTCGTCGGAGACGTAAAGGACTTGCGTATCGGTATCGAGCGCGAGACAGCCGCCGGTGTCATTCGGGAAAACGAGTTTAACGCCAGTAGGCATCGGCATGGCGGTGGCGGTGCCGCCGTTGATGGGCATTGACCAGATGGTATTGGAAGCGATGCCGACGCCGGGCGCGGCGCCTGCCGTGGCAAAGTAAATCAGGGCTTTTGGAATATTAACTGCCAGGCCGACTATGTAGCCCTGGCTGTTGTTGCCGGGAAATTGGTTGGGGTCGCTCAGCTGTTGAGGGATTGGATTGGCGTCGGTCGTGCTGACTAAATAAACGCCGTTAAGCTGAACCTGATCGGCGAAATCTCCGGGGTCGCCGAAGTCGTTATCAACATAGTAAATCTCATTTCCGCGCGGGGCGACCCACATCTCGCGCGGCATGACGAAGTTCAAGCCGGTGCCAAGAAAGTTCATGAGAACGTGAGAGGGATCTGTGACCGTGCCGGAGGTGGGGTCATAGGGGGTGGTCATGACTCCAGTCAGAGGGTTGTAAGTGACCTCGATCATGTCCGCGCCGTTGGGATCCGCGCCCCACAGGCCGATGTAAATGAGGTCACGAATAGGGTCGATCCCCATTGCATAGGCGAGGTCGTTGGCCGAATTGTCAGTGATCTGAATGGTGTCCAATGTGCCTTGGGGAACGAAAGTCAGAGTCATCGAACTGATATTGGCATTGGCGACGGCGTTAGTGTCCCCCACCGTTGTTAGATCCCAATCGCCGATTTCGACGCCGGCCCAATCGACAGTCATGTCCCCGAACTTGTAAGCGCCAACGCTTGTATTGATCAGGTCCGAAAAGTTGGTGCCGAAGTAACTTCCCAACTTACCCGTCGAATCATAGACATGGATTCTCGTGCTGGGGCCCAAGGTGGGGCCAGTGCTGAATTGAATAATTTCAAATTCGTCGTTTGGATCGCTGTCATTGGGCGGGCTAACTTGCAAAACCCAATACGGCGCTGTGTTCGAGGGCCCCGATGAACTTTGAAGAGTGTATGAAGCGCTGAAATTGCTCAGTGTGCCGAAGGGGCCAGGGATAAACACTGCGGGAGCGGCACCGTGCGGCGAGGCTTTTGAATCCGGCGAATAAAGCGCGGCGACATCGGGTGAGCCAGTCGTGTATTGGGCCGTGCCGCCCTTGGGGAGATAATTCAACCCGCTGAGGCCAATGCCCGAATAGACGTGAGGCAGCGCGCTGACACTCATGTTCCCGGAAGTCAGCTTGCCATCGGCGCTCAAGGCGAAAAACAGACCGGCATTCGTATCGAGCTGGACGTTTAAAAAGGCATTCGCGTTCGGGGAGGGAAGCGCGGTGACCAGACCGCTGCCATCCGTGTTGATTCGCGCGACGCGATTATCCGTGACGCTATTGGTGGTGACTGAAGGGCCTTCGCCGCCAAACCAAAGTTGCCGGAGTGTGTCCGATTTAGCTGGAGAGACGCCCAAGAAGAGCGCCATGAGCAGGCAAAGTACAAAATTCTTCTGGTTGTTTTCTAATCGCATACACTTCAGTTTTTTTAAGGGACAGCCTGCTCAAATGCGTGTCCGACTCAAAACTCTATCAGAGGGGGGGTTACGCGTCAAGATAAGGATTACAGAAATGGGACACTGCTTTTCGAGGCTCTCATGCCTGTGAAAACGCCTTATAATCAGCAGTTTATAATAAAAATTCCCCCTCGCGGCTCAAAAAGGGCCGCAAAATTTACCCTTTGGCGACTTCTGTAACGTCAGCTCCGACCAGAAAGCCAGTCCAAAACGCTGCCGCACGGACGATGTGACCAGTGGTCAGACTGGCTCGGATGCCCCGGAGGAAGTTCTTCCGGGGGTTTGTCCAGCAGCACATGCGGATTTGGCGGCGGCGTCTGGCGCGTTTTGAGATACGCGTATAACGTCACTACGAAGGCGATAACAACAATCCCAAACGGGATAAGCCAGAATGCATCCATAATAACCTCAGTCACTCAATATCGCACGAGCGCTTCGATCTCGCAAATGAAGGGTGAACTAAAAAAGCGAAATGTTGGCAATCAGCTGCCGGAACGAAAATAAGCATTAACCACGGATTGCACAGATATCACGGATGGCAAAACTACAGCACGTCGATTCCCAATCTCGGCTGCGCCGATCGCCAGTTCGCCTAGGCAAAAGGGCTTTCCATCACTGCACGGTTTGCTAGACTCGCTTGATGCCACAAAAAGATTGCGGTCGCAAATTTGCGGTTTGTCTGCTCCTTGCGATTGGGACAATTGCCCTTTATTTCCCGGCGCTCCATTTCAATTTCGTCAATGTCGATGACGTTTACGTCACTGCGAATCCGAACGTCAACCACGGTTTGACCGGCCACGGTCTGGCTTGGGCATTTCAAGCGGGATACGCAGGGAACTGGCATCCGGTGACCTGGATTTCGCACATGGCGGATGCCCAGGTTTTCGGCGCGAGGGCAGGCTGGCATCATGCGATGAATTTGCTGCTGCACGTGCTGAACTCGATGCTGGTGTTTCTCGTGCTGAGCCGGATGACGGGCGCGTTTTGGCGAAGCGCGGCGGTGGCGGCATTTTTCGCGTGGCATCCGTTGCAGGTGGAACCGGTCGCGTGGATTGCGGATCGCAAGGATTTGTTGTGCGGCTTTTTTGGTTTGCTCGCGCTTTGGTCTTACGTTCGTTACGCGGAAAATCCAAAAGAGCCTGCTCCAATAAATCGCAAACTTTTCTACATCCTGGCGCTGGTGTTTTTCACAATCGGGCTGATGGCGAAACCGATGCTTGTCACGCTGCCTTTCATTCTGTTGCTAATAGATTGGTGGCCGTTACAACGTTTGGGATTACCGGTCGCAACGGGAGAACAGGCAGTTCCGCAAGTTCGTCCCGCAAGCGTGGTTTCGCTGTTGATCGAGAAGATACCGTTCTTTCTGTTGTCCATTGCGTCGGGCGTCATCACGTTGGTCGCGGAACATAGCGAGGAAGCGATGTCCGTGGTTGCGCATCTCCCGTTGAAGACCCGCTTCGTTACCGCTGTCGTCGCTTATTTTCGTTATATTGAAAAACTTGTTTGGCCCGCCGACTTGGGAGCGAGCTATCCTTACATTTACAATTTGCCGAAATGGCAATTGGCAGCCATCGCGCTCTTGCTGGTGGGAATTACATATATTGCGATCAACGTTCGAAAGTCGCGACCTTACTGGACGGTCGGATGGTTCTGGTTTGTGGTGATGCTGATCCCGACGCTCAACGTGCTCCACACTGGCGCGCAACCGCTGGCGGATCGCTACATGTATCTTTCGTCACTTGGCCTGTTGATTTTGATTTGTTGGGACGCCACCGACCTTGCCGCGCAATGGCCCTCGGGACGGCTCGCTTTAAGTGCAGTCGGCGCGTTGGCTCTGGTCGGCTGCTTTGTCGCAAGTTCAATGCAGCTTCAATATTGGAGGAACGAAGGGAAACTGCTTTCGCGCATCGCGGACCCGAATTCAAATTTCGCCGGCCACGCCAGTTACGCCTCGTTTCTTGCGGGTGCAAAACAATTCTCTGAGGCCGAGGCCGAATGCGAAAAGGCGATCACCATCATGCCCAATTACCCGGTGCTACAAGCGGAGATGGGCGACATTCTTCTTTCGGAAGGCAAATACGACGCGGCAATCCAACGATTTCAAACGGTCCAAAAAATGGAGCCGAGGATGGTGAATATTCATTTGCCGTGGGGCCGGGCTTTGCTCGCGCAAAAGAAAATCGAACCTGCGATGGCGGAATTCCAAACAGTGATTAAGGCTGAGCCAAAGAATTTTGAGGCTTACAATTATCTTGGCCAGGCGTTCGCCTCGATGGGGCGGACCGGGACTGCCATTGAGGAATATCAACGGTCACTTACCATGCAGCCCAATCAGCCGGATTTGCTCAATAACCTGGCCTGGATTTACGCCACGGATCCGCACCCGGAGTTTCGCAACGGAACCAACGCGGTGAGGCTTGCCCAGGCGGCCTTTGCAATGACTCGCAACACGCAGCCGATTTTTCTGGGGACGATGGCAGCGGGTTATGCTGAAGCAGGCCACTTCGATGATGCCGTAATGGGCGCGCAAAAGGCGCATGACATGGCCGTCGCCGATGCTGACGTGGCCGAAAAAGCAGGCCGTACCGCAGTCGCCCATAATCTACAAGCGCTGGCGGACAGGGAAATTAAGTTGATGCAACTCTATAAGAGCCACAAACCGTTTCGCGATCAGCCTCCCGCTAAAAACTAACTCGCTGTCAAGTAATCAAGAATGGTGGAGAACTCCGCTTCTTGCACTTTGACTAGAAACGACGTGGTGTTCGCTTGCGAAGATCGCGCTCGCTGACAGGCATCCACAAAAGCAAATGGGTCCCATTCTTCGTTCGGACAAATTAGTTTCAGCAAAGCTTTCTCCGATTCGTCGGTCGCCGATTCTTTAGCGCGCCGCGCGATTTCTGGAAATGCCGCGTGGCGGCCGACGCGATGGAACCAATATTTCGCGTTGCCAAAATCTGGTTCGCGGCGGTGCATGATGGCGTGAAGCAGGCTACCGTCGGCATCGGCGATTTGTTGGGCGATTTCGTGCGACTCATCCAGGTGGTCGTGCCAAAGCAACACCAGCGCCCGCACCAGTTCGCTTTTATGTGGAGAAAGCTTTACGGATGCAACCAATGGTTCCAAAACCTTGTGAATTTCCACAATGGATTTTCGGCTTGACCGCGCTTCTGGGCCAAGCGCAGCAGGTTCTGCGGTGTCAAGCAATTGATGGAAGTCGGATTTCATTTCACTTTTTTCGTGATAGCAACGCCGTCGCGAATTAGCTGCTGCGCGGCGGCTGCCGTCGGGGCTTCCGCGTAAATTCGCAGAATCGGCTCGGTCCCGGAACCGCGCAGCATCAGCCATGCGCCATTCTTCGCGATGAACTTCACGCCGTCGAATGACTTTACTTCCGCCAGCGGCGAATCGGCGAGCTTCGAGGGCGGCTGGTTTTTGCATCGTTCCATCAGCGCGGCGCGTTTCTCCAGCGGGAAATGTGTGTCAAGTCGAGCGTATTGGTGCGGGCCGAATTTCTTTTCCAGTCGCCGCAATAATTCGTTGACAGAAACGCGCTCCGTCGCGAGCAGTTCCAGCAGCAGCATCCCGGAGGCGATTCCGTCGCGTTCGGGCATCAAGTCGGGGAAGCCGATGCCGCCGCTTTCTTCAAAGCCGAGGAGGACGTTGCCCTTGAGCATTTCGGCGCAGATGTATTTGAAGCCGACGCCGGTCTCGACGAGTTCCAGGCCGTAATGCGCGCACATTTTGTCAACCATGGAAGTCGTCGTGAGCGCCTTGATGACGCGGCCGGTCCCCTTGCGATTGACGATGAAATGATGGAGCAGCAGGCAGATGATTTGATGGGTCGTCAGCGCGCGACCGCGACCGTCCATGCCGCCAACGCGGTCAGCGTCGCCGTCGGTAACGAGGCAGATGTCGTGCGGATTTTTTTTCAGGTAGGCGGCGCTGCGGGCGTAATTCAACGCGATTGGCTCGGGGTTGATTCCGCCGAAATTTGGGTCGTGCGCGCCATTGAGGGTCGTGACGCGGCAAGTTGTGCCACGCAGCAATTCATCGAAACATCCCGCGCCAACGCCGAAGAGCGCTTCGTGGGCGAAACGCAATTTCGACTTCGCGATCAGCTTGTAATCGACGAGCTTTTTGATCGCAGCGAAATGCGCGGGTCGCAAATCTTCCATCGAAATTTTTCCGTCCGCGCTGGCTGAAGTGACCGGGCTTTGGTCGATTTTCTTCTCTACTTGCTGACAGAGGGCGGATTCCGCGGAGCCGCCGTAATGCGCTTTCAACTTATAGCCGTTGAAAATCGCGGGGTTGTGGCTGGCGGTGATCATGATGCCGCCGACGGCTTTTCGTTGCTTGACAGCGAAGGAGACGGAGGGCGTCGGGACCGGGTAGTTGGAAAGGATGACTGAGAAGCCGTTGCCCGCAAAAACTTCGGCGACGCGACGGCCAAATTGATCAGAGAGAAAACGGCGGTCGTAACCGGCGACGATGTTTTTGGTTGTGCCGGGGACGGGTTGGCTCTTCCAAAAATCCGCGGTGGCCTGCGCGACGCGATCGAGGTTGCGGAAGGAAAAATCCTCGGCGATCACCGCGCGCCAGCCGTCTGTGCCGAACTTGATATTCATTGTGCCGGACTTTTCAGAGTTTCGGTCGCATTGTCAACTCTCCGCCAATTGGTGTGGCCGGCAAAAACGCCCGCGGCGATCAGCAGCATCGCGATCCAGAAAGTCGCGGTGATTTGTTCGCCGAGGCAGACGTCGGCCCACGCCATGTTTGACAAGGGGATGAGGTTGTTGAACTGGAAGACCTGGCTGGTTTTCCAGTGGCGCAAACCGCTGTTCCAAAACGCAAATGCGACCACGCTGCCCGCGACGATGCAGAAAAGCTGGATCAACACGAGGTTTAGCCGCCAATGAAACACGCCGCCCGTGGCCAATTCGATCGCACCCACTGGCGCAAGTAGCAAGCCGCCTCGCACGAAGGTGTGCGCGGTGACTTCCGCGCCGGACAACCGCTGGCCGAGGATGCGGCATTGCGTGCCGTAATTGGTCCAAAGGACGCCGCACGACATCCCGATGAGTTCGCCGAGGATGCTGCCCGCGTGGGCGTTGCGGAGCATTGGCAGGAAGAGCACCAGCACGCCGCAAAAGGCGAGTGCCGCCGCGCCGTAGCGTTGCGCGGATTTCCACGAAATTGGGGGACGGCCCTCCCACAGCAAGGCCCACACGGGCGCCGCGCCAAGGTAAAGCGCTACGTGCGAAAGTTCCGTTAGTTTGACGGCCCAGTTGAATGCCCCGATGTAAACCGCCAGGCTCAATCCGCCCCGCCACCAAAGCGCCTGCTCCAAATCCGCCGGATGCTGCTTTTTCCGCGCGCCGAAGAGAGTCGTCCAGCGCAATAGCGCGAGCATGAGAAGGCCGGCCAGGAGAAAACGCGAACTGCCGGTGGCAATCGGCGGCCAGAAGCGTACAAGATATTTGACACCGGCGTTGTTTGCCCCCCACAAAAACACCGCCATCGCCAATCCGCCCGCAATCGCCCCGTTGCTTGGTTTTAACCGCACCGACGGAGCCTAAGGGGAAAACAGACAGCGGAAAGCAGAAATCAGAGACCAAAGCACCACCAGATGTTCAATTAAGTAGTACAGTCTCCTGATCAGGCTCTAGCCCAACGAAAGTCCATAGTCCCAGAAACCAACCTGCGGAGTACACAACAAATATCCAATGGGATTTAATCGGTTTGTCTGAGTAGGGCAGTGACAAAAACCAGGCTGTTGTAAACAAAACACCTCCCCATCCAATTAGGGCTAAGACCCTCAGAAAGGTTTTTTGCCCCGAAATGAAAGGCTTCGTATGCTCCCAAACCTTCGAGGGCAGTATTGCAATTAAACAACCGACACTTGCGAGGGCAGAAAGAGTAGCAATTCTTTCAAAGAGTGAACGATCCGGTATTGGAGGTTGCAATTTCGACTCTCGAAACTCGGTCAATCCCAGAATCCAGAAAACAACCGGAAGGGTTGCAGTCGCAAAAAGCGCTGTGAAGAGGACACGAATTCGGCTCATAACACTAACAAAAGTTATAAGGGGAAGCCGCTAAAAAAGCAAGTTACTCGGATTCTTCTGTTTCTGAAACATTACTGAAGGCCTCGCGACGGAACCTTTGCTTGCCCTTGCTCGGTAAAGTTTGTTATTCACTGCTTGCATTATGGCTGCGATTGGACGGTTTCAGAAGGGTGAGGAAATTTTTTTTGCTAAGGTTGTGGATGGCGAATTGTTCCGCGTGCGCGGGGATGTTTTCGCGTCCCATTCATTTGATAAGAAGGCGACGCCGTCCAAAGGGCTAAAAACTTTGACGCCCGTCGCGCCGTCGAAAGTCATCGCCATTGGCCTTAATTATGCCGATCACGCGCGCGAGCAGAACAAGCCTTTGCCCGTCACGCCGCTGTTTTGGATGAAAGCGCCAACTTCGCTCATCCCGGATGGCGGGAAGATCGAAATTCCATTCCCGAAACATCGCACGGATTTCGAGGCGGAGCTGGCCATCGTGATTGGACGCCGCGTTCGCAATGTCGCCCCCGCCGCGGCGTCGCGCTATATTCTTGGTTACACGTCGGCGGAGGACATCAGTGATCGCACGATTCAAAACGCGGAAAGCCAGTGGGCGCGCGCGAAGTCGTTCGACACATTTACGCCGCTCGGCCCTTATGTGGAGACGAACCTCGATCCGTCCGATTTGACGATCCAGCTTTTCCAAAACGGCCAGCTTCGGCAAAATTCCAACACGAGCCAGCTCATCTTCAAATGCTCCGACCTGGTGAGTTTTGTTTCGACGAACATGACTTTGCTGCCCGGCGACGTGCTCATTACCGGAACCCCCAGCGGCGTCGGCCCAATCCAATCCGGCGACCGCCTCGAAGTGCGGATTCAAGGTCTTGCGCCGCTCGTGAATTCAGTGAAGTGATTATCCCGCTTTTTCTTAATCATAATTCTAATCTTAATCGTAATCTCTTTTTTGAACTCAATGGATTAGGATTATGATTAGGAGTTGAGAAAACGAACCCCTTTTACAAACTAAAAACATGCGTTGGAGCCAAGCTTTCATCCCGACCCTTAAAGAAACGCCCGCCGAGGCCGAAATCATCTCGCACAAATTGCTGTTGCGCGCGGGATTGATTCGCAAACTCACCGGCGGCCTCTACACTTTTTTGCCGCTCGGCCTGCGCGCGTTGCGCAAGGTCGAACAAATTGTCCGCGAAGAAATGAACCGCGCGGGCGCGCTGGAAATTCTCATGCCCGCGCTTCAACCGCCGGAAATCTGGCAGCAAAGCGGTCGCTACGAAACCGCCAAGGGCGTGCTGCTCAAGGCCGTCGATCGCGCCAAACGCGAGTGGGTTCTCGGCCCGACGCACGAGGAAGTGGTGACTTCGCTGGCAGCGGCGGAAATTAGTTCGTACAGGCAATTGCCGAAGAATTTTTACCAGATTCAGACGAAGTTTCGCGACGAAATCCGCCCGCGTTTCGGCTTGATGCGCGCCAAGGAATTCGTGATGAAGGACGCCTACAGCTTCGACGTTTCCGATGAGGGCGCGCAGGTGAGCTACAAAAAAATGCGTGACGCCTACACGCGGATCTTTGATCGCTGCGGGTTGAAAACGATTGCTGTTGAAGCCGACACCGGCGTGATTGGCGGAAAGTATTCGCACGAATTCATGGTTCCTGCCGAAACAGGGGAAAACGAAGTCGTCTATTGTGAGTCGTGCAATTACGCCGCGAATCTTGAGCGGGCGACGAGCAAAGCTGCTAAATCTGACGCTTCCGCTTCAACTGCCTCGGTGGAAAAGTTTGCAACGTCGGGCGTTGCGACCATCGAAGATTTAACGCGCGCTCCGCACAACACCCCCGCGAATCAACAGATCAAGACGCTGGTGTACATCGTCGAAGGCAAAACAGTTCTGATTCTGATGCGCGGCGATCATCAATTGAATGAGACGAAGCTGGCTGGCGCGCTCGGCACCGCGACTTTTCGACCGGCGGAGGCGGCTGAGATTTTCGAGGCGTTGAAGGCGCATCCGGGAAGTCTTGGCGGAGTAGGGGTGAAGGATTTGCAAATTGTCGCGGACGAAGTTTTGCAAGGCGCATCCGGCATGACCACCGGCGCGAATGAAGACGGATTCCATTTGCGCCACGTCGATATTGCGCGCGACATCGCTGTCAAGAAGTGGAGCGACCTTCGCACTGCTGTCGCGGGGGAGCCTTGCGTGAATTGCGGGCAGCCGCTGAAAATTCGGCGCGCGATCGAAGTCGGCCACGTTTTCAAACTTGGCACGAAATACAGCGAGGCTTTCAACGCTTGCTTCCTCGACGAGGCGGGCAAGAAAGTCCCGGCTTTCATGGGCTGTTACGGAATCGGTGTGACTCGCACGATGCAAGCCGTTGTCGAGCAGTGCAACGACAAGGACGGGATCATCTGGCCGAAGAGCGTTGCTCCTTACACGGTCTGCCTGACGCCGCTGAGCGTCGCTCCGGACAGCGCGGTGATGAAGCTGGCCGAAAGCCTTTACAGCGAATTGACCGCTCGCGGCGTGGAAGTGATTCTTGACGACCGCGACGAACGACCCGGCGTCAAGTTTAAGGATTCGGAATTGATCGGTTTCCCGATTCGCGTTGGCATTGGCGAGAAGTCGCTGGCGAAGGGTGAAGTGGAATTAAAGCCGCGCGGCGGTGTGTTGACGCTGGTTAAATCCGGCGAAGCGCTTGAGGCGATTCTTGAGCAATTAAAATAAAATTGTAGCCGTAAAATCCCATCACAGGGGGAGCGCGACCGTCTCGGTCGCTTCCGTCGGCGTCTCGCCGACGGACAATTCAGAACCCCACGCAGCTTTGTAAAATGTTCGACAAGAGCGTCTGGCGAGACGCCAGACGCGGCGGTCGAGACGACCGCGCTCCCCTCCTCAATTCGTGGTGACGCCGGACCAGAGGAACGACTGCATCTGGCTCAATTGCTTGTCGCCCTCCCACAAGGAGACGCGCCAGGCGACGAGTTGTCCAAACTTGTGGAACTTGTCGCCTTCAAGTTTTACTTCGGACCAATTACTGAAATAGCCCGGCTTCTTGACAGGTTCTTCGATCGTGACTGTACCGAGTTTGTCGCCGAGCAACCCGCGCATTTCGGCGCGAAGCTTCAATTTGCTGGGATCAACTTTCTTCGCCTTCCATTGGATCGCGAGCCGTAAGGCGGCCTGCTTGGAGGGAGCGCGGCGAAGGATAAATTGATAGGCGTCCCGTTCGTAGAGACTGGGCGAAAGCGCGTGGCGCCCTTCCTTGTCGAGCAGTTGCGGGAGAACTTTGAGAACCTTTCCCTCACCGGCCCAGGCGGATGCCGTCGCAAAGAGAAAACAGAAAATGAAAACGCGCAACACGCCGAGGATTCTCGACGGTTGCGCGCGAAAAATCAAGCCGCAGACCGGCTGGTCTGATTAGCGATGTCCGCCACCGCCATGTCCACCTCCGCCGCCATGGAAACCGCCACCACCCCCGTGGAATCCACCACCGCCATGAAAGCCGCCTACGCCACCGTGGAATCCTCCGCCAAATCCGCCATGAAACCCACCGTGGAATCCGCCCGGAAAGCCGCCTCGGAAACCAAACCCACGGTATCCGTAGCCGCCATAATAATAAGGCCAGCCCCAGCCCAAGCCATAGCCGTAGCCATAATAAGGATAGCCGCCTACGTAATAATTCGGATAGCCGGAATCATAATAGTCGCCGGAATAATTGACAACCGGTGGGGGCGTTGAGGGCGTCGCGACCGGTTCCTGTTGCTGGCCTTGTGGCGGGGGCATCTGCATCTGGTTTGCGGGGTTCGCCGCCATTTGCTGCGCGTAGAGCGCGCCTTGCTGCTGCAACTGGCCGTCGCGCACAATTATGGCCTTCGTAATCTCTTGGGGCACACCCAGATTTTGCAGTGCGATAATATTATCTGCCGAAAGGTGGAACGGCAGCACCGCGCTTTCGATGTAGTTGACGATGATGTCCTTGCCGATGCCGCCTTGATACATTTTCACCACTTCAGATGCGCCGAAGGGCAGCGCGGGCATCATGCCGCCAACCATTTGGCCATTTGGCGGAAAAACGCCGGACGGATTCGACACAGTCGGTGTTGCTACGGTGTTAGTCACTTCGTAAGCCGAGGCGGTGCCCATGATCGTCGCCGCAATGGGAACCAGCAGGGCTTTTAAAACTGTTGAATAAATTTTCATATTTCCATCTTCTCCAGCCAATACGGGCTGGGAACGCAAATCTTTCATCCTTCACACCCTATTTTACATTAAGCCTGCCCTTATTATTGGCAAGCGACTATTGGACGCCGGGAAATCGTAGGGAATTCAGTCATTGCCAAGCCCACTGGGCAGTCTTTATGCTGTGGCAAATGCAACATTCGCCCGCTTTTCTAAAAGTGGTCGAGGAAGCTCGACCGCGCATCCGCGAAATCGGCCTGGAAAAGGCCCGCGAGATGCTGGCCAGCGACCCTCGGACCGTCCTCATGGACGTGCGCGAGGACTCCGAATGGGCGAAAGACCACCCCGCTGAGGCAGTCCATCTTGGCAAAGGCATTCTGGAAAGGGACATCGAAACCCGGTTTCCAAATCCCGAAGCGCCGATCATTATGTATTGCGGCGGCGGGTTCCGTTCCGTGCTTTCAGCCGAGGTTGCGCAGCGGATGGGCTATAAAAACGTCTTTTCTCTGATCGGCGGTTACAAGGCGATGGTTGCCGCCGGTTGGCCGATGGTCCGTTAGTTTACAGCCAAAAAACGGACGATCTGAAAAATTTCTGCCATGAAATCAAACTCTACTGAAACAAATTGGCCGGACTATTGTCTATACAACGACGGAATGGCAGATGGCAAAATCTAAAGGCAAAAAAAAATACGTGGTTCTAGCGATCCTCGGCGTCCTGCTTATTGCAGGGGTCGTGGCCGCGAAGATGCGCAAAAAAGATCCTCCGATTGCAATCTCTGAGGAAAAAGTAACCCGCCGCAACATCACTGAGGTTGTGCCCGGCAACGGCAAGGTCGAGCCTGTCATCCAGGTCAAGATCAGCCCCGAAGTCTCCGGCGAAATCACCGTGATGGCGATCAAGGAAGGGCAGCACGTCAAGAAGGGCGATCTGCTTTTCAAAATCAAGCCGGACAACTACGTGGCTGCGCGCAATCAAGCACAGGCGAGCTACAATTCCTCCATCGCCAATCGCGAGACCGCTGCCGCGCAGCTAGAAAAGGCCAACCTCGAATACAAGCGGAATGACGCCCTTTACAAGACCAACCTCATTTCCGAGTCCGACTATTTGACTGCCAAGACTGCCTATGATGTCGCCAAATCAACGCTCGACGGCGCCGTCGAGCAAGTCAGCATCGCCAAAGCGCAATTGGAAAATGCCGAAGCGGACCTTTCCAAGACGACCGTTTATTCGCCGTTGACAGGGACGGTCAGCAAATTGAACACCGAACAGGGCGAACGGGTCGTCGGCACCGCCCAAATGGCCGGAACCGAAGTCATGACTGTGGCGGACTTGAACACAATGGAAGCGCGGGTTGATATCGGTGAAATTGACGTTCCGCTAATCAAGATCGGCCAGAAAGTCACAATGGACGTTGATTCGTTCAAAGACCAGAAATTCGACGGCATCGTCACCGAAGTGGCCAATTCCGCGAATAACAACGACACGACCACTGCAGCCGCAACGTCATCCTCGAGCAGCACAGACGCCACAAAATTTCAGGTGAGGGTGCGGATTACGCAAAAGGATGCGTTTCTTCCAGGAATGTCCGTGACCGCCAATGTTCAAACCCGTTACCGCACAAACGTTTTGAGCGTCCCCATCCAAAGTGTGACCACACGCCTGCCTTCGACCAATGGGCCTGCGACAAATTCCCCTGGCTTGACGATGGAAACAAATGCCGGACGCAGCACATTGGACACAAATGATACCAACGCCACCCTGACCGCCAAAACCACCATCTCCGCCGCGCCGAAAAAACCCGATGAACCGCCAAAGCCAATTGAAGTGGCGTTCGTTGTCGAAGGCGATCATGTAAAAATGGTCCCTGTCAAACGCGGCATCAGCGATGACAATTACGTGGAAATTCTCAGTGGCCTCAATGAAGGCGACGAAGTTGTTTCCGGCGGATACAAAGCGATCAACCGCGATTTGGAAGACAAGAAAAAAGTAGTCGTCAATACGGTTCTCGCCGGACAAGACAAACAGGCCAAGCCGAACTGATAAAACCGGTGAGCTTGATTCGCCTCCAGAAAGTCTCACGGCAATACCAGATGGGCACGGAAACCATCCACGCCCTTCGCTCGATTTCGCTCGACGTCAAACGCGGCGAATATGTGGCCATCATGGGTCCGTCAGGATCGGGCAAATCGACTCTGATGAATCTACTCGGTTGCCTGGATACCTGCACTTCCGGCATCTACGAATTGAATGGCACAAACGTCAGCGACCTGGATGACAATCAATTGGCCGAAATTCGCAATCGCGAAATCGGCTTCGTGTTCCAGACTTTCAACCTCCTGCCCCGTGCCAGCGCTTTGCGAAACGTCGAGCTTCCACTGATTTACTCAGGCGCACCCGCAGATGAACGAAAGGAAACAGCCTTCAAATCCCTTGAAGCAGTGGGTTTGGCTGATCGCGTTCACCACAAACCCAACGAAATGTCCGGCGGCCAGCGCCAACGCGTCGCCATCGCCCGCGCTTTGGTCAATTCCCCGAGCATCATCCTAGCCGACGAACCGACAGGCAACCTCGATTCCAAGACCGGCGAGGAAATCATGGCGCTTTTGCGGGTTCTCTCGGACAAAGGGAACACCATATTTGTTGTCACTCACGAAGAAGACATCGCCCGCCACGCGCGCCGCATCCTGCGCATCCGTGACGGGCTTATTGCGGATGACGCGGTCAACGCGCATCCGGCTGCTGCGTGAACTATCTGACTGAAATCAAGGAAGGCCTGCTCATCGCCTGGGACGCCATTCGCGCCAATAAAATGCGTTCCGTCCTCACCACGCTCGGCATCATCATCGGGATTGTTACGGTGACTTCGATGGCGGCGGCGATTGAGGCGTTAAACACTGTTTTTCACGACAGCATTTCCATCATGGGCGCGGATGTCCTCTTTGTCAGCCAGCACAACTGGGAAGAGCATAGCGAAGAGGAATGGATCAAGGACAACAAGCGCCCGATCATCACACGCGAGCAGTCGCGGCAGGTCGCGCGTCTGATGACGACTGCGGATGCCGTCGCGCCCGTCGTCGGCATGAGACAGGCCGTGTGGTATAAAAATCGTCGAGCCAACATGGTGCAAATCCTTGGGACAACAGACCAGTTTCTTATTACAAGCGGTTTTAATATTGGCGAAGGTCGTTTCATCAGCCAAGCCGAGGACGATGGCGGTCGTCCGGTATGCGTCATCGGCAACGACGTCGCCACCAATCTTTTTCGCCAGGAATCGCCGATTGGGAAAAAAATCGTCATCGGAGAACGCAGGCTTGAAGTCATCGGAACGCTGGAAAAACGCGGCAGCTTTTTAGGCTTAGACAGCTTCGACAACGAAGTCATCATTCCGATCCAGCAATTTCTGGTGGGATACGCGCGGCACCCTAACTTTGAGCTTCAAGTCAAGGCGCACGATGTAAAAAAACTGGATGACACGAAGGAAGAAGTGCGCGGCTTGATGCGAAAAATCCGCCACGTTGCGCCCGGTGACCCGGACAATTTTGCCATCAATCAGCAGGAGCAAATTAAAAAAACCCTCGATGGCGTCACAGCGACTCTTGCCACCGTGGGCGGGTTGATCACGAGCATGTCGTTGTTCGTGGGCGGCATTGGCATTATGAATATCATGTTCGTTTCGGTCGCGGAACGAACGCGCGAAATTGGCGTCCGCAAGGCCATCGGCGCGAAGAGTCGCTCGATCCTCACGCAATTCCTGATCGAAGCGGCGGCGATTTGCTTGATCGGCGGCCTGGTTGGGTTGTCGATCACTTATGGCGTTACGCTGTCAATTAGAGAAATGTTTCCGTCCTTCCCCGTGACGATGTCCATACCGGTCATGGCGCTGGCCATCGTGACCTCCATCATTACCGGCGTGGCCTCCGGTTTCGCCCCGGCATGGCGGGCGGCCCGCATGAATCCCGTCGATGCCTTGCGCAGCGAATAAAAAATCCAGCGCCATGCGACATTTAATCCTTCTCCAGTCCGAACTGAAAGAGAGCCTTTTCATGGCGATGGGCGCGGTCGTGGCCCATAAACTACGCTCCATCCTGACTCTCCTTGGTGTGCTGGTCGGCGTTTTCTCAATAATTATAGTCGTGACAGCGATGAAGGCCGCCCAACAAAAGATTGAGTCGGACCTCAACCAGCTCGGCGGCCACACTTTTGTGATTCAAACCTGGCCTGCCTTTGAAACGGAAGGCCCCGAAGGCCGCCAGAAGTATTGGCGTCGCAAGCGAATCAATCTTCAACAAGGCATGGAACTTACCCGCCGCGCCACCCTGCCGTTGAGCGTTGGTTTGGAGGACGACAACGCTGCTGAAGCTCAAATGAGTTCCAAATATTCCAAAGGCCCTCCGCTTGTATTCCTCTTGGGAGAGACACCGGGCAGTTTTCCGGCGCAAAACTGGAACATCAGCGAGGGGCGTCCGTTGCTGGATTCCGATGTGGACGGCTTGCGCGATGTCTGTGTGCTCGGAAACAGTCTCGCGCACGACCTCTTCCCACACGGTTCCGCCTTGGATGAAAGGGTCTCTTTCAACGGTGTCAAGTACACCGTTATCGGTGTTCTGGAAGCCAAGGGCGACATGGAGGGCGGTCGTCAGGACAATTTTGCGCTGATCCCAGTGACGACTGCCATTAACCGTTACGAAAACCCTCGCTGGCTCAACCTGAAAATCATGGTGCAGGCCCGCAGCGAAGCCGAATATGACGCCACCGTCGATCAAGTCGAAGGACTCATGCGCCAAATGCGAAAAGTTCCTCCCGGCGAACCGGACGATTTTGAAATCATTTCCAACGACTCCGTTATTTCGCAAATGAAGTCGATCACTTCCAAGGTCCGCCTCGGGATCGCGTTGATCAGTTCCATTGCCTTGCTCGCGGCAGGGATTGGCATTATGAACATTATGCTTGTCTCGGTCACTGAGCGCACGCGCGAAATCGGCATCCGCCGCGCGATTGGCGCAAAGAAGCGTTCCATCATGGCGCAATTCATCATGGAAGCCATCGTGCTTTGCGAATTTGGAGGCATCGCAGGCGTGTTTCTCGGCGTGGTGGGCGGCGACATTTTTGCCCACGCTTTTGATTTGCCAAAAGTCGTCCCTGTGGACTGGATATTCATCGGTCTTGGAATTTGTTCCCTGGTCGGGATTATTTTTGGCACTTACCCGGCTTACAAGGCGGCCAATCTCGACCCGATCGAATCGTTGCGATATGAATAAAGATTGACGTGAAAATTCCCATGCCCCCGAAATATCAACACAGAAAAATAACCGCAGCGCTCTGCGCGATGATCTGCCTTCACGGCGCCCCCCGCCTTATGGCGGAAGCCGGCTCCGAGGTGCGAACGATGACCGCCGATGAATTGGTCCACATTGCCCTGACCAATAACCTCGACATTCGAATCAGCCGCATCCTGCCGGAGCAGGATAAATTCAACCTCGACGGTCTTTACGGAGCGTATCAGCCCAATTTCACGATGACCGTCGAGCACGTTTATAACAACCAGCCGGGCGGAATCTTCACGCAAGGGGGCGAGGACATTCCGATTCCCTCCACGGTTTCCAGGAGTGACATTTATGTTCCCGGCATTGCAGGAACCTTGCCAACCGGCCTGACTTACAATTTCAGCGGACCTTTACAGAATGAAAATCTCAGCGACACGCCGCGACTTTATCAGGCCAGCCCCAATGTTTCGCTCGACCAACCGTTGTTGAAAAACTTTTGGATTAACAACCCTCGATATCAAATCGTTGTCGCAAAGAATATCCTCAAGACCGATCAACTTTCATTTCAACTCCAGGTCATGACCGTCATCTATAACGTCAAGACTTCCTATTACAAACTGATTTTCGCTTTCGAAAACGTCAAAGTGCAGCAGCAGGCGCTCGCTTTGAAGGAGGAAACTTCCAGAGAAGACAAAGAGAAAGTGCAGTTGGGCGCGATGCGTCCGCTTGATGCGCAACAGGCCGAATCGGAAGCCGCCAGCGCCCGCTCAGATGTTCAGACCGCGCTCCTCAACCTGGCGCAACAGGAAAATGCCATGAAAATCCTCTTGGCCGAGCACCTTGAGCAGTTGAACGGTTATACCTTCGCCCCCGCCGAACAACTGGTCGCCGTTCCCGAGCATCCACAAACCCAGGAAAGCTGGCGCACGGGACTTGAAAAACGCCCGGAGATGATTCAAGCGAAACTGAAAATCGAACGACAGCACGTCACGATCAAATACGACTTCAACCAGATCTTCCCGCAGCTCGACGTGGTCGGAAGTTACGGACATAATGCTACAGAACTGACATTCGATCAGGCATTGAACACCGTTGCCAACGGGAATCATCCCAACTACGCCTATGGCCTTACGTTGACAGTTCCGCTCGGAAACAGCGGCCCGCGGGGGACCTACAAAGCGGACAAGGCTGCCCTGCGAGGACTTCTCCTCCAGGCCAAGAAGGAGGAATGGACCATCGTCACCGCGATTGATAACGACATCAAAGCGATCGAAGCCGACTTGCTTAAGGTTGATTATACACGACAGGCGAGAATCTTCGCGGAACAAGCGCTGGCGGCCGGACAGGCTGAATTGAAGGAAGGCAAGCGCATTAACTTTGAAGTCCTCCAATTCCAGGACAACCTCACCGCCGCCCGCTCAGCCGAAATCAGCGCGTTATCCGATTACAACACCGCCTTGGAACAGCTCGCTTTCGACGAAGGCACAACTCTCGAACGCAACCATATCGACATACGATATCGTTGATCTGTGCTTCTTTGAGTAGTGAGGCATCTCGCCGAAGGCATCAGGGTCTTGCGATGGTCACGGCTTCTCGGGCACTTCAATCACGTCCCCATCACGAATGACGAGGTCGGGCGGCGAGTATGTGTTTTGGGTTGCAGATGATTGGGAGTGTGCGGTGCAATCCAAAGTCCACTGGCTTTCTTTGCCGGTTTTCGGATCGTGGCGTGTCACCTTTACCCGCGAAAGATCTGACGACGTCAACAAATGACGCCGCGCTTCCGGCTGACGAAGCACAACATCGATCCGCGACCCATTGCTGTAGGGATCGAGTGGGAGGTCTGCTTTTTGGCCGTTTATGACAAGGCGGCCCGTTCCGTGTAAATAGTTAATAAGGGAACTCATCTGAGCATCGCTTAACCAGGAGGGAACGTAACCGAGCGGATGGTCTTCTTGAGAAATCTCCACCATGTCACCGAACTCAAGCCGAACATCCTTCGAGGTATCAATCCCATTAGTTTTATCAAGTAGATTGACAGTGATTTGCGTGACATTCGTCGAGCTATGGCTTGGACGCACAATGACGACGCGTGACAGGTCAGGGAACTGCATAGCGTCGCCATTATACATCGGTTGCAGAGAATGCTGGCCGGGAGTCTCATTTTGAAATCCAAGGACGTAATAATTCAGGATCGTTTCCAAGAGCGTAAAGTGGTTCCAGTCGTTGGTTCCCTTATAAAAAACGACGTGAGGTTCTTGGCCAGAAAGCCGGTTGACTGTAATGCGGTCCCATTGCGGAGGATTGTCCATCGCGCCGTAGTGCCGCAGCAGGTCAGCGATTTCCGCCGGGTTGGTGTAACCGGCGCCGTTCACCAGACTCAACGCCGTAACGCCATCGCTATTCTGCAAGTTTGGGTCCACTTTGTGAGCGAGAAGCAATTCAAGTGTTTTTGCCGGCCTTCGTTCCGACACAGCGTATATGAGAGGGGAATTGCCTTTTGAATCACGAAAATTCAAATTTGCGCCGGCATCAAGCAGGACTTCAAGCATCTCCGGGCTGCCAAACGAATCAAAATAATACGGGCGGCCATTCGTCGTGCCGTTTACATCAACGTTATATTTCAGCAAGAGTTTCACCATAGGAAGTTGGTAAGTCAGAGTTGCGAGCCATAACGGCGTCGTGGAAGGGCGTCCAGCTTCCAAATTATAGTCATCAATAGAATTGGGATTGGCCCCGGCGCCAAGGAGCAATTCGGCGGATGGAGCGTCGTGTAAATAAATGGCGAACAACAGCGGAGCGTCGAGTTTGCCGCCATTGGGATCCGCTTTCGCGGTTAAAAGGACTTTCTCGATTTCCGGATGACCATGTTGCGTGGCCCAGCTCAAGGGAGTCCGGCCATCCTTGTCTTCCAAATTCGGATTCGCCTTATGCGCCAGCAACACCTCGACGACGGCTTGATATCCTCGCGCGGCCGCTTTGAGCAACGCGGTCGAGCCGCTGCCATCGCGCGCGATCTGATTAACATCGGCACCCCGGCTTAAAAGTAGTTCAACCATCGTCTTTTGTCCGGCATCCCCTGCTTCACCAAGAGGCGTGCTTCCATTGTGTGGCCCATTTACATCAGCTCCATTATTGAGCAAAAACGTCGCCACCTTCAGTTCCCCTTTGCGCGCCGCTTGATTTAGTTCCCCGCTGTTCACCAGGTCCGGGCTGTTTTGCATCAAGTGCAGAATCCGCTGGATTTCACTATCTTCGTTTGAGGAAAGGTCATTCGAGGTCGGTTCGCCAGCCCTCGCAATGCTTGGCTTCGACATTTCCGCGCGAATTTTTAACGCCTGCATTGTCCCATCAATTTTATCGACCACTTGCATCTGAAGAGTCTCCAACAAGGCTTCCTGGTTCTTGTAAAGTGGAGCATTCTTTCCGTATGCACTCTGAATTTCCGTGAACTTTTGCTTCGCGGCGGACAGTTGTTGAACAAGGTTTTCGAGCAATGAATCCGACACCAGCGTTGGAAGCACCTTCTCAAGTTGGTCTTTCGGAAGGTCCTTGACCGCCGCCCAAAGTTTCGCGGCTTCGTTCCCATTTGTTTGCGAAGCCGCCGTAGCTACCTCCGCCTGTGCCGCCGCGGCAATGCCCGGAAACTTCTCCTCTATTCGTTGTAGAGTGGCCTCAGCCCTCGCGATTCGACTCACCACAGCGCGTACCTGTGGATTGTTTGTCGTTGTCCAGCTTAGCAATTCCGATTTTTCCGTATTTAGGCTGGCCAGCAACGCCGTGTACCGCTTGTAATCGTTTGTAGCGGCTGAATCTATTTCAGCGGGCGTCTCCGTCAACGCCGCTCCAAGCCCCGTCAAATTTTGCCGGCTCAACATCGCAAGCGTTTGTTGATCGGAAAATTCACGGAGAATGCGTTGGTATTGCACAACAGCTTCGTTGGTTTTGCTTTGGGCGCGATAACATTCGCCCAATCGAAAAACCGCCGTCGCCGCGACTTGCCGGTTCTTATCGAACTGCTCCGCAAGCGAACGATAATCCGCGATGGCGGCGTTAAGATTTCCGTTTGCCTGCTCCTCCAGCAAACCTTGCTGAAGAAGTGTGGTAAGATTGGTGGATTGCGCGCGGGCCATAGGGGCAGCCAGCAGCAGAACCAGGAGGAATAATCTCCCGGTGTTCAACAGGTTTATTGAGATTGAAAGCGGCAGAGGGCTGCCGCACTCCAAGACGCTTCGCGTTTTTCCCCGACAAACCCACTGCGCGTTAGCGTCCTGGAGTGCGGCAGTCCACTGCCGCTTTTCCCCTGCGAAACCTGAAATGGTTCTCGTTAATATCATGCCGCCATTGTTCCAGATGCGTTCGCGCGAGTTGTCATGCTTTTGCAAAATCACCGGTCAAATTTATAACCGACACCATGCACCGTCTTGATCCAGCGCGGCTCTTCGGGGTCGCGCTCCAATTTCGCGCGGAGGCTTGCTATATGGTTATCCACCGTGCGCGTCGTCGGAAACGCCGTGTAGCCCCAGACCACATCCAGAAACCGTTGCCGCGTGACCGGCTCGCCCTCCGCTTCTGCCATCAACCGGAGCATCGCAAATTCTTTCGCGGTTAGATGAACCTGCCGTTTACCGCGCGTTGCAACTTGCCGGGCCAGATCAATTTCAACGTCGTCAAGTTTTAGCTTCAAGGGCGTCCGGCTCTTTCGTTCGGCGCGCCGAAGCAACGCCCGCACCCGCGCGAGAAGTTCTTCGGTGCTGAACGGTTTGACGAGATAATCGTCCGCGCCCGCGTCCAGTCCCGTGACGCGATCTTCAATCTGCCCCTTCGCTGTAAGCATGAGCACCGGAACCGCATTGGCGAGGCGGCGCAATTCCGCGCATAACGCGAATCCGTCGAGCTTCGGCAACATGATGTCAAGCAGGATAAGATCTGGCTTTTCGTTCAGCGCGCGTTCAAGGCCCCGCGCGCCATCCGCGGCCATCAGCGTCCGGTAACCTTCCGCCGAAAGCAGATCGACGAGCGCCGTGCGCATGGCCGTTTCGTCTTCGATGATTAGAACCCTCTCATTCATTCTCTCGCCTCATCGGTAATTCGATAGTAAATTTGCTCCCTTTGCCCAGCTCGCTTTCCACAATAATGCGTCCGCCATGCGCCTTAACGATATGCTTGACTATGCTTAATCCGATCCCGATCCCTTCCGTTTCGCGCCGCAATTCCGAGCCAAGCCGGTAAAACCGCTCAAAAATTTTCTCACGCTCCGACACCGGAATACCCGGACCATGATCGGCAACGGACAACTGAAGAACACAATGTTGATCCGGCTTAGACAGTCCGGCTCCCTCTTCTCCACACACTTGTGGAGGAGAGGGCTGGGGGAGAGGAGGTTCCGTGTTCTCACCATTTGTATCGTTAGGGGCGGCAGGAGTTAGGCGCCTCCTCTCCCTAACCCTCTCCTCCATTTGCATGGAGGAGAGGGAAGAAAGGCCGCCGCCGCTCGTTTCAATTGTTACAGTTACGCTTTCCCTCTTGGGCGAATGTTTGATTGCGTTGTCAATTAAATTAACCAATGCTTGTTGAATTGCCTGCCCATCCATCTTCAATTCGATCTGACCTGTTTCGTCAGGCGGAATGCGGATCAGTTCCAATCCTACTTCTCTTTCAAAGGCTCGCGGTTCCATCAGTCTCATCGTCGTTTTCACCACGGCAAGAGCATCGGACGGTTCGAATTCATATTGCTTGCGCCCTTGTTCGATTCGCGAGAAATCCAGAACGTTTTCGATCAGCGACGAAAGCCGCCGGCATTCCTGTGTGATGAACCGGAAATATTCTTTCTGCCGCGGCGTCTCAGGAATCTTGCCGCTTTCCAAATTTTCCGCCATCAAACGCACCGAAGCGATCGGCGCGCGCAATTCATGCGACACACTGGAAACAAAGTTCGATTTCATTTCCGCAAGTTGCAACTGTCGTCGAAAAGCGCGCCGGGCCGCAAACAGGCCCGTAAGCGCGGCCAGGGTCGATGTCAATATCACCGCGGCAAATGCCATCGTGCGCTGACGTTGATGTGCAAAGAGGGAATCTGGGTCAGCCAGTAATACCCGGACATCAATCGGCTGCGCGAAAAACGATTGCGGAGGCATTGCCACTTCGCCAATTGATTCACCGAGAACTGGAAGCGCATTTGTATTTGACGTCGGAAAGGAGTTTTCCCCCGCGAGCCGAAATTTCCTGGCAGCCAATTCCACTTCGGCCGCGGCGTATCGCGGCAAAACTTCCTTCACGGGCTGGAGCGCGTGTTGCAGGGCATCGCCAACGACCGTTTCAGGAAATATTGATATCTCGTAGAACCCCAAACCTTGACCTGTGGCTGCGTCAGCTCCGGTCTTATGAAGCGAAATTAAGAAATTGCCGCTGGGCGCCTCAGCCCAAACGAATCCATTGCTCCATGTGGTCCCCGGATGTTGGTCGGTAAATCTTTTTAGGATATCGCGGGCTTTTTTATTAGAACGCCAGCTCCACTTCAGCTCAGCCGCACGTTCGGAATCTTCGGGACGACTCCCTGCGGCGCGAATTGTTTCCTCGACGAGCGGCTCACAAAGAATCGAAGGACAAGCCTCCATCGCAAGTCCGATGTGAGTGAATAAATTCTCGGGAACGCCCCCGTGGTCGGGCAGCAACCGCAACGCCCGATACCAGGCTAACTGGTCGATGGGCAAACCCGCGTCTGTCAATTCCGGTGATCGGAAATCCATCAAGGCTTTCTCAGCCTCGGAAGCAGCCATATTTCGGGTCTTTAAGAGTAGCAAATGAAATCCCGCATCAGCGCGCGCTCCCTCGGATGGATTCGTTGCCAGCAACTTTTCAATGTCCGATCGCGCCGCTTCGGCATCACCAGAAGCTTCGGCACGACGTTCCTCGTTCCAAATCAGGATTTGTTCGGCAGTCAAATCCAGCACCCAATCGGGTGGCGAAGGCGAATAGACATCAGAATCAGCCGACAATAACCGGGACCTCGCGGCGCGCCCGGAATTTGCAAGGACCAAGCTCACAGCGGGAACTGTAGAAAGGTCGATGGCGCTATGGCTTTTTTGCCATTTCTCTGCGGCGTGCCAAAACTCTTTGGTATTTTTGACGACCTGTGGCGCGTCGATGTTGCCAGAGGGGTGTTGAATCTCGAAGAGGCGAGTCTCCCGCTCAAGATTAGTTAAATCCCGCGGCCCCCAGAAAGGTGATCCCTGGCTTTCGGCGGCAACGAAATAGTTTGTCAACTGATGAGCCGCCTCACGGCCGATGATGTCGGCGATTTGCGCGGCAACGGCGCCGCCAAGGTTTTTAGCGTCCTGCTCGGCGATTGATTTGTCCTGCCGCAACGAAAACAGGCAGATAACCGACAGCACGACCACTGGCAGAAGAATCATAACCCCTTGCCAGAAGAACGCTGGCTTTCGGTTGGAATTCAATTCCGCCATAAGCGAAAGATTGACTTCATCGTAATGAAGTTAATCTGGCGCGAGGAGGACAAATGTCATGGTTTTGTAAAATCCACCTAACCACGAAGAACGCCACCGGCAAATGAAAATCGCCCAGGACGAAGACGACTACTCTTTCGCAATCCCGTACTTGTCCATCAAATCATACAGTGTTGGCCGGCTGACGCCGAGTTCCACCGCCGCAGGCGCAATTTTTCCGCCGAATTTTCTCAGGGCGGCATTGATCATCTCGCGTTCCAAATTTTCGCGGGCGTCCTTCAAATTCGTCATCGCGCCGCCGCGCCGCTGTTCCAACTCCAAATCTTTTACAGTCAGCCGTTTTCCATCCGCCATGATCACCGCGCGCCGAATGCAATTCTCCAATTCCCGAACATTTCCAGGCCACGAATGCCGGTCCAGCGCGCGCAACGCATCCTGGTCCATCGCCATGCCGGTCTTATTCGATTGTGCGGCGAACCGTTGCAGGAAATATTGCGCCAACATGCGAATGTCCTCGTCCCGATCTCGCAACGGCGGCAAAGTCAATACTACGACGCTCAGCCTGTAAAAAAGGTCCTCCCGAAACGTCCCCGAAGTCATTCCCTTGCGCAGATCAGCGTTCGTCGCCGTCACCACGCGGGCGTCAATTTCAATTGGTTGCCGCCCGCCGACACGTTCAATCCGCTGTTCGGCGAGAAAACGCAAAAGCTTCACTTGCAGCGGCAGCGGAATTTCACCGATTTCATCGAGAAACAGCGTTCCGGCGTTGGCCATTTCGAACTTCCCTTTGCGCTGCGCGTGCGCGCCGGTAAACGAACCTTTTTCGTGGCCGAATAATTCACTCTCAAGCAACGTTTCAGGAATCGCGCTGCAATTGATCGCGATGAACGGCCCGTTTTTGCGGGAACTGGACTGGTGAATGGCGCGCGCCGCCATTTCCTTGCCCGTGCCGCTTTCACCGAGGAGCAGCACTGGCGCATCGGTCGTCGCGACTTTTCTAATCGCTTCAAACACCGCCCGAATCGCCGCGCTGGTTCCCATCATCCCTTCAAAAGCGGAACCGGAGAGCAATTGCTGCATCTCGCGGAATTCAATTTCAAGCGCGGCGATATGAACCGCCCGGCGAACCACCAATTTCAATTCGTCCATGTCCGCCGGCTTGACGAGAAAATCGTACGCGCCCGTCCCAATCGCTCGCAACGCAACGGTTTTCTCTCCCTGGCCGGTGATGACGATGACTTTCGCCAGCCGCTCCAAAGAAAGTATGTCTGACAACGTGGCCAAACCTTCCTCCGGAGCGGCTGGGTTTGGCGGCAATCCCAAATCGAGCAAAACCACATGCGGATGATTCGCTTGAAAAGCCTCCACCGCGGTCGCGCGATCTTCCGCCAAAACAATGTCGTTGTCCTGCGCGAGGCCCCACTTCATCTGTGTGCGAATTTCCTCGTCGTCGTCAACGATCAGTATTTTTGGTCTCATACACGCTGTGCTTGGATCGGCAGTAATATGCGGAAGATTGTGCCTCGGTTCTGCTCACTTTCAACTTCAATCCTCCCGCCGTGCGCTTCGACGATCATTTTGCTTTGAAACATCCCGATGCCAAACCCCTTTTTCTTCGTCGTTTGAAACGGGCGAAAAAGCGAGCGGCTCATAAATTCCGGCGTCATCCCGCACCCATTGTCCGCCACAGTCAAAACTGCCCAACCATTGTTCTGGCCAGTTTCAACACGTATTTCTCCGCCTTTCGAAACCGCCTCCGACGCATTGATGATCAAATTGGTGACGACTTTTAAAAATTGCTCTTGGTCGAGCGGCAGCGGCGGGCACGTCTGCAAATTCTTGACAACCGATATTCCCTGCACACCCGCCCAACTGGACAGCGACCGGCTGACAACTTCATTCAGGTCCGACGTCAACGGTTTGATTTGCAAATCATGCCGCAACAAACTCAGCCGGCTGATGAGATGATTGATGTGCTCGCACGTCTTGCCCACGCCGCGCAACGCGTCCGCGCGGAATTCCGGGTTGTCGAAATGAATCGGCAGATTCTGCAGCATGAGGTTCAATGTCGAAGCCGTGTTCTTCAAATCATGCACAAAAAACGCCGACATCGTCTGGAATGCCTCCAGCTCTTTCGCTTCCAATATCTTCCTGGAAAGCTGCACGTTCAGCAATTCCGCCGCAACCTGGTCACCAACGCAGCGCAACAAATCATATTCCTGCGCGCCCAATTGCACGCCGCCGACGCGGTCTCCCAACACGATCATGCCAATCACCTGGCCTCCCGCGGATAACGGAACGCAAACCCGGTTGCCGCTTATCCGAAATCGCACCGGATTCATGTGCCGCAACGTCACTGCCCATACTTCATCGGATATCTCGATATCAAACGGGTCGGCATTTTTTTGGAGCACCGCGATGACTGCCAACGCTTCGTCCTTTTTCGGTTGTAACTCCGCCCCGGCTGCCGGAGACAGCGAAGTCGAGCCTAGAAAAACCACGCCCTCTCGTTTTTCATCGATCAGCCAGACCGTCACGGCAAGGACCTCGAAAGTCCGGGAAATCATCGTGACAGCCGCCTCGCTCAGGTCGGATTGCGCGACACACGAAGCCGTGCCCTCAATCAGATCTCTCCAAACCGTTCGATAGTCATAAAGCGGCCGCTGGAAATACCGGCTGATAAACCGCCGCGTGTGCAATCGAACCCGATCCGACAATGCCACCACCGTGATCGCCGCCAGCAGCAATAAGAGGAAAAATGCCCGCGTCTGATAACTGGTGTCATTGCGAACCCACACCGCGAGCCGCGCCACGACGCCGACGCTGATCAGGTAAATCCCAACGACCAGTATCGTGAGTGAGTTTTTTAGGAAAGAGTCGGACGGATAAACCGCGACTTCCGAAACATCTCGAAACAGCGATCGAACCACCAGCATGCAGGCCACCATCAGCGCCACATTATTCACCAGACCCTGCGAAGGGTCCAATGTCCGTATCAAGAGGGTCTGGCTGCTTGTGTAGATCCGGACGGCGAACAGGACGCCAAGGCCAAGAACCATGAACTTGATCCGCCATCGCATTGTTCCGACGGAACTTCGGATCGTCCGTTCGAGATTTATAAGGACAAGGGTTAACCCTACAACCAGCATCATCTCGAACACCTGGCCAGCCCGCATCAGATGAAACAACCATTCGGGTGTAAAACTTTCTTGATTAAGAGATTCGGGGCTAAAGAGAGATCGGTGCGCGCACGCGTAAGCGAACAACGCCGGCAGCAGCAAAGTCGCGCCGATTCCGTAACGCCATCGGCGCAAGTATTCGCGCGGAGTTCCCCGCGCGTAAGTCAGGCTGAACATCAGCCACGCAAAAGGCAGAAAAGACATTGCCCCCAACTGCCACGTTTCCCACATCCTGGCGTCGTCGCTCAACGCCGCGTCCATCGCCAATCCTGAAAAAACGCTCTCCACCGCCAACAACGCCATTCCCGCCCCAAAAAACCAGACCGCAATGGAGCGCCAGCCGCGAAACGCCGCGATCAAAGCGATCACCCCCGCGCATGCGGCGCTCACATAAGCCAGCGTGACCGGTGTATTCGTCATCCTCTGTGTAGTATCGGCATCTTATTGGTGTGTTTGCGCGATCATTCGCCATCGTAACGCGCCACTTCCCCCTCAAGCAATTGTAATTGATACCGTCCGTGCGCGCTGGATAGGGAAAGCCAGTCAATAATGTCTTGTCAAAGAACATCCGTTTGTGTATGGTTTGGGGCATGTCGGAAACAGCGAAGTTTACGCACCACGGGACTGCGGCAATCACGCCAAACGTCCTTAAAAGCGTCCACAAAAAGCTTCCGTATCTGAAGCTCAAGTTTAACGAGCTGAATGATCCGGCGTATCCTCATCTTTCCGACCAACTGGAATTCCTGGCCAACGTTATCGAGGATTTCGCGGAAGGCGTTGAGGACGACATGCCTTATGTCACGGCGGCTTCCGCAGTTTTCGCGCTGTTATACGCCGACCGTCAGTTTGACTTGATCCCCGACGCAATCCCCCAATTCGGCCACGCCGATGATTCCGCAGTCGTAAGAACCGTACTGATCGAAAACGAAAAGGTCCTTTCCGCCTACGCCGAGCGCCACAAATTGAAGTGGAACGCCGTCACCCTGAAGCCGTAAGACGTAATGAAATAGCGCTCATGCCGCGCTTGGGGAATTTTCATAATCGTATTCGTAATCTTACTCCTAATCTCTGCATTATTTTTGGACAGCCCATTCACTCAGAGGATCCCAAAGTTCTGGATGAGGCTGGTTATCCCTGTTCCAGTTATGCGCGCTTCGGGGAGGATACAAATAATCTTTTCGTTTGACCAACGTCACATGAGTATCCGCAAAAAGCATGTTGTAGCCTTTTGAATGAGGCGGCTCTGCTTCGGTAGTTATCATCCCTATCCCAAACAGAGATCGCCACGGGTTCATTCGTTCCCGCCCGACGAATCCGCCAGCGTTCTTATCCAAAATCGGCCGGGCGTCGGCAATCGCATACATTTCACTCGGCGCGACGACTTGATGGTCCCGCACCGTCAAATTAAGGTCTCCCAGCCCGAGCAAGGCTCCTTTCCTGACTAAACTTGGCCCAGAGACTTTGAGGTCCGACAGACCAAAAGCATTGTAAGAATAACTGGTCCAAGCCGCAAATTTCCCACCCTCTGGCGGTGGTGGTTGCCATTGAACGATTCCGCCGTTGGCGATGTACGTTGGACAGTGCCAGGAAAGGTTCGTCCAACTTAACGGATTATATGGCGCCAGTTGATCTTCCCACGTTTTGAGTGGCGGGCCGCCGCCGCCCATAGCGGATGGATATATGTTGTAGTCGGCAGTGTACATTTCCATCGCCCGCCCAATTTGGCTCAGATGATTCTTACAAACGGCGTTCTGACCTTGACTCTTTGCGCTGGACAATGCCGGAAGAAGGATCGCCCCTAACGCGGCAACGATCGCAATGGTCACAAGCAGTTCAACAAGCGTAAACCCCTTGTTTGGTTCAGTTCGATCACGATTCGACCATTTGGAACTTTCGACGTTCATGCCGCACTTGTCACTAGATAAGCCATGCCATTAATCGAGAGGAAACGTTAAGTTATCTAATATGACACCGGTCCAAGCCATTTATTAGATGAAAAGAAACAAATCCTTGATGCTTGCTTGTCGTCGTCAAGCCGCCCCTCGCGTCACTCCCAACTGATTCTGCGCCTTGAGATCCCGCCAGAGTTGGCCGCCAGTGATTTCTCCTTTTAGCAACGCTTGGTACTTCTCAATCACGCGCGCGGTTTCGGCAGCCGTTTCATTCACAAACTCAATGCGAAAATGCCGCGCCCCCAGCGCCAATAACCGCGCCACATATTCCGCTCCAGTTTGAGCGCGCGCGTTAAACACCGTATTCCTGCACCCCGCGTCCGCCTTCAACGGATGCTCCTGCCCGACTCGATCGCGAAGCTGCACCTGATGCTTGTCGCACGGGCGCCCGCAATTCTTGTAATCCGTCCCCGCGCTGAGGAACGCGCAAAAGACGCAATGCTCCATGTGAAACATCGGCATGTGCTGGTGAATCGTCACCTCAAACCATTGCGGCGGCGCGGATTTCAGCAATGCTTCAAGTTGCGCGGCGTTCAAATCATACGACGCGGTCAGCCGCTCCAATCCAAATCGGGTTTTAAAATATTCAGCGCTGAGTGAATTGGCCACGTTGAGCGAGAAATCCCCAATACGCCGGCAGTCGGTAAAAAATTTGAGGTGATCGTAGTTCCTCACCAAATAGCCGTCCGCCTCGCATGAGCGGACTTGGTTCAGAATCCATTCCTCCCCCGCTTTGAAAATGCGCGGGGGCGCTACGAAAATTTCCGATTTTGTGTTTGCCGCGCGAAAATGGGCGATGGCATCACGATACTTTTTCGGGTCTTCAAACTCGCAATAGATCGCCGCCACATCAAACCCCATCGCCGCCTCCAATTGCTCCATATTTCGCGCCAGAACAATAAGCCGCGACTCTTTAAGCGTTTCTTCCGCGGCGGCCGCGACCGGTGTTTGGCGACCGAGAAGAGTCCAGCGTCGCGGCTTCGCGCGCAATTGTTCGATTTGACTTACCAGATCGCGCCGCAGCCGGTTCAACTCGCTCTTTGGCAAAATGACGCGCCCCTCCAAACGATTCTCCAGTCGCCTCAACTGAAACGGCGTTCCCCCCAGGCGACCCAACTGTTCCCGCAAACTTTCATCCGTCAATGGCTGCTTTTCAGCGACATCCAGAGCCATCGAAGAAGTCACTTGCGCGACGTGCCGCATCTCATCACGCCCAATCACTGTCATTGGTGCTCCCATGTGACCATGAATTTCCAAATCGAGCGCGCGACGAAATCGCGGAGTTTCGCCCGCAAAAGTTTGCCGCAGATTCCTGTCCAATTCAGGATCACTCGTTTTCCAAATCTTATCGCCGGCATGGATTCGGCTGAAATCCACATCGCCGTAAAGGCGAATTTCGGTCCCGTTCGACAACGCCGTCACGCGTCCGCCCGCCTCCGCTTCGTCGGGCCGACCGGCGTCAAATACAATTCCGTCGCCGGCCTTCAACGGCGCTTCAAGCCGCGCAAAAACACTCTCGCGCCCAACCCGCTGAACGTCCCCCAGGTAAACGCCGCGCTTTTTCCCGAATCGCGCATGAACAAGCCGCTGGTTGTCGATACCGCCAAACCATCCCGTGTGCAGTCCGCGCGAAAAGGCCATTTCCATATTGTAATGGCTTTGCTCCGCGCGCCCGCCGGTGCTGTACAGCGCCTCTCGGTAAATTCGCGTGATGTTCGCGACATATTCCGGCGACTTCAGCCGCCCCTCGATTTTGAGCGAACTTACCCCCGACTCAACCAGTTGCGGCAGCACCTCCAATCCCGCCAGGTCCTGCGGGCTGAGTAGGTAGCGCCGGTCGCCGAGCGGCACTTGTTTGCCGTCGGAAATCAAGTCATACGGCATCCGGCAAGCCTGCGCGCATTCACCGCGATTCGCCGAACGACCGCCAAGAGCTTCGCTTGTCAAGCATTGGCCCGAATAAGCGACGCACAATGCCCCATGAACGAAAACTTCCAGCGGCAGTGTGTCAATAGGAAGTTTGTTTATCTCCGCGATGGAGCATTCCCGCGCGAGCACCACCAGGCTTGCGCCAAGGTCCCGCGCAAATTCAACTCCCGCCGCACTGGTGATGGTCATTTGCGTCGAGGCGTGAATCGGGAAATCCGGCGAAATTTTTCGGATCAGGCGACAAACGCCAACATCCTGCACAATCGCCGCATCGACGCCTGCGGCAATGATTGTTCGGAGATATTGCTCCGCCGCCGCCATCTCGTCCTCAAACACCAGCGTGTTAAACGTCACGTAACCCCTGACGCCGCGACGATGCAGAAATTCCATCAGCCGGGGCAAATCCGACTCGGTGAAATTGTTGGCTCGCATTCGGGCGTTGAACCGGTCGAGGCCGAAATAAATCGCGTCCGCGCCGTTTTCGACGGCAGCCCGCGCGCATTCCCAATCGCCGGCGGGGGCCAGCAATTCGGGCTTGCGTTGCGCGCGTGGAACTGTGCTGTCCGCCGTCATGAGCGCAACACCATACGCCCATTCCTCCAAACTTCCAAACCCCACTTTAGGACGAACTCGCCTAGCGCGTGCGATAGAAGCGGTGCGGATAATTCGTCCAATCTGAATCGGTGAAATTGACAGATGAGCCGGATAATATGTTGGTCGAGATCGGTTGCCAGTCTAGCAGATCGGTGCTGGCCTCCACAATGATAGTCTGGCCTACGGCGGCGGTGATGGGAAAGCCGAACTGGCCGAATTGCACTCCTACGCCTCCACTACCTCCACCACCGAGTGTCGGCGGAGTTGATAGGCCGTTTAGCATGACTGTGGGTAATCCACCATAAGTCGGTCCCCAACCGGTCGTGCCGGAGTAATAATAAATCGTCGCGGTATCATAACCTGATGGAGGGTCCGAGTCATTCTTAAAAACAGAGTCGCCGCCCAAGACTGGCGCATCGCCCAGAAAAATGACGGTACCAAGGTCGTGGCACTCATCAAACGCCTTATCCCCGATGCTGGCAACGCTGCTGGGAATGATCGCGCTCGTCAAATCGTTGCAAGCGTAGAACGCCATATTCCCGATGTTGGTGACGCTGCTGCTAATGGTCACGCTTGTCATACTATAGCAACCATAAAACGCCTCATCCCCAATGCTAGTGACGCTATTGCCAATGGTCACGCTTGTCAGGTAAAGACAATAATTAAACGCCTCATCCTCGATGGTGGTCACACTGTTACCAATGATCACGCTCGTCAAGTTGTTACAATAAGCGAACGCGCTTCCGAAGTTGGTGACGCTCTTCGGAATGGTGTAAGTTCCACCTGATCCTCCTGGAAATTGGATCAACGTGGTTTGCGCCTTGTCAAACAACACGCCATTGACGCTGCTGTAGGACGGATTGCTCGGAAGCACATTGATATTCGTCAGGTAAATACAATTTAAAAACGCCTGATTCCCGATGCTGGCGACACTATCAGGAATCGTGACGCTCAGCAGATGAGAGCAGTCATAAAACGCTTCATCCCCAAGGCTTGTGACGCTGTCAGGAAGGGTCACGTTCGCCAGACCCTGGCAATAAGCAAACGCATTGGTCTCAATGTTGATGACGCTGTTGGGAATAGTCACGTTCGTCAGGATGGAATACTCAAACGCCTCATTCCCAATGCTGATGACGCTGTCGGGAATAGTGTAAGCTCCACCTAATCTTTGAGGAAATGCGACCAATGTGGTTTGCGCCTTGTTAAACAACACACCATTGGTGCTGCTGTATTCCGGATTCTCCGGAGCCACCGTGATATTTGTCAAGAAACCACAATAAACAAACGCAGAATCCCCGATGTTGGTAACGCCTTTGCCAATGGTCATGCTCGTTATATAATAGCAATCATAGAACGCCGAATCCCCGATGCTGGCGACGCTGTCGGGGATGGTCACGTCTGTCAGACTTTCGCAATTCAAAAACGCCTGAGCCCCAATGCTCGTGACGCTGTTGGGAATATTCACACTCGTCATTCTGACGCACCAGTCAAATGCATCATACCCAATGTTAGTCACCCCATTTGGAATGGTCACACTCGTGATATCATAAAAACCACCAAATGCTTGGTCCGCGATGCTCGTAACGGGATAACCGTTGATCGTGTCGGGAATGATAACTGCCCCAACACTATACACCGGGCCTGTGACGGTGACGGCGTTATTAGTGATTATGTAAGTGACTTGCGTGCGCGCCTCCAGCGATAGCATCAAGGCCAGCGCAACTACGAGAATTTGAATTCTCTTTTTCATAAGATTTGCAACTCTCAGGATTTTGCGCGTCCCTGCGCGTCCCTGTCGTTTGGTTCGCTTTGCGAAATCCTTTTTGGTTTGGGAATGGCTTTAGAGTAAAGTACACAACGGTCGTTCCGATGTAAATCCCGAAAAAAGTGACCGTCACCGCGCCGTCGTCTGCAAATCCCGCCCGTTCAAAGCCGTCTTGCTCTCGTCCGTCCGTTCAACCGCGTGTTTGTAAGCCACAATCCCCTCCACAATTGCGTGGGCCATCCGCTTGCGAAAGGCTGGGTCCGAAATGTTCCTTGCGTCCGCCGGCTGGCTCAAAAAACCGCCTTCGATCAAAATTGCGGGCATCCGCGCTTCGCGCAACACCTCGAACCGCGAGCGTTTCACCCCGCGATCTTCCACTGGCAAGCTGCGCGTGATGCTCTTTTGCGCGTTGTACGCCAGCAGTGCGTTGCGATCATCCTGCGCGTTCCCTGCCTCCCCTGCGAGCGCCGCCCGCCCGCCCCCGACATCGCTCGAATTCATCCCCGCTGGAGTCAAGCAATAGACCTCCACTCCGCGCACGTCTGCGTCCGCCGCGTTGTAGTGCATGCTCACGAACAAGTCCGCGCCGTGATGTTCCGCTGTCAGCGGTCGGTCGCCCAACTCGATGAATTCGTCCCGGTTTCGAGTCAATACAACTTTGAACCCTTCCTCCTTCAACATCGACTCCACCTGGCGCGCCAGCAGCAGCGTGTATTCCTTCTCGTAATTATGATTGTACGTCTTGCCGGGGTCCTTGCCGCCATGCCCGGGATCGAGGCAGATCGTCTTGACGCGCGCCTCGGATTTTCGCGGAAAAAGAACCGGCTCCAGCGTCGTGCGCAAATCCGACAGCGAAATCAACGCCACCCCGCTGCGATTCACCACCGGAAGGGAAAGCCACACGGTCACGCCCCCGACCTGCACCCGCCTTGAGTCAATTGTAAAATCCAGCGATTCCGCCCCGCCCGACACCGTGACTGCGGATTCCTTCCTGTTCCATTTCATCGACAACCCGGAAGAATCCGCCCATTCCGCGATTCGCACGTAGTCGCTCCCCGAAACCGTCACGCGCTCAAGGTTCTTGAGGCTCGCTTGCGCCGTCGCCGTCAGCAAAACACAAAGGAGCACGGCAAAACCCGTCTGAAAGTGTGAAAAAATTCCGCGGGAGAAGTTAAATACGCAAGCGGTGCTTTTGTGCCGGAAGGTACCAATCGTGCGCGGTGTCCCTCTCGCCCCGCTTGCGGGAGGAGAGCCGGAGAGAGGGGTTGCCTTTCTCGTCAATTCCTCCAATGAAGAATTTTGTCTCACACCTATGTAATTGGTGGCGTATGTTTAATGTTTAATAGTCGGCAATCAAGAACTAAACTTAAGCCGGTGCATGCGTTGACTTTAAGTCTGATTTTTCTGGGAATAGCTGCCAAGGCCTTGTCCGCGCCTGAATATATAGGAACGCCCGCGCCAGACCTCGACGCCATCTTCCGCCAAACAAACGGCTGGATCGGCGCAGACGGCGATTACTCAGTTCAATTAAACAAAACCACCACACTCTGGCTCTTCGACGACACAGTGATCGGCCAAATTCACGACGGCAAACGTATCCACGCCACGATGGTCAACAACACCATCGCAATCCGACACGCCGACGGCAGCCCAAGCTTTTATTACCCCACCAACAGCGCCGGCAAACCCGCCTCCGTTTTTCAGCCCACCGACGATACCAACAGCTTTTTTTGGCCTTGGGATGGCATTCGGACTGAGCGCGGCCTCTTCGTGTTCCTCATGCAAGTCCGCCACACCACCGACAAATCCGCCTGGGGATTCCAGGTTTTCGCCACCGCGCTCGCCTTCGTTCCAAATCCCGACGACCCTCCGCAAGATTGGAAAATCACCCTTCGCCGCGTGCCCTACAAACCCTTCGGCTGGGCAGTCATGCGCGACGGCGATTTCATTTACATCTACGGCTCGAATAAAAAGAAAGGCGGCAGCCTCCTCGCCCGCGCACCCGAAACAGCCCTCGACGATTTTGCCCTATGGCGCTTTTACTCCGACGGACAATGGCAATCCGATACCAATCTCGCCACACCCGTCTTTCCCGAAGGCCCCGCCGAAGGTTCCGTCCGCTGGCTCCCAGAATTAAAACGTTACGCGACCATTTACTCGCCGGATATTTTTGGAGACATCGTCATGCGCACCGCCGAAGCGCCGGAAGGCCCTTGGACGAATCGGCAAGTTGTGTTCCACTGCCCGGATGGCAAACGTTCCCGCGCCTACTTTTGTTACGCCGCAAAAATGCACCCGGAAATGAGCAACCCTGGCGAAATCATCATCACCTACGCCGTCAACTCCAACAATTTCTCAGACCTGTTCAGTGACCCGGAACTTTACTGGCCGCGCTTCGTGCGCGTCAAAATCCCTTAATCTGCTGGCTGCGCAGTGGGCGTGGCAGGAAGCGCCAGTGTGGAATACGCAGGCACTCGAAGCGTCACATTCCCGCGCGCCGGCCCGGAATAAAAATCAGTCGGCCCGGACCCGACGTTGAGCAGATTTGTGCTGCGATTCCACGAATAAGTTCCCACAACCGAGATGATTTCATTCTGCACCTCGCCGGAATAATTCGTCCCGCTTTGCGTCCCTTTGAAATTGTGCAAAACGCCGTTGCCCAAAAACGAAAAATTCGCGCCGACCAGGTTCATTTTCAAATTCGTCGTGTTCAGGGAAATAAAATAAAGCCCCGCGGAATCAAAGTGGTTCCCATTGGTCCCTCTGAACAAAGGTTGGTAAGGGTCCGGGTTGTCCGCCGTAAAATTATTCGTAGCCGCAGGAAACATGGCGCGCGTGCCTGACATGAAATTGCTCACGTAACTCCCGCTAAAAAAGCTGGAGACATCAATGACATTCGTCCCGCCTTTGCTCAGGTAAATTCTTTCCTCGCCCGTGACCAGATTAACGCGCCGGAGCAAACCCGCCGAAGTCCAGTTCGTCCATTTCGGCGTCCCAAACACATCGACCGCGATGGCCCGCACCACATTGGCACTGGTAAACAGGAGCAGATGCAAATCCTCGAACGTCGTATTCGGCTCGCTCGGAACGTCATTCGTCGCGGTCTCGAATTGCCCCTGCACCGAAAACGCAATGTTTTGATAGGTGGATTGCGCGCGCGCGTTTATCCCCATCAAACCCAGCGCGAAAACCATTAGGGCAATAAAGAAAATTCTGTCGCCCAGGACAAATCGAAATCGTTTCATCATGTCACGAGCAGCATTCAAGTTCACCCTGCCCCAGTCAAGCCCGACTTTGCCTACCCGGCCGGCCTTTTCATCGCCGAAATGGTTTCATTCACACCGCGCAATTTCACCGCAAGGTCCTGCGCCAGATTGCGCATCACCATCATCCCCAGCGTCGGCTCGCGGCGCACCAACTCCGTAAATGCGTCCCGCTTCATCACCAGCAAAATGCTTGGCTGAATCGCAATCGCAAACGCCGCCCTCGGCGCGCCGTCCAGAAATGCCATTTCCCCGAAAATTTTGCCGTCCCCCAACTGCGCGATCGGCGGCGACATCTCCTCAAATTGAATGTTGATCTTCCCGCGCAAAACCACGTAAGCCTCGTCCGAAATCTGTCCCTTCGCGAAAATCTGTTCGCCCAGTCGAAAAAGCTTCTGCACGAAAAGCCGCGCGATCTTGCGCAATTCCCCGTCCCCCAACCCGGCGAACATCGACAGTGGTCGCAAAAGATTGATGATCGCCTGCCCCATCTTCAGGTCCTGAAAATTCCTATCAATAATCTCCACAATGCTCCGCGAATGCGCCGTGAAATCCCCGCTTTCCAGCGAATACGCCACGTTCAGCTTTACCATCTTGACCACGTCGCAATATTTTCCATTCCGGCAATAGAACGCCGGCATGTACGCCACCGGCACGAAACCAAGCTGTTCCGCGCTCTTGAGCAATCGCGGCGCAGTCGTCAAAATATCAATCTCTGTGTACAGCGCCCCCAGTTGCCGTTCCACCACTTTCACCGCGTGCGCCAACAACGCCCCCATCGAAAGATCGTCGCTGCAATACGCGTCCGCCACTCGCGCGCAACGGTCCTGCTCGTCGTAAAAATATGTCAGCCCCGCAA
The DNA here is from genome assembly GCA_036501665.1 of Verrucomicrobiia bacterium. GTDB lineage: Bacteria > Verrucomicrobiota > Verrucomicrobiia > Limisphaerales > Palsa-1400 > DATAUD01. The sequence goes on from DASXZW010000097.1 coordinate 127,467, forward strand.
CCATTTTCTCGTCCCGCTGTCCCAAAAACGACCGCAATTGGTAAGGCGCCGGAACCCGCATCAAACCGAACCCGTGATTGAATCGCCCCGAAATTTCCAACGGCGGATTGTCCCCTTCAGCCTGCGCCCGCCACAATTCAAAGTCGTCGCCAGTCCCTTCGTGCGCCTTCAAATCGCATTGCAGCGGATACCCGCTCGTCCCGTCGCGCACCACCATTGTGTGTGGAATTTGCAATCGCTCCAGTGAAGCGATTGCCAGCTCGCTCACTTGCGGAAGCGATTCTGAAAGCGAGTTCCGCGTCACCAGCACCGAGCTTGCCCCGCGAACATAAAAAAGAATCCCCACCCGCTGCTGCAGCATGTGCTTGAGCGGTTGAAAGCCAACACACGCATAGCCGAGCTTCTCAAAGAGAATTTGCTGCGCATTGTCCATCGCTGAAATCCGCACCACCGCCATCTGCCCTCGTTGCGAAGCCAGTTCGCTCACCGACTGGATGAGGGTTTCCGCTGCTCCATTCGACACGCTCTCCGGTCGAATTATATTCCGCCCGAAATTGGCAACGGGGTTGGCATTCGGCCCATCCGGCTTGAGAAACGAAATGGACGCGTGCAATTTCCCATCCACCTCCGCCACCCACGTTTCCGGGCCGGTCTCAGGATTCAGTTGCGAAGCGATCCACTCCAGATCGTAAATATCTCTGACAGGATAATCATTCCCAAGAACAGTTCGGATCAAATCCAGCCATTCCGGAGCGTCCGCGGCGGAAGCGGGTCTGATGCTAATACCCATTCACGTTTCCTATGGTTTGGTTTTCGCGAACATTGGCTGCAATAAGCTCAGGATACTCAAGGTTTCCCACCTCACCGTCAAGCTGTGATTCTGAAACGCGTGATTCTGAAACCCAAGGCAATCGAACGCTTTACTTCCTCGTCCAGATTTAAGGGTGTGCGGCGGGCAGCGGAGACTTCAGGTCCTTCGTAATCATAATCGTAATCCTGCTTCTAATCCCCACGCCTCAGCCCTTCGCGCAGTCCTGTTGTGCGCTTCATTCTGTTAAAAATTCTTGTTGTTATTGGAGCATTGCCCCCATTTGCCTTTTCCCTTCCAACAAAATACTGTGACCATGATGACATCGGACGCCACGCGAACCGCCTACAAATGGCTTCGCACAGGGGACGAAGTATTTCCAGCCTCGCTGGCGGCCATCGCGGCGGCCAAATCCTCCGTTCGCCTCGAGGTTTACCGCTATTCGCCGGGCACACTCGGCGAAAGTGTTCGCGACGCCCTCATCGCCGCCCAAAAACGCGGAGCGTATGTGCGCGTCCTCGTCGATGCCTTTGGCTCGCTCGGCTTGCCCAAAAATTTCCTCGGAGAACTCGAAGGCCTCGGCGGCGACGTCCGTTGGTTCAACCCTGCCGCGATGATGCGTTACATCTTCCGCGACCACCGCAAAATGCTCGTCATCGACGAACAACTTGCCATCGTCGGCGGTTTCAACATCGGTCCCCAATACGAGGGCGACGGCGTCAAGTCCGGATGGCGCGACCTTGCCATGCAACTCGAAGGCCCCCTTGCCAAACAACTCGCCCTCTCCTTCGACGAAATGTTCGACCGCGCCAACCTCGGCCACAAACGCCGCCCTCGACGCTGGCGTCGCGCCATCCAAAAATCCGGCCCCTGGCCGCCTGAGCACATTTTCTCAAGCGGACCCGGTCGTGGTCGCAATTTGATCCGCGTTGCCCTGCGCGGCGATCTTGCCGGCGCGCGAGACGTCCGAATCATCATGGCGTACTTTCTGCCCGGCTGGCGGTTGCGTCAGGACATGGCGCGAATCATCCGGCGCGGAGGCCGCGTGCAATTGATCCTCGCCGGAAAATCCGACGTCCTCATGTCCCAACTCGCCGCGCAAAGCCTCTATCGCCGATTGATGAAAGCCGGCGTGGAAATTTACGAATACCAGCCCCAAATCCTCCACGCCAAACTAATAGTTGTTGACAACGTCGTGTATGTCGGCTCGTCCAACCTCGATCCCCGCAGCATGAGAATCAACTACGAACTCATGATCCGCTTCGAGGACCCCCAAATGGCCGAAGAAGCCCGCACCATTTTCACCGGCGACCTCAAACACTCCCAGCCCATCGACGCCATTGAATGGCAAAAAACCCACACCCTCTGGCAACGCTTCCAACGCCGCGCCGCCTACTGGTTCCTTGCCCGCTTCGACCCCGGCCTCGCCCGCCACGCCTGGCGCGCCCTCCCGGATTAGTAGGGTGTCACAGAAATAATTCATCTAATAATTCATGGTAGGTGGTGCTGCACGCCGCGGCATTCAATCCGCAGATTGTGGCGCACCGCCAATAACATTCCAATCCCACCGCACCAAGTAACCGCTACGAATCAAGAGCGAGGACTGACATCGGTTTGATATTCCCGGCGTCGTCCGCTGGCTTAGCCACAGCGACGGCGGAATGTTGGCCCCAAAATCTACGGCTACCTCTAGCGAGAACATTCCCAAATTATGACCGCAAAAGTGACGTTCGGAATCGCGACGGTTGCGCCCGTTGCAAAAGGATAAGGCCAAAATTTTTCGATTGACCTACCGGCTGTTCAGGCAGACCATCCACCAAATGCCTGGCTGTGGTCGCCGCTCTGCGCTGTCTGTCGGCTCACGGTGAAAACTGGCTGGTCTGCCAGGGCCTGATCACAATTACGCTCAACGGAAACCCAAAAGTGTCACCACTTTTCCAAGAAAATGAACTTTGTAAAACACAATAGCGGTCGTCTTCTGAGCGCGCTGTTGATTTTCGCTTCAGGGGGCACCTTTGCCCAAAACACGATGCAGGGTTGGAATTTCAAGTTCACGAATTTCGTTATTGGCGCGTTTGGAGTGGTAAGCAACTCGGATGCTCAGGTTGCAGCATACAGCCAAGCCGGTTTTAATGTCATAATGGTTGGCAACAGTATGGAGGGCAATAATTACGCACATCCCGCCGTGGTAGAACAGGAAATGGACTTGGCCCAAAAATACGGACTGGCAGCAATCATTAACGGTTTTACGCTAGATTCAAACCCGTGGGGAGGTCAGGATTATGATACTAATCTTTCCAACGGCGACACTCCGCCACAGCACGCGATCTCATTGGATGAGTTCAAGTGGCTTCAGTCCGACCTTGGCACACACCCCGCTTTAGTAGGTTACTTTCTCGACGACGATATTGGCGGCGTGAACGAGGAATATACTGCATATCATAATGCACCGCTTACTTACCACTCAAACACGAATTTGAGTTTAATTGCAGCTTACATGCGCACCAATTGTCCTCAACTCTTTCCTTGGATCGCATGGAACCAAGTTTTCGGCGCATCCGGTGCGGATTTGTATCAGATGGGAATCCCTACCAGTGCAGACGAGACGTATCCATTCGGTGGTTCGGGTAGCTGCGGGTGTGCGAACATGACAGCCGACTCAATCGCCGGTTATTATTGCCAGAAATACTTTGGTGATAGCCAGTCGTTACAGTCTTCCGGATGCCCTTATTGGCCCTTGATCAACTATGGGCCTAGCGACTCTCTCCTTCGGTTTCCTGCATATGCCGCTGTAGCTTATGGAGCAAAGGGCATCTGGTATTACACATACAATGCGGCTGGTGGCGGATGCCACCTTTCGGATTTGGGGGGGTGGACGAATGCTGTCGATGTCAGCAACCACTTGACATCCAACTACTTTGTTGCTCAGGATGTAAACAGGCATATCGCATCCTGGTCATCTTGGCTGCTGGGCCGTTCCTCGCCCGGCCTTTTCGGTGCGATGCGGCCGAGTCAGGGCCCGTTTATTCCTGATCCAAATGCGTGCGGAACATATCCAGTGCAAAACGATAATGGCCTTGCTGCTCCCGCCTCCTACAAATTAGTCCAGTCAGCAAGCGACCATGTCGTTATCGGTATCCTGACCAAACCCGGTGCGTTCCCATTGGCTATGGTGGTGAACGGACTTACGAGTACCATCTTTGGGGATACAAACTTCCCGGCACGCTCCCTCACAATTCAATTCGCGCCGCAGGTAACTGCAATTGACGTAATCCAAAGTGGAACAAATATTAAGCAGTCTAACGGTAATTCTATTACGCTGACGCTCGAAGCGGGCGGGGGCCAACTCCTGCAACTCGAAGGCTCACAACTGGATGTTCTGACCGATTCGTCGGCGATTTACGCTTCTAGCGCTCCTTTAGCCTTTACTCCCACTGGTTACTGGCGCATGGGAGAGAATGACCCTGGAGCGACAGCCGGGCTTACTTCCACGACACTCACCGATAGCACCGGCTCCAACAATTTAGCCGTTTCTGGTGAGGCGACGTATGCGGCCGATGTCAGCATGTCTGCACAAGCTCACGTCGGCAGCGCACTCTCCGTCAATTTCTCAGGGTCGGGCGGTTACGCCACCGGCAATCTTGTTTCTACGGCGCAGGACAATTTCGGAGTTGAAGCGTGGGTTAAGCCGACTTCCGTGACCCGCGACCAAACCATTGTCTATAATGGTGTCACAGGGGGAGCGGGAGCGAGTGGTTGGGGTCTTCGCATAAATGGCACTAACTCCACCTACAGTGCTTTGTTTGGCGGCGTAACGTTCATTCCGCCCGTTGGCTCAAGCCCTGCGACCCCAAATGTCTGGACGCATCTGGCTCTGGTGCGAGATAACGGCGTGGCCACGTTTTATGTTAATGGTATCGCGGCAGAAACAACAACATACCCACCTAATCTGCCAAGCGGGAATTTCGCGATAGGAGCTCCTCCACAAAATCCATCGAACCAGCCTTTCATCGGATCGGTGGACGAGGTGCGCGTCTTCACATTTCCTGCCGGACAATTCACTGTCAGTGATTTACTCTTGAACCAATCACCTGCTTTCCGGGAGGTCGGCTATTGGCGGATGGGCGAGGAGGATCCAAATGCAGATGTGGGAGCCGCTGCGGAAACCACCAAGGATAGCGCTGGCACGAACGATTTGGCGTGCTTTGGGGAGCCATTTTACTCCGATGATGTTTCTTCAGCAGCGGCCACCCATGCTGAAAGCTCGCTTTCCTTGGGTTTCTCAGGGCTCGGTGCCTATGCCATAGGTGGCTTGGCCTCAGCAGCGCAGGATAATTTTGGTTTGGAAGCTTGGGTCAAGCCCGCTGTGGTGAACGCTGACCAAACCATTGCCTATAATGGCGACACGTCGGCGAGTGGCTGGGGACTTCGAATCGCTGGTGACAACTCTACATACTGTGCCTTATTCGGCGGCGTAACGTTCTTTGGCTCAAGTCCTGCGGCCCCAAATGTCTGGACGCATCTAGCTCTGGTTCGCAATAACGGCCTCTCCACACTTTATGTCAATGGAATGCCAGTTGCCGAAACGAACGCTGTGCCTAACGTTCCTGCCGGAAATTTCGCGGTTGGGGAGCCACCCGGAAGTACCAACCAGTTCTTTACCGGTGAGATCGACGAAGTGCGGATTTTCACTTTCCCTCCTGATGGGTTCAGTACGAACGATCTCCTCCTTTACCAAAGCGCAACCCCGACCTTGTTCGGCCTGAAATTGTTGACAAACGGCGCGTTCCAATTTGCCTCCAGCAACGCAATAAATGCGTCGTGGACCGTGCTTTCTTCTACTAACTTGTCCTTACCTTTCGTGAACTGGACGCCAATAGGAACGGCCAGCAATATTGCGCCTGGGCTTTTTCAATTCACTTCCGTGCCCGGGACGAACGAACGCGAACAGTTTTATATCGTTCGCTCACCGTGATCGTGGGCATGTATTGGATAGACTTCAGCGTAGTTTTAGCCAGATCCAGGGTCGGTGCCAACCCTTACCAATTACACTCCCTCTCACTTGCTGAGAGGGTCTTATTAATCATCTTTAATATCAGCCGCCTTTGGAATGAATCCCGGAACGCCCGTCTCGATTACAGAATTTAGTCTGACCCTCGTTTGAATTCGGTTGACCTCCTCAATCGCAGCCTCTGGAATCTCAGAAATGTTAAAGACCTCGCGAGCCCGATCCAGAGTCTTCGAGGTGGTCAAGACAGCCGTTCCACGTTGAATGCCCCAAGCCAGCAGAACCTGTCCCGGCGTTAGAGAAGCTTGCCGGGCAATCGCCTGAACGACCGGATCTTCGAGCGGACCCGGTCTCGCCCCATGACCCAGCGGCGCAAAAGCCAAAAGCACGATGCCCTTCTGCTTGCAGAACTCCAGCAACTCCGTCTGCGGAAGATACGGATGCGATTCCACTTGAACCACTGCCGGCTTGACCCTCGCGGCCTCGTAAAGCGGCGCCAACTTGTCAAGACCAATATCAGACAAACCAATCGCCTTGCACTTGCCTTCATCCACGAGACTTTCCATCGCCCTCCACGTCTCGATCAGCGTCACGTCATTGTCATAAATAATGTTGCCGCTCGCATCCCGCGGCTCAACGTTGTCTCCCGGCTGAAACGCGAAGGGCGTATGGCTCAGATAAAGATCGACGTAATGAACTCCGAGCCGTTCGCAAGGGCGCATCTCAGTTTCTTGCAGGATTGAATAGGGAGTGAGGGAATAGGAGATGCCAGCGGTTGTTGCGCCAGAACATTTCCAGACAGAGCAAGGCCTCATCGCCTTGCTTGCTCCAGAACTGTCCGGGCCGTTTGAAGC
>DASXZW010000098.1:0-30412 GCA_036501665.1 Verrucomicrobiia bacterium
CCCCCCGTTTATGAGAACAAACGAGTGAAATTTCTCTCCGATGCCGCGCGGCAGACATAACGCGTTTTGCACACAAAACCCTGCACTTTTGCACCGCCAACTGTGGAGATAATAGCCTTCCCCGTAAATCCAACCAGTCACCAGTACTGGTTACAGTGGGGACAAAGCTGCTTCTTTGGACGATTTTCACCTGCAAATCACCAAAATTCAGTAATAGGCTACTTTGAAATTGCGCAACCAGCTACGTCGAAGGCCTAATCAGGCAAATCTGCGAAATGTCGTTTAACGTCGAAGTTGCTAATGGACTTGGCTAACGCAAAAGGCGAAATCCCATGCACATTTTGCATATTTGGATCCGCTCCATGACGTCGCAGCAAAGTGATCAGTTCACCGCGTCCACGCGAATTGAAAACAGCTTTGGATAACGGCGTGTTGCCGTACGAATCCTTCGCATCGACTGTAGCCCCTGCAACCAATAACATCTCTGCTGCTACGACAGAGTACGCTTGACTAGCAAAATGAAGAGGCGTCCAGCCGTCGTCGTCTGGCAGATCAACTTCTGCGCCGGATGCCAGCAAGGATTGCATCTTGGTCAGGTCATTCTCGCTGGCAGCATAATGGAGTTCCGTGCGACCACTTCGATAAACACCCATTTTTTCCTTTCGCTTAGGTTGTTTTTTTAGTGGTTTCATACCGACAGTTACCTACCAACTTACATCTAAAGACATTATTTCTGAAAGTAGCCCACTGACTACAAAATCCCACCTTCATCGACATCCTGTTCGTGTTTCGGTCCGGTAGGTGGTGATGCCGAGGCGTCCCGTGTTATCTCAATAGGAAGAATTCCTGTGTTGAGCTGACGGCGTTGGTATAGGGACTGGTGGCACTGGTAATTTTGCCGAACGGTTTTGTGAGGTCCGATGCGCTGTAAAGTGACTTTGTCGGATCATTCCATGTCAGGACTACAGCGTTGATTGCCGGAGTGACGGTGAATGTCAGATGCGCGGACAGAGTCAGTTTGAAAACGGTCCCTTGATTAAACGCGCCACCGTCCCGGGTCGTAGCGTAGAGGGTATTGCCCTCCAGCCCGAGGCCGGTCAAGGTTCCGGGGTCGCCCGGGTTCACGAAACTGGTCAGATTGGTGTAGTTATTGCCGCTCGTATCGACCGAGATAACTGTTCCGCCGTAATCGAAACCGAGTTCATTGACGTAAATCGTATTGCCGGAAATTGCCAGTCCGCTCCGAGGATTTCCGCCGTTCATCTCGGGATCAAAAATGTAAACGATGCCAAAACCGGCGCCATCCGTGTTAATTTTGAAGACTGATCCGTACGGAGCCCCGCCCTGTCCTGCGGCTCCAATACCGGCGGTGCCGTAAAGCGTGTTGCCGGACACCACCAACCCCGCAACCGGTTGGGCGGCTTGAACACCGTCAAAATCATGGAGATTTGTGAATCCAGTTCCATCCGTGCCCACTCTAAATATGACGCCGTTGCCGAGAAAGAAATTGCTGTCGGAGCCGGTCCCGCCAAATTGGGTCGTGCCGTAAAGGTTGGTTCCAACCACGACCATATGAGTCGAGGGATAGTCGCCATCCACGTTTGTAAAATTGTGCAGAACCAGAAATTCGCCCGTATCAATCCGATACCGAAACAAAATTCCATTGCCGCCGGTGCCGCCTTGTTCTGTCGCGCCAAAAAGATAATTGCTGGAGTAAACGAGATCGGTCTCGGGAAAAGCGCCGCCGTTGTTTTCATTGGCTTGCGTCACGGGATCGCGGCTTAATTGCCCGCCGAAATCATGAAGTTTCATGAATCCCGTGCCGTTGATGCCAAGAGCGAAAATGGTGCCTAAGCCGTTCGTGCCTCCGGCGCGAGTCGTTCCGTAAAGCGTGTTGTCAATCAATGCCATGGCAGCCGTCGGCCCTTCGCCATTGGTATAATAAACCGAGCCAAAAATCTCATCGCCAAAGCTGAGAATATTGCTGAAGGCACCCTCAGGGCTGATCGCATACACAGAGCCTCCGCCGAGTGCGCCGCCGTCACCGGTGGTGCCATACACCCAGCCGTTGGAAACGATGGGGCTGCCATACGGCGAAAACCCGTCGTAGTTGGTGGCAAGGCCTCCGGACGGCAATGTAAAATCGTGTAAATCTGTGAAATCCGCGGCATGGCCAGCGGCTGTGAGCAGAAACCATCCGATAACAACGAACGCAAGCTGACGGCAGAGAGTTTTCATAATCGGTTTTTTTTTGCGCAACGATTGTTGAGGGGATTCTGTTGCGACTCGCGAAATTAATCGCTCCATATTATCAATTTATTTGGTTTATTCAAATTTGCGGAGGGTTTTCTGACTTGATTGGTCTGCTGCCCCTCCCCATTTGAATCACGGCTCACACCCAAAGTGGAGCCATCGCGGGTAATGTTCTCCGTGCTCGACAGATTTACAAGTCATTTTCAGGTTGTTTTTTGGTCCCTGACTTATTTTCAGCGAAGGAATGGTCCCTGCCAGAAACCGATCGACCCGCGAAAACTTTGGCTGCATCGACATCCTGTCATTGCTCGGATAACGTGAATGTCACATGGCAGCAATTTTAACGGCGTCTGAGTTGGTCGTCTGTTACGGCACACGAACGATTCTTGACTCCGCGACACTCGGCATCGCTGAGGGCGACCGTATTGGTTTGGTAGGCCGCAATGGCTGCGGCAAAACGACTTTTCTCAAACTTCTCGCCGGGCTGCAAGCGCCTGACGCTGGCGAAGTTGTTTCCCGGCGCGATCTCGTGGTGAGTTACCTTTCGCAGGATTTCACTCTCGACCCCGCATTGGATGTTCGCGGCAATGTTCGCCAGGGCGCGCGCCATGTTTTGAATTTGATCGCCGAATTTGAATCGCTCCCCGCTGAATCGAAACGCCACGAGGAACTGGAACATCGCATCCAGGCGCTCGACGGCTGGTCGCTCGATCAACGAATCGAAACCGCGCTCTCCCATTTAAACTGCCCGCCTGGCGACCGTCCGATCACTTCCCTTTCCGGCGGCGAACAGCGCCGCGTTGCAATGGCGCGCACGATTGTTTCGCAGCCTGAACTGCTGATCCTGGACGAGCCGACCAATCATCTTGACCCGGAGTCCATCGAGTGGGTGGCGGAATTCCTGGAAAACTTCGCCGGCTCTTTTCTTGTTGTCACGCACGACCGCTATTTTCTGGATCGCGTGGTGAACCGGATCGTGGAGTTGAGCGACGGGAAGTTTTTCTGGCACGCGGGAAATTACACCGATTATCTTCTCGACAAAGCCGAGCGCCAGGCCGCCGACGCGGTGATTGAGCACAAGCGCCAGATGTTTCTGAAAAAGGAACTCGCCTGGGTGCGCCAGGGCCCCCGCGCGCAACGGAGCAAGCAGAAGAACCGCTTCGAGACTTATTACGAAGTCGCGGCGCAGGAAGTCACGCCGGTCGAGCAGGACATGGAATTGGTCATTCCGCCGCCGCCGCAATTGGGCAATCGCGTCGTGGAATTGACGGGCGTCGGGATGGAATTGGGCGGGCGCACGCTTCTCAGCGGGTTCAATTATATTTTTGAGAATGGCCGCCGTGTCGGCATCTGCGGTCGAAACGGCCTGGGCAAAACGACCCTGCTGAAAATCATCCTCGGCCAACTCACGCCCACCGAAGGCACGGTGAAAACCGGCCAGCTCACGATCTTCAATTACGTCGATCAATCGCGCCTGCAATTGAACGATGAGCGCACCGTCCTGGACGAAGCCGCCGACGGCACGGAATTCGTGCAATGGGGCGAATCGAAAATTTCGCTGCGCAGTTACCTCAAGCGCTTCCTTTTCGCCGACGACCGCATCACGACACAGGTCAAACATCTTTCCGGCGGCGAACGAAGCCGCTTGCTGCTCGCCCGCATCCTGAAACGCGGCGGCAATTTTCTTATTCTTGACGAACCGACGAATGATCTGGACCTGCCGACGTTGCGTGTGCTTGAAGAAGCCTTGATCGCGTTTCCCGGAGTAGTGTGCGTCGTCAGCCACGACCGCTATTTTCTCAACCGCATCTGCACGGACATTCTCTCTTTTGAAGGCGACGGCAAAATCCATCACAGCGTCGGCGATTACGATTATTACGTGGAAAAACGCAAACGGCGCGATCAACCCAGTGCTCGCATAACCCCGGAATTTGCGGCGAAACCGTCCGCTCAAAATATGGCGCGCGAAACCGCACCGGCGCCTGCGCAAAGACCGGGCAAACCCGTCAAACTTTCCTTCAAAGAAATGCGCGAATTGGAAGCCATTGAACCGCAAATCCTCGCCGCCGAAGAGGAAATCGCGAGGATTGAGGGATTGTTTGCATCGCCAGATTTCCATCGCACCCACGCCACCAAAACCAACGAACTCATGGCAACCCTCGCCGCCATAAAAGAAAAACTGGCGCAACACTACGCCCGCTGGGGCGAGTTGGAGGCGCGAAAAAACGAATCTGCAAAATAACCCCGTCATGCGCGAAGGCCAACGATGGCAAGCCCGAAAAATCACTCTTTCGACGATGATATGGAAATAGGGACATCGGCGTCGGAAAAATGGGCGCGAACTTCCAATTTCCCGCCGAGCGCCTTGATTGTCGCCGCCAACGTGCTGAGTTTTACTTCCCCGCGTTTCTCGAACCGGGAAATCGCAGGTTGTTTAACTCCTGCTTTTCTTGCGAGCGTGACTTGAGAATGTCCGTATAATTCCCGAATATCTTTCAAACCCAGGCGAATTGCCTTTCTTTTTTTGGAGGCCATCAATTGACCGAGTCGTTGGGCTGCGCGTTCGGGGGTTCGATAAATTTCAGCGGGCCCTTCGCCGTACCCCGCATTCTCGTGAAACAGACCAAAGCCTTTCCCCGGACGATATTCCAAAGTGTGGCGCTTTTTACCTACACTCACATCGATCCAATAGTTGCCGCCAGGATGCTCAGGCTGGTCAATTTTAATCCGGCAATGAGGAAGACTTTGCGCGAGCAGCAGTTTCAAATGATCAATCGCCTTCATATTACGTCTCAGGAATATACCTTGCATGGAATATTTGTCAAAATACGCCGCTCCCTCAAATCGATGCTGAAGCAACCCTCAAAAATCCAAGTCGTGTGTTTTTCGTCCGTCTTGACCGGGTTTATCCAGAAGAATTTTGCCATCCAGGGTCTCGACTCGAATTGAGCCATTAGGCCCAATGTAATTGTAATGCCCCTTGTTGCGGTATTTAAGCAAAGAGGGGCGTTCGGGGAATTTCACCAGAGAGTCCTCGCGCGAGGGATACATGCGCCCGTCGGATCGCCAGTTTTCCGGCCGGTAAGGAACGCCTGAGAATTCGTCCTCGATGGAATTCAAGGTTTCAACGACCAGCCTGGATGCTTCATCCGCCGAGCTTGCTGAAGGCGCAGCCTTGAGTTTTTTAAAAAACATCCGCAGTCTTTTGTCCTTGGAAAGCATGAGACAACCCTAGCGATAATGACCCGAACGTCTCAACTCTCAAACCTCGTCTTCTCCTGGTATTTGCTTTGACAACGCATAAACCAGACTTATTCAGGCGATGAAGCCCTCGCAATTCAATTGCATCCGAAAAACATTGCCCTCAACAAACTGCTTTTCTAACGTCAGCGCGTGCCGGTTCATTTGACCATTTTAGGCAGTGGTTCGCAGGGCAATTGCGCGTATCTGGAAACATCCCAGACGCGCCTGCTCATCGATGCCGGTTTGAGCGGACGCCAGATTCGCAATCGCCTCGCGGGAATTGGGCGCGCGCCTGAAACATTGACTGGCATTCTCATCACCCACGAACACTCCGATCACATTTCAGGTTTGGTGGGAATTGCGGCTAAGTTGAATCTCCCAATCTATTGCAATCGCCTCACAAAAGAAGCCATAGAGGCGCAATTACAAATCCAAATCAACGCGCAAATCTTTGCCACCGGCGCATCCTTCGAGATTGGCGATGTCAGCGTCGATACCTTTCCAATTCCGCATGACGCCTATGATCCGGTCGGTTTCCTCGTGCATACCGAGGCCGGCAACATTGGATTTCTCACCGATCTCGGCCACGCCACGAAACTTGTTATCGAACGCGTCCGATGTGCGAACGTTCTTCTTCTGGAAGCCAATCACGACGTGAAGATGTTGCAGGACGATACGCGCCGTCCCTGGAGCTTGAAGCAGCGCATTCTCAGCAGGCACGGCCATCTCTCGAACGAAAGCGCCGCGGACGTCGTCGAGCAAGTCATTTCGCCTCAACTCCGACGGCTTTACCTCGGCCACCTCAGCCGGGATTGCAATCGCCCGGAATTGGCCCGGCAAGTCGTCTCCGCCCGGCTTCAACGCCTTGGGGGAGCCCATGTTTGCCTTGAAGCCGCTTCCCAGGACGTTCCCTGCCCCACAGTTGCCGTTTAGTCGAAACTTGGCCCGGAAGGTTGAAAGATTGGCCAAAGTGCTCTATTTCTTTACGAATGGATGATAATATGGAAAACCAGAATGCCGACGAAGTTCCGGCTGGAGCCGCCGTCGCGCCTTCAACGCCGGAACAAATCCAACAACTTCAGGAGCGCGCCTCGAAGGCCGACGAACATTGGGATCGCCTGCTCCGGATGACTGCTGATTTCGACAATTACAAAAAACGCGCGGCCCGCGAACGCCAGGACGCTATCTCCTACGCCAACGAAACTCTGCTGACGAAATTGCTGCCGATCATGGATTCTTTTGAAATGGCCATCGCGGCGGCGAACTCCACTTCAAAGTCCGAGGCAGGCGCACAATCGCTTCAAGCCGGCGTTGTCATGGTTTCCAACCAATTAAAATCGATTCTTGCCGAAACCGGCCTTGAGGAAATCGACGCCACCGGCAAACCGTTCGATCCGAACTTGCACGAGGCGGTTTCGCAGGAAGCGACGAAAGCGGTTCCAGAAGGACACGTCGTCCGCCAGATTCGCAAAGGTTACAAGTTCCGCAACCGACTTCTCCGCGCCGCCGGCGTCGTCGTGGCCAAAAAGCCCTGATCAGTCTGTGTATGGCAAAAAGAGATTATTACGAAATCCTCGAAGTCGAGCGCACCGTGGAGATGGATGGGATCAAGAAATCCTACCGCAAACTGGCGTTGAAGTATCACCCTGATCGCAACCCGAACAACAAGGAGGCGGAGGAAAAATTCAAGGAGCTCAGCGAAGCTTACGAAGCGTTGAGCGATCCGAATTCCCGCGCGGCCTACGATCAATACGGTCATGCGGCTTTCGATTCGCGCGCCCGCAATCGCAGCGGCGGTTTCCATGATCCAACAGACATTTTCCGCGAAGTTTTTGGCGGTTCGAGCATTTTTGACGATATTTTTGGCGGCGGAGGCGGCGGGCAGCGTCCGGGTGGCGCGGCGCGGGGTGATGATTTGCGTTATGACCTTGAGCTGACTTTCATGGAAGCCGCGCTGGGCTGTGAAAAGGAAATCACGGTCACCAAGCCCGACGTGTGCGAAACCTGCAAAGGCAGCGGCGCGGAAGCAGGCGCGACGGCGAAAGCTTGCACCGTTTGCGGTGGACGCGGCCAGGTTGTTTCTTCGCGGGGAATTTTCAGCATCGCTCAGACCTGTCCGCGCTGCGAAGGGCGCGGTCGTGTTATTGACAAACCGTGCCGCACCTGCGCCGGGGCCGGTCGCCGTGATCGGATGTCCAAGATCAAAATCAAGATTCCTCCCGGAGTGGATGGCGGCGCGCGCCTTCGTTCTTCCGGCAATGGCGAGGCTGGCTCTCGTGGAGGTCCGCCCGGCGATTTGTATGTGGTTCTCCACGTTCAACGCCACGAGATATTTGGTCGCGACGGCGATGATTTGACTTGCGAAGTGCCGATCAGTTTCGCGCAAGCCGCGCTCGGGAGCGTCATTAAAGTTCCGGCATTGACTGGTTCAGCCGAAGTTAAAGTTCCGGCAGGCACACAGGCTGGGCAGGTTTTTCGACTCAAGGGCAAAGGGATCAAGAGCGTCCAGGGTTACGGCCATGGCGATCTGCTGGTTCGCGTCCAAGTTGAAATTCCAACTCACTTGAACGCCGCGCAACGCGCCAAGCTGGAAGAATTCGCGAAGTCGTGCGACGAAGCCGTCCATCCGATCAGCAAGAGTTTTCTGGACAAGGCGAAGAATCTTTTTACGTGACACGAAATGCGCCGATTTTACCTGCCGCCGCATGAATGCCAGCCTGACAATTTGGCGCTAATCGGTAGCGAGGCCAAGCACGCCGCGGAGGTTCTGCGAATTCGGGCAGGAGACGATACGGCGGTACTCGATGGCGAAGGTCGGGAATTGATTTGTCGCGTCGAGAGAGTTGAACGAAAGCGCGTCCAACTTAAAATTGTTCAGACCAATATCTCTCCCGCGCCCGCCTGCGCTATCACGCTGATTCAGGCGATTCCCAAGGGAAAAATCTTCGAGTCAATCATTCAAAAGGCCACCGAACTTGGCGTCTCGCGAATTGTTCCGCTCCTTTCCGAGCGCGTGACAACTCATTTGGAAGGCGAATCGTTGGAGCGCAAAACTGAGCGCTGGCGTCAAACTGCCATTGAGGCGATAAAGCAATGCGGCCAGCGCTGGCTCCCGAAAGTTGAACCGCCTGTTTCCCTTCCAGCCCTTCTGGCCCGCGCGGACAAGCACGATTTGGCATTGTTTGGCGCGCTCCAATACGGCGCAAAACACCCTCGCGTGTATTTCCAGAATTACGAACGAAATCATCGCCGCCGTCCCGCCAGCATCGTTGCATGGATCGGCCCCGAGGGCGATTTCTCTCCCGGCGAGTACGACTCCATTGGAAAATCCGGCGCAAACCCAATCACACTCGGCCCGCTGATTCTCCGCAGCCAAACCGCCGCCGTTTATACACTGTCAATCATCAATTACGAACTAAGCAGCCCGAAGGTTTAAACGGCTCCTCAACGCGTTTGTTATTTTGGAGGCTTTGCTGCGGAGGCTTCAACCGAAACGCGCCGCTCCACTTTTTTGGGAAATTTTTTCGCAAGCTGGATAAGCTGGCCAACCTTGCGGATTTTTTCCTCAAACGGTTCCCGCGCCAGTTTTCTCCGCATTTCGACTTTCATGCAATTGATAGCGTCAATTTATGCCGCTGAAGAATTTTTTCCAGATACGATTTATCCAACTCTGTCTGTTGAAGCATTTGCTCGATTCGCGCCTTGTCCTTTTGCCGTCCAACACTGGCCGCAATGGCAACAATGTGTTCTGCCCAAAAAATTCTGGCAGGAACGCCTTCAAATTCGACTGTTTCGGCTTCTCGCACAGCCTCCTCCGTCAATCCGGCAGCAGCCAGAAATTGCACAGGAAAACCGCCCACAACAAGATGTTCCCGTTCAATTTTCCAACCCTGTGTTTGAAGATGTGTGTAAATGGCCGGGATTCCAGCGGATAACCCCTTATCCGAGGGAATAAAAAAAATGTCCGCGTCGTAAGTGGTAAACGGCTCAACATAATAAATCGCCGCCAAGGGGCCACCTAACGCCCAATCCTCAATGAACCCCGATGCGCGCAAACTGTTCGCGCCGCGAAACACCAATGCCAGTGGCAAGTTTGAGGAGGGTTGAGTTATCGGCACAGATTATTACTAACAGAAATCTGTTTATTCGTAAATGCGTACGCAGAATCTTTGCTTACGTCAAGGTGAGGTCACACGATAAAACCGTTGTGGATCGCCGGGGGTGGGCTGCGAGGTGAATTGAAACTGGCCAGCGGGAACGTTTGTCATCACGCTGACCACCGTCCAATTGCTGACGGGAACCGTCAGGTCGGTTGTAGATGATACCGTGAATGTTGATTGCTGAGCGTTGCTAAATGTCAACTGAAAGATACTTGGACCTGTCATTTGCACGGTCGGCAAAGCAGGCTGCGTGACCGGAATCTTTTGGCCGAGCAAAGAGACATGCGCTGTTCGGTCTGCGCCACTTGAATTTGCGGAAAAGGAGACACTCAGAATTCCGTTGGTCATGCCATCAACGGTCAACCATGACTGATCGCTGGTAGCAGCAGTATTGTCTGTGACCGGCAACAGAACAGGCCACGCATCTGTGCTTGAAACCGGGCTTTCTATTCTGGCGGTGATGTCCACGAAAGTATTGGGCAGGACGTAAACGACGTGATAGGCAGGATCGGTGAAATAAATGTCTCCCGCTCCGTTCACGGCAACAGCACCTACTCCGTAAACGGGTAGAGAAGGAACATACAGTTGGGCCGCAGTCCCGGTTGCCGCAGTCCACTTTAAGAGATAGGTAGGCATATCGAAACTGCCAGGAACTCCGACATAGACATTCCCGGAACCGTCAACGGCCACGCCTGAAGGACCATAATCTGCAGTGGCCAAAGTGGCCACGTTGGTCGTGGCTGCGATCCACTCCTTAACGAGGTAGTTGCCCGAATCCGAGAAATAGACATTTCCCGCGACGTCCAATGCGACATCGCTCGGATAGGATAATCCAGTCACCAACGTTGTAACATTGCTGCTTCCCGGATTCCATTCTTTGATTGCGCCGTTTCCACTATCCGCGATAAACACGTTTCCATGATTGTCCACTGCGACACCAAGAGGGGAACTTAAATTGGAGGACACCAAAGTGATCAAGTTCCCGCCCGTCCATTCCTCAACTGCGTTGTTGCCGGTGTCAGCGATGAAAACATTTCCCTGCTCATCAACAGCCACCCCGCTGGGTTGATTCAAGCTTGGAATCTGCAAAGGGGCTGAAACGCCGTTGGACGCAATCAGTACGACAATAGTATTCGGGCCACTAGGCAGACCTGGCTGGATTGGCGGGCCTGTCGAGGATACTGGAATGTAAAGATTTCCAAAATCGTCAACCGCAAGATTGCCGAAGTCGGTCACGCTGATGTACTTCGATATCGGTGGCCGCGCCGAAACAAACCCTGAACCAGCCTGAGTCACCGTCAATGTCTGGCCGCTGACCGTGAGGGTACCGACGCGAGTGGCTCCCGGATTTGCATCGTAGCTGAAAATAACATTTGTGCTGCCGATGCCGCTTTGATTTGCCGCGTCCAAATGCAGCCAACTGTCACTTGTCGTTGCTGTCCAGGTTCCCGTAGCAGGCGTGATCGCAAGCACAATGCTGTTTGTGTCCGCATCTGATCCTACAATCAGCGCGCTGGTTCCCAAAACAGAAGTATCCGCGTGCGCCTGAGCAACACCCAACAACAGCCCTAACACTGCGAGCAGAACTCCACTTCGCACGCCGAAACAAAAATTATAAAGCTCGTTGGCACGGAGCAGACCCGACAGCATTTTCATCCTTCTCCTTTGGTAAAAATTGGTTGTTTCCATTTACAGCAACATGAGTCGTCGCGCAAGTAGATTCCACTGTTGTCTGGATTTCTTTTCTGCCGCAGGCTTTGCCCAGCATTATGAATTTACAACTTATTGATAAAACAGCCCTGGTCTCCGGTTCCACCAAAGGCATTGGATTCGCCATCGCCAGCCAATTGGCCGCGGAAGGCGCGCGTGTCATTGTCAATGGCCGCACTGAAAATGCCGTCACCGAAGCGATGGAAAAAATCCGCCGCGCCGTCCCGAATTCCAAGGTCGAAGGTTTCGCCGCCGATCTCTCCGCGCCGAGCGAAGCGTTGCTCAAGCGCTTTCCGTCCGCGGACATTCTTGTCAACAATCTTGGCATCTTTGAGCCAAAACCGTTCGAGCAAATCACCGACGACGAATGGCTCCGGTTTTACGACGTTAACGTCCTGAGCGGCGTCCGCCTGAGCCGTGCTTATCTGGGCGGCATGAAACAGCGCAAGTGGGGGCGCATCATTTTCATCAGCAGCGAAAGCGGCATTCAAATCCCGGTCGAGATGATTCATTACGGCGTTACCAAGACTGCCCAACTCGCAGTGTCGCGCGGCCTCGCGGAGTATTGCTCCGGCACAGGCGTCACCGTCAATGCTGTGCTCCCCGGCCCCACGCTCTCCACCGGTGTCGAGGAGTTTGTCGGCAAACTCAGCGGCGGGAAGCCATTCGCTGAATTCGAGAAGGAATTTTTCCAAAACGTCCGGCCCAGTTCGCTGCTCAAGCGTTTTGAAAGTCCCGACGAAATCGCCAGTCTGGTCACGTTCGTTTGCAGTCCACTGGCCTCCGCGATCACCGGCGCGGCCCTGCGCGTCGATGGCGGCGTCGTGCGGGCCTGCTTCTGATTTCCACGAAAAGGATTGCGTCGGACCGTCGGGTTCGGCCAATAATTCGCGGGAGTCAATGACATACGATCCAAAATCAACCGCCGCGCTGCTCAAGAAGGAGTGGCCGCTCAAGCCCGCCCTCGTCATGGTGCTCGGCAGCGGCTTCCAACATGCCCTGACCGGGTTCGATGCGGTTCGCGAAATCCGTTACTCACAAATCCCCGGCTTTCCAACGGTGGGCGTGACCGGCCACGCCGGCAGGCTGGTCCTCGGATGTTTCAATAAGGTCCCCGTTCTCGTGCTCAAAGGCCGCGCGCATTATTACGAAGGGCACGAAATGGAGCGCCTGACCTTTCCGATCCGCGTCGCGGCGGAAATGGGCGTTCGAACAGTATTATTGACGAACGCCGCGGGATCTGTCAATACTCGTTATCGTTCCGGTGATTTCATGGCGCTCACCGACCACATCAACATGATGGGCGCCAATCCGTTGCGGGGAGTCGTCATTCCTGGCTTGCCGCAATTCGTCGATTTGACCCGCGTCTATGACAAGAAATTGATCGAGCTTGCGAAGAAATCAGCGCGAGTCGGCCGCCTCCGTTTGCATACGGGTATTTACATGGCCGTCTCCGGGCCGAGTTACGAAACCCCCGCGGAAATTCGCGCGTTTCGCAGCCTCGGCGCGGATGCCATCGGAATGAGCACCGTGCCGGAAGCCGTCGTCGCCCGCCAATGCGGCCTCACCGTCGCCGCGATTTCCTGCATCACCAACAAAGCCGGCGGCGACGAAAAAGCCGGCATGCTTTTGCATCAAGACGTTCTGACCATGGGCGAAAGCAGGAAAACCGAAATGGCTGCTTTCCTGAAAACTTTCGCGATGCTCCACGCTGGCGCATACGAATAGTTACTCAACTTACAATGCGACCGCATGGCGATTCTCGGCAAACGCAATATTCTTTCCATCGTAAGAGCGTCCGCGCCCGGTCTTTATCTTGACGGCGGAGACCTCGGCGAAATTCTTTTGCCGGGCCGCTATATTCCTGCCGACCTCAAGCCAAAGGACAAACTGGATGTTTTCGTTTATCGGGATTCGGAAGATCGCCTTGTCGCCACTACAGAAACGCCGCTGGCGACCGTCGGCGAATTCGCATATCTGAAAGTCATCAGCGTCAATCAGAGTATTGGCGCGTTTCTCGATTGGGGATTGCCCAAGGATTTATTGCTGCCCTTTCGCGAACAGCAATCGCCACTGCGCGCGGGCGATTCGGTCGTCGTTTATGTCGGGCTTGATCCAAAGTCCGACCGCATTCTGGCGAGCGCCCGGTTGAACCGGCATCTGAGCCGGGAAACGCCCACTTACAGCGAAGGCCAGCCGGTCGATCTCCTCATCCTCAGCCGGACGCCGCTCGGTTACAACGCCATCGTGGAAAATGCGCACCGGGGAATGCTCTTTCATGACAGTGTCGGTGCTCCGCTTCTCGTTGGCCAAAAGCTGAAAGGATTCGTCCGCAAGGTTCATCCCGATGGAAAAATCGATCTGAGACTCGACGCTTCCGGATACAAGCGCGTCGCTGCCTTGACGGATCAGATTGTGCAGGCCCTTGAGCACAACGGCGGACGCCTCTCCTTCGACGACGACAGTTCGCCTGATGCGATTCGCCGCGCATTTGGAGTGAGCAAGAAAGCGTTCAAACAAGCTCTTGGCAAACTTTACAAAAAGCGGAGAATCCGATTCCTGCAACCTGGCATTGAGTTGCTAAACAGCCCGGAATCCTAACGCTACAGCATTTTAAGTAAAACTGTAGCCACAAATTTTGGAGCCGCAGGGAGCACGACCGTCTCGGTCGCATCTGTCGGCGTCTCGCCGACGGAACAATCCAGCGCTACGGCTGCGTATAAAATATTTGACAAGAGCGTCTAGCGAGACGCCAGACGCGACGGTCGAGACGACCGCGCTCCCCACAGGCCGTCCGAACCGGGCGGCTACACCATGAGTTAAACCGCTCTAGTTTAAAATCCACTTACTAATTTTTTCGCAAATTGGAATTTTTCAGGCGATCATCAAGCCACGTCAAAGTTTGTTGCCACATTGCGGGCGTATATAAATGCCCCTGATTCGGATAAACGACGCTCTCGAAATTGGTTTGCGCATTATAAAGTTGATAGACGGGACGCACGCGCGCCTCGATTTCGTGGACGCCATCGACTGGCGAAGTTCCATCAGAATCCCCATCCATGAAAAACGCCGGGCGCGGCGCAATGAGCGCGACGACCGCTTCAGTGTCAAAATAATTCAGCATATTCGGCACGAAATAGTAGATGCCGTGCGCTTTGAGCAACTGGTGTTCGACAATATTTTGATAGCGCGTCAGGCAGCAGATCGAAACACCCGTGGCAAGCCGTTCATCCAGCGCCATCAACCACCAGGCGCGCGTCGCCCCCATGCTCATCCCCATGACGCCGATTCGTCGCGGGTCAACTTCAGAGCGCGACGCCAAATAATCCAACGCCATGAGGTCGTCGCGTATAATCATTCCCCAAAGTGTGCGGCCATACCACAATTGAAACTTACTTGCGGTCATTTCTCCGGCGCTCCCCTTTTCATCGGGGCCACCGGGGCCGCGACCATTTCGTTCCCCGAAACAATAGGAATCAATCGCCAAAACGACGTATCCGCGTTTGGCCAGCGCGGGGCCGGGCGGTTCAGGCGTGTGTTTTGCCTGAAATAGTTCTTCTTTACCAATCTCATATTGCCCGCCGTGCCAGTGACAATAGAGAATCGCCGGAAACTTGCGCGATGCGCCCGACGCTTCTTTCGGAAGCAGGATGTATCCGGGAACGGTCGCTCCTGCCCCGTTCTCAAATTCGAACTTTTCCAAGACGTAACCGTCCCGCTCCTCACGCGACAGAATTTTGACGGACGGCTTATCCGGTCTCGGAGGCATCTTGCCGAGCAATTGCCAGAGCTGCGCGCGAATTTTAAGGCGAGACGTTTCCCATTCCTGACGCGATGCCGGCGCATTAAAAGGCGGGGCCGGTTCAACCCCCGCAAGCCAGCGAGT
The DNA here is from genome assembly GCA_036501665.1 of Verrucomicrobiia bacterium. Lineage (GTDB taxonomy): Bacteria > Verrucomicrobiota > Verrucomicrobiia > Limisphaerales > Palsa-1400 > DATAUD01. The sequence continues at coordinate 15,253 of DASXZW010000098.1, forward strand.
CGTGTCATCCTGATTCGATGTGGTTTGCGCCTTCATTGTAGTTGTTATAATACAAATAAACGCGCCCAATAAAAAGCGTCGTATGAACGAACGAAATCTGTGGCACAGATTCAATGCATGATATTCTGAGCAAGCGCATTTTAACTTCGAGGTAGGGACGCCTCGCCGAGGCGTCCACGGACGGCTCGGCGAGCCGTCCCTACCAGTCAACAGCAAAATATCAGCATCGCTTTTCAATGAGACATACTAGTTTAGATTCGCCTGCCTTAGCATAATAGTCACAAGCGCTCATCCGTGCATTTCGAGTTTCCATGGTTTCCGATATTCCCGCTGGTATGCAAGGCAGTGCGCCACGCTTGACCGATGAGCAACATCCTGCGCCGCAGCGTCCCATTGCACAGTCGTGCCGCCTTGCAATGCGATGTTGCCCAGATGGCACAAGATGGTCGTCTTCGCCATTGACTCGATGTCTGAATTCGGCGTCTTGCGGCTGCGAATGCAATCGAGAAAGTTCTGCCAATGCGTGCTGTCAGCCCATTGAGATTCCGGCGGACGCGGGCCGTCCTTGGGATTGGGATAATAAACGTATCGTTCGCGGTCAACAACAAGGCTGCCATGTTCGCCGATGAATTCCGCGCCATGCGAAATGCCGCCGTCGAGTCCGCGAGGGTTGTTAAAGCGATGCTCCCACGTTAATATCCAATTCGGAAATCGGTAGCTCGCCTGAAGGGTATCCGGCGTGTCGCGATCATCCCTGGAAGTGAGAATGCCCCCGTAGCTCGTCACAAACAACGGATCGCTTTCGCGCATCGCCAGCAGAACGATGTCAATCATATGAACACCCCAGTCGGTCATCAAACTTCCGCCCGTATTCCAGAACCATCGCCAGCTATCGTGGCAGCGGTTCGGGGCGTAGGCTTCCGTGTGCGCCGGTCCCAGCCAGAAATTCCAGTCGAGCGAGGCGGGAGGCGTTTGCGTCGGTTGCCGTCCAATGTCGCGATCCAAAACCGTCCACGCCCGGCAAATATTAATTTTGCCGAGCATTCCGGATTGAACAATGCCGATGGCGTCCTGAAAATGCTTCATGCTCCGTTGCCACGTCCCGATTTGAACGACCGGTTTGTGGCGTCGCGCCGCATTCAACATCGCCTTGGCTTCCATCAAATTGTGCGAGATCGGCTTTTCGCACCAGATGTCCTTTCCGGCCTGGCAGGCGGCGATGAAGATCAGCGCATGCCAATGATCCGGAGTGCCGATAATGACGGCGTCGATCTCCTTGTTTTCCAATAGTTGACGGAAATCCTTGTATTGCTTCGGCGCAGGCTGGCCGGCGGCCACGGCGTCAGCCGCCCCATTTCGCAAGTGCTCCTCGTCCACATCGCAAACCGCGACGCCTCTGACACCGAGCTTCAACAACTGCTGGAAGTTGTAGCGTCCCTGAGTCCCGCAACCGATCAGGCCAACAGAAATCTTGTCGTTGGCTCCTGGGCTTTGCGCGTAGGTGCGGGCAGCCATTGAAAGGCCCAAACCCAAACCGCCCGCGACTGTGCCGGTTTCCGTGATGAATTGACGTCGAGTTTGCATAAGCGTGAATTAATTATATTTTACAACGACGCAATCGCGCGCCGCTTGAAAGTGTTTCAACATAAGCAGGTGTGGCAAAGTGCGCCCGCCAAGGCCTCAATGGCAATTCCAAACTGACTTTTCCACTGTCGCCAGACGCGCAAGCGCGATACAAAACAAAAAGGTCCGAGAATTTCTCTCGGACCTCTTTCAAATGGCCGTATTAAGTTATCTTCGCTCGCTAAACCAGATCCGGATCAGGGCAGAACGTGCGTGGACGAAACAATTCCGCAGACCGGGGGCACGCCGACGGTATTGACGCCAGTCGCATAGCTCGTGGTCCATTGCTCTTGCGAGTCAGCAGGGCAGGACGGGAGTTCACCAACAGCGCCCCGGCCCAGGTAAGGCTGAAGGTCGCTGCCTTGCGGCAGGTCGGTGGTTGTCTTCCGTTGTTCCAAGGCCCATTGCTGCTTGGATGAATCAATCAACCGGAGGTTGTTGATGCAAGCGTTCATTTGCGATGTCGTGCGGGCCTTAACGAAATTGGGAATCGCTATCGCCGCCAGCAAACCGATAATCGCTACCACGATCATAATCTCCACCAACGTGAAGCCAAGTTTTCTACGAGTCATATTTTTCATAGGTTCATTCCATCGGCGCGGCTGGAACGACTAAAAAGGCGCGTCTTCATTTTAACGGTCGTTCACTAAGTTAATTCATCAGAAACCGCACTCGAAAGAGTATTAGCAGCGTGTGTGCCATCGACGGATCACATACAATTTGGCGCCCCCCGTGAGTTTGGAATCGTGCTGGAGTCATCTTAGCCCCTCTTCCCCTAATCCTAATCGTAATCCTAATCCTAATCTCTTCTCCGCAGTTGCACAGGGACGATTAAGATTAGGATTAAGATTACGATTAAGATTAGGAAAAAAGACCCATTCCGTACAACAAAAAAGGCTTGGGATTGCTCCCAAGCCTCTTAGATGCATGACCTCACAGGATCACGCAAAAATTGCCGTTAGGGCAGTATATGAGTGGACGAGACGATGGCACAAGTCGGCTTCGTGCCAACAGTTCCAACGTTGCCGTTATAGCTCGTGGTCCATTGTTCTTGCGAATCAGCAGGGCAGCTCGGCAATTCGCCGGCGGCGCCGCGGCCCAGGTAGGGCTGCAGATCGGAGCCTTGCGGCGTATCACCGTTTTGCTTGCGCTGTTCCAACGCCCATTGCTGCTTGGACGAATCAATCAACCGGAGGTTGTTGATGCAAGCATTCATTTGGGAGGTGGTGCGGGCCTTGACGAAATTCGGAATCGCGATTGCGGCCAACAGACCGATGATGGCGACGACGATCATGATTTCGACAAGTGTGAAGCCTAACTTGCGAGCGTTTTTCTTTTGCATATAATAATTTTTCTTTCTGATTGCTACTACGGCGTGAACCGCGCAAAGGGCGGGTTAATACTTAATACGTTTTTTGTTCACTAATTGCCATTTGCATACCGTGTCTCCCCAGATTAGCAGCCGAGATGCCAACCGCAAGCATGCGGCCCCCTTCCCAGCGCCAAGCACCCTAAAAGTGAACACCCAAACAGCATTTTAGTTGCGCTTTTTCCATCGCATTTTCCCTCGTAAAACCTGTATTTTCTCGATTTCAATTCCAGACGGGTTTCTGGGTCGCTCAACATCGTGGGAGCTTGGATGCCAAGCCAGCCGCAGTGCCCCATTTGCACAAAAAACTGTCTCATTCCGGGACACCCTGTTGAGAAAAGTAGTCACAAGGACACGATTAGGTGCAAACAAAAGTTTTTTTGAACCAGTTTTTAGCGAAACCTGCTTTTTTCCACGATTTGGACGTTAATTGCCAACCGACCGTCAAATTTTTGGCAGGACTTATGGCTGACTGGGCTGGTTTGTAGAGGCTGCCGCGTTAGTTTCGGCCTGGGCTGGCGCCGAGGCAGGTGCGGGATGAACGAATCTCTCCGCCCGGGACTGCCCCTCAACGATGCCTATAATGAAGCCAAACACTGATCCGCCGATTACCGCAATAACAATATGCACCCCGGTAAACTTCCTTGGAGCCAGGAAATTCCTCGTTTCCACCATCGAACGCAAAAGAACGCGGTCGGCGAAAGCTTCAAACCTCTTCCATTTTTCACCGCCGCCTAACTGCTTGCGCCGGCGTTGTTTGCCCCAATCCCATTGCTCACCACAAGCCGGGCAAGTCACATGGATTGTCTCGGAGACCGCGGCGGGAATCCCAATCTTTCGTCCGCATTGCGGGCAATCAATCTGAATTAGCTTACTCATTATGCGGCGGAGAAGAATCGGCTCAAAAAGGCATCACCTTAACTTCAAAGTCAAGCTCGCGCGAGTGTCGTTGCCCGCAATAATTCTCGATTTTTCGAGCGCCCGCGCAAAATGCGCTTGCCTGCCGTCCGAAAGAATGGCTATTTTTTTTGATGACGGAACAAATTCTCATTCTGGATTTCGGGGCGCAGTATACGCAGGTCATCGCGCGCCGCGTGCGGGAATGCCGGGTCTTTTCCTCAGTCGTTCGTTTTGATAAATCGGCGAAGGAAATCGCGGCCCTTAAGCCAAAAGGCCTGATTCTCTCCGGCGGACCCGCGAGTGTTTACGCGAAAGACGCTCCCCTGCCCGATCCCGGAATTTTCAAGCTTGGCGTTCCGGTACTCGGCATTTGTTACGGGGCGCAAATAATGGGCCATTTTCTAGGCGGCAAAGTCGCGCGCGGCCTCAAGCGCGAATACGGCAAAGGCACCCTCCTCATCACCGATCCGTTTTCCGCTCTGTTCACCAATCTCCCCGAATCGCTTCAAGTGTGGAATTCGCACGGCGACAAACTGACCGCCGCCCCAAAGGGCTTTAAGGCCGTCGCAACTTCTGAAAATGCGGAATTCGCGGCCATTGAAGATCGTGACCGGAAGTTTTTCGGGCTCCAGTTTCACCCCGAAGTGGTCCATACCCCGCGCGGGCGCGAGCTCATTTCCAATTTCGTTCACGGAATTTGCGGGTGCGGCAAGGACTGGACGATGCGCCATTACATCGATCAGGCGGTCGATGAAATCAAGGAACTCGTCGGCGACGAAAAGGTGATCCTGGGATTAAGCGGCGGGGTCGATTCGAGCGTCGCCGCCGCCCTGCTCCATCGGGCCATCGGGAATCAATTGACCTGCATCTTTGTCAACAACGGTCTCCTGCGAGGACGCGAATCCCAGGCTGTCCAGGAGGTTTTTGGCCGGCATTTCAAAATCAAATTGCAGTACGAGGATGCCTCGAAATTATTCCTGCGCCGGTTGAAGGGCGTTACGGACCCCGAACGGAAACGCAAAATCATCGGGAAAACATTCATCGAAGTTTTTGAGGCGGCGACGAAGCGTGCTGGCGCGGCGAAATTCCTCGGTCAGGGAACGCTTTATCCCGACGTCATTGAATCGGTGCCAATCGCCGGCAATCCCGCCGCTTTAATCAAGAGCCACCACAACGTCGGCGGTTTGCCGCGCAGAATGAAGTTCAAACTCGTTGAACCGCTCAAGTGCCTTTTTAAGGACGAAGTGCGGCAATTGGGAACTGAACTCGGCTTGCCGCAGGACATGGTCATGCGCCAGCCGTTTCCAGGCCCCGGCCTAGCTGTTCGCATTCTCGGTGAAGTGACGCCGAAGCGCTGCGATATTCTTCGCGAGGCGGACACCATTGTCGTCGAAGAGATGAAGGCCAGCGGCTGGTATTATAAAATCTGGCAGAGCTTCGCGGTTCTTCTCCCCGTGCGCAGCGTCGGTGTCATGGGCGACGAGCGGACGTATGATTTCACCATCGCCATCCGCGCGGTGGAATCGCAGGACGGGATGACGGCCGACTGGGTCAAGCTCCCGTACGAGTTGCTCGAAAAACTTTCCAACCGTATCATCAACGAAGTCAAAGGCGTCAACCGCGTCTGCCTGGATATTTCCAGCAAGCCCCCGGCAACGATTGAGTGGGAATGACCGTTAGTTCATTTCTACAAAACTGCAGATGAGCTTTAGTTCCCCTCTCTTTAATTCTCTCCCCGCAACGCGGGGAGAGAACGGACGCGAAGCGCAAAGAGAGGGGATTCAAAATATCTACGGTGTTTTACAGATAGCTTTAATTGTCAATAATCAATTTTGGCCGGTTTAATTGCGCCCGTCCGTTGACATCGCGCTGCGGCTTTTCCTTCATCAACCGCCGCGCTTCGCCTACAACGTAATCCCATTGCAACGCGGGACCGGGATCAACCTTGTTGGCCTGAATATGATAATGGCCCAATATGCCGTGAAAATCCTGGTATTGCTCAGTCGGCATTTTGTGGTTCAACAATCGACCGTTGGAGTCGCGTGGGTAATCGCATGTGATTCGCGGAAAAACCACGCACAGCGCGGCGGTCAATCGCGCGAGAGCCTTGTATTGTTGTGGCGTAAAATCGTATTGATGCAGCTTGCTCCCCTGCACTTCGCCGACGACCATTTTCCGCCGCGCCGGATGGCCAACGAAATGAGCCACGCGCTCCGGAGACTTTCCGAACCGCTTCGGAATCGTGATTTCCACCCGACCATTCGCGTCTTTCTGATACCATTCGCCAAGCGGGTCTTTTTCCATTTCGCGATACGAACCCATGTTCGCAATTTCGATTCCAATGGATCGGCCGTTCGCGATTGTCGCGTGTCGCGCGCGTTCCTTCAGGTCAATGGTTTGGTAGATCGTCCCATCCAGGTCGCACATAAAATGGATGCTCAAATCGCGCCGGTCCTGCAAAACGTTGAAACAAGTGCGCGAAGTGCCCGCCACGTCAAAATGAAGCACGAATTGATCAACGTTGGATTGAAGCGTGGCAAGGTCCCACCCGCCGCCTCGAATGCATTCAAGCTGCTCCGCCGTCAAGCCATTCGTTCGGATATCATAACGGTTTGGCGTGCCTGGCGAGTCAAGATGAGGTTGAGATTCCTCGAAGCTTGCTTGACCGAACGGAACAAAGCGCCGTTCAACGCGATAACCATCGAACCCGCCCGGATCCATCCAAAGCACGACGCGTGCTCCAGTGTGAAAAAATTGGCCCGCCGCGACAATTTCGTCGCCTTTACGCCGTTCATGAGCGCCGGGTTGACGCGAAAGGCAGCCGGAAAAGAAAACGGAAAAAATCGCCCACGCCAAAAAAATCGCGCTTCGCCGCCATGAAGTGCAACTCATCGTCATCGCTCCAGTGGCGAAACTGTCAGTGGCCGCTAGGCAGGATGGAAATCTTCGTGATCGCAACGATGAACCCAAGGACACCCAAAATCAGAAGCCAAAAGCTCCCATTGACCGCCATGACCACTCCGGCAATCAAAATCACCGCCATGATCCAATAGACAAGAATCGCTAAAATCAAACTCATCGCATCACAGGTTAGCGAAATCATGTTACCACGCAAGCGCCAATAATAACGCAAACTAACGTCATTTTCGCTCCCTCGCTCTTGGAGAAGTGGCCATGTTTAATCTGGTATCAATACGCCTCGGAAACATCCAATAATTGCCTTCAACCCGCGAAATTTCTCAACGCCATTTCGCAGCTCTTCCATCTCAGCTTCATGCTTTTGATGGTCCTCTGCCAAAATCCACAAAGCGCCATCCCATCGGTCTGGCTCGATTACGAATTTATGGCCTCTGAAAATAAACTTGGCGCCCACATCTGCGCCGGACCAAAAGAAACGTCGTCTTTCTGTAAACACAACCCCAGGGACTTCAGAGACAGATCGACAAAGATTCCAATAAGACGCGTTTGGCGCGCGAAAACAAACCCCTTTATTATATTCTTCTGTAATCATCAGCCATCATCACTTCGACTTGTCAAACACGACAACGTAATCCATTCGAGATGAATATCCAGAGCTTTGCCTTACAGCAGCGAAAACGGAGTGTGAGTGTGTGACAAGTCTATTTTCCAAATAAAAGTCCCGGAAGGGACGAATCGAAAATAGCCCGGCAATTCATTGCCGGGTTCAGCGCATGAATTTCGAAAGTCCCGAAGGACGGCTGAACTACTATCAACCTACTGCTTCTTCGCAATATAATCCGCGAGTTTTACAGCATCAGCCGCGAAGTTGCGGATTCCTTCAGCCAATTTTTCCGTTGCCATCGCGTCTTCATTCAGCATCCAACGGAAACTTTTCTCGTTGACAGCAATTCGTGACAACTTCGTATCCTTGCTAGTCTCCGGCGATAATTTGCGTTGGACGGGGTCATTGGAATTTTTCAATTCCGCGAGCAATTCGGGACTAATCGTGAGCAAATCGCACCCAGCCAATTCGAGCACCTCGCCCTTGCTGCGAAAGCTCGCGCCCATGACCTCGGTTGGATGCCCGAAAGTCTTGTAGTAGGCGTAAATTTCACCCACGGAAATTACTCCCGGGTCTTCCGCCGGCGCGTATTCCTTTTTATTGGCCTTCTTGTACCAGTCAAGAATTCGCCCCACAAATGGAGAAATCAACTTCGCATTCGCCTCAGCCGCACCGACGGCCTGTGCCATCGAGAAAAGCAGGGTCATGTTGCAATTGATCCCTTCCTTTTGCAAAACGCGAGCGGCCTCGATTCCTTCCCAGGTCGTCGCCAGCTTGATGAGGATTCGCTCACGCCCGATGCCGGCCTTGGCATAGCGTTGAATGAAATTGCGCCCCTCGGCAACCAGCGCGTCGGTGTCAAACGCAATTTTCGCGCTCGTCTCCGTCGAAACACGACCCGGCACAATCTTCAGAATTTCCAACCCGAAATGAATCAGCAACGCCCGCATTGTGTCATCCGGCGAACTCCCGGCTTTCTTCTCGTCACGAATCACCGATTCGACGAGCGATTGATACTCCGGCTTTTGCGCGGCCTTGAGGATCAGCGTTGGATTAGTCGTGGCGTCTTCCGGCGCGTATACTTTCATCACCCCAAAATCGCCGGTGTCCGCAACCACGCGCGTAAACTTCTTCAATTGATCAAGTTGATTCATAAAAAAAGCGTTCCTTCCGTTCCTGATTCCAATCCTAATCTTACTCTTAATCCTAATCCTCTTTCCGCCACGGGCAAGGTTTAGAATGTGAATTCGACCTCAAAAAAATCTACACGAGCTTCTTGTAAGCCTTGTCCTCTGCCAACCGCTTGACGAGTTCCTTGATCTTCTGCGCCTGACTCTTGTGCGCCAATAGAACCGCATCATCAGTTTGCACAAGGATTGTGTCGCGCTGTCCCACCACGGCGATTGGCGTCCGGTTCTTCGTGCGAGCGTCAAAAATAATATTCCGCGCCGCATCCACATGAACAAAATCCCCCACCGCGCAATTCCCCTCCGCGTCCGGCTTCAGATGCCGCGCCAGCGCAGTCCACGAGCCCAAATCATCCCAATCGAATGCCCCGTCCGCGACAACGACATTGTGCGCGTGCTCCATCAACGCATAGTCGATTGACACCTTCTTGATCTCCGGGTATTCGCGAGCAAGAACCTTGGCGAGCTTCGGCGTTCCCGCAACTTTGAACCATCGCTGGCAAGCCGCCGCCATTTCCGGTTGATGCTTCTCCAGCCCCTGCGTGATCGTCACAAAAGACCAGATAAACATCCCGGCGTTCCAGCGATATTGCTCGCTGGAAAGATAAGCCTGAGCCGTCTCGTAATTCGGCTTCTCAACAAATTGCTCCGCCTTAAAGAACGTAGTCTTATAAGTCTTCACACCCTGCGGCGGCGGCAGCACATTTCCCACGCGAATGTAGCCGTAACCGGTCGCCGGTTCATTCGGCTTGATCCCAATCGTCACGATGACCTGCCCGCGTGAAGCCAGATCAAACGAATCTCCAAGAACCTGCTGAAATTTCTTCGCCTCCGAAACAACATGATCCGCGGGAAGCACGGCCATGACACCATTCACGGAACGCTGTCCCACAATCGCGGCCCCAAGCGTGACAGCGGCGCAAGTGTCCCGGCCCACCGGCTCCGCAACCACATTTTCAGCCGGGAGCTTCGGCAATTGACGGCGAACTTCCGCCGCCTGAACTCCGTTCGTAATGACAATAATATTTTTAAGCGGCGCCAATGGAAGAATGCGCTCGACCGTTTGCTGGAGAAACGACTGACCGCCGAGCAAACGCACCAATTGCTTCGGCGTTTTTTCGCGGCTGACAGGCCAAAAGCGTTCCCCACGCCCGCCCGCCATGATGATGACAAACCGGTCTTTATTCTGCGTCGCAGCCTTCATATCAAATGAGTCAAGTTTGCTTGTTCTTTACAGCTTGAATCAACGTTTCGGTGAACTGAGTGACAATCGACACCATTTCAGGACTTTTTCCGTGCTCGGAAATTTGATTGACAATGGCGCTTCCCACAACGACCGCCTCAGCGCTGGCCGCAACGGTCCGCGCCTGCTCAGGGCCGGAAATTCCGAAGCCCACCGCAACCGGCAAATCCGTATGCGCGTGGATTTTCGCGGTCATCGCCCCGATGGTGTCCGAAATTTTCGCCTGCATACCCGTCACGCCTTCGCGCGACACGTAATAAATAAATCCGCTCCCGCGCTTGACGATCAATTCCACGCGCGACTCAGGCGTCGTCGGCGCGACCAGATAAATAGCGCACAACCCCGCCCGATCCATCAACGTCTCGTAATTCTCCGATTCCTCCGGCGGCAAATCCAACGCCAGAAACCCGTCCACGCCCGCGGCGGCGGCGTCCCGGATGAATTTCTCAAGCCCGACGCGGTGCATGAGGTTAAAATAAATATAGAGGACAATGGGGATTTGGGAATCGCGCCGGATCGTGGAAACAACCTCCAAAACTTTTCCAGGAGTTGTGCCGGACTCCAAGCCGCGTTGCGCCGCCAGTTGATTGACAACGCCGTCAGCGAGAGGATCGCTGAAAGGAACGCCCAGCTCAAGGACGTCAACACCAATTTTATCGAAAGCCAGCGCCAGTTTACGCGTGGCGGAAAGATCGGGGTCCCCCGCCCCAATATACACAATGAACCCTTTCTGCCCCTCGTGTTTCAGCCGTGCGAATCGTTCTACAATGCGGTTCATCGCGCGAGGCGACCGAATCAGCGCGATTGCCGGCGCCGCTTTACATTGATCTGCGCCAGCGAATTGGCGAGCGAAGCTTGCACCGCCGCAGTCTCCGCATCGTCCAGTTTTTCGGCAAGGCGCGCCTCGGCCCGTTTGCGCGCTTCCTCGGCTTTGGCTTCATCGATCTGCTCCACGCGAATCGCCATGTCTGTCAGAATCGCAACCCGCTCGCCAGTGATCTCAACAAACCCATCGCCAACGGCCAGGAAAAGGTCCTGCCCATCCTTGCGCGCAATAATTTCCCCCGGAACCAATTGCGTCATCAGCGGCACATGGTTCGGATAAATCCCCATCTCCCCTTCCACGCCGGGCAGCGTGACCATTTCCACCTGGTCGGAAAAGGTCTTCGCCTCGGGCGTGACGATTTCTAACTGAAGAGTGTTCGCCATTTACGAAGCCTCTTTGATCTCGTCGATGCCGCCCTTCATGTAGAAGTTGCCCTCGTTCACGTCGTCGTGCTTGCCTTCAAGGATTTCCTTGAAACCGCGCACCGTCTCCGCGACCGGCACCTGCTTCCCTTCGCGACCCGTAAACACCTGCGCCACCGTAAACGGCTGGCTGAGAAACCGTTGAATTTTACGCGCGCGAAACACAGTCTGTCGATCTTCCGGCGAAAGCTCGTCCATGCCGAGAATCGCGATGATGTCTTGCAAATCCTTGTAACGCTGCAAAACCTTCTGCACGCCGCGAGCGACGTCGTAATGTTCCTGGCCCACAATATCCACAGTCAGAGCGCGCGAATTGGAAGCCAAAGGATCGACCGCCGGGAAAATTCCCAATTCCGCAATCGACCGCTCCAAAACAATGGTCGCGTCCAAGTGCGCAAAGGTCGTTGCCGGTGCCGGGTCCGTCAAATCGTCCGCAGGCACATAAACCGCCTGGAACGACGTAATGGAACCCTTCTTGGTCGAAGTAATACGCTCCTGCAAATCACCCATTTCCGCAGCGAGCGTCGGTTGATAACCGACCGCGCTCGGAGTGCGTCCCAGCAAAGCCGAAACTTCCGACCCGGCCTGTGAAAACCGGAAAATGTTGTCAATAAACAACAGCACGTCCTGGTTCTTTTCGTCGCGGAAATATTCCGTGATCGCAAGACCGGATAACGCGACGCGAAGACGCGCTCCGGGTGGTTCGTTCATCTGACCGTAAACCAGCGCGATTTTCGATTCGCTCAGGTTCTTTTGTTTGATGACATCCGCCTCGGACATTTCGTGGTAAAGATCGTTTCCTTCGCGCGTCCGCTCACCCACGCCCGCGAACACGGAAACACCGCCGTGGAGTTTGGCGATGTTGTTAATCAACTCCATGATGACGACGGTCTTGCCGACCCCCGCGCCGCCGAACGCCCCGACCTTGCCGCCCTTAAGAAACGGGCAGATCAAATCAATGACCTTGATGCCCGTAGTCAAAACTGCGGGAGAAGTCGATTGGTCCACCAACGGCGGAGCCGCGCGGTGAATCGGATAATATTTTTCAGCAACGACCGGCCCGCGTTCATCGACGGGATTTCCCGTAACGTCGAACACGCGCCCCATCACGCCAGGCCCGACGGGCATCGAAATAGGTTTGCCTGTGTCGATCACTTCCAGCCCGCGCTTGAGACCTTCCGTGCTGGACATCGCGACGGAGCGGACCCAATTGTCGCCCAGGTGCTGCTGCACTTCGAGGGTCAACTTGGTTTTGCCATGGCCGGGAACATCGAAATCGACCGTGACGGCATTGTAAATGGACGGGAGCGCACCGGGAAACTCGATATCAACAACCGGCCCGATCACCTGCACTATTTTGCCATTATTCATTTTGTAAAATCAGCTTTTTCCGTAAGGAGCGTGAACTTTAAGGAACCCGCCAAGGAGTGTCAAGGCCATGAATTCAATTCAATCTGGTTAAAAAGCACATTTGTGAAGTGTTCAATTGCCGATCCGCTGCAATGATATTGAATTGGCGATTTTGACAAAGCTCGATACATTGTTGGCATGAGCTTTTCAGAAGTCTTGGCAGAATTGCCAAAGTTGACATTAGCAGAGCGCCAATTGTTGATGAGACGGGCTCTTGAATTGGAAGAGCTAGAACTTTCAGCCGAAGACATTTCGTTGGTGGAGAATCGATTGGCCGAGCACCATCAAAATCCTCAGTCATCCGTGTCACTTGAAGAAATGAAGGCGCGGGTGCGTTCGCGCATTTCTTGATGAAATGGCGTGTCGAGTTCCGTCCCGAGGTGGAACAAGACGTAGCCGAAGCTGCGGCTTGGTACGAGTCGCGACAAGCAGGGCTGGGAACTAAGTTTATAGAAGAGATTGTCGAAGTGTGGACTGCGCTGGCTGACAATCCCACGTTAAGCAGCCGTAGGCATCTCACTCGAAATATCCGGTGGCGTTATCCCAACCGTTTCCCATATCGTGTGATTTACGAAGTTCTTGAAAAAGAGCAAGCTGTGATTGTGGCCGCAGTACTCCACGCCGCCCGTCACGATAGAGAATGGAAACGGAGACTTTAAAGAAGGCTTCGCACCTACTCCACCGGCACAGCCTCTTCCGCCCCGACCACCCGCTCGCTCTGCACCCATTGGATCGCGTGATGCACCAGCTCCGTCGCCGTTTGAAGATTTAACTTCTCCTTGATGTGCGCCCGATGCGATTCAATCGTCTTGACGCTCAAATGCAACTTCTCGGCAATTGGTCGCGTCCCGTGCCCTTGGCCGATCAAACTGAAAACCTCCAGTTCCCGATCGCTCAAAGCCTCAATCGGCGAAGCCGACCCCGATGACCGCCCGCCCACTAACGTATTGAGCATCCGCGTCCCCAATCGTTCGCTCAGGTAAACCTCGCCGCGAATCACCTTGCGCAACGCCGTCAAAACTTTCTCCGTCGCTTCCTGCTTCATGATGTAACCCGAAGCGCCCGCCCGCAAAGCCCGATGCGCATAAACCGATTCGTCGTGCATCGACAGCACCAAAACCTGGAGCTTTGGAAACCGCGCCTTGATGTTCTTCAACAACTCGATCCCGCTCGCGCCTCCCAGCGAAATATCAATCAGCGCAATGTCCGGGTTCGCATTCTCAATCACGGTCAGCGCCTTCGCGGCGTCCTCCGCCTCGCCGACGACCATTAAATCCTTCTCATTATCAATCATCTGGCCCACGCCCTTCCGCAGCAGCGGATGATCATCGACAATAACGATGCGGGCGGGGTTCTGCTTCGCGCTGACAGCGGGCGCCGAGGCGGCAACGGTTGAAGGTGCGGTTTTCATGCGATTAAAAATTCTCCTCAACAACTATTTACACTACACCGTCAACTAATAGTTCATCGCGCAATCGCACGCAATCAGGAGGACGATGTCAGGGGACTCAGGGAATCCCCGATGCTTCCGTTAAGGTGTCCGAAATAATGCAGGCAGGTAGCGCGACCGTCCCGGTCGCCTTGGCTGGCTTCCCGCCAGCCAATTCAATGACGATTTCACTGGTAACAAACGGTTAGATTTGGATATTGAAAATGTTTTCGGCGTGACGCCAAAAACGGCGGTCGGGACGACCGCGCTACCCACATCAACTGAATTGTTCCGGTAAGAGCCTTCCCATCGCAAATGAGCCGAAAGCAGTGCGGCGCATTCGACTTTCGACTATATCGCCGCGTCGCCCTTTTCCTCCGTGCGAATCCGAATGATTTCCTCAACGTCGGACACGAACACTTTTCCATCGCCGATCTTTCCGGTCTTGGCGGAACTGACGATGGCCGCGACGGCGCTCTCCACGCGGGCGTCCGGGAGAACAATTTCGATTTTGATCTTGGGGAGAAAATCGACCTTGTATTCGCTGCCGCGATAAATCTCAGTGTGGCCCTTCTGGCGGCCAAAACCTTTGACTTCGCTCACGGTCATTCCCTCGATCCCGATTTGACTCAACGCATCCTTTACCTCCTCGAGTTTGAAAGGCTTGATGATCGCTTCAATTTTTTTCATTTAGGTGACAATCCTTCGTCCTTCGGCATTTTATTGACTGTTATCCACTGCTTAAAACGGCTCAAGCACGGGCGATGCCACAACACAAAAAGCGCGCACAGAAAGTTGCAAGGAATTCATTATCAACATTATATAATTCCAAAGGGATACGCCCTGCCCACTCTCCTTGATAATCCGATGTCCCTTTCTGCGCAAGTTGGTTAAATCCCCACCCCAGGAAGAAACACTCTGATTTTGGTAGGGACGCCTCGCCGAGGCCGTCTCAAAAGGTTTGCCATGGGGATGAACATGGAACGGGCGGTTTAATTGGGGCCCTGTTGTGCCTCCAAAATAGTGAACCCATACTTGCCAAACAGCGGGGCGCAATCGACCGGGAGCCGGTTTTTCCGGCGGGCCGCCGCCGCCATCGCGTTTTTAAGCGGCCCAACCGTTCCGGTTTTCCATCGTTGGCAGAGCGCTCTCAGGTTCAAAGTCGCGCACAAGAGCGACCATTGGGTCCGCACATTTTCCAAACCCCACACCGTCCATCGACGAAAGC
>DASXZW010000099.1:0-16871 GCA_036501665.1 Verrucomicrobiia bacterium
CCTGCCCGGCAGAAAAATCACGCCCCAACAAATGGCCAGCATCAGTTTGAAACCGGGGCGCTTTCATGGCGAATGGAATTACGTCATCTACCCCAATCAAAACAGGAACTTGTAAATGTTATTTATTGACGCCGCCTTACAAGCGACTTTGTAAGTTCAGAATTTTTTGTTGTGATACCCTTGGTTCCCACGTCCTTCTGGCAGGATTCCAACTTGGCAATTTGCTTATGGCGTTCAATTTGCGCAAGGACTTCGTTTTTCATTCGCCCTAGCCACTCACGATCTATCAGTTCGTCGCGCTCTGCCTCCATTAATTTGCGAACAGCCGGATCGTGAGCGGATTCCTCAGTCTTGGCACGACTTTCAAGCAAATTGGCAAGAAGAATGATCGAGTCAGCGGGTGATGCGGGGATGGCTGCGGGTGGAGTCCAAGTATCATTCGCCAAATTGACCTGAATTGCAGCCAATCGTTCGTCTGCCTCCTTTACAAAATCTGCAATTGAAGAAACTTGCTCGGGTGTAGTTGCCCCTAAATCGGCCTCGATTTTTGAGTACTCGTCTGCCAATGCCGTCATTAATTTAATCTTATCAGCGGCATCCTTGAGAGTCTTTACGGCCTTTGCCGCAAGTTGCTGGCTCTGATCTTTGCAGAACGATTCAAAATCTTTAAAACGTTTGACCGCTTCCGGGCTAATAGCTTGCTGGCAGAGAACACAGCGGGCCTCGTCCTCCGTAACGGGAAAATCCATTTCCAAGTAGGCCGATGAGGTAGAGAATAACCGTGCCGCCTCCCAGAGTTGGCGCCAGGAATCATTTCCCGTGCCCACCAAGTCACCTGAATCAAATTGGGACGCGGCAAAAGTTTTTGCGGCATCCGATGTCGTTTTCGCATTGTCAACAAGTGCTTTTAGAGTGGTTATTTGTTCGTCCGCTAAATTCGCGGTGGCGGTTTTTACTTTTTGGGCAAACGTCTCCAAGCGATTTTTGGATGCACGAGTTTCGCGGG
Organism: Verrucomicrobiia bacterium; assembly: GCA_036501665.1. Classification (GTDB taxonomy): domain Bacteria; phylum Verrucomicrobiota; class Verrucomicrobiia; order Limisphaerales; family Palsa-1400; genus DATAUD01. The sequence goes on from DASXZW010000099.1 coordinate 1,007, forward strand.
CTTTCTGCTTGGGGTCTGATTTTAACGTTTCGGTGAGTTCAGGTAGTCGTTGCTTTTGAGCGGCATCGAGTCCGCTTATTGCGTCCAATTCTGATTCATTCGACTCGAAACTAAGGCCCGCTATCAGTTTTCCGGCTGCCGTTGTCTGCGTATACTTCCAAGTGTCAGTTGTGTTGGCAATTTGCGAGCGTATGGTCTGAATGCTCTCTTTTAGACGCTCGCTAATTGCATCACACACTTTTGTCAGTCTTGGCAATACGTCCAAACCGTGCGGTGTAAAAGTTGCAGGACCATCCTGTTCCAAGTAATTCTCCGCTGTAAATGAATCGAATACAAAAACATGCGAAAGTCGAGTATCGCATGATGCCCCGTCTTGCCAGCCCACGGTATGATTCGTGCCATTTGTGCTAAACACAATTGTCCCGGTTGAAGGGGTCGAATCGGCCGGTGCAAAGGTGTCACGTCGAATTATAGGCAGGGAGCCTCTTGTGCGGCATGCTTTTTTAATCACGCGAGCATAACCGGATTTGCCAGAACCGTTGTCGCCGTAAATCACGGTCAATCCGGGCGAGCCGCCAAAAGAAATCGTTTGATTTGGGGGTAAGCGATTTACGCCCTGTAAATTGCTTATTGAAACCAGATTCACCGAAGTTTGCGAACCCGCTCCCTGTGGAACGTGCGTCGAATCCAGCGGTTTAACTATCAGAGGGGGATCACTTGGAGTCGTAGCACCATGTTTGACTCGGCATAAATGGTCTAACTCCTGAAAATCATCCTTTGCAATGGCTCCATATGCAATAATGCGGCGAAGCGCGTCCCGTTGCCAATCAGGGCGGTTGGTTGACCATTTTAGAATTTCGCCTAACGCGGATATTTGTGAAGGTTGTGCAGGGGTAGTCATAAACACCTTGTGCCGGAACCAGCCTTATTCGGTTCCCGCTCCTTTTGGCGCAGTGTCCTCAAGGGCCTTGAATTCTAGTCCTTCAATTTCTTGCAACGTCTTGCCGGCAATTGCTTGCATATCACCATACATGCCGACGGTTGCTTGCATGACACGCTCAATCTGCTCATCGCGCTTCGCCCAATGCTTGGTTATGGCTTTCTTTTCCTTATCGAGGTCTTCCTTCATGTTGGAAAATGCTTCCACAATTGCCTGCACCCGTAAACGGAAGCGCGGGCCGGTCAGATACGCATAAAGCATTTCAGTCTTGGTCTGCTGGCCTTCAGATGACTGACGAACAACCGCCAATTCAATCAGGGACTGTCGAAGCATGATGGCGACTGGTATCGCAACACGCGGAAGTGTGATCCAAACTCCATCAACCAAGTCAAAGGCTTCAACTTCCTTGGGCAACACCTGACTTATGAGCACGGCAATCTCAGCTTTTGCAGTTCGCTGATCGTCGCGCAATTTTGCGAGCCAGCCGTCACTCCAATTTTTGGTTCGCTTGGATTCCCAAAGAATTGTGCCGCATGATTGTCCGAGCGGACTGGTCACACGTTGCAAAGCATCACCACCAAATTCACCTTTGGGAACAGGCTCAATGTTATCGTGTGGGAACTTGGCGCGTAACAATGTCTCCAGTTCCAATTCCTGAACCTCTCCTTGGAGTTGTTGCGAGCCTTGCTCAGCCCTGCGCTTCAATTCCTCGATTTGCTTCTGCATGGAAGTAATTGTTTGTTCCTTTTCAGAAACCTTGAGTTTCAATTCGTCTTCCGCTTCCTTTCGCGCTTGCTGGCGGGTTGCGGTCAAGCCTTCTGCAATGCGTTTCTCAACGGTCAGATCAATTTCGCGCTTGGCGTCGTCAAGCTCGCGCTTTTGTTTGAGGAAATCGGCTTGGGTTTTTTGGGCTTCGGTGAGCTTTTCGTCCTTCTGTTTTAAGATTTCCTGAAGGTCAGCAACTTCTTTAGCCTTCTGATTGATGTCGTTGGTTAACGCAAGCTTGGCTTTCCTGGCTTCATCGGTGGCAATTTTCCCGCGCTCCTGCTGCACCCGTTCCGTCACTTGGGATTCGAGCGAGTCTTTTTGTTTGGAAAGAGTAGTTTCGCGTTCCTGAATTGATTTTTCACGCCCGGCAACATCGAGGTCTTTCTGTGCCAGCCGCTTCTCAAAATCAAGGCGCGTGGATTCGATGAGCGGTGCCGCCAACGATTCGGTCAGCTTGATCTCATTCTTGCATTTCGGGCAAATGATAGTCGGCTCGGCCATAAGGGGCGCATTGTATTGGCAATCCGCCTTTCATTCAATCTTCTATCGGAGAGCGAATAATTCAGCCTCCCGCCTCACGCCCCCCGGAATCGCGGCGACTGCGGCCGCCGATTGACGCCCACAGAATGCTGCCGACTTCAGGCCGCCTCACGCCCCCCGGAATCGCGGCGACTGCGGCTGCTTGGCGGCCGGGTGCCAGGCGGCGGTGCGATTCCGACCCTCGCCTCCATCTCAACTTCGTTGAGTAGCAAGGAGTTGGAAGCAGCGGAAAGCCAATGGCTAACAGTTTGGCTAACAATTTTGGGATTGTTCCGAGATTGTTCCACAATTCGGGAGGATTCTCCCGCTATTGCCTGACTGCCGGAATCTTCGCCAAGGTAGGCTGGATGACGCATGAACATGAAACTGCGTTACCGTCTATTCCTTCGTCGCAAGAGCGTCTATTACGCCTTTGACGACACCACCAAGACCTTTACCAGCCTCAAGACCAAGGACAAAGCCGAGGGCAATCGGCTGGTGATGGCCATGAACGAGGCAGGCAAACAGCCCGCCATGAATTTGAGTCTGGCCCGCGTCTATCTCCGCCACAGCGACCCGCTCGTGACCACCCGCACCTGGCAGAACGTGCTCGATGAAATCATCGGCCTTAAAACCGGCCCGACACAGGTGCGCTGGAAATCCGCCGCCAGGGACAAGGCGTTCGACTTGATCCGCGACCGTGTCCTGATTGAAACGCAGGCCGAGCATTTGCTGGCCGTGTTGCGCTCCGGCAAGGTTTCGACCAATGCCTTCCTGCGGAAAATTCACAACTTCGCCGTGGATATGAATTGGCTGCCCGCCACCGTCATTCCGCGCCGGCAATGGCCTGCCATCCATTACAAGGAGAAACGGGCGATCACCCTTGAAGAACACCAGAAAATCATCGCCGCCGAGGTGAATCCCGAACGCAAGACGCTGTATCAATTGTGCTGGCACTTGGGCGCGAGTCAGGGCGACATCGCCAGCTTGAAGGGTGAAGACGTGGACTGGACTAACGGCACTGTGAGTTTTACACGGAAGAAAACCGGCGTCCCCGTACTGGTGCATCTCGGTGGCGAGGCGTTGAATCTGTTTAAGGACCTGCCCGCCGAAGGCCCGTTGTTTCCGTATTTGTCGCGCGTGCGTGCTGGTGACCGCGCCACCGAATTTGCCTCGCGTTGCCGCCAGCTTGGCATTATCGGCGTGACGTTGCACAGTTACCGCTACGCATGGGCCGAACGCGCCAAAGTCGCGGGAATGCCCGAACGATTCGCGCAGGAGGCTTTGGGACACAATAGCAAGGCCGTGCATCGCGCCTACGCGAAACGGGCCTTGATGAAAATTCCGTCCTTGGAAGAGTACGAACTGCGAGCCGCCGTGAAGGTTGAACCGGCAGTGTAAGTGCCGCCGCCACTGTTAACGATGCCCGACGAGGATTGACCGTCACCAATCCCACGCGCCCGGCTGGACTGGAAACGGTTCAGTCGGTTTTGCTCCGGTTGGGGACTCCGCTGCCGTCCCCAAACCCCGCCGCCAGAGGCATGGCCTCTGGACTCCATCCTCCGCTGCGCTGGCCTTAACGCTAACGCGCCCTTTCCGACGTGGCGGAAAGGAATGTGTAGCTGTGAGCGCCACCGCCTCCATTTCTTAACGATTCCTTCGTCGGTGATGTGACCTTTCCAAATTCAAATCAAAGCGGCGGAAAGCTGTGCATCGTATCGAAACCTAATGCGGGCGTCTCAGCCAGCGGGCTTTTCCTCAATCCACGAATTATACGCATATTATCGCTTGTATTTCCCAAAGCGATGCGCCATGTTCCCATATTCCAAATGAAATTGCGACTTTTGCTTTTTAGGCTGACACAAAAAACGTTGAGGAATTTAGCGGCTCCAGTGCTCCATTTTAGAGACCGCCTCGAACGGCCATTCGCAAGGACACCTCATGATTAATTCTTTTTCATTCTCGAGCTTAAAGCTGCCAGAAACGTTAGTAACCGTCAGTGGTTTGTTGGCCCTGTCCTACTACGGCTTTTGGATGGTAGGCAAGCGGCATCGCCTGTTGCCCCTTTTGCGCTGGTTCGTGAAGCTCCTGAATCCGTCGCGTCATAATGAAGCGGGCGACATATCTGGCTTGGCTCTGAACGCGAGTTTGAGCACAAGACCTCTGAGTGCGTCAGCACAAGTGATCACACTCTTGCGTTTCGCACTAGTCACTGCAGTACTGTGGCGCTGGTGGCGACAAAGAGCAGCACAACCTCCTTGGCTAGAGGACCCAGGGAAACAGCTAGAGCCCATCCTATCTTTTTGCCTTGCCGTCGGTCTCACCTCTTACATTTGTCTCATTCATTGGGCTCGACGTCGTGCCGAAAAAGCCCAGGAAGAGCTTAGAAGGTGGGAGGCAGCAGACGGACCTTTGTCGACCTCAGCGGGGCTGTGGTCGCCTCATTTACCAGACGAGTTCTTCTTGCCAGCAATTTTCGACGTCGTCTTCATCACAATTGCCGCAGTATGTTTACCGGGAGACCTTAGTGAAGTGCATTTGGGCTACGCCGTTCCTGTCGTCTCAGCTTGGCTGTTTCGAGCGGAAGGACGCGCTTTCATCCTTTGGGTTTGCATCGCGATATCACTGTATGTGCAATGGCACTGCCTAAGCTGTCTCGTTACTGGCCACCACTGGTGGGAATTTTCCCAGCTTCTCACAAGTAATCAATATGATCGTCTTCATATCCTGCTAGCCCTGACTGTCCCTCGAATGGCTTTCTGGTTAATCGTCTGCTGCGTGATGATGGTTATGCGAGCGCTTCGTCGCGACACAGAAAAACAGGCGCTTTTTTTTCGCACACTAGCAGACTCGATGCCGTACGAAGTGTTTGTGAAGGACGCTCGGCGGCGATTTATCTATGTTAATAACAAGTTTCTATCAAAATTGCGTCCAGGGAGAGAGAACTCTTCCGTCAAGCTGTTTTCAATCCTACAAAAGACTGACGACGAAGTCGGTATAGAGCCGAACAAATCTGCAGCTTATCAAAAAGTTGATGAAGCCCTCCTAAGTGGCAATGAGTCGTATTACCATGGAGTCGAACCGTCGTACGGACTGGGCTCCGCCTCGAGGATTGAAACAATCAAAGTTCTAATGTTGGGCCCCGATCGAAAGCCGGCGTATATCCTTGGGGTGATTCGCGATCCGGAAACCGATAAACTCGACGCAGGCAGGGGGCCGGATGAATTCTGGAGGCTTTATGAGTATATTTTTTCAAACGTTGCGGATGGTATTTGCAAAACAAATGAGGAAGGCACGTATCTTTTGATTAATTCTAGCTTTGCAAAGTTGTACGGTTTCGACGACGTCGCAAGCTTTCAAGCTGTCATACAAAATGCTAAGCAGTTATACACAAATCCAGAAGACCGCTTACGGCTGTTGCGCGATCTCCAAGAAAAGAAATCAGTCACGAACTTTGCTTTCCGAGCCTCCATTAAGGGCGACTCCAGTCAATCCCGCTTATTTAGCCAGAACGTGGCGAGACACAAATCAGATTCTGATGGCACCTACTATCTAATTGGTGTCTGCCAAAGCTTAGAGCACCGGGCCGAGACCGATCGAAAACTTCTCGAACTGGCGCGATATGCCACCACGGCTGCACTGCTTGCTTATCCTTTCCATGACGTCGAGCGTGTTCTTAAAACCGCGCAATACATTGCGAGAGAAGCGCGCAAGGCTAGATGTCCGATAGAGAAACAGATTAAGGAGTTCGATGAGTATTGCGAACCCGCCCTCACACTTTTGCAGTTAGCGAGAGACATTCGCAATTCTCGGAATATCGATCAATACATGCAGCCCTTCGATTTGCTTGATCTTTCCCGAATTTGGTGGGAAGAACATCGATTTCGCAATGAATTTCGCAAAAGGAATATCCAGATTGCCGAGCCAGTAGGAAGTCGAGCCGAGGCAAGAATTGTTTTTCCGCTAATTGGGAATATTTGTCTTGAACTCCTTCGAAACGTTGCGCACCATGCTAAGGGTGCTACAAGAATCGATTGGACCGTCGGCCATTTGGACGGCCGCAACGTGTTCATCGACATAAGCGATAACGGTTGCGGATTTCCCGAATCCGTTTTGAGCTATGAAGGAGTGTTATTGCCGTGGGAATTTGCTGTGCGAGCTGGGTTCGGGATCCATCTTGTAGCAACAAAACATATTATTGAAGAATTGCACCATGGAAGATTGATACTCTCGAGAAACCAGATTAACGGAGCCAGTGTGCGGCTGGTGCTGCCTAAGGTTCCATAGAACAAAGCAGAAAACAATCAACAGTCACTATTAATATGAACATATTATTCCTAGATGACCGGCTAATCAATACCGCTAGCGAAGCTAGCGCTCTCGCGCACGAGCTAAGTCTGCGCGGGCACGACGTGCGAAGCGTTAGGACGGTCAAAGAGGCCAGATTGTCTCTGAAGAAACTCTGGCCACAAGGTGAGTTAGAAATTGCTATCATTGACATTCAGTTAGCTCCGCCGGGAGTGCCTCATGTAACCGGAGCAGCATTTGCACGAGAAGTGCGCGCGGATAAAACGCATGACAAGGCGGTTGTCATAATCTATACAATAAATGAGACGCCCGGAGCTGTGGTCGAAAAGAACCAGAAAGGGCTAGTTTGGGGATTGTGGCATCTTCGACAGGACACCGAACCCACGCATGCGGCGGACTTTATAGAATCAAAAAAACGTGAGTGGCGCGGTCGATTGCCTACGGAACCGATGCCCGATGACTTAGGTTCGAGCGGTGGTTAGAAAGCCGTGGCTCTCGATCTCCGCCAGTGGAGATTGTTAACTAAGCGCCATTCAGCGCTGTCCATTGGACATTTGAATCGCTTAAGAACAACCTTTTGCGCGCTCTTACCATAGGCCAGAGGCACTTCGGCGATTGCAATAAACACCACCGCGGCCTTGCACGACAAAATGCCAGGTGTTTCGCTGGCCGTATTGCGCTTTGGTACGGTTTCGACCAACGCGTTTCTGCGGACGCTTTACAACTTTGCAGCGGACGCGAATTGGCTGCCTCCCACCGCCATTCGCGCCGGCCGTGGCCCGTCATCATTGGACAAGGGGCATTTCCGATTGTTCCTTGCCCCGTTGCTTTTTGTTCATCTCCTGAATCTGCTTCTCCACGATGCGAATGGCCTTGTCGAGCCAATCCGGGTCTTGGCTCATTCGCTCGATTTCGATGGTCGCAAACCACTTGCGGGCGTTCTGCGCGGGCTTGCCCAGGGCCTTGAGGTGTCCGGCCCGCACCAGGAACGGCAGGTAATAATTCGGCCATCCGAAAATAGCCGCCGCCTCTTCCATGCCCACGCACGCCGGGCGATTGCCTTGATGTTGTTTGTCCGCCGTCATGTCAGCAAAGCTCATTTTTGCAATCGGTGAATTGTGCCCGCCGCCTGCCTGATTGCGCCTCATACACCTGGAGCCCATGACGAATGCGCAGCAACAAAGCCAGGTCCGCCGCCGTAAGCGGCCTTTCCCCGCCGAATTTTACCAATCTCCAAAGCATCTTTAGTTCGCTCGCTTTCATCAGTAATGTCGGCACCCATCGAACTCCGCTTTCGCCCGACTCAAATCCTCAAGCAAAAACGGAACCCATTCCCGCCCCGGCATCGCCGCCGTCGGCCAGTCTCTGTCCATTGCACCCCACTCGGCCTCATACAACCGGCCCGCCATCGGCTCCGCCTCCACCTCCAGAAGGCGCGTACGAATCCGGCGCATCGCCTCTTGGGCGACCTCGCGGGCGACTTCACGCACTAACCGTTCATTGGCGGTTTCTCTCATGGCCAGATTTCATTTGGGCGTAGTTCATCTTCAAGCAATCCCGCCCTGCCCATGCCCGCCGCTGCGCGGCGGGCATGGGCAAGGCAGGGAACTGCCTCCCCGGTGACAACTGGCAGAATTGCCGCAGCCTGGTCGAATCTATTGCCCCTGTCCGCAGTCTTTACAGCCCGTTTGAACCGGTCTTAGCCTGCTGCGAATCAAAGGCGGTGTATGTCGTTATCGCCGACACAGTGGCCGCCTACAGGGAGTTCGTCTTACTCCGCTTGGCGTTGTCCTTGACGGCGTCTCTTCCCTATTTGCCGCCGGCCCGCCAACACGCGGAACACCGACTCGGAAAGCATGACGTCGCAGTGGCCCCCAAACTTTTTGGTCTCATAAAAATCCCCGCCGGCGCGCTGATATTCAGCTTCGCAGCCTTTCAGGACATAGCCCACACCGTCAAGCAGTGGACTATAGAGATGTACGCGTGCCATGCCGCCGCCCATTCGCTCCCATATTTTCATGAAGGCAAAACAGGTGGCTGTGGCCAACGCGTGTTGAGGAAACCCCGCGATTAATGCGTGCAGGTGACCGCGCCCGGTCAACTCTCCGTCTTCCCGGCGCAAACACCAAGTCGTTTCTTTGAAATGAACCCCGAAATTGTCCGCCTGCTCTCGCATCAGGGCGAAAAACATCTTCATGCGCACCGCGTCCGCCAGCTTCTCACTCTTAAAGGTGAGCGTGGCGAATAGTTGCCATTCGATGAGTGACAAGGCGTAGATTTCGGGGTTCATTGTGTTATTTTCCGTCCGGGCCGGTGATAATCGCGCCGCGAGCACGGAGACGACCGCCAAACGGGTTCAATTCGCGCACGCCAATGACAATCTGTTTGTCCTGGAGCTTGCCAGCCCATTTGGTTTTCTCGTCCTCGTTGAGCGTGTAATCAAACGGCATCAACAGGCGGTAGCCAGACGGGTCAACGTCCTGGCAGGTGATGATTTGGCTTTTGACCAAGCCGCGTTTCCCGACGTATTCATCGGGCCGGTCCGAGATGACTGATACTTTCAGTTGCATTTTTTGCTCTATGTTTCCGGCATCATTTAAACGTTCCTGTCCGCAGCCGGGCACGGACATGGAATTGCACCGCTGGACGCGGATTCCCGTCCTTTGTGCGTTTGCGACAGAAGTTGGATTACCAATTTCCATGCCGCCGTTTTAACACGGAGCACGGAGAAGAACTAAGGGTGGGAAAAAAACTGACTTCAACATTCCCGAGGCTTGCGGGGCGCGCCGGGCTTTTTGAGTTTCAATTTGATGGGACGGCAAAGACTTACGAGCTGATCCAAGTCCTCAATTTCAATCCACTTGGCGTGACTGAAGGGTGTCAGCCAGTCCCACAAATCTTCCATTTTTTTGGGAGGATTGGCGTTCAACATTGCCTCGATTTCTGGCCAGAACATTAACAGAACCTCGTACGTACGATTGTGTTTTATTTTGCGCTCACCTTTCAACTTTCCGTCCTTATCCAGAAATCCGGCTGAGCCACTGGCTACGCCCGCGTGGTATTTTGTAACTGCCCCAGGTTCCCATTCCCGCGCCATTTCATGCCCTTGCGACACGCCTTTTTTTGCGGTTTGTTCCAGTCCCTTTATTCGCTTCTCGATTTCCTCAGCAGATCCTGCAACTCCGGAAGCACTTAATCCGGCCATTGCATGATTCTCCCAATCGTCGCCAAGTATCAATTTGCAAGCCTCCTCCTCCTGCTCAGGCGTCAGGTCCAACAGCCCCTCTCGTTTTAGGTCGACTTTGACCTCATTTTCAAAAAACATAAATCCCCGTTCTCCCATCCCAGCGACTGAACCAAGCTTTTTCCAGTCGATTACCATGCACGTTTTGGCTTCCTCAATTGTTTTACAATTCGCCGCCAGCTTCGGGTCAGTGACGATGACTGCTTCGGACATTGGCCGAAATACCTTGAAAATGGTGCGCGCGTATAGTTCGAAAATGTGGTAACAATATTCCGGCAGAATTTTTTGATGTCCCTCAGCATTTGAACGGCCGGTGATGACCCATTTCATTTCCTTCGCCACCGACTCCCATCGCTCGACGAAGCATCGTTCATGCAGAAGTTGGCGCAATTTCTGTTTCGCCCTCTCCTGCAATTCGCTGTCAGTTGGATAATCAGTGCTCACGATATATCAACACCGCAGAATCTAATCGGTTGTTCGCCCGGTGTCGTGACCAGATTTGGCGCCTGCATTCCGCGTCAATCCAGCCTCCGTTCCGCTATATGGCCGTTCCGTTGCGCTGGAATTTCGTATGCGTCTGACCAGGCACGTCTACGATTTCGAGTTTGATGAGAGACGGACGTTCGTGGCGGGGAGCGTGTGAGATATTGCTTCCACCGTTTCAGGGCTGCAGGAGGCGGAAAAAGGCAGCAGAGCCATTCGCTGTGTTTGTGAACGTATAATTGGCGCCGTCAATGGTTATTCCAGCGGTGACATTGCTCCAGGTTCCAGTGGCCAGACTGGTGACGGTTTGTAAATTAACGCCGGTGGCATTGGTCGGCCAGGAGAGAACAATCTGATTGCCAGCCGTGGTGATTCCGATTGTTGGCGGCACCGGCAAACTCAAGGCGAACAGCGTTCCGTTATCCGCAGTGCCACCAAAACGCGCTGCCCCATAAAGAATATTGCCTGACAAAAGCAATCCCGCCTGCGGCCCGGCCCCGTCGCTGTTCGTTCCCCCAGTGAGCGCCGTGAAGTTATACAGGTTCGTAAAACCCGTCCCGTCGGTATTCACGGCAAATACCGCGCCCTCTCCCCCAGGACCCTCGTTAACGCTCGCCCCGTACAGCGTGCTACCCGACACGATCAATCCCGCACCCTGACTATTTCCATCGTTCTGAGTGAGACTATGCAGATTCGTAAAACCTGTGCCATCGGTGTTGATGGCGAATACCGTTCCGCAACCCACAGTCCCGCCCTTGATCGTTGTCCCATAAAGCGTAATGCCCGATAAAGCCAGGCCGCAGTACGGCTCCGCTCCGTCGCTGTTGGTGAAATAATTGTTAAGGGCCGTGAAGGTATATAGATTTGTCAATCCGGTGCCGTCGGTGTTGAGGGCGAAGATCGTGCCGTTGCCATTGGTGCCGCCAGCCTGCGTTGTCCCATACAAGGTGTTGCCCGCCAGGACCAGATTATAATTCGGATAAGCTCCATTGGTGTTGTCGCTAAAATCGTCCAGCGGCGGGAAAATAAACAGGTTTGAAAAGCCCCCGCCACCAGCGTTGACCGAGAAGACGGTGCCCACGCTCGTACCGCCGCGGCCGCTCGTTGTTCCATAAAGCCTGCCGCCCGTCAAAATCAGGTTGCCCCTCGGCGACGCTCCATCGCTGCCGCCAGTGAAACCATACAGGTTCGTGAAGCCGGTGCCATCGGTGTTGACGGCAAACACATCGCCCCAGGTAAAAGCGCCCCCGCCCTCGGTCGTGCCATAAAGCGTGCTGCCCGACAAAACCAATCCGCCTTCCGGACTCACGCCGCTAGTGAAATTAAAAGAGGCATCGTAAAGAAAGGTGTGGATGTTTGTAAAACCCGTGCCGCTGGTGTTGATGGCGAAGACGGTGCCGCCCCCCTCCGCGCCTCCAGCATTGGCAGTTCCATACAACGTGCTACCCACTGAAATCAAACCGGCGAATAGCGGTTGAGCCCCGTCGCTGTTGGTGGAACTCTTGAGGGCCGTGAAATTATGCAAATTGGTAAAGGTCTGCGCCTCCGCCTGGCCCGTCAGCAGTAGGCCCAGGCCGACGATCAACACGGGCAGGAGGAACAGATTGCGTATGTTTGTCATAAGGTTCAGGATTTTATTCGCCTGAGCGGTCACGTTTGGCTTCGGGTGTTATGGCGACTGGAGAATGTAGAACCGTTGCCGGGCATTCGGACTCACTACATTGGTAGCGATGATGCTGAAATTCCCATCCGCGATTGGTGTGTTGCTCGCCACAGGAATCCACTGGGCAAACGGCTCGGTCAGATTTGTGCCCATCAACAAATAGTAGGTCTGTCCGGACCGGCCGCTGCTGCCGTTGATGACCAGATTCGTGCCGGACAGGCTTATGTGGGCGATGCCGGGTTGCGCCGATTGCGCCAATAAGACGCTGACATCATCCAGTCCGAAAAAGAGGCCGGTCAGGTAGCCAAGTTGAAGTGTCGAGCTGGTTCCCGTTGCTGTCGCCGTCACCTGAAAGTTCGTCCAGACAACACTCCCAAGGTTGGTCTCATCGAGAAGCACATTGCCATTCCAAGACACTTGAAAGTCATTGGGCGTCACGCCGAAAGGACTATCGAGCCAGAAGAATATGCCATAAGAGGCCCCGGCAACCGTGGGGAATGTCTGTGAAAGAAAACCCATCGCTCCGCCGGACGGCACATACAGTTCAGCCCCATACTTGCCGGAATGGGCATAACTGGCGTTGACGAAGTTCCCATTGGTGTAGCCGCTCTGCGTCCAATTGGTGAAAGTTCCTGTTTCAAATCCGCCGTTGAGCAGGAGCGAGTTGATGACGACAATGGCCGGACCGGAACCGGTGAGTGTATTGCCGTTATTGTTGAAGCAGGTCAGGCTGGGAAAAAATGTGCCGCTATTGGTATAAGTGTGCGACGGGTTTTGCGTCGTGTCGCTGGAACCGTCACCGAAATTCCAGTTCCAGGAGACGAGGGTGTTGCTGCCGGCGTCAGCGCCGGGAGAATTGAACTGAACGGCAAGGGGCGGCAGGCCGTTCGTCGGATTGGCGGTGAAGTGGATTGGTGGAGGCAGGGATGTCATTATGGCCGGACCCAAACCGATGACCGGATCGCCATTATTATTGATGCAGGTCAGTGTGGGCAGGAAAGTGGCGGCGTTGGTGTAAGTGTGGCTTGGATTTTGCGCGGTATTGGTGCTGTTCGGGCCATCGCCGAAATTCCAGTTCCAGGCAAGGATGGGATTGCCGCCAGCGTCAACCGCAGGGCCGTTGAATTGAACGGTCAGCCGGACGATGCCGTTGGTTGGAGTGGCAGTGAACTGGATCGGTGGAGGTGCAACGGCCAGGTCCAGCGCGAACACCGTCCCGTAACCGTTGGTGCCGCCATCCCGCGTCGCTCCATACAGGGTGCTGCCCGACAAAACTATGTCCCCAACGGGAATGTATCCGTTGGCATTGGTGTAATTTCCAGACGGATTTGATGTTCCGCTCGTAAACGTATGGAGCGTGGCAAAGCCTGTGCCGTCGGTGTTAATGGCGAAGACGGTGCCATCGTTTGCCGAAGTCGTCCCATACAGGACATTGCCTGACAAAACCAGACCGGCGGTCGGATCTTCAAGCTTTTGGAGCAGCGTGGTGTCGGTCACATCTCTCTGACGCGCACAAAAAGTATTTGTTCAAACTGACTGGGAATATTTTTCAACGCCGATACCAATTCTTTTTTGAGTGAATTTCCAGCCCATGAATCAGCGCACTGAACTCCTCTCCACGCAGATCGGCCTGTCCATTTTCACTCTCTGGCCAGGTGAAACGTCCCCGCTCAAGTCGCTTTGCACAAACCCACAGACCAGACCCGTCCCAGTAAAGCACCTTGACCCGGTTCCGTCGTCCATTGGTGAACACGAACAGGTGCCCGGACAATGGATCGCCTTTGAGCTGCTCCACTACCAAACTATAAAGCCGGTTGAAGCTGCCGCGCAAATCCACCGGCGTAGTGGCGACCAGCACCCGCGTCGCGCTGGTGACGCTCAGCATGGCAGTGCTTGCAACAGTGAGGGCAACTGCTGCACATCCGAGCTGTTCTGTAGCCGCACAGTCCAACCTTGCGGGCTGACGACTTCAATCGGCCAGCGAGAGGTTGGGTTGGGCAACCGCACTTCTTGAAACTTTACCTTTGCAGGAACCGCGTCACGCTCCAGGCGCAACCATTTGCTCAGGGTGAACATCCCGACGCTGTGTTGGAGGGCAAAATCGTGTTGGGTTAATTGACTTTTGTGAAACTGTGCCAGCAATCGTTGTCGCTGCTTAAAAGTCAAACGCCGCCGACCCGACCCAGCTTTTGAAGAATACATGCCACCATGATTTCATAACTCAGCACCGAAAACTAGACGTAGCCGCTCAGACGCATACGGAATTTCACCCGTCCCGCGTCAGACTTTCAGCCAATTAGTTTGACGCCGTAAGCCGAAAGACTGACTTGCCGTAGGCCCCGGCGCGACCGAACGGCGCACCGCTTCGCTTCGCCGAGTTTACCGCTCCATTCCGGCAGCCAAGTTCGTCACTCCGCAGAGTTAGATGGTGCGACTAAAGCGGCGTTGAATTCACCGCCAAACGAGCAGTGATCCTACGCCGATCTCGTCACAAAAGGGATGGCCCAACCGACTCCATGTTGCTACGTTGATTATTCGCCGGTTGCGTTGACGTTCAGGAAGCGCCGGAATGCACCGAGCAAGGTCAACGCGAATGCAGCAGTTTGAGCGTGTGCACTGCCGGGATTCCTTTCGATTAGAGCTTGCCATTTTGGCTTTTCAATTCTTTCTACTTTAGCGATTATGATTTGATACTCGCGTAGCCGTTTAAGAAGAGGACGGTTTAGACGAAGTTTCTTGATTTGGTATTTGGCGGGTGCCTTCCTGTCGATAAGGGTGCCATCATTTTGCACTCGCAAAAAGTCCGCGCGACACTCCTTGAACGGGTCAATCCAACCTTTTTCGTGGTCGTATTCCAGGACTGGGTTCTCAGTTGGCCAATGAGCCCATTTAAATCCATTGCAAACTCCACAGGCGTGTACAAGATTTGTTGGCTCGTTAACCAGGTGTTCAAACTTCTTTTCTGCTAATATGCCGAAAACCTTATTCCAGGGACGAAAGTGATCCATTTCCATTGCTTCACGTCCACCAACGCAATCCTCATGACAATCGCAATACACACACCGGAACTTGCAGTCTTCAGCAATGACGGACCGATAGTGACCGTAGGTGTAGAACCCGCTGTCGCCAGGCCTTGACTCATATGTCTCCCGCCTTTTTAGTGGACCATAAAACATCATCATCGCAAGGGAAGTTGACCGTCATCGAGAAGCCTCCGCAATTGTTCTACCGTCTCGCCGAGTTCTTGTTCCTTCTTTCTTTCTGCAGCTTGAATAGGGGCGGTGGTTTCTCCTTCTATTTGGTCCATCTCGATTTGTTCCTTTGCGGTGAGCGGTCCTCGCAGGCTTTTTACGAGCAAGTCGTGAAATCGCTGTTCCTGCGCGTTCCGCACATCATTGAATACCTCAAGATGCCGAAGTAGCCGGGCTTTGACAATCTTGGCTTCATCTGATTGAGCATTTTCAATGTGCTCCTTATCAATGATGTATTCGACGAGGTGCTGAAACCCCACAAAATCCTGCGGTTGGTCAGTATGGCCTGTAAGAATGTAAATTGGCATCTTCCCGTCAATCCCTCGAAGGTATCCAGCCAAATCGGTGCCGTTGTAAGTAACCAATCCGCCGCCTTTCATCCGCTGATCAAGAATGAACGCTGCCGTTGTGGGATTCGCTACCAAGGGATTATAATCCGCAAAGGTCTTCAACGGTTCTTGCTGAGTTATTTTAATTTCAGAATTATCCAACAGTGTCGTAAGATCTCGGACGTTAGCCCGCCGAGCCGCTGCATCGTCATCAACAAAGTAAGGCGGCGTCAATAAATAACATTTACAAGTTCCTGTTTTGATTGGGGTAGATGACGTAATTCCATTCGCCATGAAAGCGCCCCGGTTTCAAACTGATGCTGGCCATTTGTTGGGGCGTGATTTTTCTGCCGGGCAGGT
>DASXZW010000100.1:0-3817 GCA_036501665.1 Verrucomicrobiia bacterium
ACCTGCCCGGCAGAAAAATCACGCCCCAACAAATGGCCAGCATCAGTTTGAAACCGGGGCGCTTTCATGGCGAATGGAATTACGTCATCTACCCCAATCAAAACAGGAACTTGTAAATGTTATTTATTGACGCCGCCTTACGGCTGCGAGCAATTGCGTGGACGCCGCCTGTTTCATTGGGCTGTGGAGTTTCCGGAGGTTTTTCAGCGGGGTGGTTTCGATGCTCTTGTCGGAAATCCACCTTATCTTGGCGCTCCCAAACTGACCGGCACTTTCGGGAACGACTATCGTGGGTTCTTAATCACCCACCTTGCCCACGGTGTCAAGGGGCTGGCAGACTTCTGTGCATATTTTGTTTTGCGCACGGGGGCAATGATGTCTGCGAAATCAATTTGTGGACTTGTAGTCACGAGCGCAATTGCCGAGGGTGACACGCGAACGGTCGGCCTCCAGCAGCTAACCGATCACGGATGGGAAATTATCAGAGCGACAAGCCGCGCACCGTGGCCCGGAACTGCGAGCGTCACTTATAGTTCAATCTGGCTCTGCCCTAAAAAATGGGGAGGTCATTTCTTCCTAAACAATGAGATTGTCCCTGGCATCACTCCGATGCTCACTGTAAAGCAGAGCGTCACTGGACCTGCACAGCGGCTAAAGGCAAACCTCGATAAATCATTTAACGGTGTGAAAGTTTACGGTGATGGATTTGTGATTCCACCTGTGGAAGCTCATGCTCTGCTGAAAAAGGACGCACGAAATAAGGCCGTTTTGTTTCCCTACATCACCACCAAAGACGTGAATAGTCACGCGACTTATGAGCCAGCCGCTTGGGCAATCCGGTTTTTTGACTGGCCACTAGACAGAGAATCAGCACCGCCCGATTATTCTGGTCACGTCGCCAGCGATTTTCCTGACTGCCTCCAAATTGTGGTATCGCGTGTGAAGCCAGAGCGGACAAGGCGCGACGCGAATGGCGAGTTTGTTGTGCGTCATCCGATGCCGCAGCTCTGGTGGATTTACGGAGAAAAGCGCCCCGGACTTTATGCTGCAATTTCAAACCTGAAGCATGTCCTCGCGGTTGGCACTCAAGCGACCAAATATGTAGCATTCGCCTTGTTGGACAAGGCAATGGTGTTTTCACATTCACTCTCTATCATTGCCGACGATTCATTCGAGACTCTTGCTGTTCTCCATAGCAGCCATCATGAGGTTTGGGCCAGACATTATGGGGGCTACAACCTCGCCCTCTTGCGATATTCACCTACGGATTTATTCGAGACTTTTCCATTCCCACCTCAACTGGAAAATATTGAAAGAATTGGGCTCGCCTATCACGAACACCGGCAAAGCGTGATGACAAATCGGCAGGAAGGCTTGACTGACACCTACAACCGCTTTCACGACCGTGGTGAGAAGTCGGAGGACATCGAGCGGCTACGGACATTGCACATTGCGATGGATCAGGCCGTGGCTGCCGCCTACGGCTGGAACGATTTGGACTTGGGCCACGGTTTCCACGAAACCAAACAAGGCGAACGTTTCACCATCAGCGAGTCCGCCCGTCGCACCGTCCTCGACAAACTTCTTGAATTAAATCACCAGCGCTACGAAGAAGAACTCAAAGCCGGTCTGCATGAAAAGAAGGCGGGCAGAGCAACAAAGTCAAGGAAAGCCACGAAGATAACCGCTCCCGCAACGCAGGTCATCGAGTTGCAATTCGGTTTGGGACTCGACACGCAAACCTCGACGGTTCGTTCATTACCTTCTGGATTTAGATTCGCCGTTTCCGATCCAAAGATATACAGCGTCAATCTCGTCACCGCGATTCTCTCCGAAGCAGCCGGCAGTTTGACATGGCCGCAATTGCGCGACGCTTTTGTTTTCGCGACGCGCCCTGACCTGATGAAGGAGTTCGGCGGGTCCGAAGACACGCATCGCATTAACGACTGGTCGAAACGTTGGAACGAAAAGGCCACTCCCAAATTGCTGCCGGCATGTCTCAAAGCGTTGTTCCCCGGAACCATTTTCATCCGCCAACACGGAAATGATTTCATTTTTCAACTCGCCGATGGTCCCAAGCCAGCATCCAGCGACGATGTTGGCTACGATGCCTGGCTCAGCCTTCGCGTTTCCCGTCTCTTGAACGGCAAGTCTGTTCCATTGCCGGAAAGCGAAGCGTGGACGGAAGAAATTCGCGAAATGTTAGTTGCATAAGCTTATGGCAAAAACGACGAAAGTGAATTCCCCTGAGTTACCCGGCCTCGTGGTAAAAGCAGTTGAACCGCCACCGCCCTCGTTGACCGCGGCGAAAGGTTTCGAGCAACCCGCCGTGTGGGTGAAAACGCTCGCCGTCTATTCTGACTGGCCACCGTCACCGGACACTTTGCTGCGGCGAATGGATCTCCGTCGCGGATTGAATATCGTTTGGGCCAGACCAAGTGATGCGACCAGCGACGAAACGAAACTCACCGGCCACGGCGCCGGGAAAACCACATTTTGTCGCATCCTTCGTTACATCCTCGATGACGCCACGTTTGGGAACGAGGAGTTTCGCGACGCATTCAATGATACAGAGCGAAATGGTTTCCGAAACGGGTGGGCGCTCGGTGAGGTATTCATAGATGGAAAACGATGGTTGGTGGGACGACCACTCGGACACGCCGGTTATCAATCATTCGCCAAGGAAGGCGGCTCGCTGGAGGAAAAGTGCTCCGAACATCCGAGCAGTATTGGATACGACAAATATCAGGAGGCCATGGACAAAACTGTTTTTGGCGCAATGAAGCTGCGGGAGCTTTCAGGTTCGGGTCGGCAATTGAATTGGGAAGGATTGCTGGGCTGGCTGGCCCGCGATCAGGAGGCGCATTACAGCGGTCTTCTCGAATGGCGTCACTCCGACAGCGATCATAAAACGACCGTTTTGCTGCACCCGGACAAAGAGAATTTAGTTCGTCTGGTCCTGGGTTTGATTAACCCGACTGAACAAGAATTACTTCGTGAGCACGCAAAGAAAACTGCTGACCATGAAGACTGCATTCGCGAAAAACCAAAGATAGATTTTTGGGTAAAGCGCAGCCGAGCAAGAATTGAAGCGTTGATCGGAAAGGTTCCCGACCCAAAGGATCCGGTCCTGCAACTGGAAGTTGATAATCTGATTCGCGATGAGGAAAAGAAAGCCGACGCGGCAACGGCAAGCACAGAATTTGATAAGCAATTGGACGCGGCCAACACGGAAGCCTCCACAGCAGAAACTCAATGGCGGATGGAGCGAATGGTTTTGCTCGGATTGGTCGGGCGATTGCCTAAAGAGGAGCGAGAATTAGAAGCGGCACGGCAGGAAGCGACCGATGCAGAACAAGCAACGGCAATTCGAGTAAATCATCCCTTTGAAGGCTATTGCTCTCATCCCCTGAATCGCGAGTGGAAAGAAGAATGTCCTTTCGCCGATGATCGACCAACCGACGACCAAGTCCAAAAAGTGCTCAAGGCATCACTCAACGCGCCAAAGATTCGAGAACAGCTTCGCGCCCAGTTGGACGCACAAATCAAAGCGCAAACCAAAGTTGTTAGTGACAAATCGACGGCATGGAACAACGCGAAGCAACAACGGGAAACACTGAGGCAGCAACGTGACGAAAAGCTAAAGGAACTGAACGCGCCGCGACAACGCGCCGCTGATATTATTGAGTTTCGCATAAATAATGGATATGGAGTTAGTCATTCCAAATCAGTCCGTGTTTGGCGGCTTGCGCCAGGCAGGCGCCCAGCAAGCTCTGCGATTGCTGGACATCGCACAGGGCGTCCAACACCAAGTCGA
>DASXZW010000101.1:0-6569 GCA_036501665.1 Verrucomicrobiia bacterium
GCACGCCGAAAGCTGCGCTCCCGCCTCCGATTGCACAGAGAACAACACCCTAAATGCCAAAACGAAAACCCCAAGACTCCGTTCGCGGCAGAGGATTCCGCACATTTTGGCCAGCGCCCGCCCCGCTTTGCTTCGGACACGTCCCCCCAACAACCAGCACCGTGCCAATGTAGCTTGCCGTCGCGGTTCACAACTGGCCTACAACCGTCAATTGCTTCGATTCAAGCCCCGCGCTCATGCGTCATGCCTTGCGATGGTCAACCCATTGCCATCGTCATTCGTCCGCCTCCTGTTCCTCCTGTTCTTGGCAGGATTCCCGGCGCGAAATCCTAAGAGCAAAGTCCCCAAGCCTGTCGAGCGCTGTCAATGTGGAGCGCAGAGGGAACAGGGCGAGCAATACATTGACAGGCGCAGACGGGCCGTACAATGGACGGAGCGTTTCGCGCCAAAATCAGCCCCCATTGCGAACTCGGTTGGAATATGGCGCGTCTGCGCCTCTGCTGATGTTGATCCACCCCTGTATTGGGCGATTTTGACATTCCTGGTCAAAGCAATTAAGTGGCGCGGATGCGCCGCCTGATTCAGGGCCGGTCTGTTTGCAATTCGGAACGGAGCGCGGGGGACAGAGGGCGCGCGCGTGGAGAATTGAAAACAGTCCGGCCAGGGGCCGCGACACGAGAACACTTTTTAGAGGGTGAAGGGGGAAAAAGCGTTTTGGTGTCGCGGAGGGGTGCCAGCATATTTGATTCCTTGCGGGCCGTTGATCTATGTAGGCTTTATCGTGGCATTAAGCGCAAGCACAAGCTCTCCGATTCTGTTATGGGCTAGAATAATATCATTGACGTAGATAAGAGGGGGAGCGTAAGGCCCAGGGCCGCGCAAATGACGAACATTTAGGATTCCGCTAATGCTTTTCCCTTTTACGGTCTTTGTGATAAATGGGTTGTGCGCCAGTTCATTCCTGAATTTGCATTTCTCAGCAACTTCTGACCATAGTTTTAACGCTGCCTTTTTTTCAACGTCCCCCCAATTCGATTTTCTAATCAGTTTCTTGACCAGTTTAATGCGTTTAGAGAATGTCAATGGCATTGCGGCGTCTCTTGCAGCCTCGCCGCTGAATATCCCAATGAATAGAAACGAAAGATATTCCAAGGTTCCGAAATGAAGGATAAGCGAACCGACGACTTGCGCCCATTTCTTATCCTCCTCCGGCGGTAACACAACCGTGTCCAATGGCTTTATTGGCTGATTAGCTGCCATGCAATGTCTTTCTTTGAATTGTCATCTCGCGATTCGCTGCTTTTTCCGCCAAAAGTCAATCAGGAAACGGGCTAAAAACTTGAAATTTGGCAACAATCTAACGCCCCATGACCCACATTGTCACGGGTTGGTGTTCGCTTGGTGACCAGACTGGGCACGCGCCAGGGACGACACTTGCCTTGGCCTTCCGCAAACGGCATGTCGGACACGGGTCTACGGGCGTTCCGCAGTGTTTAGCCTCTGATTGGGCGGTTGCATGACCGTCCACGGTAGAACGAGCGTTGGTAGTTCGGCTCAAGCGGCGGACGCCGCTGATGCGGGACATCGGAAAGCGACTTTACGCTTGCGGAAATTGGCTAATTTGGGTTCAATCTAAAGCGTTCACGATAAAGACTATGTAAGGGCGACAAAATAGAAAGAAATCGTATGGCATATTCAGCGGAAATCAGTCGAGCAAACCCCTCGTGCTTCGTGTTTCTGATAGACCAGTCGGGTTCTATGGCGGACGTGTTCGGGGCAGGCGAAGGAAATCAGAAAAAAGCTGACGGGGTGGCAGATGCGATCAATCGCCTGTTGCAAAATCTTGTCCTTAAGTGCGCAAGAGATGAGGGAATCCGCGACTTTTTTCATGTCGGGGTAATTGGTTATGGAGCACAGGTCGGACCGGCCTTCTCCGGAGCACTCGCGGGCCGGCAACTCGTCCCAATTAGTGAAGTTGGCAACTCACCTTCGCGGGTTGAGCAGCGAAACAAAAAAGTCCCAGATGGAGCAGGAGGCATTGTCGAACAGCCAGTTCGTTTTCCGATTTGGTTCGATCCAATCGCTAACGGAGGCACGCCGATGAGTCAGGCTCTGGGTCAAGCGAAAAGCATAATTGATACTTGGCTTTCGCAGCACCCGAATTGTTTTCCGCCAATTGTGATCAACATAACGGATGGCGAAGCATCGGACGGAGACCCAAGTACTGCCGCTGACGAAATACGCAAGCTCAAGAGCAATGATGGCGATGTTCTACTCTTTAATATTCACTGTTCATCACAACGGGCGCAGCCAACGGTTTTCCCGAATTCCGAAACGGGGCTACCCGACCAGTTCGCTCAACAGTTGTTTCGGATTTCGAGTGCGCTTCCTCCACAGATGGCCACCGTAGCGCGCACCGAAGGATTGAACGCCGCAGAGGGCGCACGGGGCTTCGTTTTCAATGCAGGTATGGTGGAAGTAATTAAGGCTTTAGACATTGGTACTCGGCCTAGTGCCATGAGATGAAATGTTCTTGCCGTGGAAATCTATGCAAAAGAGTTTTGCTTGCCGAAGCGCGGCAGCAGCGAGGATGAATACGATGATTCTTCCAGTGCGGCAAGGGATAAATCACGATTTGCGGTTGCTGACGGCGCAACAGAGGCTTCGTTTTCCCGTGAATGGGCTAAACAATTGGTTCGGGCCTTCACGGCGAAGCGTCTTTCAATTCCCATCGCACTCGATGAATTGAAACCACTTCAAAGCAAATGGGAAAACTTTGTTCATCGTCACCCGTTGCCTTGGTACGCAGAGGAAAAAATTAGGAGTGGTGCTTTCGCAGCTTTCGTCGGATTAGAATTATTAGTGGGAGATTCAGGGGGAGCGGAAAGAATATGGCGGGCCACAGCGGTCGGTGATAGTTGCCTAGCTCAGGTGCGCGGAAATGAAATTATCAAGGCATTTCCATTGGTTGATTCAGCTTCGTTCGGTAACTGTCCGAATCTTTTGTCTAGCATACCAAACTGTAACGGAAACGGCACAGAACTTGTGATGCAATGCAGCGGTACCTGGGGTTGTGAGGATGCCTTTTTTTTGATGACCGATGCGCTGGCATGTTGGTTCTTTCGGGAATTGGAACAAGGCAACAAACCTTGGAATCTTTTGAGAGACCTGGATACGCAAGACAGTGTTTCCTTTCAAGAGTTTATCGCTAACTTGCGATCTGAGGCACGGATGAAAAACGATGATGTCACGCTCATGCGAATCGACATTATCTCGTGAACTTCCAGCGTTATGGCGTGGCCAACTCCACAGGACTACAATGAAGCGGTGCAAAACCCGCGTTTAGCTTTTTCCGACGCCGATCTCATAAACGGTCGGGCGGAATTAAATCAACTTGGCATTCCTCGCGCCATCGCCGGTAATTTCGCCTGCGTGTATAAGATTCAAACCAATAGACAACGCTGGGCCGCACGCTGTTTCAACAGCGAAGTTTCGGACCAGCAACGAAGATATGAAGCCATCAGCACATATCTCGCTAAGGTCGCTCTCGCTTACACGGTTCAATTCACATACATGCCGACGGGGATAAAGGTTCAAGGTAAACCTTACCCACTCCTCAAAATGGAATGGGTACAAGGCGAGTCTTTGACTGTATTCGTCGGAAGAAGCATTGGCTACTCAGACACTTTACTATCTCTTGCAAAAGTCTGGGCACGAATGATGGCAGACTTGCGGGAGGTCGGCATCGCTCATGGTGATTTACAGCATGGGAACGTGCTTGTCGTTGGCGACCAACTGCGGTTGATTGACTACGATGGTATGTTCGTTCCAGGCCTGGCGGGACAGCAAAGCAATGAGTGCGGACATCGGAATTACCAACTCCCATCAAGAACAGGATGGGACTATGGGCCGTATCTCGACAATTTTTCCGCTTGGGTAATCTTTGTGTCGCTCGTGGCATTAGCGGTGCATCCAGAATTATGGAGCAAGTATGGAGGCGGAGACGAGTGCCTGATTTTCCGCAAAGAAGATTTTGAGCGGCCTGAAAGTTCGGCCCTTCTACTTGATCTTAGTGCCTCACCTAACACACAACTCCGTCTTTATGTAGAACTTTTCACGAGTTTCTTCAATCTGTCGCCTCAGGACGTTCCTTCGCTGGACGGCAACATAACCAAAATTACTATTGAACCGCCCCGACCGTGGTGGATTGATCAAACTACAAACCTGCCTCCGCGTAAGACATCTCCGGTAGAAGTGAAGCCAACCAAAGAAGTGGAAGTAGCCACTCCTGACCCTGGTTGGATTGTGGATTCGCTGTCTGAGGACGAGCCAGTCAAACAGCTTGCATTTCAAGGACAAACCGGAGAGGTGCGAATCATAGTTTTGGGTTCCCTGACTCTGATGATCCTCACAAGGCTTTTTGTAGAAATACCTTCATCCGAGCTATTGGTGGCCTACTCTTGTGCCTTAAGTTTCAATTTCTTGTTGTGCTACATTCGCTATAAGAGCGACCCTAGTCGTATCGAGTATGAAGCATTTAAGAAGGATTTTAAGGCGTTCATGCGCCAAGTTGATGAGCACCAAGCTGTGATGGACGCAATTTCCGCTGAGAAATTAACCGTTCAATCAAAACTCGCTGAAAGCCGGCGAGAGATTGCTGCAAAGAAGAATTCTTTGGGCATCAGCGTCCAAACGGACCTGAATTCCGCTCAACTGGAACTCAATTCACAATTGCAAGTTTTGAACCAACGGCGCAAAGATACTGCATCGTCAGAAACAAAGAAGCTCAATGTCATCCAGGATACATTGGTGACTCAGATTTCGGACCTTGACCGTAAAATTAGGGCATTGGTTCAAAAGGAATCGGACGATAAAGTGCGAATGTTAGATTCTTTGCGAGATATGCACATTCAGAACTATCTGCGCGGCTGCTTGGTAAGGAGCAGTCCCATACCTGGGATTGGTGAAACATATAAGGCCAGACTCGCTTACAGTGGTTTCGCAACGGCGGCTGATATAAATGGGCGCGTTAGGAGTGTCCAGGGGATTGGGCAAGCCAGAGAGGCAGCTCTGATGAGTTGGCGACAATCTATGGTAAGCATGGCCCTCAGGTCGGCCCCGAGTCTTTCATCAGTGGACAGTCAAACCATAGAATATAAATACCGTCAGGAGCGACAGACGCTTGAGTCGGAAAGGCAGCGCCTCCAGGCACAGTCTCAAAGTCAAGTTTCAAGCGTTCGACAATATTTTGCCGATGTCAGACAGTCAGTGAACGATGAGGAGCGCCAATTACAGGTCGCGGGTGGACAGAGAAAAATTCGCATTCAACAGGAATACGACGCGAAAATCGTAACCCTGGATAAGGAAGCGACGGTGGTTAAGAATCAGGCGGCCCCCACATTGAATGAGTTGTCTCAAAAGCTACAAAACGCGCAGAAGCAAATTTTTGCCCTGAAGTGGCAATCAGCGAAGAAGGAGAAAGTGGGCAGGCGTTTTGCTTCCTTGCGGTTTCGGGACTATTTGCGTACTATGATTGTTTCATAAGTATGGGGTGGAGATTTCGCAAAACTTTTGGCCGCGGACCGTTCCGGTGGACTCTTTCGAAACGAGGCATCGGGTGGAGTTGGGGCATACCCGGCTTGCGGTACGGCATTTCGCCGAGCGGCCAAAAATACATTTCTGCTGGAATTCCTGGTACTGGGCTTTATTACATTAAGTATTTTCCCGTTGGGTCGCAGCCAATACAACCAAGTACTTCACCAGTCAATCCAAGCCAGCCGGTTTTGCCTATAACGAGTCCGCCACCCACTGTGCAAAACCAGCCATCTGCGAACCAGCCACCTTGGTGGAAGCAAAAAGGATTGTGAGTGATGCCGCTTCTGGCACCATTTGAAGGGGATGGTTTTAGGACTGACCTGTTGGCGGCGGGCGGTTCAGTACCCCCTGCCAGCGTTCGTTGAAGGCGGATGCCGCCTCGTCACTTGCCCATCTCCTTCATTTTCTGATAGACGTCCTGTACTTCGCGCTGGAGGCGTTCCAGTTCGCTCTCCTTACGCTGGCTGGAAAAGTAAATTATTCCCTCCTTGCCGTTTTGGTTCGTTCGTTCTTCGGTGGTGTAAATGTCTTCGATAACCACCGCGTAACCACCCCGCAAAGTGTTGCCGTCAGACGCCCGCACTACTCGGACGGGCACATTCGCCACGGCCAGTTCCCGAAACGCGGCCTGATTCTGCGCCAGCGTCTTTTCGGCTGACGCGATTTGTTCGGCCAGCGTCCGGTCGTAATGACTTTTGATTTTGAAATAGGCCGCGCTGGTCCCGACAATCGCCACGGCCAGCCCCAAAACCAGTCCGCATGTCAGCGCCGTTTTCCAGA
Organism: Verrucomicrobiia bacterium; assembly: GCA_036501665.1. GTDB lineage: Bacteria > Verrucomicrobiota > Verrucomicrobiia > Limisphaerales > Palsa-1400 > DATAUD01. Next base: position 6,376 of record DASXZW010000101.1, read on the forward strand.
TGCGTCCCGGCCAAACGCGCGCGACTTCCTCGCTCGCGTTCCTGATTTTTTCGAACGTCGGCAGCACGTCTGCGCTTAATTCCTCCGTCCGCTGCATGAACGGCTGTATCACTTCGGCCCGCACGCCGGCGTCAACCGATTGGCGGATGCTTTCGACAATGGCCTTGGTGTCCACCTGCTGGCCGATTTCCTTG
>DASXZW010000102.1:0-40411 GCA_036501665.1 Verrucomicrobiia bacterium
AAAGAAATTCTGTGGCCGTTTGAAGCGAGGATTTTTGAGTTCTGGCAAGGCTTTGGCGACAGAGCATATCCAAAGTGATCTGCGATGGAGCCGAAACGCCGCCAGAACTCAAAAAGACCGCTCTCTTTCATTAGATTCAAACGGCCACAGAATTTCTTTAATTGCTCTAATTCAAAACCACTTTAGGCGCGCGAGACTGTACGGCGCGCTTGCGTTGGTTCTCGTCAAGAATCTTCTTGCGCAGGCGCAGATTTTTCGGGGTCGCTTCGACGTACTCGTCCGACCCGATATATTCCAACGCGCGCTCGAGTGACATCTTGAAAGGCGGGTCCAGTTGGACGCCTTTGCCGTCGCCCTGGGAACGCATGTTGGTCAGTCGTTTCGCCTTGCACGGATTGACCGGGATGTCGTTCTCGCGGGCGTTTTCGCCCACAATCATCCCTTTGTAAATCATGTCGCCCGGTTCCACCATCAAACGTCCGCGCTCCTGAACCATGTTCAACGCGTAAGCCATCGCCTCGCCGTCTTCCATGCTGACGAGCGAGCCGTTTTTGCGCGCGGAAATATCACCGCGATCCGGGCCGTATTCGTGGAACAAATGGCTCATCACACCCAGGCCGCGGCTTATATTGACCAGGTCCGTCTCAAATCCAATCAACCCGCGCATGGGAATCAGCGCCTCAATCGTGATCTCGTTGCCGTGGTGGTCCATTTGGACAATGTCCGCTTTGCGCCCCGCAAGATTTTCCATCGTGGCGCCCATCGCTTCCTTTGGGATTTCCAGGAAGAGCTTTTCAATTGGCTCAAGCAAATGGCCTTCCGCGTCTTTTTTGTAAATGACTTCCGGTCGCGAGACCAGCACCTCGTGACCTTCACGGCGCATTTGCTCGACCAGAATGGCGATCTGCATTTCGCCACGACCGGCGACGTTGAAAATATTTGGCGCCTCGGTTTGAGAGATGCGCAACGCGACGTTCGTGCGAATTTCCTTGTTCAACCGTTCCCAGATATGACGCGCCGTAACCAATTTCCCGTCAATACCGGCCAGGGGACCGTCGTTGACGGCGAATTGCATTTGGATTGTCGGCGGATCAATCGGAACGAACGGCAACGGTGGCCGCGTCACATTGTCCGTGATGGTTTCACCGATAAAAACGTCCTCGAACCCGGCCACGCCAATGACGTCGCCCGCGTGCGCCTCCTGAATTTCGATTCGTTTAAGCCCTTCAAAATGGAAAATCGCGGTAATCTTGCCTTCCGATTTCCTTCCATCGCCGTGGATGCAAGCTGCTGTGTCCCCGACTTTGACCTTGCCGCTGTAAATCTTTCCGAACGCGATACGCCCCAGGTAATCCGAATAATCGAGGTTGGCAACGAGCATTTTAAATTCAACGCCCGCATGAGCGCGAGGAGGCGGGATGTATTTTACAATAGCGTCGAAAAGAGGCGACATATCCGTGGACGGCTCTTTGAGGTCAATCTTGGCGTAACCTTCCTTGGCGCTTGCATAGACAGTTGGAAAATCGAGTTGCTCGTCCGTTGCGTGAAGCGAGACGAAGAGATCAAATACGCGGTCGAGTACCTTGAGCGGGTCAGCGTTGTCGCGGTCGATCTTGTTAATGACCACGATGGGCTTTGCGCCGGCTTCAAGCGCCTTGCGCAGCACGAAGCGCGTCTGCGCCTGCGGGCCGTCCATCGCATCGACGACCAGCAACACGCCGTCGATCATGTTCATGATGCGCTCGACTTCGCCGCCGAAGTCCGCGTGGCCGGGAGTGTCCACAATGTTGATGTGGTAGTCCTTATACTTGAACGCGGCGTTCTTGGCGCGAATCGTGATGCCCTTTTCCCGTTCCAGATCCATGGAATCCATGATCCGTTCCTCCGAGGAAATGGCTTGGTTGGCGCGAAAGGTTCCCGACTGTTTGAGCAGGCAATCGACGAGTGTCGTCTTGCCGTGGTCAACGTGGGCGATAATTGCTATATTACGAATATGATCCATCTAAAGAGCCCGTTAATCTGCCCCGAACCGCCAAAGAGTCAAGGCGCAAATAGATAAATGAATGAAACAATCCTGTTTCATTTTGAAAACGAGTTCTGAGCCTATAGCATTTTAAGTACAAACTGTAGCCACGAATTTTGGTGCGGCAGGGGAGCGCGACCGTCTCGGTCGCATCCGTCGGCGTCTCGCCGACGGAACAATCCAACACTACGGCGGCGGGTAAAATGTTCGACAAGAGCGTCTGGCGAGACGCCAGACACGGCGGTCGAGACGACCGCGCTCCCCACAGACCGTCCTAACCGGGCGGCTACAACTTAAGTTAAACCGCTCTGGTGTACAGGAACCCATTGCCAATCCCGCTATTTAGTGGGAGTTTGTCAGTCGGAGGAGGACATCGTTCTTTGAAAACTTAACAAAAACTGTCGCCCTCTCTTTGATGAAGCGGGCAAATAGCCAATCAAGGTTGAGCCATAAAGGTTATTTGGCGCTTAAAGCGCAAAATTCAACAGAACCCGTTGATATTCAATGGATAGCATCCATTCGACCTTTATTTTCCATATTGGTCAATCAAGACCAATCAAGGTAAAATCAAAGTTCGTGAACGATTGGATTTTTCTAAATATGGACGGGCCGTGCTGCGGGAAAATTGCCGATTTTGGCGTTTGAAACATGCTTTCGCGAAAGAGCCTACCTGGCGAAGGCGCTGAACAGTGTGCGGATTTCCTCATCCACCTGCGCGGGATCAGACAGGGTCTGGCCAATTTCATCGCGCAAAAGCTCGCGATATCGACGCCGCAGCCGATGAACCGCCACCCGGATGGCCCCTTCCGTCATGCACAATTCAACCGCCGCCTTCGCGTAGGGAATCTCGTTTTTTCCCACAGTCAAGAATGGTTTTAGCCGGTCGAAGGCAACCACTTTTCCTTCGACGGCATTTTCATCGCGCAAACGGCTGATGACGCGTTCCAAAAGGGTTACAGCCCAGGCGCGGTCAAAGATTTTGTCCGGGCTGAGATCATCCGCCGGATCAATGTGATAACGCGCGTCGGCATCCTGCCAGTCAAGTGAAAGGTTCGCAATTCCCCCGCCGCGTTTCAGGCGATTGCTGCGGTCCCATTCATTGGCCAGAAAATGTTTCAGGGAAGCGATTAGAAATGCGCGGAATCGCCCATGCTCCGCGCTGAGTTTTTCGAGGTAATTTTTTTGCAGGAAGCGCGCGAAAAAGGATTGCGTCAAATCCTCCGCATCCTCTCGCGAATAACCCTGCCTTCGCACGTAAGCGTAAAGCGGAAACCAATACGTCCCGCATAATTCCTCCAAAGCCACGTCCGCGCTCGGTGTAGAGCTATGACCCGCAGCGACAACAACCGTCCAACGCGTGGTGACAAAGATGTCGCGAGTCGCGCCCTTTTCCTGAGATGGATTCTCAGAACTCAATGGAGTCGATTCTTATGGTCGCCGCGTTATTGGGCAAGATCGGAGAAAGCCTTGTTGCGAAGGTCTTGATCGGAAATATTCTTGGCAATTTGCGCGGCCTGTTTTCTCTGGTTGTGCTGAATAAGAACACTGACCGCATCGTAAGTAGTTTGATTACGCTGCGTCTGATCAGTTATTCTGCCAAGCGCATCTTCCAGAACCTGCATTTCGCCTGCGTTCGCGGCATCTTTTGCGACGGCGACTATCGCATTATTCTTTGCGTCGTGGTCGGTGATTTCCAGCGCCGCGTTCAGACGGTCTTTCAGCGCTTCCCGTTGTGCAGGTGTAACATCTTTATTTCCCATTTCGGCGTCGGCTGCGGCTTGTTGACGGGACGCCTCATAATCATGTTCCTCACGGACTCTGTTTCTGTGATGCTCAATAGTTAAGGCGAGAAAAATCAACGCGATCGCAATCGTGAAAGCTCCGACGAGAATCGTCGGGCGATCCGGCTTCCAACCACCAAAAGCGGGCGAAGGCTGTTTCGGCGGCGCACCGGGTGTCACGACGGTTCCCGTAGGGCCGAAGCCCGCGGAAGCCGCCTGCGTCGCAACGCTGGTCGAACCAATGATGTCTTCATAAGCGTATGTGGCCGCAATCATCGCAACTGGGGCAGTGATGAAAAGGCCGACAATCAAGAACACGAAGCCCACTATATACGCCAATAAAACAAGCAGAAAGAAACCGAGGAATTTCCACCAATGCCGCGTAACGACTCTTCGGCTAACTTCCATCGCGGACCAGAAATCGAGTTGCTTATCGACCACGATCGTCAGCGTAAACCACCAGGCCACGATGAGATAAAGGCCGGGTAATATGAAGCAAACGAACCCGAGTGCTGTAAGACACCACGTCACGAAACCCGCCAAAAAAAGATGCAGAAAACGATAACTAAAACCGCAGAATGCTGTCTCGATGGTTGTGGGTTCTTTGCGGATTTTTTTCAGATAGAATAGCGACAAGCCGCCCATCAGCGGGCCGTAAAGCAGCATGGCAAGGATGCTGGATCCCTCTGGGCCAACTCGGTGCCCGCCCGACTCAATGAATGCCCCACCCGCCGAACTGACAAACGACAGAAGCACAAGAATTATGGCCGTCGCGCCGACAATCGACCAGAAATCGCTTCTCACCAAAGCCCATGCCCGGCGAAAGCAACTGCGGATGTTTAATTGGTAGTCGCCAGCCAGAATATGATCGGCGATTCCCTGGCTTTGCACGAATGTCGGAGCGGCGGTGGAGGCGATGGTATCCACGGCGGTTTTCACCTGGCTGACGTGCTGATAGCGGCGTCCGGGATCTTTTTCGAGGGAGCGAAGAACCACGTCGTCGAGCCGCACATCCACTTCCACTTTTCGCGATGAGGGCGGGGAGAATTTGCCCAGAGGCAATTCGCCTGTGAGCATCTCGTAGAAAACAACACCCAAAGAAAAAATATCCGCGCGATGATCGACTGAGGCGGGGTTTTCCATTTGTTCAGGAGCCATGTAATGCGGCGTTCCGATGGCGCCCTTCGTTTCCGTGAGGGAGACGTCTTGTTCGCGACCCAGAATTTTTGCGATGCCGAAGTCGGCAATCTTCACCCGGCCCTTTTTATCCACGAGGATGTTCTCCGGTTTGATGTCGCGATGGACAATGCCCTCGTCATGCGCGAATTGGAGAGCTTCGCAAATCTGGGGGACGATTTGTAGGGCTTCGCGGGCGGAAAGTTTCCCGGCCTGTTCCAATTGTCGCAGGTTCAACCCATCCACAAATTCCATGATGAAGAACGGCATCCCGTTGACCTGGCCGAACTCGAACACCGCCACAATGTTGGGATGACTTAGCCGAGCCAAAGCGCGAGCTTCCCGATTGAAACGCTCGGTGAATCCCGGCCCTCCCGCGGCTTCCGGCGGAAGAATCTTGAGGGCGACAAGGCGGTCCAAGACCGGTTGACGGGCTTTATACACCGCGCCCATGCCGCCTTTGCCAAGCAAGTCGAGGATTTCCAGTTGCGGAAACAACCGCGCCAATTCCTCCACGAGAGGAGGTTGGAATGGCAGCATATCCGGCGGCGGGGAAGTTTCCGCGCCTTGACGGAGAAGACAGGCTGGACACAAGCCCTCCAACGCGCCCGGAGGCAGCGTGGCTCCGCATTGGGGGCATTTATTTGGCATATTTGTTTCGTTAGCCGATTCGCTCATAACCCCATCCAGAAGCGAAACCTGGAAAACGTTACAAAATTAATTTAAGGCGGTAAAAAGGCCATCGTCACGGTCATTCTGTTGCTGCTGGCGGATTATGGCGAAGTTTCATCCGGCACGAAGGCAATCTCACGTTTTAAATCCTTAATTCTTCCTCGGCACCAGTCCATCGCTCTGGAGTCGCGGCATTTCCAAATCGCGAATCCATGCGTTGTGACCAAACCAGTTCACCCGAACGCTGGCCAGATCCGCTTTCGGGTCCACCAGGCGCTGCATAGGCCGTCCATTGAGGGAGACCATCGTGGCGGCATGCACCTGAGGACGGTGGCCGTAATCCTTCTGCCACAGGTCGGCTACGTGCCGCGCATAACGCCTGAGAAAGAACGGTTGCATGCTGACATGCATTGCTTCGGACTTCGATAGTTCCTGGAGATAATTCCAGGAAATGGCGGCTGGTTGTTCCGGATGATCCTGCAAGTCGAATATTAAAGCCTTGGGCAGGAAATCTTCGGTTTCAACATTAATATCGACGGCATAAATCACCAACGGTTCCTGGCCCACATTCACTTCTGCCGGACCGGCGCCAATCGGGGACCGGGTGGCTGCGCCGTTCACCCAGGCCTTCCGGTCAATGCGCGTAGGGTTAGGTTCCGCAGGATGATATAGAGTTTCATCGTCGATAACCAGAAAAGGGATATTTGGAGAAATGTTGGCGTCCGTTCCAAAAGGTGACACTCGCCGCAAAACCGGGAGCATTTTCCCATCGCCTTCGCGGCCATGCTTTTTCATCAGGCCTGCGACCATTTCCCTTGCTCCCTCGGCATCTTTGGGATTCTCCACTTCCTCACCTTTGGCTTTCAAGGCTGCCAGGTAGGCGTTGATCACCTGCGGATACGAAAAGGTGCGATGCGCAGTTTTTGGATTTCGACCGTATAGTTCCTGCCAAATCTGGCTGATGCGAGCCCGGGATTCGGCTTCGGTGCGGCAAGTCGCTACTCCAGAGCAAGGATTGTAGATAATTCGTTCTCCAATATCCTGCTCAAGCAGAACCATGACTTCCGGCAAATGGGACCAGTCAATCTGATCGGGGGAAACCATTCGATAAATCACCTTATCCCCATGCCAATGTGTCCAATCGATCCGCGACATCGCCCCATCAATGGAAATAATCGCCGGATCTTCTACTGTCAGGGTCAGGGGCGTGGAGCGGTAAACCTCCGCCTTCAAACGCCAACTGAAGCTGAGACCTTCCCAGGTGAATCGGGCATCGCCTGGTATGAAGTAATGGCGTATGGGAACAAGCACCTGCCAGACAAGCCAGATGGCCACTAGGGGCGCAGCAAATCGACCGGGTCGGATTGGTTCTTTCGTTCCCGCAGGCGACTGGCTGGGTCTTAATTTCCATCCGAGCGTGGCGCCTACAATTGGACACAGCACACCTCCGGCTGCGAACCATCCCCAATCCGGTTTGGTAAACTTCGGCCGCCGCAGCCATTTCCAAAGGCGTTCCGGCCAGTCCGGGTCTAAAAATATCAGGGCCGTGGCCATTCCCACCAGGGGAAACCACTCGATGTCGTCAAAGATGATGAAGTGGTTCGTCGCGTGGAAAATCAGCATGAGAACCATCCCGAAAATGCGTGTCCGACGAAACAGCAGCAGAAAGCCCACTGACAAGTCGAACATTACCCCCACGTAGGAAATCAACCATGCGAGCGCGTCACTCTGCAAAACGCGTTTGAGCTGGTCAAGGTGCGCCGGGCTCAAATAAGGCGCGAAATCGGTCATGGCCCTTGCTTTGGACATATAGTAGCGCACCGGCTCCAGTTGCCCCAACCAGTCGCTGTTGAGCTTCGCGACCCCGGCGTAAAAGTAGGTGATGAGTAACTGGCCTCGCAGCAAAAATATCGTCCAGTACGGCACTGTGACCGGCGGGTTCCGTTTGCGCCAGATCAAGGCGTCGATGCTGTATCTGCGGGCGGCTGGCATCCAGATCAGGAGAAAGGTGGTCAGCAACTCGAGGTAGTAATAACTCATCCAGTACGTCCTGGTGGATTCCACGGCGTACAGATAACCCCATGTCAAGAACACGATTGCCGCGGAGATGCGGTAGAAAAGGCCCAGGGCCATCATTATTCCTGCCAGCGCCATGAGACCCACCACGGCGTAAATCCCGTGCGGCGGCAACAACTGCAGCCATTGGAAGCCCGCGTACGGAAAAGTCAAATGGATGTCCGATCGGGTGTAGAAAACTTCGAGTGGGATCTCCCCATTCGTGCTTGGCGAGGGGCGGCAAAGGGAGTACGCCTCCAGTGCCATCACCACTCCCACCGCAATGCGCATCACCGCCAGCGACGCGCCGCTGACCGGCTGGGCGAGCAGACGCTTGAACTTCATCCAATTGCCCGATGAGGGCGCTGAAGTTCTATCGACGTTCTGCTTTGAAGCTGTTTGCAAATTATGACGCGCCGGCTTGCCGAACGCTTTAAGCCCCACTTGCTTACAAACTCCCCGTACCGTGTTAAGTTTGCAATCCTAAATTTTGGATTGGTCGCGGACCGCGCGAACGTGATGGGTGTACAAAAATAGAGACCGGATATTACTCCGGTCTCTATATGTGAGTTAATTCAGAATTACGGGGCTAAGCGGAAGTATAGATCTCCGCTGCCGATAGGCACCGTGTAACTATTGCCAGTAGGCGCGGGAGTAGTGGCACTCCAAGGCCCAGTGAGCGTCGTCGATTGTTGCAATACGCCGCTGCCCGTCCAGGTAATGGTGATCGATCCCGCTGCCACAGTTGGAGCATTGAACTTCGCGCCGCTTGGCGGCGGTGTTATTGAGCCAGGTCCCGAGTAGTAGGCATGGATTCCGGTGGGATTTGTGGTCAAAGTATCATTGACCAAGTACCGTGTGCCAGTGGCTGGATCAATCGAGGTCCATTCGCAGTTGGCTCCGCCGCCGCCATTGAAGTAGAGGAGACGGAAACGATAGATGCCAGGGGCTTGGACGTAGAAGCTGAAGTCCGAGTCCGAGGAACCGCGACCTCCGTCGAAGTCGCCCAAGACAAGGGCTGTGCCGTTGGTGCCATAAAGTGCGGGATTTAATCCCACAGTCATGTTGAACCCGTCATCGCTGTTGACTCCCATTGTGTAGAAGCCTGCATTGGGGAAGCTGACAAAGGTCAGGATTTCCTCTTCCAAGTTGTTCCAAGCACTGGATGCAAGGCCATTTGTCGCCTCTCCGACCAATGGCATGCCAGGGAATTCCAAGTCAGGATAGGTTGGAGGCTGGAAGTGCCCGTCATGATTTCCGGTGTTAGTTCCTGCGGCGACCTCATCCCAGTTGATGACGTTGGTCCAAGTGTAGTATCCGTTGGCATCAATGGGCAAACCATCAATGGTTTGGGTCAAGTTCGCCTTATTGGTTCCTTCTTCACCCGCCAATTCCTGCTCTGCCGAGGCAATGGTTGTTCCATTGACTGACAGGAAGGGCTTGACTTTGAACCCAGGCTTCGTCGTATCCACACCCGATGCCACGGCGAACGATGCAGGGATCGACTGCCAGGTTGGCGTTATAAGTGACGTGCTGTTTGTGATTTTTTGTCCAGCGCTCGTGGAGAAGACCAAAGTCACTTGGTTAGTCGAACCAGAAGCAAATCCGATCTGGTTGCCCACTGTGAAGGTAGCTGTAGTCTGGCCGGAAGCATTAGTGCCGAGAACGAGGGCACCAGTGTAGCCATTTACATCGATTTGAACCGAGCTGCCAATGATGGTAGCAGTTCCACCGTCAGGGCTTTGGGCCAAGTCAAACACCACGTTTGTCGGTGTGTTGTGCACCCCCGCAACATAAGGAGGCAAAGAAGGCCCGACATAGTAGGCATGAATGCCAGTTGTATTCGAGGGATCCGGATCGTTGATCAGATAACGAACGCCATTTTGGAAGGTGAACCATTCGCAGTTCGCACCGCCGCCACCGTTGTAGTAGAGCAGGCGGAACGGATAATAGCCAGGTGCTTGAATCAGGATGTTGAAGTCGGTGTCTGCTGAACCGCGACCGCCATCGGTCTGTCCGACATTAATCGAGCTCAACTGGTCTATCGGATTCACTCCGGTGGTGACTTTGAACCCGTCGTCGCTGTTCACACCCATTTCATATACACCCGCTGCAGGGAAGTACATGTAGGTGAGGACTTCTTCAGCCAGGTTTTCATACAAGTTATTGCCAGACACGCCGTTATTGCCAGGCATGCCGGGGAACTCAACCTCTGGATATCCATTATTGTTATTGAAGTTTCCGTCCGTACCGTTCTCGGACACTCTGTCCCAATTGATAACATCGGTGTAGGTATAATATCCGTCTGCGTCATTGGTGAAACCATCGATAGTCTGGGTCAGGTCAGCGTAATTTGTCCCATCCAAACCGGCTACTTGTGATTCAGCCCAAGCAATCGTTGTGGATCCTCCACCAAAGTTTTGAACAGGCTTGACTTTGAAGCCAATATCGTTGGTGTTAACACCTGTGACTGCAACTGACGCTGGAACAGCAGTGTAGTTGGGCACGACAAAGGATTCCACATTGGTGGAGGTCGTCCCGCCGCTGTCTGTGTAAACCAAGGTCAGTGTGTTGGCCGAGCCAGAAGCCAGAACTGTGGGAGGTGAGTAACTGACGGTGGTCACTCCGCTGGCCTTGCCGACCACGGGTGTGACATTGGTCCCGTTCAGGCTAAGCAAGATCGAACTGTCGGTGACAGTCGTTCCTTGATCCGTCAGCTTGACGATGAGTTGAAAGGGACTGTCCTGGAAGCTGCTCACATAAGCGGGCAGAGCAGGGCCAGCGTAGTAAGCAATGATTCCAGTCGTATTTGTGGTCGTCAGATCGTTGACCAGATATCGTGTGCCATTGACAACTGTGAACCACTCTGCGTTGGCGTTGTCGGCGCCGTTGTAATAAAGCAGGCTGAACGGGTAGAAGCCCGCCTTGTTAGCCACAAAGTAGAAGGTCGTGTTATTTTCTCCGCCACCTTCATGCGATCCAATAACAGGGGCAAGCGCGTCAACGGGATTGCGTCCAGTGGTCACAACGAACCCTGAAGCGCTGTCAACGCCCATCTGATAGACACCTGCCGCAGGCAGATACAGGTAGGTCACAACCCGTTCGGCCAAGTTGGCATACTCATCATTTTCCTGATCGCCAACGGCAGGGGGCATTCCAGGAAATTCAAAATCCTGGTAGCCATTGTTGCCATTGAAACTTCCAACAGTGAGGCTGCTGGCGAATGAATCAATGTCATTCCAGTTGATGGGGTCGGTGATGGTATAAGCGCCATTCGCATCAATGGGTAGTCCGTCGAGCGTTTGAGTCAGATTGGCCGTATTGGATCCTTCGAGTCCCGCCAGTTGGAGTCGCGCGAACGAAGACGACGGGCCGGAGTTAGGCGTCGATGTTTGGTATGGCGTCACCTTGAATCCAATCTTGGTGGTATCGACTCCCGTAACAGCATCGTTCTGTGGGATGATCGAGTAAACAGGCACAACGAAGCTCGAGGTGCCGCTGATGTTTGTTCCGCGGGTATCCGAGCCGCTAAGTGTTACGGTGTTGCTCGAACCAGAGGTCAGCAGTGTGGGGTACCCATGGAAAGTGACCAAGGTCAGGTTATTGCTTTTAACAACCGAAGTCGCTGTGACACTAGTTCCGTCCAGTGTCAGCACGACAGGCTTATTGGTGTCAAATTGGCTGCCACCGGAATCATTGATTTGAAGTGAGAAACCATCAGGAAACCCTGCCGCGCCGCCGACGAGGGCGAGCTGGGACGGCAGCGTGGTGATCTCAAGGTTGTCGATTTCAATGTTGGCTGTGTTACCACCGACGCGGGAGGCCATGAGCAGCCGGCCTGGAGACGGGAAGTAAGTGGTCGCCAAATTGGTCAAAATTTGCTTGTTTTTCCAGAAGACATTCAAGACGCCGGATTGATCCAACACAACCTTCAGGTGAACCCATGAGAGATTGGCGTCGCAACCAGTGCCGTCAAACGGTCCGGTTTCAATTGCCGTTGGGTCGGTGGCCGTGAGGTTATTGGCACCGTTCGCAGCGTTGACACCGGTGGTTCCGTTTGGCATTTGAATGGTCGTGAGCAGCACGCCATCCACACGGATATCCAAACCAATGTAGTCGTGTGTTATTCCCGTAGCTTCCAAGCCAACAGCCGGCGCAGCGGGGGGTATGGTTATAGTACCGCTGTCCCACATGTCAAAGCAGATGGACAAGCCGGTTTGACAACCTTCTTCCATCAAGCTTAGATCGCCAGAGCCACCGTTATCTTCAAACTGGCCGCCAGCGGGCGAGATTTTGCCGTTCATTTCCGGGAATGTGTCGCCAGCATTCAACGCCACCAAGACCGGGTCGTTATCGCGGACATAGTTGATGCTGAAGCCGTCAGCGGGGTTTGGCTGGCCGTTGCCGATACGCAAATCAGCCTCAAATGTGAAAGCTGCCACCACCAGGCCGTTATCGAAGTCGTTAAACAGCACACCGCCGGTCAAGCTGCTCGAAAGATTGCTCGCGCAGTCATGATCCGCAAAAGTGAGTTGAAGGAAGCCGTCGTTTGTAACACCCAAAACCGCAGTGTTAGTCGTCGTGTTTCCGTAGGGACCAGCGCCGCCATTGGTCTGCCAATTGGCGCTGCCGGTTCCAGTCGTGGTGGCGCCATCCCAAAGGCTGCCGCCGAAATTCAAGTTGGTTGAAGGGTCGGTACTGAAGTCTATCTTGAACGAGCCGGCGTGCGCCGACGCGGTCACGAGCAGCCCGAGGGCTGCCATTTTGAAGTAATTTAATATTTTCTGCACGGTCTGTCCTTTATGTTAGTTGTTGCTTTTGGCGTTAATTAGTAGCGTTTTGCAACGCGCCGCTGTCGGGCGACGATTGGGCATGTGGTGATGAAATACTTTTTACGAAAATGTTGCAAGAAAAATTTTTGAACAAATTTTGAAAGGCCTTTTTAGAAGCGGCAAGCCGGACGGAAGATTGCATGAATTAGAGGAGAGATAGACGGCGATTACGGAACTTTTTTGGCGTTGTGAATTTGACTGAGATAATACATTGCCGCTTTATTTTCGGGCTGGAGGCGAATCACCTCCTCGAATTCCGCCTGCGCGTCCTGCAATTTGCCCTGTTTGACAAGCGCCACACCCAAATTGAGATGGGCGGGCGCAAATTGTGGTTTTAACCGCACCACTTCCTGAAACTCTTTCCGAGCGTCTGCAGCTTGGCCTCCAAAGGCCAATTCTTCGCCAAGAGCGTAATGGCCGTTCCAAAAGCTTTTCGGGCCGAGCGCGATCGACCGGTGAAAATCCGCGATCGCCTCCGCGTGGCGGTTTAATTTGACAAGCGCACGGCCAGCATGGTACGGGACCCAGTAATTTTGCGGCAGCAGTCGCCCGGCCTTTGCATATTCTTGCAGGGCAAGGCTCATTTTGTCTTGCGCGGCGTGGACTTCGCCTAATTCCAGCCAGCTTTCGCCGGAATCCGGTCGCATAGCTGTCGCTTGGAGAAGCGGTGGTTCCGCCGCGGTCCATTTCCCCTGCTCGGCCAGCAAACGGCCCACTTGATAATATGCGGCGAAATGGTGCGGCAGGAGGTCCCGCACTTTTTCCCACTCGGCCTCGGCCCGAGGCAAGTCACCGGTCGCCTCAAGGACTTCGGCGGACTTCTCAAGCAGATAATGATCGTTGGGCCGCCGCTGCAGCGCGTCCCGGCCAATGGACCGGGCTTTCTCAACGGCGTCTGGCTTCAGGCGGGACTTGATTTCAACGAGCTGGTTGGTGAACTGGTTAAGTTTTGCGAAATGATCCAACTGGCTGGTGAAAGGAGGCGCCAATACACGGGCCAGCGCTTTTTCCAGAACAAAGTACCGATTCCAATCCGTGACCCCGAGATCGCGTTCACAGGATTCCTGCGACGCCCAGGCTGGCCCTGCCCCGTTTGTGAGCGCAGCAGGGAGCAGCCGCTCTGCCTCCTCGGCCCATGCCAGCGCCAGGCGATAGTTTCCATCAAAATTAAAATGCACGTGTTCATAAAAATTTTCTTCTCCGGGGACGCCCGACGGGCTGTTGGAGGCGATCAACCGGGCGGCATCGCAAAAAACCAGGTCCTGGCTGGAATATTGGCGATCAATTTGAGTGATCAGTGCGTTGATGCGGGAATCGGTACGGAAGGGCAGCGTGTCATCATCCCGCGCCAGCGCGAAGTGTTCCGCGGCTGCGGGGTAATTTGTCAGGCGCAGAAGACAACGGCCCTGGAGAAACTCCAGTTCCGCGCTCTTCGGGCAAACCATTTCCGCCTGGCTAAAAAGGCTCGCGGCATCCGCAAAATGACCTTCGTTATCATCGGTGACGGCTATCCGGCAAGTTTGGGCGAAGCCAAGACGCGCGGGTTCCGGCAGATTGGTGGCAGACACTGAACCAAATGGGGCGCAATCTTTCAAGTTGACAGCCACGGTGTTGAGAATAATTTTGGCGCCCGAATCGCGCCCCGCGCGCAGTATGTCCTCCAGGTTCGCCCGAAAGTTGTTATAAACGCTCTCCTTGCGGGGATCATTTGGAGTGACGGTATTGTCGGCGAAAGTTTTCATGCCTTCCCAAACGGCGTCCTGGCTGGCCTTCCCGCCGTTCAGTCTGCGAATTGCAGCCATGAACAACTGGCCCAAGCGGGTGCGTTGGAGCGCAAGGTTCAGCCGGATCAACCCAAGCGGGGGCGAATGCAGGCCGGAAACGGTCGTCGCGGCGCCGAATGGCCCGACCATTTCGTTATTGCCCATATATATAATCCAGAGGTCTCCCTGGTGCTCGGCGCATTCGCGGGCGATACTCCGGATGGCGTGCGAGTTGATCGCCGTCATCGCGACACAGACCACCTCAAAGTGCGTGGTCGGAAAGCGTTCGTTCAGAAGGGTTTCCAGATATCGGCCAGCTCCATAAGCCGCGTCGGGATCACCCAATGCGGCGGATTCTCCCATCAGGAAAATGCGATAGGTGTTGGCGGGCTTGACAGCATCCATCACCACCGGAGCGGGACTGCGCACTTGATTTGGGGGAAAGAAGCGCAGGCCGAACTTGTCGTTCTCAACGAACACAGGCCGACTGCCGATTTGAGTTTCCAGGAAGAAGCTGGTCCGATGGCCGTAGCCGACGAGGCGCAACCCTGCCTCGGCTGCCAGAAGCAGCACGGGCACCAAAGCCAGCATAGCGATGCGAAAGAACCACACTCGCGCCATCGACATCCGAGCCGTTGGAGCAGGTGTCTTTGCGCGATCCCCGGAAATCGACGCCGGGCGCGACGAAGATTGAGCGGGCCCCGGAGTCTTCCGGCTGTTCTTTCTTGATTTCAACCCCAAAAGCGTAGCTCCAAGACGGGTCAAATAGAAATGCAAAATTAAAAATCAACCGCTATCAGCCTCAGTTCAATGTTACCACGATTCAGAGTGCGGTTCATGGTCAGCGTTCCAGTAAATCGCGGTGTTCGTGGGATTGAACAGTTGCAAGCGATTGACCGGTGCGACGTGCCCATCGCAAAAAAGCACGTTGAAATACAGCCCATGCTGAGGGGGCTGCTGGAGTTGGGAATAAAGTGAAAGACCCGAAGTTAATGGGATGATCAACTCACAATCCATATAATCTTCGCCTTCCCACTGACCTGGATAGAAAGCGTCAGTGTTCCTAAGCCTGGCATCGCTTATGGCGAACATTTCGCTCGGGGCTATTACCTGGGTCTCAGAAACCGGATTAGAGTGAAGCGGTTGTCCAAGGCCCTCACCACCGGTATTGTCAGATCCGAGACCAAGACTTCGCTGCTCGTTGAGCATCAACATCGCCATCCCAACCGAGCCATACCCGTTATAGGCGTAACTGCCGGGATATCCCGGCTGAGACGTTGAGCGCATGGCAACGACGCCACGATACGCGGGGCAATGACGATCTCGGTTGGTCCAACTGAGGGGCTCATAGATGTACAAAGCATCTTCCCAACGAAAATTAATGTTCCAATAAGCGCTCAAATAGGGATACGCATGGTTTTCGCCGACATACATATTTAACGCGATGCCCATCTGGCGCTCGTTATTCATACAGGCGACTTTCAAAGCGCTCGCCTTGGCCCCACTCAACGCCGGAAGCAGCATCGCCGCAAGGATGGCGATGATCGCGATAACCACCAACAGTTCGACCAGCGTGAAGGCGAAACGCCTGAATCGGAAGCCCAAGTTGCCCACAGAGATTTTCACATGAATTTTAAGTTTCGTGTGTGCTCACCTAAACTCTGCCGAAACAGGCGCGATCTGTCAAGTTTAATCTTATTCAGACATTTTCCGCGTCTGTGGTGCAAAAGGTTCAAAAACAAGCGTCATTCACAACCTGCCTATAATGGATTGTTGACTCGCTCCGAAGCAGTCCGATTGGAAGATAACCGCGAGCACATTGGACTTGAGTTTGGCAGGGAATGAACGCATAAATATCCCCAATCCCAGAAGTCTAATCCGACTATGCGAAGCCTGAGACAAGCCCTCGTACTGATTGCATTGCTATGGATGGATGGTTCGGCATTGGGTCAGGGCAATGCGGTTTACGCCTGGAAAAACTTCACAGGCCAACCCGGCGGCATGGGGAACGCGGATGGCACGGGCAGTGCCGCGCGGTTTTCAAATCCTTCCGGTGTGACGGTGGATGGAGCGGGAAATGTTTATGCGGCGGACACCTACAATCACACCATCCGCAAGATGACCAAAGATGGGGCGGTCACGACGCTGGCCGGCAGCGCGGGTCAACCCGGCAGCGCGGATGGCGTTGGGAGTGCCGCACGGTTCTCATACCCGTCCGGGGTGGCGGTTGACAGCGCAGGTAATGTTTACGTTGCGGACACGTTTAACAATACCATCCGCAAGGTGACCAGCGGCGGAATGGTCACGACGCTGGCGGGCAGCCCCGGCCAGCGGGGCAGCGCGGATGGGACTGGCAGCGCAGCCTTGTTCAATGAGCTGAGAGGCGTTGCAGTTGACAGCGCAGGAAATATTTATGTGGCGGATTCGGGCAATTGCACGATCCGCAAGATGACAACGAACGGGGTAGTCACGACGCTGGCGGGCAATGTGGGCCAATCCGGCAGCGCGAATGGAACCAACGGCACGGCGCAGTTTTACTATCCGTACGGCGTCGCGGTCGATGGCGCGGGAACCGTGTACGTGGCGGATGTGGACAATGAATGTATTCGGAAGGTGACCGCCACAGGGGTGGTCACCACGCTGGCGGGAACCGCCATTCGCCAGGCTTTGGCTGGAGGCGTAGTAATTTCAGTGACAGGCAGCGCTGATGGCACCGGCGGGGCGGCACAGTTTTCCTCTCCGACTGGCGTGGCAGTGGATAGCGCGGGCAACGTGTATGTGGCGGATTCCGGCAATTGCACCATTCGCAAAGTGACAAGCGGCGGGGTCGTCACGACGCTGGCGGGCACTGCGGGCCAGTCCGGCAGCGCGGATGGCATCGGCAGTAGCGCACGGTTCAACAGCCCTGGCGGTGTCGCGGTGGACAGCAATGGAAACGTCTATGTGGCGGATTCCGGAAACTGCTTGCTCCGCAAGATGACCGCCGCCTCAGTGGTCACGACGCTCGCTGGCAGCGCCGGGCATTCGGGCAGCGCGGATGCCGCCGGCAGCGCTGCGCGGTTTAATTTCCCATACGGCGTGGCGGTGGACGCAGCGGGCAGCGTGTACGTGGCCGATACTTTCAATGACACCATCCGAAAAGTGTCAAACATCGGAATGGTCATCACCCTCGCCGGCAGCGCAGGCCAGTCGGGCAGCTCGGATGGAGTCGGCGGGGCGGCGCAATTTTCCTCTCCCTCCGGCGTGGCGTTGGATCCAGCGGGAAATATCTATGTCGCAGACTTCGGCAACTCGACCATCCGCAAGGTGACAACCAACGGAGTGGTCACGACGCTGGCGGGCAGCGCGGGCCAGACCGGGAGCGCAGATGGCATGGGCGGCGTCGCACGGTTTAACGGGCCGTCTGGTGTAGCAGTGGATGGCGCGGGCAATGTTTATGTTGCGGACGCGTATAACTCAACCATTCGAGTGGTGACCAGCGCCGGGATGGTGACGACCCTGGCGGGAAATCCGGGGCAGTTGGGCAGCGCCGACGGCACCGGAAGCGCGTCGCAGTTCTATTATCCCTCCGGCGTGGCAGTGGATGGAGAGGGGCACGTGTACGTGGCCGATGCCTACAACAACACCATTCGGAAAGTGACTCCTGGCGGAATGGTCACGACGCTGGCGGGAACGCCAGGACAGGCCGGCAACATGGATGGCACGGGTGCCGCCGCGCGGTTCAACGGGCCATTTGGCATCGCAGTGGATGGCGCGGGCAATGTTTATGTGGCGGATGCCTACAATTCGAGCATTCGAATGCTCACGAGCGATGGGGTGGTCACGACGCTGGCGGGAACGCCAGGACAGGCCGGCAGCACGGATGGCACGGGCAGCGGGGCGCAGTTTTACTTTCCGTACGGAGTGGCGGTGGATGGCGCGGGAAGTGTGTATGTGGCGGATACCGGCAACTCCACAGTCCGCAAGGTGACAACCAACGGAGTAGTCACGACGCTCGCAGGCAGTGCTGGCCAGTTTGGCAGCGTGGATGTTAACCCTGCCGATGCGCAGTTCAACGGACCATCCGGCGTGGCGCTTGATGGCTCGGGCAACCTGTATGTGGCGGATGCCTACAACAACGTCCTTCGAAAAGTGACGAGCGCCGGTGTGGTGACGACGCTTGCGGGTAGCGCAAGCCAGTCCGGCAGCGCGGATGGAATGGGCGGTTCGGCACAGTTTTCACATCCTTCCAACGTGGCGCTGGACAGTGTCGGCAATATTTATGTTTCGGACACTTACAATTTTACCATCCGAAAAGTAACGAGCACCGGCACGGTGACGACGCTTGCGGGAAATCCGGGTCAGCCGGGGAGCGAGGATGGCACGGGCAGCGCGGCCTTGTTCAGCAGCCCGAGCGGTGTGGCGGTCGATGGTGTGGGCAACGTTTATGTCGCGGATTTTGGCAATTCCACCATCCGAAAAGTCACAGCTGCCGGTGTCGTGACGACGTTGGCAGGCAGCGCGGGGCAGTTCGGCGGCGTGAATGGATCGCGCAATCTGGCTTTGTTTAATGGTCCCAACGGTGTCGCGGTGGACACAAATGGCAATATCTATGTGGCGGATTCCGGCAACTTCACCATTCGAAAAATAACCAGTGTCGGGGTGGTCACGACACTGGCGGGTAGCGCGGGCAAGCCGGGTTGGGCAGACGGAGCGGGCATTGCAGCGCGGTTCGACTACCCGTATGGCCTGGCGGTGGACAGTGCGGGCAATTTATATGTAGCAGATTCCGGCAACTCCACCATCCGGAAGATAACCAGTGACGGTATGGTTGAAACGATCGGGGGCATCCCCGGCGTAATCGGGGGCTCGGACGGCATTGGCACTTTCGCCAATTTCGACGCCCCAAGCGGCATCGCGGTGGACGGCGCTGGCCGCCTTTACGTCGCGGATGCTGGAAATAATCGCATCAGCCTGGGAATGCCGCAGATTTTTTTAGGCATTAGCAGATCGGATACTGGAATCGCAGTGCGGTGGCCGTCGTCCTTCGTGGGATTTGGGCTGCAACAAAATTCGGACGCGGGGAACGCCAACGGCTGGTTGAGCGCCGGTTACAGCATTCATGATGACGGAACAAACAAAAGCATCACCTTGCCGCCAGCAACTGGGAATCTTTTCTTTCGCCTCATTGCGAACTAAACCGTCCGCGCAACTCTTTCTTAAGGATGGGTCATTGGCACGGGCAGGGGATGTCGAAATAATCGTCATTCAGGGAACGCAGGAAAGCCGCCAGGGGCTGGACCGCAGTATTGTCCAATGAAATTCCACGCAATTCCGGGTCGCCATTTCTAACGGTCCCGGCCCGGGCCTGAGCCGAAAAAGTTTGATAGAATGAAATCACCTCTTCAATCGTATCCATTCGACCGGTGTGGAGATACGGGTCCGAACTTCCGAGGTCGCGGACGTTGGGCGTCTTGAAGAGGGCGATCATATGCGGCAGCGCCAGAGCCGGTGATGGAGGCGCCACTGAAACTCGGTAAAATCCCTGCGCACTGGCGAGAATGGGACTGGTGAAGTTGAAACCGCCTTCGCTGTCAAATACGTTGGTTGAGATAATGGTCCAATTCGTTGCTGCCTGCGAGAGAGTTGTCGAGAATGACAGATAATAAGTCCACCCCGGCGCACCGCCTGTGCCGGTGACCATCAAATTGGTTCCAGTCATGTTCACGCCGTTGATTTGCGGTTTTGGCGCTGGAATCAGCAGTAGCAGGATCTGCTGCAACGCTGCTTGTGGCCCAGGAATATCCGGGTTGGCGAAAACGTTCCACATGCCGAGGTCAACCTGCCCCGGTTGGGCCAAAGTTGGGGGCGCGATAAATGTCCCGGCGGCGTTTGGGTGGTTGGTGGTCGGTTCCAGGTAGGCGTCGTAATTGGTTTCGCGCTCGCCCAATTCTGGAATCGCAAGAGTCATAAACGAGCCCGCGCCGTGAATGGCATCGTATTCCTCCTGCGCCGCCCCGTTGTTGTGAAAAAGAAAATCCGTGAACGCCGGTGGTGTGTGGCACTTCACGCAATTGCCGGTCGCGCCCTGAATGCCTTGCGAGCCTGGGTTTTGGGGGACTGCAAAAAAAATCTTCAACCCGGCCAGTTCGGTTGGGCCAAATTCGAAGGTCTGGTCATGGGTCTGAAAATGGCCGTCGGCCGGATCGGTCACAAATTGCGGGTTGGGCAGGTTGCTGATCAGTTGCAGCAGACGTTGACTGTATTGAAACGGCGTTTCATTCCCCGCGGGCTGCCTCGGCAGTCCATTCTTAATCAAAAAATTATCATAAGGCGATCCATTAAACTGGCCGCTGGCATCCTGTGAGAAAACCAGGGTTTCAAGGTAAGACTCGATCAAGGCTGCTATGCCGTTGAGGATCTGTTCGTCGCTCACATAATTTGCGGCGGCGGGGTTTGTAACCGTCACGTCGAAAAGCCGATAGGAGGGCAAAATCTGGTATTGACTCAATATTGATTCTCCACCGTTAAACGCCTGCCAGTAAGCCGAGCTGCCGTACTGCGTCGCCAGCGCGCCGGAGCCGGAATCATTCCGAATAATGCTCACAATATGTTTGACTGCTGTAGCGTATTCCGTCGGCTTCCAGCCGTAGTTGCGCCCGGTCAGGGTTTCGATGATCAAATCCTGCACGGTCGCAAACTGCCCGTCGTAGTGAAGGAACAGCGGCGTGGAATGTGGCAGCAGGGAATCCACCAGATCGATTGCGTTGCGCGGCGTCTGTGTGCGCGCATCGCCGTTGGCCGGAATCGGACTGCGCCGGGCGAAATCCGCGTAAGTCCGGTTGCCGAAATTTTCATGCTCCTCCACCAAATGGCAGGCGCGGCAGTTCATTGCCTGGCCGGCGAACGGTCCAGGCAAGGGACTGGAAATGGTGACGGTAGTGTTCATCACTGGATCACCGTGAGACAGTTTAAAATTCGCGTTGCCGCCTGAGTTGGTGAAGAAATACTCGGAGAATCGGGTTTCCAAAAACAAACGCTCCCCGATGTTGGGGGTGCCTAGAGCGTCAGGATCCTGGGCTTGACTGCGAACCGCCGCGAAAAGAAGGCAGGCGAGAAAAATCATCGGCAAATAAGTTTTCATTTGGAGTATGATTTTAAGAATGCCTCTCAAGGTTGGGCCGGCGCTATTATTACGCGGAAGCCGTATATGCTGCTTGCTGTTTCGGGTTCAGTGCCGTACCGGGAAGCTGACCGACAACCATCAGGGTCATCAAGCCAACTGCCGCCGCGCACGACGCGTTCCGTGCCGCTGACTGGTCCTTGCGGGTCAACAGCCGTACCTCCGGAATAAGGCGCGAACCAGTCCAGGCACCATTCGGAAACCTCCCCGATCATATCCCATAAACCCCAAGGATTGGGCATCTTTTGCTCCACTGGATGGGTCGTGTAATAACGGCCTTGGACAAGGTACGACCCGCCGGGGGGTTTGTTGGTGCTGTAGCTGTTCCCGTCGTACCACCCGTAATTGGGAAGTTGAGTGTAAGTCGGATCGTCTCCGTAACTGAAGCGCGTGGTGGTTCCCGCGCGGCACGCGTATTCCCACTCCGCCTCGGTGGGCAGCCGGTAACACCAGGTGGCTGGCAGCCGCCCGGCTGATTGCTCAACTTGCGTCAAAGTCGCGCAATAATTAGTCGCGCCGTACCATTCCGTGGATTCAACCGGCCGGTTGGTGTCGCCCGTAAAAGCGCTTGGGTTGTTTCCCATGAGCGCCAAGTATTCGCCTTGAGTGACCAGATGGTTGCACATGTAGAATCCTCTGGTGATTGTGACAAAGGTCTGCGGGCCTTCGGTCGGGTCACGGTCCTGCTCCGTGACAGGACTGCCCATCAGAAATTGGCCAGGCGGTATCCACACAAAATCGCCAGGCACATTCAAGGGTGTGGCTCCCAACGTCTGTACGCGATAGAACCGCTGGCTACCTTGCAGCAAAGTCGGATCGATTACCCTCAGCGTGCTGTTTGTCAATACGATCTTCGTCAAGGGAATCCATGGGTTCAGACCGTCGAGAGCGTTTGCATATTGAACCAGATTGGTCGAACCGGGATAACCGAGAATGGTCAACGTGGTTGCCGTCGTTTCGGGAAGGCGACTTGCCATCAGATAACTCGGGACTTTTTCCTGCGCGACGATTGCCGCCGCCATTAGGAAATAGAAGCAACACAATCGTGGCAGCAACCCGCTACGGCGTGAATTGAACTTCTTCAGCCACATGTAATGCGATCGAATTTGAGGGTTAAGACTGGGTCAGTTCAGGTTTGATCTTGAACTGACCAACGTTGTTACGCAAGCACATTGTTGCTCACCCCTTACAGATCGTAGAAGGCATGTACCTCTAGGATCGCAAAGAAGTTTTGTTGACGCGTCGCGTATCCGAACCGGAAAGGGTTTATGTGCGTGGCAAATTCAGCCTCAAGTGGCGCTGGATTTGTTTTCGCCACTTGTCCAGCACCTTCGCCTGCTCCGCGAAGTGCGGCCATTTGGCGACGGCGTCGCGAACCTCCTCGACAATGGCCTCAGCCCGGCCGCGCTTCATTAAGGCGCTTTTCCCGCAGGCGCGAAAATCGTTTAGCGAAAATCCGTCGTGTTTGCCGTTCATGGTCATCTGATGTCGTGCCGTCCAATTGCCGTCCGGGTTGTAGCTGTAAATCACGTCGAAGGCCGGCGCGAGCGACCATTCCCCGGCCCTGTCCATCAAGAATGCAATATTCTTGACATGGTCATCCTGATTGCGGGCGATGATGTTCAGCGCCATCCGCCGGAATTGTTCTTCGACTGCGGCCATCGGCAAATTCAACTGACGAATGACGAGAAACGCTTGTTCGTAGGCGTAGGCCCCCGGGTTATTAAAATCAAAATGCGCCAGCGCGCCGAGCGACTGCATGTGGAGCTTCCCACCGCCGTCAAGCCGGTCGAAACGCCGGGTCATGAAGTGACGGCGACCGCCTTCTTCCAGCAGGCGACACTCACTCATGGTGACGCCGGCGGTCTTGGCCATTAAATAGTAGGCGTATTCAATGGCGCCGAAACCCTGGGGGTCTTCCAGTTCCTTGTCCTTGTTGCCACTAACCCCGTCAAATTTAAGCAGCCAGTATTCAAACCCCTCTCCGGCTGCGATCTGCCCGGAACGAACTTCATTGGTTTGGCGGTTCCAGGCGATGACAGCCTTGGCCCTCGCGCCGCCAGCGGAAGTGCCAACGCGCAAAATGTCGGCCAATGCTTTTTTCTTTTCGGCGTTAGCGAAAGAGGCTTTGAGGTTCTTGCGGTGGGTTAAAATCTCCGAAGCCAGTTTAACCAGGGCATCAATCTCAATCTTCTTCGCCTGTTGGGGTTTTGGCCCGATGGCGGGCGCAAACTCCAACGCGCCCATGCCGCGCTCGCCGGTATAACAAAGCCTTTCCACCGCGTTAAAGCTGCCGGGCGTCCGGCCTTGCGTCGCCAGCCAGGCGTCAATCAAGGCGTTGCCAAATCGGTCGGGCAACGAATCTGCCAGCAGGCCAGGCAAGCCGTGAAATGTTCTCAGCGGCAATTCAGGAAAGCTATACACTCGATCGCGAAGCGGCATGGCGATGGGTGAAACTTCAATCCTGCTCCGTGCGAATGGCGGCTCATATTGGAATACGGTATAGCTGCTTCCATCCTCCAACGAAACGGCCCCGATGGTTCGTCCCCAAAGTCGAACTTCGGCCACAGTCATGGTTTATCCCCCCATTGCCATTTCCCCTCTGAAAGTCTGGCTGGTTTGGCCGTCGAAGCGCGCTGCCGTCTCCGGCCCGCCATTTTTAATTGTTCAATCGGGCTAGGGATCGGCTCAGGGACGAGCAGATCGAGACGTTCAATCATGCCCAGTGCTCGGCAAACGCGGATGAAGCCGGACAACTGCGTCCCCACCGTCCCCGCTTCCAGCCGTTCCACGGTGCGCTTGGAGACGCCAGCCTCTGTCGCCAATTGCGCCTGAGTGAAATTGCGATCCAGCCGAATTCTGGCCAGGCGTTCGCCCAATTCATGGAGAACAAACTCGTCCGTGACTTGTTTTGTTATTTTCATAACACGCCTATTATGACGAATTGAATTATAAATGTCAATCTATTCGGCATAATTGACGATTAAAATAATAATACTCGACTCGTCAATTTAGACGAATAAAATAATTTTTTTAATATAATTCGTCATAATAGACGATTTGTATATATAATTTTCAGCCTATCTTTCGGTCTGGACTTGTAGCAAGGAGGAATGGACAGGGAAGCCGAGCCTGCCTTCAATGCCAAAAATATAATCCACACCTGATCTCCCTCAAACGTCAGTAGCTAGCTTTCGATTCTTGGTTTTTAGCGAACGGTGAAATTGCTTGCCGCCCCGCATAACCAAAGCATAATATCCTGCTGATGATTCGAGGCGATACAGGTTCTCGGCAACCTTGTGGACTCTCCTCGGAGAAATCACAGTTTGCGCGCTTAGCTCAGTGGTAGAGGAGCATTACCTTTACACAATAAAAAAGGCGATTTTAGCCAGTTTTAGCCATCCTTTTCCGGCGTTTATTTTCATTGCAACTTACTTATTTTAAATAGGTTATATCAAGCCGCTGTCTAAACTCAGGTGCGCTCATAAAATCCCAAATTTCAAAATCGGGTTACAATTCGGGTGCAAGTTTTTATCGGCGTAGCAGTAATTAGAACCACTGTCAAAAATAAGGCATGATCAGAGTTTACGAAACCAATTCAGCAGAAGGGAGCCTGCGCGTGTGGGAATTCGATTGGACGAAGTCCGCAATAAAGAGGTCAACGGCGATTGAATGCCTCGTCGGACTCAGCCAAAAACTTCTTGATCGCTAAAGGAGACCGGGGCAAAGCTTCACCTTCTTCTGGCTTCGGAACGGACTTTCCTCCGCAAAGACCTGCAACCGGTGCTGGGTATCGAAAGAAGCCAAGAGGGGGTCATTCGTGGCCGCTGTCTGCGATTCGAAATTGAACGAATGGCAAAACCGACATTTCCCGCGATATTGAAAAATGAGCATGGCCTATCCAAAAATCGGTTGTTGCGGATTTCCGCTGCCTAAAAATGAATATGCCAAACGTTTTCCCGTGGCCGAAGTGCAACAGACATTTTACCAGCCGCCGAGAATCGCCACCTTGCAACACTGGCGCGCACTTATGCCGCCGCATTTTGAGTTCACTCTAAAAGCATGGCAACTGATCACCCATACGTCCAACAGTCCAACTTACCACCGGCTTAAGACGAAACTCACACCGCAGGAACTTCACCAGTGCGGGGCATTTCAATCCTCCTCCATCGTGCAACAAGCGTGGGAAACCACGCGCGCTTGTGCGAAAGCCCTTCGCGCTGGTCTGGTTCTCTTCCAATGTCCCGCCAGTTTCACACCGACTCCACCCAATCTCGACCATATGCGGCATTTTTTTAAAACCATTGAACGACGAGAATTAAAGCTGCTTTGGGAGCCGCGGGGGAATTGGCCGGAAAGCTTGATTTTGTCGCTCTGTTTGGAATTGGATTTAACTCACGTCATTGACCCTTTCCTAGCCCGGATTGTCACTGATGATCTTGTTTATTTCCGCCTCCATGGCGGAAGGGATTTTAAGCAAGTTTTCACCTGTGTGGAATTACAACAGGTTGCCAGGCTGATCCCACCCGGCCGCCCGGCCTACGTCATGTTCAACAACATTAACATGCTGAATGACGCAACCCGATTCCAAGCAGAAGAATTTCAACCACAGTAGTCAACAGATTTTTATGCCACCGAGCAGCAATTCGAGATGTATTTTACTGGCACCGACGCGCCTTCATTACTTGGACAAAGAATGTTTTTCACCCGATTGGGTCCGGGAAAGTCGTTCATCCAGATCGCAGGCGGCTCGGATTAGGGAAATGTGCGAAAGCGCCTGGGGAAAATTTCCCAAATGCTCGTGTCGCGGCCCCAGTTGCTCCGCGAATAGACCAAGTTCGTTGGCGTATCCTAAGAACTTCTCAAACACTTGTCGCGCAATGGTCAATTCATCTGCTTTGACCAAAGCTTCGACGTACCAAAAAGTGCAGGCGGAAAACGAGCCTTCTTTCTGCGGTGCGTGATTCTTCGACAACGGAACGGGTCGGTTGCGAAAAACGAAACAGTCCTCGACGAGGTGATCCCGAATTGCCTTTAAAGTTAATCTCCATCGGGAATCGTCTGAATTGATAAAACCAGCCCTTGGAAGCAAGAGAAGAGATCCATCCAGAATCTTTGCGCCTTGATATTGGACAAAGGAGCGCAGCTTCGGATTCCAGAACCTCGAATAAATGTTTTCGTGGAGCTTTTGTTGTATTCCCAGCCAGCGGTCGGATGGAACTTGAAACGAATGACGCTGCGCCAGTTTCACCGCACGGTCCAGGGCGAGCCAGCACATGGCGCGAGAATATAGAAAGGGACGGGCGCCGTCGCGAATTTCCCAGATGCTGTCGTCAGGCCGCTTCCAGTTGTCGCAGACCCATTCGACAAGGGAACAGATATGACGCCAGAATTCCGACGAAACTTTTCCGCCATTTTCGCTATACAAGAAGACCGAATCCATAAGTTCGCCGTAAATATCGAGCTGAAGTTGTTGGGATGCGGCATTGCCGATTCGGACGGGGCGGGAAGCTTTGTAACCGTTCAGGCAATCCAACTTGCGCTCGGGAAGCATCCGTCTGCCATCCAGCCGGTATACGACTTGAAGAGGGGGCTTTCCTGTGGCATGACGACATCGCTTTTCCAGCCATCCCATAATCGAGTCAGCCTCCTTGGTAAAGCCAAGTTTAAGAAAAGCGTCCAACGCGAAGGAAGCATCCCGAATCCATGAGTAGCGATAGTCCCAATTTTTGTCGCCGCCCGGCCATTCAGGAAGGCCAAAGGTCGGCGCCGCGACGATGGAGCCATCCGACTTGGACATCAACAAAGCCAGTGTGAGAGCCGAACGGCTGACCATTTCGCGCCAGCGACCTCGATAAACCGACTGTTTGACCCATGATTCCCAATACTGACCTGTCTCTTGTATCGTGTTTTCGATCCATCGCTTATTCGGCCACGGCAAACGCGAGAACGCCTCATCGAGAACAAACCACGCTGACTGGCCAGCGTTTAATTGAAAGCAGGCCCAAGCGCAGCCATTCGCACGCTCAAGAGGCATGTTTGCTCGCAAGAGCATGGCGGGCAACCTTGCTTTTTCGGGAGTGAACAAAATTCCCCCGCGATTTTTTTCAACCACATGGTTAGCCCGGCCATAATCAAATCTTGGAGCGCAGACCATACGGAACGAGACGGCTCCCCGGATTGTTTCTACCCGCCGGACAAGGCAGCGGGGAGGCGCTGCGCGCCCCACGGCCATTAAGTCGCAAACGATGACAGTGGCGTCGTCGGATCGAAACGTGGTTTCGAGGATGTTTGTATCGGGACGATAGAATTGATGTCGGTCAAAATCTCCGGCAACTGGTTCAACCTTGAAAAAACCGCCATTCTCGGCATCAAGAAGAGACGCGAATACGGATGGCGAATCGAAACGCGGAAAGCACATGAAATCAACGGTCCCGTCATTACAAACCAAGGCCGCAGTTTCCTGATTTCCGATGATGCCATGATTTTCAATGGAGACGGCGCTCATGAACTCGCGTCGAGATCAATCAACGCCAAACCCACTTCAGCGTTGTGGCGGCGTTTTAAATGAGTCGGCGACTCCACCAAAATGACTTCCAAGGTGGGGCGCACCACGCCGTTGATCAGATGGCCACCTCGGGTGGTCATATCCGCCCGACCCACCACCACATGGGCATGAATTTGACGTTTGTCTCCATCAAGCGAGATGTCCCCGATGAGCGACAGAACTTCCAATTGTTCGGTCACAACTGTCTTTTTATATTCTTTTTTTGTCAGATCAAAAAAACCGAGCGTGACCTCTTGAAACGCGCCGATGGCAGTGAAATGGCAGGCCGCGAGGCAAAATTCTTCGGCCGTTTTTTTGAGGGCAGAAAGAACTTCGTCTCCGGTATCGCAAATGAGTGCAATGGTTTTGGGATTTTGATTGATGATTTTGGTTTTCATAGTTGCGAAGCGATTACCGCCAGTATGGCAATGCCGGCAATGCACGAACAAAGGAATGCCCAGCGATGTTTATTTAAAATCATTTGCCAACTGGACTGGCGCGCGTTTTGATCGAAGGAACCGTGGGCTGCAAAGGCCCCCGGCGCTGGATTCCATAGGTTGTCGGGTTGGTTTGGATTTTTTGGCTCATCCGTTTGCTGACTCTTAAATCCATTGCGGGCCAGGTAACGGTCAAGAAATCCAGGCGCGATTTTGTTGCCCACGATTGCCTTTACCGTAGGAAAGCCCACGTAGATTTCGCGGCGACGATGCGTGGCGGCAAAGACAATGGCGTCAGCAGCCACTTCGGGTTGAAAAATTGGAGGCACCGGTTGCGCTTTGTTTGGCAACCGGCTTCTCACCCAGGCAAACTGCGGAGTATTGACAGCGGGCATTTCGACGATGCAAACGTGAATGTCCTTTTTGTCGTGAATTAATTCGCAACGAAGCGAATCGGTGAAACCTTCGATGGCATGTTTGGCAGCGCAATAAGCGGATTGAAGCGGGATACCGCGATAGGCGAGGGCTGAACCCACTTGAATAATAACGCCGCGATTGCGAGGCCGCATTCGACGCAACGCGGCCAGGGTTCCCCACACGTAACCCAAATAGGTCACCTCAGTCACCCGTCTGAATTCGGAAGGTTCCATTTCGGCAATCGGCGAGAAAACGGAGGCCATCGCATTATTGATCCAAATATCAATCGGCCCGAACTCTTTTTCCAACCGCGCCGCAGCCTCCTCGACAGCCTTGTCATCCGCCACGTCCGCGACCAGCACCAAGCCGCGTCCGCCGAGAGATTCAACTTCTTCGCGGGCAGCCTCCAATCGTTCCGCGCTGCGGGCCAGCAATCCAATCCACGCGCCCCGCCGAGCAAAGGCTTGCGCTGTCGCCCGCCCGATTCCGGCGCTCGCGCCGGTAATCATGACAACTTCGTTTTGTTGTTTGGGGGAATTCATTTGGCTTCCTCTAAAACAGTAACGCTATTGCGCCGTCCCAATGCGGACTGCTCCTGCATTTCGGGAACCGTCATCTTGACATGAATTTCCTTCCCCTCAGGGTTTGAATGGCTTCCCTCGCGCAACGCCTTTAATAAAAGTTCCGCCGTGTGCATTGGCTTGCGATGGGCTAATTGCTCAACCTGTTCGTGACAGCTAAATCCGTCCATCACGACCAACATGTCATTGTCCGCCTCGCGCACGGAAGGGAGGAGGACGCGCTCGCCGCAACGAACGGAAACTTCGTAATGCTCGGACTCGAAACCGAATGATCCGGCCATTCCACAACAACCCGAGTCAAGGATTTCAAATTCCAAGCCAAGGCTCTTGTACAATTTGCGTTCGGCTTTCATTTTGAGAACGGCATGTTGATGGCAGTGGCCGTGAACGAGGGCCTTATGAGCCAAACGAGGAAATTGAAAATCGGTTTCGACCAGAAATTCGCTCAATGTTTTTACCGAATCGGACAGCCGTGTCGCATCCTCGTCAAAGGGGAAGAGTCTTTTGAGCTCATCGCGAAATACTGTGACGCAGCTTGGTTCCAGTCCAACGATGGGAATGGCACCTCGAATATCTTCCCGCAAAGAAAGCAAGATGTCTGCGAGCATCTTTCGCGCGGTCTTCAGCATCCCAAAGTCGTAAAGCGGGCGACCACAGCAAAGACCTTGCTTGGGCAAACGAACTTGATGGCCGGTCGCTTCCAAAACTTCTACAGCCGCCTTTAAAACGCCGGGATGAAAATGATTGTTGAAGGTATCAACCCAAAGAAGGACCTGCGGTTTGCCGGAATTGACTGCGTCGCGTTTGTTCCACCAGTCACGAAAAGTTTCCGAGGCGAATTGTGGCAGCTTTCTTTTCTGCGAAATGCCGCCAATCCATTTAAGCGCATTTCCGATGAAGGGCATGTTGCCCAAGGCGTTCACAAAGCCGGGCATGATGGAAGCAATCTTCGCCCAGCGGTGTATCAGCCCCATCGAGTAGGCATGTCGTGGCCGCAATCTGCCTTCATAGTAGTGGGCCAGGAATTCCGCTTTGTAAGTCGCCATGTCAACGTGCATGGGGCAATCGGATTTACAACCTTTGCACGCCAGACAAAGTTCCAGTCCTTCTTTGACCTCTTTGCTGCGCCAACCGTCACGAATAATTTCACCTTGGAGCATCTCAAAAAGCAGACGGGCGCGTCCGCGAGTCGAATGACGTTCCTCTCGCGTCACCATGTAGCTCGGACACATCGTGCCAGTATCGCCGCGTCGGCAGGTTCCGACGCCGACGCAACGCAAGAGGGTTTCGGGGAAATTGTTCCCATCTTCGCCATAATGAAAATGCGTTTTCGGCTGCCACGGATTATAATTGACGCCGAGCTTTAAGTTCTCGTCGTTGTGAAATGCGTTGACAACCTTTCCGGGGTTCATCCTGTTTTCCGGGTCCCAAATGGCCTTGAACTCCCGGAATGCCTGCACCAAATCCTCCCCGAACATGATCGGGAGCAAATCCGCTTTGGATTGACCGTCGCCATGTTCGCCAGAAATTGATCCGCCCAAACTCGCCACCAGTTCCGCCGCTTCTTTGACAAACTGCCGGTATTTCTCAATTCCCTTTTTATTCTTCAGTCCAAAATCAATGCGTGTGTGGATGCAGCCATCTCCGAAGTGGCCGTAAAGAGAGCACTCGTACCCAAATTTTTCAAAAAGTTTGCGCAAGGCTCGAAGATAGGTTCCCAGTTTCTCAGGCGGCACGGCGCTGTCTTCCCAGCCTTCCCAGGTCACGGGGTCTCCCGGAACACGAGCGGTCACGCCCAAACCTGCTTCGCGCACCTTCCAAATTTTTTCCTCTTCCAGCGGGTCGTCAAAAATCTTCATGCTCGGCGGGTTGGGTAGTTTCTTGAGCGCATCCATCAATGCGTGCGCCTTCGCTTCGGCTTCCTTGCGCGTCTCACCGCCAAATTCCGCGATGAGCCAGCTTTTGCCTTCGGGCATAAGCTTGAGGTCTTCATCGTGCATCTTGAGGATCTTCATGTTTCGAGCGAGGACATCATCAACCCCTTCCAGACCAATGGGCTTGCCCGCCAGAACCTCCATTACGTGGTCCCCCGCCGAATAAATGTCAGGATAGCCGAGGGCTGTGAGGCAGCGGATGGGAGGACTGTAAACGAATCTTGCTTTGGCTTCCAAAATCACGACACATGTTCCTTCGCTGCCCACCAGCGCCCGTGCCACATTGAAACCGTTTTCGGGCAGAAGCTGGTCAAGATTGTAACCAGAGACGCGCCGGGGAATTTTCGGATAACGTTTGCGAATCAACTCGGCGTATTTGTCACGAAGATTTTTCAGCTTGAGATAAATCTCGCCGCGCCGCCCTCCTTCACGGACGATCTTTTCCAGTTCTTCATCGCTCGTTTTGCCGACCCGCATTCGCAGTCCGTCATAAGTCAGGATTTCCAGCTCTTCGATGTTATCCACCGTTTTTCCCGCCATGACGGAATGGACGCCGCAGGAATTGTTGCCGATCATGCCGCCCAGCGTGCAATGATTGTGAGTCGAAGGATCGGGCGCGAAAGTAAGATGATGCTTCTCCGCTTCGGCCCGCAAATCGTCAAGAACAATGCCAGGCTGGATGCGGGCGAATTTTTCCTCCGGCTTGAACTCAATGATTTTGTGGAGGTATTTGGAAAAATCCAGGACGACAGCCACGTTGCAGGTTTGACCGGCGAGGCTGGTGCCGCCGCCGCGCGACAAAATGGGGGCCTTGAATTCGCGGCAAATCGAAACCGTATTTACAATGTCCTCAATTGTCTTTGGCAACACCACACCGATGGGAATTTGCCTATAGTTGGAGGAATCCGTGGAATAGAGCGCGCGCGAGCCGGAGTCAAACCGCACTTCGCCGTCGATTTTTTCCTTTAAACGCGCCTCAAGCGAATGCGCATCGCCCGGCCACGAATTGTTTGGCTCATGGCGTGTATGCGAAAGGGGCGGTTTGTGCGCGCTCATATGTTGACCTTAAATTTTTCGGCATCCGAGGCTTTGAATTCGAGACCAAAGCCGGGCCTTTGCAAATCCGGCCGCAAATAACCGGATTCCTGCCGCGTTGTCGGTCCATCAAAGAGCATTTGTTCGATGCGGACATGATCGAAGAAATATTCGACATGCCGCACACGGCGTGTGGCGCAACAGAGATGCGCATGGAGCGCGGGCGCGGTATGCGCGGAAAGTGGAATTTCAAACGCCTCGCAAAGCTCCGCCGTTTGCAGGAAGCCGGTGATCCCGCATCGGGTCGCGTCCGCTTGCAAAACATCCACCGCCTCCGCTTCCAGCATAGTGCGTGCTTGCCGAAGATCGTAATTATATTCTCCGGCGGCAACATCCATGTCGGAATCATTTCTGCCGATGTGGAAGACGCTCAAAAGCGGCGTATGTTCGCGAATGAAACGCAGGCCTGGCAAATTGTTGGAACTGACCGGCTCTTCAAACCATCGCACGTTTTGTTCCGAAAAGGCGGCGGCCAATCTAAGGGCTTGCTTGGTGGAATAAGCGCCGTTGGCGTCAACAAACAGTTGCGCCGAATCGCCGATGGCTCGGCGAGCGACGGCGACTCGCGCGGGGTCCAGATCGGCCTGGCGGCCCACTTTCATTTTGACCATCAAAATTCCTTCTGCGATCCATTTGGAAAATTCCCTGGAAAGTTGTTCGTCAGAATAGGAAGTAAAGCCGCCGCTGCCATAGACCGGAATTTTGTCGCGAACGGCGCCGAGCAATTTGACAAACGGAAGTTTGAGCAAGCGGGCCTTCAGATCCCATAAAGCCATTTCAACAGCGGCAATAGAGGAGGAGACAACGCCGTCCCGTCCAAAATTACGGACGGCCACATTCATTTCATTCCAAAGTGAAGCTGTGGCGAAAGGGCTTTTTCCCAGGACAATGGGGAAAAGTGTTTTTCGAATGAAAGGGGCGCAACATTCGTGAGCGTAAGTGTAGCCAAGTCCCTCGGTTCCCTCTGCTTCAACCCGCACCAATATCAGTGTTGTGGATGACCATTCGGCCGTGCCATCCGACTCAGGAGTTTCCGTCGGAATTGTAAAGGCGCTGGCTTCGA
The DNA here is from genome assembly GCA_036501665.1 of Verrucomicrobiia bacterium. Lineage (GTDB taxonomy): Bacteria > Verrucomicrobiota > Verrucomicrobiia > Limisphaerales > Palsa-1400 > DATAUD01. The sequence goes on from DASXZW010000102.1 coordinate 33,539, forward strand.
TTCGTTGAATGTTATCATCCACGTTCGGGCCTCCCTCATGAGTGATGAGGCACGAAACTCTCCACCATATCTTTGACCGCTTGCGTGAACATTCGTCCCCGCGCCGGATCGCCCGCGAGCGAACCCATGAAGTGCCGCGCCTGCGTCAGCGTGATATGAGGCGGCAAGGGGGGCACCTCGGGGTCTGTCTTGGCTTCGATTACCGCCGGCCGATCAGATGTCAACGCCTCTCTCCATGCGGAGGCGACGTCTTCAGGATTGTCCAAACGAATTCCCTTGAGCCCCAGCGATTCAGCGTAGGCGGCGTAACGAAATTCTGGCAATTCCTGAGAAGCCTCGTATTTAGCATCTCCATTCATGACACGTTGCTCCCAGGTTACCTGGTTCAAATCGCCGTTGTTGAGCACCAGAATAATCAACCGAGGGTCGCTCCACTGCTTCCAATACTTCTCAATGGTGACGAGTTCGCCATTTCCATTCATTTGCATCGCCCCGTCACCGACGAACGCTAATACGGCCCGGTTCGGAAAGGCGAATTTTGCGGCAATCGCGTAGGGCACTCCGGGTCCCATCGTCGCCAGATTTCCTGAAAGCGAGGCCATCATGCCTCGCCTGATCTTTAAATCGCGCGCAAACCAATTGGCTGCCGAGCCGGAATCCGAAGTCAAAATGCAGTTGTCCGGCAGCAAAGGGGAAAGTTCCCAAAACACACGCTGCGGGTTGAGCGGATGCGCGTCGTTCATGGCGCGCGCTTCCAAAACCTTCCACCATTCGACGATCGCCTTCTCAATTTTCTCGCGCCACGACCTGTCTTCCTTTCGTTTCAACAACGGAATCAGAGCCTCCAGCGTTTCCTTGGCGTCGCCGGCGAGAAGAACATCCGCCGGGTAGCGCAGGCTCAGCATCCGCTGGTCAATATCAATTTGGACGCAGCGTGCCTGACCCTCTTTGGGAAGGAATTCCGAATACGGAAAACTCGTGCCTACGAGCAGAAGAGTGTCGCACTCCTGCATCAAATCCCAACTCGGTTTCGTGCCCAGTAACCCAATGGAACCAGTGACAAAGGACAAACCATCCGGCAATGCCGCGCGGCCCAACAACGCCTTCGCCACGCCTGCTCCAAGAAGATCGGCGCAGGAAATTACGCTTTCGCTGGCGCCTAGCGCCCCAGCGCCTACCAATATCGCCACTCGCTTTCCTTCGTTGAGAATGTCGGCTGCTTTTTGCAGTTCCGACTGCGCCGGAAGAATTAGCACTCGCGCGTGACCTATTCCCGAATGCACCGTTCCATGAAGATGTTCTGGTTGTTTAACCGCTCTCTCTTCCTGCAAATCGGCGGGGATAATAATACAAGTCACGGTTCGCTCCGCCTTGGCAATGCGAACCGCCCTATCCACCAAATGGCGGATTTGGGCGGGGTGCGAAGCCTGCTGAACATATTCGCCCGCCACATCTTTGAAGAGCGACAGCAAATCCACTTCCTGTTGATAACTTCCGCCAATTGCCTGACGCGAGGACTGTCCGACGATGGCAACAACCGGAGTGTGATCCATCTTCGCGTCGTAAAGCCCGTTCAACAAGTGAATCGCGCCCGGACCGGAGGTAGCCAAACAGACGCCTACTTCGCGGGTAAACTTTGCGTGGGCGCAGGCCATGAATGCCGCCATTTCCTCGTGCCTTGCTTGAATAAACTCAATCCTGTGCGAATTTTTCTCAGCCCGCTCTAGTGCGCCCATGATCCCGTTGATGCCGTCCCCAGGATACCCAAAGATACGTTTAATCCCCCATTGATGGAGCCGTTCAATCAAAAAGTCCGCACATGTGTCGCTCATAGCCCTTCTCCTCAAGCAAAATGCCCGCCAAAGTTTTTCTGTGCTTAAACCGCCAAAATCGGTTTGCGAATTGCGCAAATTTCAGGAGCGAAGAATTGCAAAATGCAGTATCGGGAATTTACCCGCCGTCAGCCTTACCCGGAAAAAGTTGAGGGAATGTTAGATGCTTGAATTGATTTCAGCTCGGCAAATTCAGCGGGATTATTCGCGCGGTGTCCTTACAGAACGGCAAGGAAGACAATCATTTATATGGCGGTAAGCGAAGCGTTTATCGGGACAAGTGGATGGGAATATAAAGAGTGGGCGGATGACTTCTATAGCGAGGTCAAACCGCGCGACCATTTTGTTTTTTATGCGCGTCAGTTTAACACGGTGGAGATCAATGCCACTTTTTATCGTCTGCCGGGATTAAGCGCAGTTCATTCATGGCGGGAACGCGCTCCACACGGATTTGTTTTTGCGATCAAGGGAAGCCGGTTCATTACGCACATAAAACGGCTGAATGATCTGCAAGGTTCGGTCAACAAGTTTTTTCGACGCATCCGCCCGCTTCATTCCAAAATGGGGCCAATCTTATGGCAGCTTCCGCCTAATTTCCCGAAGGACATAAAGAGACTTAATGTGTTCCTTCGACGATTGCCGCAAGACTATTCACACGCGTTTGAGTTTCGCCACTCAACCTGGTTCGACTCCGAAACAAAAACTCTGCTGCAAAATCACAACGCCGCCTTGGTTTGGGTCAGTTCGATGAAAATGCCGGAGGATTTTTCGGTCACGGCCAATTTCGCCTACATTCGATTTCACGGATTGTCCGGCGGCCCTCGTCATGACTACACGCAAACGGAGCTTGCGCCCTGGGCAAAATTGATCCGCGAACAGATTATCGCTGGCCGTCGGGTTTATGCTTATTTTAACAACGACCTGAATGTTCGCGCCCCAAAGAATGCGGCTTCATTACGCGAATTATGCGGGGTGAAGGGACCTCTCAATCAATCCGTATGAGGGCGATTACGAAATCAGAGGAAATTCCCGGCATCTCGAAACCCTTTACTCTCCTCCAATTGACAGTCGCGGCCAATCGTTGTCAGGCATGTCCGCTCTGGCAAAAAGGGACTCAGACGGTGTTCGACGCTGGCCTTATAAGCGCGCGCCCCAGATGAAGAGGCCCGAAATCAAATGATGAAAGCCTTTGTGGACGATTTGAAAACTGCGGCGCGAGTTAAGTCACCTTGGCCGCACAAACCTGTGCTTTAGAGCGTTATCCACTGAATGCTCGCGACCGACGAATCTTTAACAATCTCTTTCAAAATTGGCGGCGGATGGTGTTCCTGCTTCTTTGCCTGCCATTTCACGTTCCAAACGAATTCAACTGAATTATCGGGATGGAAATTGACAGACCAAAATGTCGCTTGGTAACCGTTTGATTTGAGCGTTTCGACGAGGTCTTTCGGATCAAAAAGGCGAGAAGAAACCACCGCCGTGAAACGAGCCTTCCAATCTCGTTTCATTCTATGTTCAATCCATTTTAAACCTGAAAGAGCCGAAAATCCCAGGGCCAGAGCCGTGAAACCCAACCCGAGTTGGCCCCCTCCAAAGCACAATCCCATCACCGTCACAAACCAAAGAGTTGCTGCGGTTGTTACGCCTAAGACCAGATTTTCCCGGCGAAGAATCGCGCCGGCTCCAATAAAGCCCATGCCGGAAAGAATTCCGAGAGGAAGACGCATCAAATCCAGGACAACAAAGGAGTCGGATGCTTTCCCTGCCGTTCCCAGCAACAGATTTGCTTGTATCATTGACAGCGCGGCGGCAAGCGCAACCAGGAGGGTCGTGCGGAGACCCGCGGGTCTGCCCTCCTCTTCACGATTGAACCCAATGACGACACCTCCTATCGTCGTGCAAATCAATCTTGTCGCGACATCTGTCCATAGAATGTGCGTTTCCATAAAAAATTAAAGATGACTCAACTCGCCCGCTCTGTCGGTCAAATTCGCTTTCCCTCAGCGGCCATTTCGCCCGCTGGCAACAAGGTCCTTTTTTCTGCCTTCGCGCAGCCTTACTCCAGATTTTTTTTGGTCTCCTGGATGGAGAATCACCTTCGTCCATCCGTCGTTGCGACAGTCAAACTGTTTATACGCCTCCGGCGCTTCTTCCAGGGCAAGTTCATGCGACACAATCCAGGATGGTTTTGCTCGTCCAGACTGGATAAGGTTGGCGAGATAACGATTATAAGCTTTAACGTTTGCCTGTCCTGACCCCATGTGTAGTCCCTTCTCGAAGAATTCTCCTATGTCGAAAGCTATCTGGCCTTTTTTGGCAAGTTTATCTGCCCCCTTGGGATCTTCCGGCACGAAGACCCCTACAATGCCAATGGCTCCTGTCGGTCGAACGGATTTGACCAGGTCATTCATCGTCATATTGGGAACTTCGTGTCCCGCCGGATCATGGCATTGATAACCTACACATTCGCACCCGCGATCGGCCCCTTCGCCACCGGTCAATTCGAGGATTTTATCCACATGTGATCCGTCGGAATCGTCTATGGCAATCGCCCCAATTTGTTCCGCCAACCGCAGACGGTCCTTGTGCCGATCCACGACAATGACCTGGCTCGCGCCTTTGATCAGGGCCGAGTGGGCGGCCATCAATCCAACTGGACCACAGCCATACACGACGACCGATTCACCGGGCTTCAAGCCGGCCAATTCGGTGGCGTGCCAGCCAGTCGGAAAAATATCCGAAAGCATGACATAATCGGCTTGTCTTTCGCGCCCGTCCTCTGGAAGTTTCAGACAATTGAAATCCGCGTAAGGCACGCGCAAATATTCTGCCTGACCCCCGTTGTAGGGACCCATTCCCGCATAACCGTAGGCGGCTCCGGCATTGCCAGGATTTGCAGTCAAACAAAATCCGGTTAATCCCCTTTCGCAGTTCTTGCAGCAACCGCAACTGATGTTGAAAGGCAAACAAACCAAATCGCCTTTTTTGATCTGTTTGACAGCTTTTCCAATCTCAATGACTTCTCCCAGGTTTTCGTGGCCGAGAACTTTTCCATGTTCAACATCAGTCCGCCCTTCGTACATGTGCAGATCCGACCCGCATATATTGGTGGAAGTGATTTTCACAATGACGTCTGTCGGCTCTTCGATGCGCGGATCGGAAACCTTTTCGATCCGCACTTTTCGCGGCCCTCTATACACAAGTGCTTTCATTAATTTAACCTTTCCAGTTTAAACGATAAAGAAGCCAGGCAAACACGCGCCGCGCTCATAAAGAAATATCTGTCGAGCTGCCAGCCGCTCCGATCAACGCCGACGCGCCGCTCTGCCGCCGATACGTCCGCCCTTGCGCGCAGAGGAATGATTCTCCTTTTTGCCCCTCCCGGAGCCGCTTTTCCTTCCGCCGCGGGAGCTCTTGTTCACGGTTGCCCACGCGCGTCGTTTCGCCTCTTTGGGTTTGACACCGCGATGCTCGTAGCCCTCTTCGATGTGTTCAGCCTGACGCTTTTGTTTGCTCGTATAACTCGATTTATCTCCTCGCGGCATATTATTTCCTTTCTGTTTTATTGACTTGAGACCCACGCGTCAACCGGGCATGGCTTGCCCCCCATTGACGTGAATGACTTCGCCCGTAATGAAGGAAGATTCAGATTGTGCGGCCAGAAACAGGTAGCTCGGCGCGACCTCAGCGGGCTGGCCGGGCCGCTTGAACAGTGTTTTCTTTCCAAAATCTTTCAAATGCTCGGCTGGGAATGAAGCGGGAATGAGAGGCGTCCAAATAGGGCCGGGAGCGACCGCGTTGACGCGAATTTTCCTGGGCGCAAGCTGCTTCGCCAACGACCGGGTGAAATTAAGAATCGCCGCCTTGGTGCAAGCGTAATCCATTAGATGGTAGCTGGGTTCATAGGCTTGGACCGACGTGGTGTTAATGACCGAAGCGCCCTCTTTGAGGTGCGGCAGGGCGGCTCGGGTCAAGTAAAAGAAACCAAAAATGTTGGTCTTGAATGTCCTTTCCACCTGTTTCGGTGACAAGTCTTCCACGCCCGCAATTTCGTCCTGCTCCCCCGCGTTGTTAACAAGAATATCGAGTTTTCCAAATTCTTTGATCGTCCGCTCAACGCACTTGGAACAAAATCCCGGCTCGCCAATGTCTCCGGCGCAGAGAATGACTTTGCGGCCGATTTCCTCGATGCGCGCCGCCGTCGTTTTTGCATCCTCATGTTCTTCCAAGTAAACAATGCAGATGTCCGCCCCCTCTCGCGCGAAGAGCAATGCCACCGACTTTCCGATCCCGCTGTCCGCGCCTGTGATAATGGCCACTTTGCCCTGAAGTCTGCCCGCCGGATTTCGTTTTTTGTCCTCATCCACCGGTTGGGGCCGCATGGCTTTTTGTGAGCCTGGCAGCTTTTGCTTTTGTGGGGGCGGGGGCTTTTGATGGGCTTTTGACAATCTGGCAACGCTCATAGAATTACTCTCTTTGCAATTGATCCAACGAATTCATCAAATCAAAGACATCTAGCTTAATTGATACCAGTCCAGTGACTAAGCCGCGACAGGGCAAACTGCTGATTGTAGAGAGGGCATTTTCGGCATATTGCAATAAACGAGCTTCGAAAATATGCAATTCGCAAATGGCCAGCCTGCCTTTGTTTGCGCCACAACCCCGGCTGCAGAGATCGCCTCTCCTCTCGCACGCTAAGAAAAAGCCCGTGGCTTATACCGGCGCGCACTCCATTGCGACGCCGGAACAAAGACGGAATAATTCCTGCCAGGAAATTTCCGACCTATTATTGACGTTATATGAAAAACAAATCATCCAGCGCGGAGAATGAAGAGCATGGCGGTGAGGAAATGGATTCGGAATTGCACGAATTATTTCTGGACGAACTCGCCGACCTGCTATGCCGGGTCGCATTGGAACTGCGGGCCGGCCAGCTATTGACAGCGCCGCGACCGACCACCCTGGAAGAGAAAGTCCGTCGCCGTCTGGAAAAACAACAGGACCACTTGTTCACCTTTCTGGAACATGCGGACGTGGACGC
>DASXZW010000103.1:0-72038 GCA_036501665.1 Verrucomicrobiia bacterium
GACTTGCGCGAGAATATCGCGCACAAGGAACGGCAAAGAAAAATCAAGGTCGGCACGAATGAATTGCAAAATCTATGGGACGGCCAGCTTTCTCGGATCGAAAAACGAAATCTTCACGCCCTCGTTCAACCCGAAGCCACACCTGGAGATCAGGCTGCGGACGGTGGGACAGACCAAGCGTTGACCTGGGCGGAGGATCACTCGTTCAATCGAAATTCCGTGGTTCGTGAATGTGAACTTTGGAGTCATGCGCTCGAACATGGGCGGGGCGAGGCTTGGACAGTGGCCGAATTGCAGGCCGAAAGTCAGCGACGAAATTATATTCGCAACGAAAAGACGCCGGGCCGGGTGACGACCCGCGAAATGCTCCTGCGGGAGTACCAGATTGTTTCATTGGCACATGATGGGATTTCGCGATTTTGGCCGCTTGCGCCTAATTACATTCCCAATGGATTGGCGGACGACCAAAAACTGGCCGTCGAACGAATTCTAAAATCCCGGAACTTCATCACTCTGTTTCGAGGCGGCGCTGGCACAGGCAAGAGTTTTGCCCTGCAAGCGGTCAATCAGGGTTTAACCGAAGCCGGACATTCCGTGCTGGTCGTGACCCCACAGCGCCAGCAAGCCATTGATCTTGCGGAAGCGGGGTTTCAGGAAACGCAAACGGTGAGCGAGCTTTTAGCGAGGCAGCGGGTGCCAAGCGGCGCGGTGGTGCTTGTGGATGAGGCCGGACAAATCGGCGCAAAGCAAATGCTGGAACTCTTGAAACTGGTTCAAGCAAACGGCGGCCGGGTCATCCTCTCCGGCGACACCCGGCAACATGGTGCTGTGGAAGCATCGGACGCCCTCCGTGCAATTGAAAAATATTCGGGCATTGTTCCGGCAGAATTGACGGAAATCCGCCGCCAGAATCCCGCCTTGGGCAAGACTGTAGGCGAAAGATCGTGGATCAAAGAGTATCGAGCGGCAGTGGCCGAAGCTCAGGCGGGCGAGCTGGCCGCCTCATTTGACCGCTTCGACCGCTTGGGCGTCGTCATAGAATGCAATGACCAAATTCCGCGATTGGTAGAGCACTACCTGAAATTGGCGGCGCAAAAACTGTCCTGTGTTGTCGTGTCGCAGACTTGGGACGAAATTCAACGGCTCAATGAGAACATTCGGCGTGAATTGCAAACAGACGGATTGATCGGGAAGGAGGATACTGCCGTCACGGCCTGCGTGCGCCGCGATCTAACACCAGCGCAGAAGCGCGACAAACGGTTTTATGACGATGATTCGGTTCTCGTTTTTCAGCGGAAAACTGGCGGCATTGGCCGGGGTGAAACAGGCAGGCTGTGGGATATTACCGCCACTCATTTGCTGGTCGAGGTGGGCGGGCGCATCCGTGCCGTTTCATTCAGCCAGCTGGAGCATTTTCATGTTTGTCGGCCCAAGGAATTGAAACTGGCTGCTGGCGACCGATTACAACTCAAGGGAAATGGCGAAACCGCAACAGGCCGCAAACTCGCCAACGGCGAACTGATCACCGTTAAGTCTGTTTCATCGGATGGCCGCATCCGCTTGGCCGATGGACGCGTCTTGGAAAAGTACTACCGCGAATTTGTGCGGGGTTACGCCGTTACATCCTATGCCTCTCAAGGCAAAACGGTGGACTATGTGTTGTTCTCGGATTCGGCCGTCAAAGCAGCAACGAACGATCAACAGTGGTATGTCACGACTTCGCGGGGCCGGAAAGGCATACGGATTTTTACGTGCGACAGGCTTCAACTGCGGGAGAGCGTCGTCCGCTCTGGTCGCCGCACGCTGGCTTTGGAACTGGCGTGTGAATCGGAACGGGCCGAAGACCAGGCCACTCGCCGTCGAGTCATGGCGATGGTTCACCAGCGCGTCCGAAAGTTCATTGCCCAGCGCCAGTCCTCCATCACCAAAAATCCTAAAATGAGAGCTTATGAAAATCAGAGGCGTGGAAACCAAATCCGAGTCTAACGAAATCCAATGCTGGGGAGAGAATCCCAACGCTCAAATATTGCGCGTTGAATTGCGCGACGGAAGCCTCAATCTTTACCCGTATGCCTGGCTGGAAAGGGTGCAATTCTTACCGGCAGAGGAAGCCGACAGCATGACGCTTTTCTTCAACCGCCAAACCGTCCACATCACTGGAAAAAAGCTCCGAGACTTGGTCTCGGCATTGCAGCGCATGGCGGTCGAATGGGTCAAGGAACAGCCAGAGATATATCAGCAAAATGAAACAACCGCGTTCGTGCAAAAAATCGAACTAAAACCTGTCAACCCTCGCACTGACGGACTTCCAGATGCCTGATCATAGCCGAATGGCAGACGGCGTTTCCACGTCCGGTTTGCATACCAGTCCAAGTCGGCTTAAAATCCCCGACGAATGGAAAAGAAGTTTCCAGAGAAGTTCAAAGTGGCCTGCAATCAGCAAGTCATTCTTGATTTCGAGACGCTTCTTCGACGAAACACTTTTGAAGTCCCTCGTAATTCGCCTCTCGAAAGGGCGATCCTTTCTGGTTCCTCGACGTTTGTAATGGGTAAAAAAGCCCGGCGGGATGTCGGGAACGCCCTGAACGTTGACGCTCGCGGTGCTCGCCCCTCGGAAAAGACGGCTTTGAGAGAAAGAATGGGGCGCTCGCCGGCGTGCTTTGGGGCTGCAATACCCATTACAAACGTCGAAGAAGCAAACGTTTTAACCGCCGAAGGCGGCGCGCTTCCGAACGGCTCGATGAAAAGCCTTGCAAATTGAAGGACTGGAATAAATTATCATCAGCAGCGAGCGCGTGTCGCAGGTGACAACCAATGACAACACCCGGTTATGAATGTGCTTATCCGCGAACAAAACGTGTCTATGGGCATTGACCCAGCGAGATCGAAGTGATATGAGCAACAATGTTATTTCCTGGCTCCGCATCATCGCTGGTTTCACGTTCTTGCTTGGCGTTTCTGAAAAATGTTCCGCCCAGCTTTTGTTTTCGGACTCCTTTGATGAGTTTGTTTTCGGAACCGCAGAGCCAAACGGATACTCCTACTCTCCACCGGGTTCGCCTACGTTTGTGACACTGACCAAAATAGCCACCTCCTCCATCTCAATAGCAGATATCGCAGGCAGCACGAGGCTCGCGTACGATTGCCCTGTAAGCTCCGACACGGCTAACTACAATGACTATCTGGCGCGGTTCCCAGTCCAAGAGAGCCCAGTGCTTTCGGTTTCTTGGGAACTGCGCATGGGCGCTTTGCGAACGAATGCCGGTTTCGGCGGCGCGCTGCTGCAGTTGCCCTTGTCGTCCGAGGATGAATCCACCGTTGTGGCGTTTGCGGATGGCGGACAAATCTATATGGTTACGAACGTTCTTTCGTCGGTTTCTGATCTTATTAAGGTGGGCAGTTGGGCTAGCCTGGCCGGAACAACCATGACAAATCAACTCGTGGCTAACTATCTGACACGGACAATGTCTCTTTGGATTAATGGTCAATTCATCGCCACAAATCCGCTTCGTCCGGATCTGAGCTCGACGGTTGATCATATTGAGTTCGAATTTTCCGAATCCAGCCAGCTTGGCGCTTTGGGCAACTCGTTCGCCCTCGATAGTATCGCTGTTCGTTCCATCTCCAACGGCGCGCCCCAGGTTACTTTCGCGACCTTGCATCGTTTCGGAGTTCTGGCAGAGGGACAGGATCCCGTCGCCGCCTTGACAACCGGAAGCAATGGGAATTTCTACGGCACAACTTATGGAGGCGGCATTAACGGCTCCGGCACAGTATTCAAGATCACCCCAAGCGGGGGCTTGACTACGTTGTACGGATTTACAGGCGGAAGGGACGGGGCGAATCCAGAAGCTGCCCTAACACTCGGCAGCGACGGAAATTTCTACGGGACGACCACGGCTGGCGGCTCCGGCGACAACGGCACGGTTTTTAGAATCAGCCCAACCGGCTCATTGACTCTCTTGTATTCTTTCTCCGGAGCGAGTGAAACCGTGCTGCCACGGGCCTTGGTTGAGGGGAGCGACGGGAACCTCTACGGCACGACTTATGGGGGCGGTCTCAAAGGTTTCGGCATGGTATTCAAAATCACTCCCGGAGGGGTGTTTGCCTCTTTGTATTCGTTCACCAATGGAGTTGATGGGGCGCATCCGGCGGGGGCTTTGACGTTGGGCAGTAATGGATATCTCTACGGGACGACCCTGGAGGGAGGGAGCGGCACAAACGAAGCCGGCACGGTGTTCCAAATTAGCCCGGCGGGAGTGCTGACCGCCTTATATTCGTTCACCGGAGCCGATGACGGCGGGGGTCCTGGCGCCTTGGTCCAGGGCGCCGATGGTAATTTTTATGGCACAACCTACGCGGGCGGGAATGGCGCCGGCACGATATTCAAGATTACCCCCGCAGGAGAATTGACCCTGTTATATGCACTCAGCGGTGGAAATGGCGGCGCCAATCCTAGCGCAGCTTTGGTCCAGGACAGCAAGGGCAATTTTTACGGCACAACCGAGAATGGAGGCGTCCAAGGCGGTTTCTGGGGCGACGGCACCGTGTTCAAGATCAGCCCCGCCGGAGTTTTTACATCCTTGTATTCCTTCACCAACGGGTTTGATGGGGCTAATCCCACGAGCGCGCTGACTCCGGACGAAGATGGCAATTTCTATGGAACAGATGGCGCGGTGTTCAAGATCAGTTCCAGCGGGGCCTTCACGACGTTGCAGTCCTTTGCCGGAAATAATGATGGCGCTGAGCCAACCGCAGCGCTTGCCTTGGGCAGCGAGGGCAATTTCTATGGCACGACGGACGGCGGCTTAAGGAATGAAGGCACGGTATTCAGGATTAGCGCCAGCGGGAACCTCTCTCTATTGCACTCTTTCACGAACGGAGCGGATGGAGAGATTCCAGTTGCCAGCCTGGCGTTGGGCAATGATGGGAGCTTCTATGGGACTAGTTCTGATTATGATCGTGTTGGTCGCGGAGGCACCAATTGGGGTGCAATATTTAAGATAGATGAAGGCGGGTTGTTCACATCCTTATATTTTTTTACCAACGGAACCGATGGCGCCTATCCCTATGCGAGCTTAATCCGGGGAAACGACGGCGATTTTTATGGCACGACTCTCGGCAACAGCTTCGGCCCCGGCCACCTGGTTTCCTATGGGACGGTGTTTAAGATCAGTGCTTCCGGCGTGTTTACGCCCTTACACCCGTTCACCGGCGGGAATGACGGCGCCTATCCAACCGCCGCCCTGGTCCTCGGCGGCGATGGCAATTTCTATGGCACAGCGCAGCGGGGAGGCACGGCCAACAAAGGCGTCGTGTTTCAAATCAGCCCCGGCGGCGTATTTAAATCCTTGTATTCGTTCACTAATGGACTTGATGGGGCAAATCCAACCACCGCTCTCACTTTGGGCGGCGATGGCAATTTCTATGGCACGACTTACAATGGCGGCACGAATGACTGGGGCTAGGGTACCATATTCAAGATCAGCCCCGCGGGTGCGTTGACTTCTTTATATTCGTTTGCCGATGGAATTGATGGCGCGAATCCGTCGGCCCCCCTGACCCTGGGCAGCGACGGAAATTTCTACGGAACGGCCTACTCCGGGGGGAGCGGCACGAACGATTGTGGCACGGTGTTCGAGATCAGCCCCGCGGGCGTGTTTACCTGCTTATATTCATTCAGCGGCGGAGTTGACGGCGCTTACCCAGCCGCGGCCCTGGTCCAAGGCAGTGATGGATGGTTTTACGGAACGGCCCGGGGCGGGGGCGATGGCCCAGGTGACGGCACGGTATTTCGCATTTCGGTGGGGCTCGGAGCGATTTCAAGTCTGCGTTTTTCCGCCAGTCCGACTAACGGCTCCACGCCCCTGGAGGTGCAATTCAATTCGCCCAATGCGGACAGCTCAGGCGTCAGTCTGGTTCGTTGGAGCTGGAATTTCGGCGACGGCTCAACGAGCGCGGCGCAAAATCCTTCCCATACTTACACATCTGCTGGGACTTTCATTCCACAGCTTGCCGCCACCAATAGCAATGGCCTTGCAGTCATCGCTTCCGGGCCGTTCATTCAAACGGCTTCGATCAATGGCCCAGCGACCAACGTTCTCATACAATCCACCAGCGGTTTTGGCCTGCAAAGCAATCAGTTTGCTTTTCAAATTACCGGCCCGAGTGGGGCTCTCATCGTCGTGCAGGCAGCGACCAACCTGTTACACCCCTTCTGGCTTTCGCTCTCGACCAACATTCTGACTGGCGGCGCCGCCTTTTTCAATGACTCGCAATCGACCAATTATCCATCTCGTTTTTATCGACTTCAAATTCATTAGGAGCTCCAGGCAAGAATCTGGACTCGCGTCGGTTTGTAACCGCTATGTAACCGCCTTTGTAAAGGGGGGGGCTTTCGCAGCCCGTTGCCACTCCAACGGAGTAACGGCGGTTCTCAGTTTTCGATGATTCCCGTGACTGCTAACGCGGAGGAAAAGGATGCAAATAACAAGGTTTTTGAACTACTTGTAGCGGGAGTTTTGTTCCGAATATTGTCAAATATACGACTCGAAAAGCCCAAACAGGCCAAGAGGGATAAGAGAAACCCAGACGTGATTGGGGAGTTCCGTGGAAGACGATGGGGATTCGCCTGCAAAACGTCTCACTCAAATAATCCCAAAAGCTTTTTGGATCGAGTTCGAGAGGGTGTCGCTCAAATAGAGGCGGCGGATGTGGAGCGCGGGGTTGTCATCGTCAATCTTAAAAACCTGATTCCGCACGACGAAATCTGGCCCGCATTTCGAGAGCCGCAATCTGGGGAATGGTCCTATGGGGCATATCCGTACCAAGATGCAGTCGCCATTAAAATTGTCCAAATGTTCAGAACGTTCGAAGATAGTTTTTGTGCCTTGGTCGGAGGTAACGATACCTCGATGGGGGGTCAAGAAGGCTTCGATGCTTTTAGCAAAAATCGCGAAGCATTTATTGCCGAATTTGTGGGCAAGAAGGCTGTCCAAACGCCAAAAGCCGGAATCGGTAATCCGGGGCCTTAATTATTGGCGACGGTCGTTCCAAATGTAACCTTCGCAGCCATGCTTTGTGAATGCTCGCGCCGCAGATGGCCGTAAATCTTCAGGGCCAACATTCCGCCGTCACTATGCCCAAGCCAGCGGGCGACTGTCGGAATATCAATACCGCTTTCAACGCAACGTGTCGCAAAAAGGTGTCGTAAAGAATGGTGGGTGAGCCGGGAGCAACCGACAACGCGGCAGGCCCGTGTCAACGATTTTTGGCATTCTGAAACGCGGCAAATCCTGTCGTCGGCCTGGGGCTGATGTTTCTGTTTCAGCCGTTCGAGCAACTGGCGCAGCGCAGGAATCAACGGAATGGCCCTTGTGAGCGACGCGTTGCTAGTCGCACGGCGTTTCACGCAATGGATGGTGATTTCGTTGCGGTCCCAATCAACATCTCGCCAATGAGCTTGTTTCATCTCGGCAATGCGGCAGCCGGTGAAGCTCAAGAAACTCACTAGGTCAGCACAGTCTTTCGACTGGCCAGCGCCGGATGTGGCGATCACTTCGACCAGTCGCTCAAATTGCTCGGTTGTTGGAAGCTCCAAGGGTTTCGACCGCACTCCGAGACGTTTGATTTTGAAAACGGGATTCGCGTCATGGCCAAGACCGGCAAGGCTGAGAATCTGTCGGAATACATTAAGCGTATTGTTGAAAAATTGCGGGGCGTACTTTTCGGCGTAACGTTGCGCCCATTGACGGCATTCCGCCTCCGTGATCGTGTCCACCTTTTTTGCATCCAGTTCCGGCCACGAGCGTAAGAGGCATTCAATGCAGCGAAGCCGATAAACCTTGGACAATTCCGCCAGAGTATGGTCGCACTTGGTTTGCTGCTCGAATTGCACGCGCCCATCGGTGAACGTTCCGACTACGGCTTTGGGCCTCCGCAATTCCTTGAGTTTGTCAGGGAGTCGCACCTTGGCGACGGAAAACACATCAGTTTCCAGACTTGCGCGAACGGGCTTGCCATCAACCTTACAGCGAGCGTAATATGTTGTCGGAATGACGTATTGCAGCACATTCGGGACTTTGGAGAAGGACCACCACTTGCCATCTGTGGAGATGTGCGAGTCTCGTATTGCTGCCGGGATTTGGTCTGTTCCCACCGATATATGGGATACAATGGCGAAAATTCACGGTGATTAAATTGCGCGTAAAGTCATTGCAATAAGTTGGTTAGGCAGGATAGCTCAGTTGGTAGAGCAGAGGACTGAAAATCCTTGTGTCGCCGGTTCGATTCCGGCTCCTGCCACCACTTTGACAAAAAGTTGATTCGGATTCGATGGCAGTGACGCTCAAGCGCCTGTTGCTGATACAAATGTTTGAACGCAAGGATTTAACGGACATGACGGCGACGAAGGTCCATGGACGGACAACTTTCCCTCTCTCCCAACAACATGAGTCTTGATCGCGAGCTGACAACCAAAGTCTTCCACCCGTTGCGCCGCGCTCAATTCTGGGACAAGGATTACCGCCTTCCAATTCTTGCGTATCACAGCGTTTCTCCCGCGCCTCAAAAAGACGAGGGCAAAGCGGCAACTGCCGCCACCGATCCGTTCACGTTTCGCCAGCAAATGCGGCAATTGATTACCGACGGCTACAACCCTACCGACATCCCGCAAGTCGTCGAATGGTTGCGCGATGGAAAACATCCTCCTGAGAAAACGGTCATCATCACATTCGACGACGGCCTTCGCGACTTTTACACGAATGCTTTTCCAGTGCTGCAGGAACACAGCTTGCACGCGACCGTTTTTCTGGCCACCGACTACATCGGGGTTTCGCGTCATTCGCTTAACAAAAATGAATGCTTGACATGGTCGGAAATCCGCGAGATGAGCAAGTCCGGCATACGATTCGGCTCGCACGGGGTCAGCCACGGCGACCTGGCGCATCTTCCGCAAGTTGAAGTGATGCGCGAACTGGGCGTTTCCAAGGCTGAAATCGAACGCCAATCCGGCAGCTCGGTGCAGGCGTTTTCGTATCCGCATGATTTTCCCGCCAAGGACGCCGCGTCCGCGAAATCATTCCGCGATTTGCTCGTTAAAGCCGGCTACACCTGCTGCGTCACCAGAGAACTCGGCCGCGTCCGCGCCAGCGACGATCTTTACCGCCTGAAACGCATCCCGATCAACTCCCGCGACACGCCCGCGTTGTTTACTGCCAAACTCGAAGGCGGCTACGATTGGCGCGCCTGGCAACAATCGTTCCTCAAAAAACTCAGACCCCGCAAAACTAAAAAACAGAATTCACCGCAGTAAGCGGCCTTGGCGAATGCTGCTGGATAAAATTTCGTGGCTGCCCCTTTAGCCAGGGCGAAATTAAGCAGCAACCAATTCGCGAGCATGAGGAATGTCGTTTGTTTGAAGGGGACGCACCTGGTTTCGCTCCAACGTCAGCAAGGCTACCGTGTGGCCGTCGTAGCCGACAAATTCCACTTCAAAAGCTGCTCCATTACCATGCACAAGCACGGCAGTGCCCACATCACCGCGCGCAAGCCTATGTTTCGGCAGGTCACACGTCAGAGCCACGGCATCCAGTTCTTTGATTGTGCTCATAATTTTTTCCACTGCCTTGGGTAACCTCCATAGTGAGGCAACCAACTCCTCATCAAGTAAACCCACGGTATCCTTTTTCAATGAGGAAATTCGCCCTATCTGAATAAAATGTACCTTTCACGGATGTCCTCCGACTCGTAATAGGCCAAACGCCCCGAGGTGCAACAAAGCACTGTTCCAATATTATAACCAACGACCATCTCAAGTGCCTCATGTAACCCCAAATCGAGGCCATCCCACTTAGATAATGACGAAATAGTGTGGCAAATTTCGGGTGCGCCACGCTGACGCAACAACGCCTCGATGCTCGCAGCCTTCTGCTGGCTCGATGGCACCTGGATGGCATATGACGGGTCATAGTCGAGGTGATGATTGAGACAGTCAAGAAACCCATCTCGCCGCTTCGGCGACGCCAGCATCTCCAAGTATCGAGATTGCTTGTCTAACAAAATAAATGAACGGACAAATGCTTCTTCTTGATTCATACGTTTAAAGCCGCGTATCAATAACAAAGTTCCATTAGAGGCAGGCATTTAATCCCTGCTCATGCAATCAGAATGCATGACTTCGGCGGACGTTACGAAGACAAAAGCATAAAACGGAACGGCTGGTCTCGCTCCAATGTCAGCAAGGCTTACCGTGAATCAGCCAATTGGATTGCACGAATCCGTATTTCTATTAGTCTAACCCCATGAAATGCCTCGCTCTTAAAGTGTGGCTCCTCATTCTCATTTTGGCCGCTGGAACGTCTCTTGCGCAAACCGCAGACTCGCTCAAGGGCGTATGGTCACTCGCTTCTGGTCGAGGACATGCTCTTACGAATTCCTTGGGTATGAAATTTGTTCCAGTGCCGGGAACTGCAGTTTCCTTTTCAGTCTGGGACACACGAGTGCAGGACTATCAGGCCTTCACCGACACAACGAGCCGTAAATGGGAGAAGCCGACTCTTGCAGAAGGCCAAGATCATCCAGCAGTGAGAATATCGTGGATGGACGCCCAGGATTTTTGCGGCTGGCTCACGGAGAAAGAACAGAAAGAGGGACGCTTGAAATCGAACGAAAGGTATCGCCTACCGACCGACGCTGAGTGGAGCATGGCGGCTGATTTGGGCATGGAAAGTGGCACTACGCCTGAAGAGAAAAGTCTTCAGACCACAAACCAATATCCTTGGGGCCAAAAGTGGCCGCCGTCGTCTAATGCTGGCAATTACGATGCGAGTCTGCATGTCGATAGCTTTGAACGCACTTCACCCGTCGGAAGTTTTGCAGCAAATCAATTTGGCTTGTTCGACATGGGAGGCAATGTCTGGCAATGGTGTGAGAATGAGTATTCTCCCGGCGACGGCTTTCGTGTGTTACGTGGGGCGGCGTGGGATTCTTACAATAGTTGGTGGAAAGTCCAAACGCCGCTTGAGGAGGTCTTATTGTCATCCTCCCGCAACATCCGGGAACCTGCGTCTTTCGCCACCATCATCGGTTTTCGAGTTGTGCTGGCGGGAAAATAGGCGCGATGTTTGACTCAATCAAACGCCAAATCCGTGAACTTCCGGAGCAAATCTCATTCAAACTCAATTCTCGTTAACCCCGTGATTCCCAACAATGAGAGACGTGACCGTTTGGCCGTCAATATAAAATAGCAGACGCAAATCCTCTTCGATAACAACCGCGTAAACGATTCTTCCGTAGCAAGCTGATAGGCGATGGATTTTGTGCGTGCGCAAACGCGGGTCAAACGGGTTTTCTTTGAAAACTTGCCAAGCTCGGCGACACGACTCTTTCTGCGAATTACTGAGCCGGTAAAAGCTGGCCCAAAACTTTTCCGTCGCCCGGTAATGAAATTTCACTGCAAATGCGATGGCGGGGTCTCGAACAAAGCCGTTTCCATATCCACACAGCGGCCTTCCTCGGCCTCTTTCATCGCTTCCTTAAATTCGTCTGGAATCCAGGAATCGTCCTGTTCGACGACGAATTTGGCGACCATCGCGCGTTCCGTTGGGGGCAGGCATTTAATCTGTTCGATGATATCCTGTGCGCTCATTGTTAAGAGAGTAGCGTTGATGTCCAATTCTTGCAACCGGAATGCTTGACGTTGGGCGTGTTGCGAGGACGGACAACAGAAAAACGTAAACGAAGCTGACTGAGAATTAAAATAGCGGGCGAACCGACGGCAGGTAATCGACCTCTCTTAACGACCAGTGAATGTTTTGAAAACTGCCAAAAAACCATCGGCGAGTTGGCCGGTCAAACTGTCCTGTTGAGGTTGAGAGGCGGCGACGATTTTTGCGTCCTGCGGCTTCGGACTTGCAACGGCGGGAGCGTCAGAATCGTGCTTTTCGGTGTCGGCAACGACAGGCGCTGACGATTGCGGGGTCATTACGAAGCTCACCTTAGGTCCGGCCAACATCGACGGGCGGTTGGGGCTGGCGCAACCGACGATCAGGATTGGCGCGCAAACTAAAACCAGGGTTCGCAGATTTCGCAACATAACATCACCTTTTCACAATTGGCTTATCGCTGTACTCGTAAAGTGGAAGCATTAGGCGGGCCAAGGTTGAAAAGCCTTGTTGCAGACATTGAGAGGCAAGAATCAAAATTGCTGTAATAGCCTAATCTATAAAAGATTACAATAAACCAAGACGTTGAGTGCGGGCGAAGTTGAAGCCAACGTCAACTCACGGGCGGCTGACGATAAGGCACAATTGTCCTGTTCTGAGATACGTGACGTGACCGCAGTTTACCTAGTGCGGCGTGGGAACCGGGAGCGTTTCACCCGAATTACTGGGCGATTGATAAAGGCCATCGCCGAGACCGACGGTTGGGTCCCGATCTTTGCCGTGGTTCATGACGAAGTAAGCAACGGCAGCAAACACGACCAAAACCCCGACTCCCAAAACTGGCCAGAGCATGCGGCGGCTGAACCGGGACAACTGAAACATCGTGGCATCGACGACACCGCGCGATTCTGGAGTCAACATCGGGTCCACCTGGCCTGATTCCGCCAGTTCCCGCCCCAACTGTTGCAGGAGCAAAGTCGTATCCAGTTTGAGCAGCGTCGAATAAGTGCGGACGAAACCGCGAATATAAACTGGCGCGGAAAAGACTTCGTAATTTCCCTCTTCCAAGGCGCGGATGTGATCGCCGCGGATTTTGGTCATGTCGGCGACTTGTTCAACACTGAGATTTTGCTCTTCGCGAGCCAGGCGTAGCTGTTCACCGACAATCGGCATCCGGCGATATTATCCAGCGGCGCGCGGTGTGGCAATCAACTTTAACCTTTGACCTTGCCGGCGCCGGTTTTAATATACAGCCATGTTTCGTAAAACGGGCATCGCCTGTTTTTTCATTTTACTTCTGCTGGCCGTCTGCGGCGGAGGATGCGTGCCGGACGATGCGCGAGTCGATGAGGAACGCGATCCGCATTTCGAGCGGGGCCGCAATCTTGCCAGCGGACAGGATTTCCGGGGATCTGCTGGGGAATTTGAAAAGGCGCTGGAAACAAACCCGCGTTCCGCCGCCGCGCATTTTGAATTGGGCTGGTTGTATGACACAAAACTGAACGACTATGCCGCCGCGATTTATCATTATCAACGATTCGTTCAATTGCAGCCCAACTCCCCGCGCACACAATCGATCGACGTGCAGGAACGCATTCGTGGCTGCAAACGTGAGTTGGCGGGCGCGGAATTTCCACTGCCAAACAATCAGAATCTGCAGCGCGAGGTGGACAAGTTGACCGCCGAAAATTTGGCGCTTCATCAACAACTTGATGCGCTCAAGGCCCAGCCGATTACTGCGCCGGCAATAGCGAGTCCTGCAAATATCGCGAACACAGTTAATGCTCCTGTTGCCGCACCCAAGCCCACGCCAGTATCGGTGCGTTCCTCTGCTCCAACACGATCTCGCTCCTACACCGTCAAGCAACGAGATACAATCAGCTCGATTGCGGCGCAACACGGCGTTCGGAGCAGCGCCGTTCTCGCGGCCAATCCGCATCTTGATCCTCGGCGGTTGCGCGTTGGCCAAGTCGTAAGTTTGCCTTGAATTGCAACTACGGTAATTGCGATCAAAGACAGTGCCACTTATGAATCCGCCTGACCAATTCCTGGCGCTGTTGAAAGGGCCGAGTCCAATGCTCTCATTGGCGCCGATGCAGGACGTAACGAACCTGGCGTTTTGGAGGGTCATCGCTAAGTACGGCGGCGCGGATGTTTATTGGACGGAATATTTTCGCTCGCATGGGGATTCGCGCCCTGAACAATGGATACTGGATTCGATCACGCAAAATCCAACAGGACGACCGATAGTCGCGCAGATGATTGGGAATGATGTTGGCTCGCTAACGCGGACGGCGCGGGAGTTGCAGCGTTATCCCATCGCGGCCATTGATCTGAATCTCGGTTGTCCTGCGCCGGTTGTTTATCGCAAGTGCGCGGGGGGCGGACTTCTCAGAGAGCCGCAGAAAATCGACGCGATTCTCGGCGCGTTGCGCGATACGGTGACGATTCCGCTTACGGTGAAGACGAGGGTTGGGTTTGATTCCACTGAACACTTCGACGATTTGCTGGCGCTGTTTTCGAAGCACTCGATTCAGTTGCTCACGGTGCATGGGCGGACTGTCACGCAGATGTATCGACCGGGGGTGCGATACGATTTGATCGCGCGCGCGGCGAGTGTGATGCGCTGTCCTGTTCTTGCGAATGGGGATATTCACAGCGCGAAGCAGGCGTTGGAAGTTTTGTCAATCACTGCCGTGGCGGGGTTGATGATTGGGCGCGGGGTGATTCGGAATCCGTGGCTTTTTGAGCAGATCAGGAATTTGCGGGATAAAAGATATCAGGATTTTCCTACGGGGGGAAATGTGTTTGACTATATTTGCGAGCTTTGGGAGTCGCAGGTGACGCCGGAGGCGCGGGAAATGGCGCAGGTGCAGCGGTTGAAGAAGTTCATGAATTTCATCGGGGAAGGGATCATTCCTTCGGCGCAGTTTTTGCATGATATCCGGCGGGCGACGACGAAGGATGAGTTTTTCCGTATTTGCAAAGACCACCTGGACCATGATCGGCCGATGCCGTTGGAGCCGCAGGGGCCGGCGGTCGAATCGCCGGAAGCGGTTTGTTAAGACGTTTCAACAAAACCGCTCTAATTCGGTGATTGGAAAATTCGTCAAATAACTCTTCCGAAGAAAAGTGGGCGGCGACGCAGCACCGCCCTACCGACAACTAATAATCGATTCCGGTGGCGTTGTAGGAGAAGGTCATTTCGGATTCGCGGAAGTTTTTGTATCCGGTGACGTGCCAGTCGGCGAAAAGTATGTTGACGCGGTTGTTGTGGGTGGGCGATGTCTGGCTGAACAGGACGTTGACGTCGTTGTCGTTGATGTCGGAATTAATGGCGTAGGAGGGGTAATTGCAGTCGCCGGAGAGGATGTAGGAGGAGGGCGTTGCGATGCTGCGGATGATGACTCCCACGGGGGAGGAATTCGGCGGGTCTTGTGTTTCCACGAATCCGCGCGATCCCATGAAGTAGCTGTAGCCGGACCGATTGTAAAACCCGCTGAATCCAGGGCATCGGAGGAGGTTCGTGTTGTTGCCGTAGTAGCTCGCCAATGCGCGGGTCCAGGGGGTCGGGGCGTTGGTCCATGCGCCGTCGCCGGGGGTTCCGATGTTGGCGTAGGAGACGGGGAGTTTGTCGTCGCTGTCGTCGCCGTACATGACCATCGCGAGGCCGAGTTGGTGGAGGTTGTTGACGCAGAAAATGGAGACGCCTTTTTCCTTGGCGCGACCGAGGGCCGGGAGGAGCATGGCGGCGAGGATCGAGATAATCGAGATGACGACGAGGAGTTCGATAAGGGTAAATCCGCCTCGTTGTATGGGTTTCTGCATGGCCTCGCTTTTGGTTATAGTTTACGCTGGGATGGGGTGTTTTGCCAGTTAAATGGGAATTTTGAAGGGATTTAACCACGGATTTCGCGGAGAACACGGATGGAGAGGAAAAAAAAGAGCCTCTGCCGGAACGATGTAGCTCGGGATCAACGCCAAGGAAACAAGACATTTAACAGGAGGAAGCGGAGCAGCAGAGAAAATAAAGACGACTGAAGAGAATGGCGAAAGGGAGGGGGTAACGATTTGTGTAAAGGAGGACTTAACCACGGATGGCGCGGATGGAGGCGGAAATTGAGGAGACGGTGACGGACGCCTCGGCGAGGCGTCCCTACCAGTCAAGACTTTTTATTTGGGGGATTTGGCGCGGGCTTTTTTTAGGGCGTCCTGGAGGATTTCGCGCTGGTCTTTGTTCATTTTGATTTCGTAGGTGGCTTTTTCCAGGGGTTTTACGGCGCCGGCGTAGTCGTTGGCGTCGCAGGCGGCGAGGCCTTTTTCGAGTTGCACTTTGGCGTCGCCTTCAAGGTTTGGGAAGGCGGCGCGGATTTTGGCGGTGTCGATGTTTTTGTTGGAGCAGCCCGTCGCGCCGAGGCAAAGCAGTGCGGTCAGGACGAAAGATGAGATCACCCGCTTTTTCATGTCTTGAAACAATGTACCATCAGGGGCGGTTTTGTCTGCTTTTTTATGGGGACAGGAGGTGATGAGGGAATGGAATTCAACGCAAGGGCGCGAGGGAGCAAAGGCGCAAAGGGGAAAAGATTCAACAGGAGGAAGCGGAGAGAGTGGAGGAAAAAGATGTCATGCGGTGATTGGAAGGCTTAATCGCCGCATGTTTTGCGGTGAATGTTGTTGCGGGTTGCGGTGAATGGGCGTATATTCTCCGCAGATTGTGCGGAGAATAGGTTATGTATATTTATGTATATTCATGAACGCAGGGATTGGCCGGAGTTTCGGTGGGATGAGGGGATGCTCGCTCCTTTGCTGGTGGAGGCGCGGCATTTGCAGGGGCGGTTGCAGGGGCGGATGGAGGCGCTGGGGTTTCAGTTGCGCGAGGAGGCGACGTTGCAAACGTTGACGCAGGATGTTGTCAAGACCAGTGAGATTGAGGGGGAAAGGCTGGATGCGGACACGGTGAGGTCTTCGATTGCGCGGAGGATGGGGTTGGATATTGGCGCGTTGCCGCAGGTTGACCGGAATGTGGAGGGGATTGTCGAGGTGATGTTGGATGCGACGGGGCATCACGATGCGCTTTTGACGCAAGAACGGTTGTTTGGGTGGCATGCGGCACTTTTTCCAACGGGACGCAGTGGGATGAGGCGCATCAAGGCAGGCGGCTGGCGGACTGACGAAAGTGGGCCGATGCAGGTGGTTTCCGGTGCGATTGGGCGGGAGAAGGTCCATTACGAAGCGCCGGGGGATGAGCGCCTGAAAAAGGAAATGGGGCGGTTCATCAAGTGGTTCAATGCCGTGTCGAAGATTGATCCGGTGATGAAATCGGCGCTGGCGCATTTTTGGTTTGTCACGATTCATCCGTTTGATGATGGGAACGGGCGGATAGCGCGCGCGATTGCGGACATGATGCTGGCGCGCTCCGAGAAAAGTTCGCACCGGTTTTACAGCATGTCGTCGCAGATTCAGCGGGAGCGGAAGGATTATTATGATGTCCTGGAAAATTGCCAGAAAGGGACACTGGATATCACAGTGTGGATGACGTGGTATTTGAATTGTTTGAAACGCGCGCTTGGGGCGTCGGAGCAAACGTTGGAAACGGTACTGGTGAAAGCGCGGTTTTGGAAGGCACATGCGGGCGAGTCGTTTAATGACCGACAGCGGAAGGTCGTGAATCTTCTGCTGGATGGGTTTGAGGGGAAATTGACGAGTTCAAAGTGGGCGAAGTTGACGAAGTGTTCGCAGGACACGGCTTTGCGGGATATCGGCGATTTGCTGGAGCGCGGGGTTTTGTCGAAAGATGCGGCGGGTGGGCGAAGCACGAGTTATGAATTACGGTGCGGCGAAAAGGAGGATTAATCACCGCATTTTGTGCGGCGGATAGAGCGTGTAATCTCCGCACATTGGGCTTGGGCTGTGGCGCGTGGCGCAGGCCGGGGGCGCAATTATCGCGGGCTTGCTATTCGGGGGGCGTTCCTTTACAAACCTCTGACCGCTGTTTAAATGATTACGCAGTTCCGAATGCAATTTGTCAAAGCCTGCTTTTCTGAAAGCGAGTGGGAGGTTTTGCTTGGCGACAGCCAGTTCGTATCGTCCTTGGAGGGGGCTGCAGACACTTTGGATTCGGCTGAGCTGATTGTCGGGTTGGGCGACGAGGTGATTAAGAAGCATCACGGCGGTTCGGATTACACGCTTAAACCGGCTTCGCAACGGTGGCCGGCGCAAAAGCTGTTGATGTGGACGGATTCGGTGATTACCGAAGCGCCGTATGTTGCGGCTTGAATGAAATTGAGGTTCCGGCGATGCCACCGCCTGGCATGGCGAAATCTGCCGCTTCACCGACAGGCTGAACCGGCATTCTTTTCCTGTTAAGACGGCCCAGCATCGGAAACCCTGGGTTTTTCGTCCCTTTTTGTGGGGTTTCATGGTGGCATATGTCGTGCTACGAGCTGGTTTGATGACCTCTTGTGATGTGGAGACGTTGGAGACAATTGAAACTGGCGCGCGGCGGACAAACGGACAGCAGAGCCAAGTTTCCCAGGACATAGTTCGCCTGCCTTTTGGCTTGCTGGGCTTTGAAGGGGTGAAAAACTATGCGCTGGTGACTGATCCAAAAGCGGGCGGTCTCTTATGGTTGCAGATGTTGGAAGGAGCCAGACACTCATTTCTAGTGACACCGCCCAGCCTTGTTCATCCCGACTATGGGCCGATCATTAACGAGCAAGACGTGAATTTTTTGGGATTGACCGGGACAGCCGACGCGATTGTGCTCAACATCGTTGACTTAAGCCAGGGGACAGTCAATATGAAAGCGCCGATTGTCATCAATCGCCACTCCAGGATTGGCAAACAGGTCCTCCCGAAAAATGCCGACTGTTTTGACCTTCGGCATTCGATCAGCGCCGGACTGGTTTCTTCTCAAACTGCTGCGCCTGCAGTTACCTCGCCCCGGCGACCGTTGCCTTCATTGAACCAACGCCAATCTCCTGAAAGCAAGACGCACAAGGTTTGGGATGAAGGAATCGACTTTGAGGTGGGTTTTTGGGATCAATTTATCGGCACAAAGGGGCTCAAATGGCCTGATAGTTTTAAACGGAGGATGGATCCCAACGCGCGAGTCAGCACGGAAATTGAGCGAATGCTGGATGAAGTTCCTGGTGATTATGCGCGAGTTTTGGATGTCGGGGCGGGACCGCTCACCGTCTTTGGCTATATCCACCCGCGCAAGAAAATTTTGTTGGAGGCCACCGATGCTCTGGCTAAGGAGTATGATGTCCTTCTATTGAAGCACGGCGTGGTTCCTCCGGTTCGGACCATGTACGCGGAGGCGGAGAAGCTGAACCACCATTTCGCTGCTGGCATGTTTGACCTTGTTCATGCGCGCAATTCCATAGATCACTGCGGGGCGCCTTTCGCGGCAATTTGCCAAATGCTTGCAGTGGCCAAGATCGGTGCGTACGTGTGCTTGAACCATGAGCAGAACGAAGCGGAGAACCAAAAATACTCCGGATTCCACCAATGGAATTTTACCGTGGAGAATGGGCATTTTATTATTCGCGGCAAAAGTCAGACTTTTAACGTCACCCAGCTTCTCACTTCCTTTGCGGTGGCGGAATCACGCCTCGCGAACAAGAACGTTAACGTCCGCCTGCGCAAACTAAAAGACCTTCCCAAGGAATGGCTGGCGCGAGTCTCTGCGGGCAACGTCGGATAAAAGCAGACCGGACCGAATTACACCAGCACGCCGCGATAAAAATTCGCAGGCGAGCATTGTTTCCACAAAAGTTTCGCGTAAGTGGGGTAACTTATCGGCAAAGACACACGCGCACCTGTATTGAACCGGGCTTCGGAAAGGCTTCAAAAATTCGTGGAGAAACTTGCTTGACGCCACAACCCTTTGTTGTTACCTAATGCGCAGGCTACATTATGTAGCGGTTGACTTGAGTTAAGTATGCGTTGTCCCAAGTGCGGCAATCAGGACGATAAGGTCATCGATTCGCGAGCCTCCCGCGAAGGATCGACCATTCGTCGGCGTCGGCAATGTTTGCAGTGCAACCATCGCTTCACAACTTACGAAGACATTGAGCATGAAGGTCTTATGGTTGTCAAGCGCGATGGCCGTCGCGAAGAGTTCTCCAAAGAGAAGCTCATCTCAGGGCTCAAGAAAGCGTGCCAGAAACGACCGATCAGTCCCAAGGTCATTGAAGAGCTTGTGGAGAAGATTGTCGATGAGATCAGTGACAAATATGAACGAGAAGTGCCAGGCATGGCCATTGGAGAGCGGGTCATGGAAGGGTTGCGGGAAATCGACAAAGTGGCGTATGTCCGCTTTGCCAGCGTGTACCGTCGCTTTGAAGAGGCGACGGAGTTCGTGCGAGAAGTCAAAAACCTGGAGGCCAATCATGATACAGCTTAAAACCGACTGTTTAATCTTCCAAACCAATGACGGCGAGCAAGTCCCCTGCTCTGCCGAATGGGTCACGCTTGAGTTGATGGGCGAAGGCGCGCAACTCGTTGATCCCGAAGTGGTCAGGCACGCTTCGGCGGCGGTCCTGCATTATTTCAAGCACGAATTGCAGCGGCAATTTGTCTCGGTCGGGGAATTTGCGGTGGCGTTGGAGCGGGTTCTGCGGAATTTTGGGCTTAGTGTCTATGCGGATACTGAGACGACGCCGAAAACCGAGCCGCAACGGCGAGTTATGGAGTGCAATTTGCCGGCGTTGGCGAAGAGCAGCGGGGCGGATGGGTTTGAGCTGCTGTTCTTTCCGCAGTTGCGGCAGGAGTTGCAGCGGAATTTGAAGCAGGGGCCGCATATGGTGCGGTTCAGCGGACTTCGCGATTGCGTGAAGCAATTGGCCGGGACGCCGCGTTGGAACCAGCGTTGCCAGCATCTGAACGACCAGATCGTGGAGTATTTGCGGAGTTGCTGGCAAACCGAGGGGGCGAAGAATTCGTGCGCGCTGGTCGTGCTATGAGGCCATGCACACGCATACAACAAGCGTGGTGCCATACGCGGACGCCTCGGCGAGGCGTCCCCACCTTAAAGTTTAGTTGCGTGTGCCCGGTGCTATGAGCAAGTCGATCTTTGAAAAGATCATCGACCGCGAAATCCCGGCCAGTATTGTTTATGAAGACGAACAGGTGCTGGCTTTCCACGACATTAACGCCAAGGCGCCGGTTCACGTTCTGATTGTTCCGAAGAAGAATATCCCGCGAATCGCCGAAGCGACGGCGGAGGATCATCAGGTGCTTGGGCATTTGCTTCTTAAGGCAGCGGAAGTCGCGGAAAAACTGGGGCTTTCCAAGTCCGGTTATCGGCTGGTAATAAACAACGGGCCGGACGGCGGGGAATCGGTTCCGCATCTGCATTGTCATATCATGGGCGGACGCACGATGGCATGGCCGCCGGGATGATTCGCCAGCGCCGCTGCTGCGTCGGCGAGGGAACACGATGATCGCATTTCTCAATGGTAAATTGATCGACGCGCTGCCTACGCAAGCGACCATCGAAGTCAATGGCGTCGGTTATGATGTGCTGATTCCGCTTTCGTCGTTCGATAAGCTTCCTGCGCCGGGTCAAACTGTAAAAATTCTCACGCATCTTATTGTTCGCGAGGATGCTCATGTGCTTTACGGTTTTATGACGGCGACGGAGCGGGAATTATTCCGGTTGCTCATCAATACTGTGAGCGGGATTGGGCCGAGAACCGCCTTGAACATTCTCAGCGGGATCACGGTGACGGCGTTTCGTGGCGCGGTTTCGACGGGCGATTCCAAGATGCTTTCCAAGATTTCGGGCGTTGGGAAAAAAACCGCGGAGCGCATCATCATTGAACTGAAGGACAAGATTGGTCCTGGCGGGGCGTTGGAAGCCCAAAGCGCGCAACGCGCCCTTTCCAGCGATGATCAAAAAGTAAACGACGCTGTTCTTGCGCTGATGGCGTTGGGCTTTAAGCCGAACGAAGCCCACGAAACTATTCGCGGCACACAAGCCGTCCTCGGCCCGACTGCGAGCGTTGAAGAATTGGTCCGCGCCAGCCTTCGGAAAGGAGCATGATGGCCCGGACGACGAAGCGCTCGTCGGGAGTCGTCGTGCCGCATGCCCTTCCCTGGCACAAGCGCCTTGCCGCATTTATCCTGGCGACGTTTATTCGGCTTTGCATCTTGACGTGGCGGCTGCGCTGGCAGGACCTCCCGACTGGAAAACGCCCGGAACGTCCGGTGATTTATTGCATGTGGCACAATCGAATTCCGATTGGGCTGGCGTGCTTTGAGTTCAGCAAAGACGTGTGGCAGGACGACCATATTGCCGCGATGATCAGCGCGAGCCGGGACGGTGGTTTTATCACGGACATCGTCCAACGTTTCGGGATGGAGTCGATCCGGGGTTCGTCGAGCCGGCGCGGGCCGCAAGCATTGTTGGAAGCGACAGGCTGGCTCGAACGCGATTATAGTGTCGCCATCACGCCGGATGGGCCGCGAGGCCCGGTTTATCGTGTGCAGGAGGGGATCATTCAACTCTCCAAACTCAGCGGACGCCCGATCATCCCGGTTTCGACTTTTACGCATTGGAAAATCCGTCTTAAAAGCTGGGATGGACTGCAGATTCCCCTGCCGTTCACCCGCTGCGATATTCGTTTCGGAGAACCGATTCAAGCGCCTCGCGATGCGACTGATGCTGAGCTTGAGGAAATTCGCGTGAAGCTTGAAGAGATGATGCATTCCATCACTTTTGACTAAGTCGGGGAAGTTGAGACAGGATTTACAGGATGAAACAGGATAAAAGCCGCGCACCGAACACTCTCTAAATATCTGCTTAATCTTAATGGCCTCGCCCAATTTCTCTGTCCTGTCTATCTTGCTCATCCTGTCAAAAAATTCGGATCAGCTCTCTCACCGGCGGTAATAGTTGCATTGGTCCATGATTGCTGTCACGTAGGCCTTTGTACCGGGAAAGCCGATTTGGGCGATGAAGGCGGCGCTGTTGGTGGAGGCGCTGCCGCCTAACCACTTTAACACGTTGCCGCGACCCGCATTATATTCGGCCAATGCGTACGGGATCGGATCGTCTGTGCGGGCGTAGTGGCGCAGGACGCTTTTTAGATAATACGAACCCGCGAGAATATTTGTGTCGGGGTCGAGGCAATCGGTGTGTTTGAAGGATTTGATGTGCTCAGCTGCGGCCCACTCCGCGGCTGCCGCTTCGCGGATTTGCATCAGGCCCAATTCCCCCGCCCGACCGCGAACGCCCGGGTTGAACCGGCTTTCCTGCCAGATCACGGCCCGGATCAACGCCGGGTCCAGCCCGTAACGCCGCGCCGCCGCCGTGATCGCCGCGTCAAACCGATGTTGCTTCCAGTAAAGAAAGCCGCGAAAAGCCATAAACCCAATGGCCATCAAAATCAGAATTGTCCAAACGCGGCGCTTCAATCGGGACAATAGACAATATTTTCGGGCGGTTGCGGAGGAAAAAACCACAACGCGATTCAAATTGAAAAGGCTGACAGACCTTCTTAACTCCGAGTTGCCTCAAGATAAAAGGGTACCGGGGGATTATTCCGATTCGACCCTCTTCTAGTCAAAGAAAGAATTCGCCAATTGCTTTCAACCGCATTACAAGTTGAGAAATCTGCTTCAAGAAAAACAACCTGGAGCTGAGGAATAATCGTGGCCACAAAAAAATTCACGGAATCGGAAGCATGCGCGCCAACACCCGTTGACCCAAAGGGTTTTAATCCTAGCGTAAGACTTCCTCACGACCTTTCGACGACTCACGTTAGAAAGGCAATGGAGGAATTTCTGATTTTTCTAGGCTTTATAAATGGACAGCTTGGCACCAAAGGGATTCATCGGTTAGAATCCTTCATGATGGCGGCAAATTTTAGCAGCCTGGTCGGCGAGTTTATGAGCGCCGCAATCCCAAAATATTGCTCCACTCTTGCGAAGAATCGCTATCACAACGGCCATCCCGATTTATTACCCGCCGGTAAATTCCCTCGAAACGCGGTGCAACATGGTGGTGAAGGAATTGAAATCAAAGCCTCGCGCTACGGGCGCGGTTGGCAAGGGCATAATGCTGAAGATGCATGGCTAATGGTTTTCGTTTTCGACAGCAACACTTCGCAACTCGATAAGGCTACAAACGAGACTCAGCCCCCTCGCCCTTTCCAGTTCGTAAAAGTCGTGGGAGCAAAAATTGCAAAGAGCGATTGGTTATTTTCGGGACGATCTGCAACCAGTCGAAGAACAATCACCGCAAGCGTTACGCGTAGCGGATACGACAAGATGGAAGCAAACTGGATTTACCGCCATCCAAGTCCACTCCCTCTAAAAGCTTAAGTTGACTCTCGATAATTTCTTCTCTTTCTGCTTGATCTACTTCAATTGAAGCAAGGGCCGGAATCGCGTTCTCTGCCATCGCAAAAAACTTTGCGTCGCGTTCCAATCCAATGGCGCTAAACCCGAGATACTCGGCCGCAGCGACGGTTGATCCCGACCCCATAAAAGGATCAACCACTAACCCTTCTCCCAACGGTAGAGCAACAAACACTAGTTGCCGTAAAAAAGATTGGGGTTTCAAACTTGGATGACGCGCCATCCTACGCTCATGTTGGGGCGTCTTCTCACTTGGGATGACATCTTTAAATGGATTTCCATCCGGCAGCCTACGAAGACCCCCGGTTTGAAATTGTCGCAAGCACTCACCTACGGTCATTCGCAAAGGCAGAGGTTTTCGAAAAAGCCCCCAAGGCTCAAAGCAACCTCGTGGCATCGAGCAGACATCGGGAAATTCCTTTTCCGCATTTTTTGGCCTGTCTCCCCCTCTGAGAGTCCGAACAAGACGAATTATTTCTCCCCGAAACTCAAGTTTCCCCTCGACGAGCGCAGCGTAAATAAGCTGCGACATAAATGTGTTCGTAGCAATGAAGAGGTGCCCTCCGGGACGAAGTGCCGCGAAAGCCAGTTTGGCCCACTCGGTGAAAAACTCGACGATACGCTGACGCTCTTTCTTATCCAAGGCGGTAAAGCGAGGAAGTGGTGACCGTTGATGTCCGTCGAATGACGGAGGAATTCGCCAAACGCCTCCCCTGCCTGCCTCCATCTTTTGGAGCTGATCAGTATCGTATTCTTTCACGCCATATGGCGGATCTGTTACTATCGCATGAAAAGAGTTTTCAGGAACGCGCCTTAGCCATTCGAAGCAATCAGCCCTTAGAATAAGAGATTGCCCTACGTACCGACCATCAAAACCTAAATGAAGGCTCTCATGAGATTTGACTGATGTTGATTGAAACATATTATTCTGTCGTGGTTTTACCTTATCACGTTCGTGTTCTGCATGGCGAGAAAGTCTTTTCGCATATCGTTAATTATCGTGACATGTCACTATAATGCAAGAAAAAAAACTCAAAAAAATATTGCGGAAGCCGGGGAGACCAAAAAAGTCCATATTGTCGCCTCGGGAACAAGCACGCATCCGAAAAAGACGGCATCGCGCCAAACTCGCGAAGGATGCACTTTCCAAGGTGGAAATTCTTATACCCACTACGCTTAAGAACGCCGTCAAAAACGCGGCAGGCATTAAATCGTTATCCGAAATTGGGAAAGAGGCTTTTCGAGATTGGCTCGCAAGTAAAAAATGACTTGAAGTGAATTGCAAGGGTCCCAGAAAAAGGTTTAAGGGGGTCTAAAAGGATATCGCGTTCTCAAGGGACCAATTGCCAGCGTGTCGCACATTTATGCAACTACTGGCGTATTCTGGCTCCGGAGTTCCTTTTTTCAACTTAACGATGGCTTCCACCGCCGTGGCCGCCGCTACCATGACCTCCTCCTCGGGCTGCGCCGCCGTGGAATCCGCCGCCGAAGTGGCCTCCTCCGTGATAACCATGACTGTAACCATGGTAGCCATAGTTATGATAACTGTGGAAGCCGTATCCGTGGCCGTGGCCGTAAAAGCCACCTAACGGTCCTACATAGATCGGCCATTCATCATACGGATAGTTATAACCATAATACGGGTAATCGTATTCGTAGAATGGCGTGTTCACATAGTCCTCACCGCCGACTCCGCCATAGGCTAGGATCGCGGATGGAGGCGGAGGCGGCACCTGCTTTTCCTGTTTCAATTGTGCGCCGCGCTGGATGATTGCCTGAATCACTTCTGGCGGCAGCCCAATCGTGCGCAATTGGATCAGTTGGTCTGCCGTGAGTTGATACGGCACCGCCGTCCCTTTCACGAATGCGATCAAGTCGGCTGGCTTCGTGCCTGATCGCCACATATTCACGACATCGGCAACTCCATAGGGCAAACTTGCAGGTTGTGCGGTGCTGGACGGGGGTGTTCCGGGTGGTTCGCCAGTTGTGCCTGTTTCAGCCGCGTGAGCATTGAAGTAAAGAAGCGACATTGCTGTTGCCGTGGCGGCTAAGACGCTCGCTGCCGTCCGGCATTTTGGGAAATTCGTTTTCATACTTTTGGCCTCCTTCTGTTGTTATTCCCCAATGCAACTTACGCCCGCAACCGCTTCACCGCAACAGAGTGGGCCACCCCACCTGGGCAGAATCGGCGCGGAATTTTTAAAGTTTCTCTTTGGTCAATGAGCGAGCGAAAACCTCTTCTCTCCGGCCCTCTCCTCCACAAGTGTGTGGAGGAGAGGGAGTAGAATACATTTATGGGAGGTCTAGTTTGGATGCGTCGGTCTTCTACTTCCTCTTCTGGCTTCTGTTCTTGGTTTCTGAATTCAGAATCACTTTGCCCCCGGGCTTTGCGTCAACTTTTGGAGCGCGGCCTGCTCTTCCGGCGTTCTGGCATAAGGCAATAGTTGACTCGGGTTTGCGGGCAACTGTCCACTGTTCGCGGCGGCATATGCGTCCAACGCCGGCTGCAACGCGTCCTCGGCCTTCGACGAACTGTTGATCGTGTTTGCGGTGATTTGGTAATAAGCCTCGTTATCGTCGTCCGCAGATGTCGCCACCTGGCTTACGGTGCCCGATTGCCCGAATTGATAACGTTGCAAAACGGAATCATCGACGGTTGTGCCGTAGTAAGGCTGCAATTGCGCCATGTTGGCCGGTGACTGTCCGTTGTTCGCTTCCGCATACTTGCGCAAAGCAGCCTGGGTCAAATCGGCGAATTGGTCTTTCGCGGCTGTCTTCAGCGAACTCAGGGCGTGGTCGAAATCGGCGTCCGTTTCCAGTTGCCCGCTCTTTCCAATCGCATTGAACCAGTCCTGATCGGTGAGGAATTGGAATTCCGGGATTCGCCGCGCCGGCGCTTGATCGAGCTTGTCCTTGAGTTTCTTGACGCGGTCCCCCCACGACTTCATCGCCACGACCACTTGATCATTGTCCGTCGCCTCGGCGGCGGCCTTCAATCGCGCGTTTTCACGCGCAACGCCCTGCAACTTTGCGAGTTGGTAGCGCAACTTGACAAGCTCGGTGTCATCGACAGACGGTTGGGTGGCTTGTTTTGGCGCCGCAGCCGATTCTTTCGCCGCGTCGCCGCGATCTGTCTGCAATCGCTCAGTCAGCGAGCTTCGTTCCGCCGAGAGGGTCGCGACCTGACTTTGCAATTGGGAAATCCGGCGCCCTTCATACACGCCAGTTGCAATGAGTGCGGTCAGGATTGCGAACGAGAGCGCTTTTTGAGTGGTAGTCATATTTTTTGTATTTTGGATTTGTTCCATGCTCCAAGAACACTTGACTACACTCCTTTGTTTCAAAAATGTGGGCTTATACCGTGTGTGAAGCAACGTGATTGTCTGATATCCATGCTTCGGACTTACGTCTTATGAATTCCCTTTTTGCCTACTGATATTTCTTGCATTGGCGGGGGCCGACCCATAATTCGCGAGTGGTGCATCCCGCTCAGTTCTAACTCCGGGCCGTCCGCGGACGCCTCGGCGAGGCGTCCCTGCCACGAATTTTTAAGTGCGTCTGCCCTGTTGCGTGCCGCCTTCGCATTGACAAACGGGCGGGGTCGCTTGACCATTCGCGAACCTATGGAAAAAATTGGATTTGTCGGTGTCGGCAGGATGGGCGCAAATATGGCGCGCCGCCTGAAAGATCAGGGTTTCACCGTTTCGGCGGTCTATGACGTTAATCAGCCCGCCGCCCAAACACTGGCGCAGGAGCTGGGCGCGACGGCCTGCGCGGATTTGAATGAGGTCACCAAGTTGTCCGACGTCATCATCACTGTCGTGACGGATGACAAGGCGATGAAGAGCATTTTTCTCGGCGGGCTGCTTTCGCGCAGCAAAGGCAAATTATTTATCAATTGCGCCACCATCTCGCCCGCGACGCATGTTTGGGTCGAGCAAAAAGCGGAGAAAGCCGGTGCGCAATCTCTTGAAGCTTGCATGGCGTCGAGCATTACGCAGGCGCGCGAAGGGACGCTTTACCTGATGTGCGGCGGCAAGGAAGAGGCTTTTAATCGCGCCAAACCGGTCCTTGAAAAATTGGCCGGATCGATGCGTTACGTTGGCGGCGCTGGCAAGGCGGCGCAGGTCAAGGCGCTTGTCAATATGGTGATGAACATCAACACCGCCGGTTTGGCGGAGGGCCTGGGATTGGGCGCTTCGCTTGGTTTGGATTTGCCGATGTTGCGTGAAGTTTTTTCGCAGACGGGCGCGAATTCGCGCGTTCTCGCCACCGACGGCGAAGACATGCAGAACCGCGATCACAGTTGTTTCTTTTCCGCCGCTCATGCCGCGAAGGATTCGGGCATTGCGTTGCGGCTCGCGCGCGAGCAGGGATTGAATCTGCCGCTGGCCACCGCAACCAAGAAGCAGTTCGATAAGATGGTGGAAGTTGGCCTGGGAGAGTTGGATAAATCGGGCATCGCGGAATTGACGTTCAAGGGTCGCGGGCCGACGCCGGTCTCCGCCCCGCCGGCGGCTGGATGAAGAAAGCGAGAATTCTCCGCTGGGAATCTGGACGCCCGCCGCGTCGCATGACGGACGAGTTGGCGGGCGAAGAGCCGTTGGAAATCCGCATCGAGAATCATGCGCTGGCCGTGACGATGCGGACGCCCGGTCACGATGACGAGTTGGCGGCGGGTTTTCTTGTCAGCGAAGGGGTGATTACAAGGCGCGAACAACTTGTGAGCATCGCGTCACATCCGCGTAACAAGGACCGAAATGTCATCGGCGTCTTTCTTTCTGACGATGTGGAGCTGGATCTCAAACGGTTCGAGCGGCGCACGTTTATGTCGTCGAGCTGCGGACTTTGCGGCAAAACCAGTATTAACTCTGTAAGGCGGCAGTTTCCGCTGATACGAAGCCGTGGGCGCATCCACGCGAAACTGTTGATGCAATTGCCGGATAAGTTGCGCGCGCAGCAGAATGAATTTTCGCGAACAGGGGGATTGCACGCGGCGGGCATCTTTGATTTGGATGGGAATCTCATTGCCTCGCGCGAGGATATTGGCCGGCATAATGCGGTGGATAAGGTTCTGGGCTTCGGGCTGTTGAACGGATTGTTGCCGTACGATCGCCACGTTTTAATTGTCAGCGGGCGGGCGTCGTTTGAGATTATGCAGAAAGCGCTCGCGGGCCGGGTGCCGATCATCGCGGCAGTTTCTGCGCCGTCGAGTCTCGCGGTGGAATTTGCGAAAGCGAGCCGCCAAACGCTGGCGGGGTTTCTTCGCGGGGACCGGATGAATGTCTATTCTGAAGCGAAGCGAATTGCTCCATCAACATTTAATCGTTAAGAGGCAAGTCTAAAGCGCCAAGTAGATGAAATTCAATCACTGTATGGAGATCTGAAAATGAAAAATCTGAGACATCGAAGCTTGTATTGTGTTGTTTTGTGGATATTGGTCTGCGCTGTGGGGGCGGTTCGCACACTAGGTGGAAATTGCGCAGTGTCCGATGGCTCGAAGTTGCCCGGTGATGATGGTGTATATTAGCCTTCGTTTATAACCAGGCGGGCGACCATCGGCTTGTTGTGCTAGACGAAAAAAATCGCCGTCGTTACGAAGCGCCACTGGAAAAAGCCAAATCTGCGCCATTTTGGGAGGGAAGGAAGGTTTATGTAGTGGACACGTCCGGGAGCCTCCAAGGATTCAGTATTGGCTCGAACAAATTAATTGCGGAGAAAACAGAAACTGTATCGCCAGGCGTCGTGCGCGAGACCGAATATGTCCGCAGCCAACATCGCTTGTATCTGATTCGAAGCAAATTTAACGATCAGCGCAAGATTTCCTACGAGCTCTCAGCGATCGAATTTCGAACTCGGAAAGTGCTATGGACGAAGGAAATTGTCAGTCCTGGCCCGTTGACGATCATCCAGCCATACGTCTGCGTGACCGGTTTGGAGCAAGTGCAGGTCTTCAACTGCGACACGGGGGAAAAGCTTGGGTTCGTAGTGGCCGCAAAAGCAATGTCGGACGCAGATTCGAACGAGCACAAATAAGCTAGAACTTAGGCCTCCGATGGAATGGCGTCGAGATTCATTTATCCCACACGCCAACTTCCATGCTTGTGTTGAACTGATCTGGAGTCAGGTTGAAGGCAGGACGGGAAAGGAGCCTTTGCAGTCCGGGCACTTTAGGATGCGCTTCAGCCTCAGATGGAATGTTTGCAGGTTTGATTCCTTTATTGAAACTCAGTCGCGCGTCAGCGAATTCGTGCAGCCAATCGCGAACCTGGCGCAACTCGGCCAAGGACAACTTTTGAATCTCGTTCTCCAATTGCTCCACTCTGCTCACGACACCCATAATATTCGAGTGGAAGCCAAAAAATCAACCTCGCCAGCCTACAGTCTATTTCGAAAGCTTGCCGAAGACGCGACCGGCTTCTTCGAGGCTGTCCTTTGAACCGATATCAAACCAAATTCCGGGGACGCGCCAGGTATAGACTGGCGTTTTTGTGTAGAGCCATTGGATGAGGCGTCCGGGCTGGTCCGGGTTGTTCTTTTCCGCGATGTATTGGTGGATCAATGGCAAGGTCGATTTTGGATAATAGTAAAGCGCGATGCCTGTGAGGGTGCTGGTCGGATTTTTTGGTTTCTCCTCGAAGAACGTGATTTTTCCCGAAGGGTCGAGCGTGATTGAGTTGTACTTTTTAATCTCTTCCAAACTGCCGACGTCATAGACGGCAAGGACCGGGGCTTTTTTCTCGCGGCAAAGGGCGCCGAAACCTTGCAACCCTTCGCTGAACAAATTATCACCTGCCACCACGATCAAGTCGTCGTCGATTTTCTCCTTCGACAAGACAAGATGAATATCGCCGATTGCGCCGAGTTTGTTTGAATCATCGGTCGAGCCGTCGTTGACGATGGTAAAGTCCAGTTTGGATTTTGTGGCGCGGTATTGATCGGCCCATTTTTGGAATTGGCCGGCAAACTTGGCGTTGGTCACGACATAGACACGGTCGATCCCGCCGATGGGCGCGAGATTGTCGAGGACGTAGTCGATCATCGGCTGGCCCGCCACGTCAAGCAAAGGCTTGGGCTGGGTCAATGTCAAAGGATACAGGCGAGTCGCATAACCCGCGGCGAGGATTAATACTTTCATGTTTATTCAGGCTGATTTTCGAACAGGCTCGGCGCAATTCTTTTCGCCAAAGCTTCTGAGCGCTCGAATATCAACCGACCCGACTCACAATTCAAGGCGAACTCGGCGAGTTCTCTTGCATCGGCCAATTTGAGGCGGCGGATCAGATATTTGACATGCGGCAAAAGCGATGGCGCCATACTCAATTCTGTCACACCGAGGCCGAGCAGCAATGGGGTCAACAACGGATCGCCCGCCATTTCGCCGCAGATGCCGCACCAGATGCCGTGACGTTCAGCGGCGTCGGCAGTCAACTTGATTAGACGCAAAACCGCCGGATGGGTCGGATCATATAAGTGGGCGATGCGCTCATTTAGACGATCCACCGCCAGCGTGTATTGGATCAAATCATTTGTCCCAAGGCTGAAAAACTTCACGCGCCGCGCCAGCATGTCGGCTGACACAGCGGCGGATGGAATCTCGACCATGACGCCGATTTCAAGGTTTGGATCGAACGGGATTTTTTCCGCGCGCAGCTCTTCTTTGTATTCCTCGACGAGGGCGTTTGCCTTTTCAATCTCCGCGAAACAGCAAATCATCGGGTACATGACTTTGACGTTTCCTTCGACACTGGCGCGGAGAATCGCTCGTAGTTGCGAGCGAAAAATCTCCTTCTCTTCGAGGCAATATCGAATCGCGCGCCATCCGAGAAAAGGATTTGTCTCAGCCGGAATTTGCAGATGAGACGGCGATTTGTCTCCGCCAAGGTCGAGTGTGCGAATGATCACCGGCGCGGGTTTTACCTGGGCTGCGACTTTCCGGTAGGATTGATATTGTTCTTCCTCGGTCGGAAGAGTGTCGCGGTTCATGAACAAATATTCAGTGCGAAACAAACCCACGCCTTCGCAGCCAAATCGTTTTACGGCTTCGGTGTCACCTGTTTGCTCGATGTTCGCTGAAAGGGAAATTTTCTTTCCGTCCAGAGTGATCGCTTCAAGGTTTTGAATTGCCTGGAGTTTTTCCTCGATTGAAGCATGACGCCGGAGCAGTTGGCCGTACTCGAAAAGCGTCTGGTCCGTTGGATTGATAGTGAGGCTGCCGTTGTAACCGTCCAACAAGGCGTGGGAACCGGACTTGAGTTGCTTGACAATCCCTTTGAGTCCGACAATCGCGGGGATCTGCAACGAACGCGCCATGATGGCAGTGTGAGATGTTTTGCTGCCGACGTAAGTTGCAAAACCGAGGATCACTTTCCGATTCATTATCGCCAATTCGGATGGCGCCAGATCGTCGCTGACAATGATGCAAGGCTCGGTGAGATTCTGGAGATCTGGATGCGTGCCCTGGCCCATCAAATTATTCAGGATGCGCACCGTCACGTCGCGCATGTCCGCAACGCGTTCGCGCAAATAGGCATCTTCAATCGCGCTTAACGTCGCAATGTAAGTGTCAGCAAACTCCTGAAAGGCCGCTTCGACGTTTATTTTCCTCGAATAAATCGCGGCGTTGACTGATTCGATCAAAGTGGGGTCTTCGAGCACGAGCAGATGTGCGTCAAAAATACTGGCCTCCTGAGCGTTGAGAGCCTGACTGACCTTTTGCTGAACTTCGATAATTTGATTACGAGTCAAGCGCAGGGCGTGCTCGAACCTTTTTATCTCCTGCAACAGATCGGATTCGGCGACGTCGTACTTGGGGATTTCGGTTTGCGGTTTGTGGAGAACAAAGATTTTGCCCTGGCAAATGCCGGCAGAAACTGGGATTCCCTTAAATACGCGCTCTCCCGTCTGCGCTTGATCTGTCATAAACAATAGTTACCGCGAATAAGTTTTGTTGCAAACTTTTAATTGGGAAAACTGTGTTACAATACCCGAATCCCGCTGACAATCAAACGCAATTTCGCGGAATGTAACATTGATTTTACACGGCGGCGGAGATACACTGCCCGCGCGTTGAACCCAAAGGAACATTCGTGAAGAAAAGCGCTTCGTCCGCTCGATCCGGTTTGCTGGCGGCCGGCAATTGGATCATTGACCAGGTAAAGATCATCGACGTTTACCCGCAACGCGATCAGTTGGCGAATATACGCGGACAATCCCAAGGCACCGGCGGCTCGCCTTATAATGTGCTTATCGACCTGGCGCGATTGCAGGCGCCGTTTCCACTTTTCGCCGCCGGACTGGTAGGAAATGACGATCTTGGCCGGGTGATTTTGGAGGACTGTCGCCGCCACAATATTGACACGCGACGCCTGGAGCCCACTCCGCTTGCGCCGACTTCGTACACCGATGTGATGACCGAGGCGTCTGGGGGGCATCGGACTTTTTTTCATCATCGTGGCGCGAATGCTCTTTGGAACGGGGCCGGATTAAAATTTGAAGATTCAAAAGCCCGCATTTTTCATCTTGGCTATTTGCTTTTGTTGGATGCCCTCGACGCGCCAGACACGAAATTTGGAACGAAGGGGGCTGCGTTACTGCGGGCCGCACAACTGGCCGGGCTCAAGACAAGTGTTGATGTTGTCAGCGAGGATAGTGACAGGTTTGCGCGAATTGTTCTCCCTGCTGTCAAGTTTGCTGATTATTGCATTCTCAACGAAGTCGAGGCGGGAAAGACTACCGGGTTCAGAATCCGGGAATCGAATGGGGCGCTGAATACGGTTTCGCTTCGACATGCGGCGGGGTCACTGCTCCAGGCAGGTGTTCGAGAGCTTGTGGTCATTCATTTTCCTGAAGGGGCGTTCGCGCGGACGCGGACGGGGGAAGATGTGTGGCAATCGTCCCTTGAACTTCCGACCAAGCACATTGCTGGAACTGCGGGCGCGGGGGATGCTTTTGCTGCGGGAGTTTTGTTAGGATTGCATGAAGGTTGGGACTTGAAGCGTTGCTTATTGACAGGGGTATGTGTCGCGGCAGCGTCGCTTTCTCATGCAACCTGCACCGGAGGAGTTAAATCGCTTTCGGGGGCTCTCAAACTTTCGCGGAAATTTGGCTTTCGAACGAAGTTGGAGTCCGCAACGTAGGCGGAGCTCTAACTTCGATTTATTCAAGCTCAGGCGACCTTATCGCCACCCACCGCGTTGGAATACATGCCGAGAATGACCGCGATCGGCATAATGATTCGGGACGTAGTGCATGCCTTCATGCGGCGGGCGGTCCCAACGGCCTTTTTCCCAGACCCAGCGATGATTAACGCCCCACGTCCAGCTTCCGTTAATCCAGATATAACCACTTCCAGGAGATGGAGGCGGTGTCTCAACAAGCGGAACTGGCGGCGCTGAATAAGGATAAGCGACTGCCGGAGCATTGATGGAGATTCCGACGTTTACTGCTTCGGCGATTCCCGCAGGCAGGACGCAAGCTGCGGCCAGCAAGGCTCCTACTTTCAACAAACCTATTCTTCTTTTCATACCAAAACGATCCGTCGGGATCGCGTTTGGGACAACCTTAACGGCTTACCGAAAGAAGCCCTGTGGCAATCCCTCGGTTAGCGGATTACGGTGTTTTTTGGTATGAATTGCGGAGAGCGGGCAGTTTGAGTCGCGCTCAAATGCGAGGCTTTATGCGCGTTCCATGTATTTGCCAGTGCGGGTGTCCACCTTGATCTTCTCGCCTGTTTTGATGAACAGAGGCGCCTGCACGGTGATGCCGGTTTCCAGAATGATCGGTTTTTGCACGTTGTTCGAGGAGTCGCCCCGAATGCCTTCGGGGGCGTCTGTGACCGTGAGAATCACGCTCGACGGCATTTCGATGGAGACGGGCTTCTCATCGACAAATGTGATCGTGACGGTGCCGTTCTCAACCAGGAAATTTTTCGCGTCCCCGACGATTTCCTGCTGGAGCGAGGTTGTCTCGTAAGTTTCCGGGTCGGAAAAAACGTATTCGTCGCCGTCCTTGTAGCTGAAGTCCATCTTCTTGGTCATCATCGGCACGACCTCGATTTTCTCCGTCGAGCTGAAACGGACATCGGAAGCCTTGCCGGTGCGGATGCTGCGGAGGGTGGCTTGCACAAAAGCCCGGAGATTGCCGGGGGTTCGGTGTTGGGTCTCCAGGACTACGGCAATGTCGCCATTGTAATTGATGGCCATGCCTTTGCGTAAATCATTTGCTGATGGCATAAAAGTATTTCGTCACCCCGCCACCCTTCATATGAAGACAGCGAGGGGCGGGAATGTATCAAACGGTTGGCGGAACGCAAGAGCCTATATTTGAAACTTTAAGAAACAAACCAATTCATGCGCCGAAAACAAGAGGCGTTAGTCACGAAATCTTCACACCTCAAATGGCGAGGGAATGGATGGTCTGGCGGCAATATCTGGAGACATCGACGGCCGGCGGCGTCGATTACTTTGATAAGGGGAATGGCGGGCAGGAAGGTTCCAAGCCGGCCGGACAATAGGCCGGATTTTTGGCAAGGACGCATCCTGACAAAGTTGCTATTTTCCAGTAGAGAAGGCGCCTCCTCTCCCCCAACCTTCTACTCCACTTGCGTAGAGGAGAGGGAGAAGTTGGGTGCTGCGGGTTTCTTCCTTTTCGAGGGCAGCAGTGTCAAATTACGCTCTTCAAATCAAGGCTCGAAAAACGACTCGCGGGGGGACAATTGTTTGGGTAGTGTTCGGCTTATGTTAGGAAGGTTTACCCACTTGCTCGCGGCCATCGGCGGGGCGCTTTTTCTTTTTACAACCGTCAATACTTTTGCAGCGCCGATGCGCACGTTGCCCGGGCACGTGCCGGACATTGTTGGGCGGATGCGGCCTGTGGCGGATGTCGAGGCGAAGACGGCGATGCGGTTGTCTGTCGGATTGCCGCTGCGAAACAAAGCGGCGCTGACCAATTTTATCGAAGACCTCTACAATCCCGACAACCCGCAGTTTCGGCATTACTTGACGGTCGATCAATTTGCCGATCAGTTCGGACCGAGCGCGGAGGATTACGAGAAAGTTGTGGATTTCCTACAGTCGCGCGGCCTTGCAGTTACGGCGCGACATCCTAATCGGATGGTGATCGAAGTTTCTGGAGCGGCGGCGGATGTGGAAAAAGCATTCAACGTCAAATTGAGGGTTTATCAGCATCCGACTGAAAAACGTAAGTTCTTTGCGCCTGATACTGAACCGCAAATTGACGCGGCTGTGCCAATGCTGGATGTCATGGGGTTGGATAATTATATTCTCCCACATCCGATGGATTTGCGGCAGCCGAAACCTGTCGCGCAGAATTCCGCGAGCGTCACGAATTTCGCAGAAGCCGGATCCGGACCGAGCGGATTGTATATCGGGAAGGATTTCCGCACAGCCTATGTTCCTGGCGTGACGAACGCCGGAGATGGGCAGCACATCGCTTTGGTCGAATTCGGGCCTTATTGGACCAACGACATTCACACTTACGAAGTGGCGGCGGGGCTTTCGACGAACATCGTCATTTCCAATATTTTTTTGGACGGTGTGAAGGAACCTCCCGCGACAGGAACCGACGCGGGCGAGCAAGCGATTGACATCGAAATGTGCCTTGCAATGGCCCCGAACGCGCAGGTGATTTATTACGGCGGAGAGATTGTCAACAATATTTACAGCCGGATTGCGTCGGACAACAAAG
Organism: Verrucomicrobiia bacterium; assembly: GCA_036501665.1. Classification (GTDB taxonomy): domain Bacteria; phylum Verrucomicrobiota; class Verrucomicrobiia; order Limisphaerales; family Palsa-1400; genus DATAUD01. The sequence goes on from DASXZW010000103.1 coordinate 36,741, forward strand.
CGAAGCAAATCAGTTGTTCGTTCGGGTTCGGGATCGATTCGACCACGGAGCAGCTTTACCAGGAGTTCGTGGCGCAGGGGCAGAATTTCTTTGTGGCGTCGGGCGACGCGGGGGCTTACGTCGGCACGATAAATCCACCGGCGGCCGAGCCTTATATCACTGTCGTGGGCGGCACTGCGCTTTATACGGTCTCGCCCGGCGGCGCGTGGCAGCAGGAGTTGGCGTGGGTCGGGAGCGGAGGCGGAATCAGCACTTTTTACGCGATCCCGAATTATCAGCAAGGCATCAACATGACGCCTATCCACGGTTCAAGCACGATGCGGAATTTTCCTGACGTGGCGATGATGGCGGACACTGTCATTTATATTGCGGCCAATAATGGGACTGGAGGAATCGGCGGGACGAGTTGTTCTTCGCCGCAATGGGCGGGATTCTATGCGCTGGCGAACCAACAAGCCGCGGCCCTTGGCCAACCGCCGCTCGGTTTCTTCAACCCCGCTCTTTATGCGCTTGGAAGATCGGCCATCTACAAACAGTGCTTCCACGATGTCATTAGCGGGAACACGACCAATTTTTCCAGCGGGCCGCTGAAATTTTTTGCCGCCGGCGGTTATGACCTTTGCACGGGCTGGGGCAGTCCCACGGGGAGCAATTTGATCAACGCGCTGACGGACATTGGGACGAATACTTTCTTTTTGTACGCCTCGCCTGTCGCCCCTGCGGTCACGATTGGCGGCAGCGAGACCGTTCTAGTATCGGAGCAAAAAATGAATGGTTCCAGCCAAGTTATTTCGCTCTCGATCAGCAATCTTCCGGCGGGCGTGACGGCATCGTTCAACCCGGCATCCACTTCGACCACGAGCATCCTTACTTTGACAGCGAGCACCAATGCAATCGCGGGAACGGACAGCTTCACGCTGCTTGCGGAATCCAGCGCCATCACGCAGGCGGTGACTTTGAGTTTGACTGTCGTTGACGCCACGCCTGGTCCCACGCGAGTGAACCTTTCCACGTCATTCAACACGGCTGCGATTTACCGCGACAATACCGCAGTCTCCACCGGCGCGGACGGCGGTGGAAATGCTTATTCGGCGAACCTGCTGGGAACCGCGTTGAGTTGGAATGGTTGCCTGTTCACGGAAGGGCCGGCGAACGGGAACGACGCTGTTCGGTGTGCCGGGCAGACGATCACTTTGCCTGCCGGACAGTATTCGTCATTGCAAATTCTGGGGACGGCTGTCGATGGCGATCAGTTGTCGCAGCCGTTCATAGTCAAATATACCGATGGAACGATGACAGCGTTCACGCAAAGCCTGAGCGACTGGACTTCGTCGGAGAATTTTCCCGGCGAAAACGTTGTTGCTCAGACAGCGTATCGCAATACGTCTGGCGGCACGAAGGATACGGTGACGCAGGCCATCGTTTATGGTTATTCGTTCGGGCTGAATAATAATAAGACCGTGCAAAGCATCCGGCTCCCAAACAACGGAGATGTCCTGGTTTTTGCGATGACGCTGGCGAATGATTTTACGACGATCGCATCCCCCACTTCACTTGCTGTGAATGCTGGAGCCAAGTCCACCTGTTATGTTGTTGGCGGGCCCATCAACGGACTTGCCGGGAGTGTCAACCTTTCAGTAACTGGCCTACCGCCCGGCGTTACTGCCGCGTTTAGTCCTTCCTCTACGAATGCCAGCATTCTGACATTGACCGCCGCCGTTACTGCACAACCTGTCAATACCACCTTGACGCTGAACGGCGCAATTGACGGGCTGGTGCATCATGTGAATCTCACTCTCTCGGTGGTTTCGCCCGCACCGGGAGCATTGCCGGTTAATCTTACCAGCTCGTTCAACTTGACAGGGATTGTGAGCGATGGCTCGGCGTTCAGCACCAACGGCGGTTTGGATGGGGCGGGAAATGCGTATTCCGCAAACTTGCTTGGGGCTTCGCCGAATTGGAATGGAGTTAATTTTAGCATTGGACCAAACGGCGCGCCGGACGCGGTTCAATGCGAAGGCCAAACCATTGCGTTGCCAGCGGGGCAATTCACGGGGCTTGTGTTATTGGGCGCGGCCATTAATGCCAGCCAACCCGAACAGGTTTTCCAAATAAATTATACTGATGGATCGATTGATACTGAAACGCAAAGCGTGAGCGAATGGACCGCTTCGCAAGGCTACGCAGGGGAATGGGTTGCTCTGAGCGATGCGTATAGCTATTCGAGCATTGGCACGAATGATCCAGCGCAACCGGTGAATGTTTACGGCTATGTGTTCGGTTTAAACGATTCGCGAACGGTCCAAAGTGTTACTCTGCCAAACAATCCTGATGTCGTCGTTCTGGCGATGAGTGTTGGAAATATGGCAACCCCAATTTCGTTGTCATCAGTGTTTAACAGGTCAGGAATTTACGCCGACGGAACAAGTTACGTCTCGAACGGAGGGGCGGATGGACACGGTTACGCATATTCTGCGATTCAACTCGGTTCGTCGCTTTATTTTGACAGCTCGCTTTTCAAATTTGGGCCGACTAATTCAAGCGATGTTGTCGAGTGCATTGGGCAAACGGTGACTTTGCCGACGAATCGTTATACTTCGCTTTTGCTGCTCGCCACGGGCGTTAATGGCAATCAGCTTTCACAGACGTTTACTGTCACTTATACTGACGGAACCGCAGCCAGCATTGTCCAAAGTTTCAGCGACTGGACCACCGTGACCAGCTATTCAAACCAGTTTACGGCGACCTCAATGCCCTACCGCCTTTTCAGCAGCGGCAGCTTAAATGCTTCCAGCCCGCACCTCTATGGTTACGTGCTTCCGCTGAACAATACGAAAATCGCGCAGAGCCTGAAACTTCCGAGCAACGCCAATCTCGACATTTTGGCGATCTCGCTTGCCGATGCTCCCCTGCCCGTCTCGCTGCAAGGGAATTACAATCGCGCCGGAATTTACAGCGATGGCAACCAGTTTGGGTCCAACGCTGGAGTGGATAATGACGGGACCGCTCTTTCCGCGACCTTGCTTGGCGCGTCGGAAAGCTGGCATAACACGCTGTTTGAATTTGGATTGCCGAATGTAACAAATGTTATCAGCGCGGCTGGACAGACCATCAACCTGCCGCAAGGGCGCTACTCGTCGTTGATGATGCTGGCGGTGGGTGTGAACGGGTCGCAAGCGGGCCAGCCTTTCGTCGTCAATTATACGAACGGCGCTACTACGTCCGCTTCGGTGGGCGTCAGCGATTGGGTGGTTCCACAATCTTTCACTGGGCAAACGACGGTGGAAACCCTCGGTTATCGCAACACCAGCGGCGGGGGTCACGATAGTCCTGGCAATAATATTTACGGCTACACGATTGCTCTCAACACAGCGAATGTTGTCAAAAGCGTCAAGCTGCCGAATAACGCAAACGTCATCGTGCTGGCGCTGAGCCTTTCCAATTATACTTCGGCCGTGACGGAAGCGCCTGTGATTCTAGCTCAAACGGAAAGCTTCACAGCGACGAATGGCGAACCTCTAGCGCTTTTCGTCAGCGCGATTGGCACGCCGCCTTTAATTTATCAATGGCAGCTCAACAGCAACAATTTGAGTGATGGAGGCAACATCCTCGGTTCTTCCACCAACGCTTTGAACCTGGGAATCGCGAGCACCGGCGATTTAGGCAGCTACGATGTTGTGATTACCAACGCTTACGGCAGCGTGACGAGCAGCGTGATTGCGTTGGATGTGGCATTTTCCTTTCAGGGCGTGACGGAGGCAGTGAGCGGAAGCACGAACGCTGTCAGCTTCTCCTGGCAGACGACTCCCGGCGCGAATTATCAGGTTCAATACACGACAGACCTGGCTTCCACTAATTGGATCAGCCTTGGCCCGCCGATTTCCGCCAGCAACAGCGTCTCGACTGCGATTGACGTTTTGGGAACGGACCCGCAACGGTTTTATCGGGTTGTCCAGGAATAGGTTTTAAGTGGGGGACTGTCGTCCTTCAACTCTGCTGCCACAAAATCCAAAAAAAGGCGCCGTTTAGACAAAAATAGTTGGCGGTGTCGCTATATTGAGTGAAATCGCGTGAATAGCGGTTCCGAACATGAATTGGCCCCAGACTCAGAATGGGACGCGTGGATGGCGCGGCACACGCCAGCGCTCCTGCTTTTCGCACGGCAACAATCCGGTTGCGAGGCTGACGCGCAGGATTTGGTCCAGGACGCAGTCGTCGAATCATGGCGAAAGCAGCGCATGGGAAATCCTCCGCAATTGGGACTTGTCTATGCGACCATCCGGCGCCGGGCAATTGATCTGGCCCGGAGCCGAAGCCGAAGGGCGGATCGGGAGGTCGCGGCGCAATCGGACGAATCGCAATTCTGGTTTGACAGCGATCCTGAGGAGCGCGAACGCACTATGCTAATTCAAAAGGCCATGTCTCAATTGCAGCCCATTTATCGGGAGGTTGTCACGCTCAAGGTTTGGGGCGGATTGACTTATGCGGAAATTGCGACCGCGCTTGAGATTCCGGCGAACACGGCGGCTTCGCGTTATCGGTACGGTTTGATCGAGTTGCGAAAATTAGCCGGGGAGGTGTTCGCGTGAAGGATCACGAACTGGAGAGGTTTGAAGCGGATTTACGACGGTTGCGACCAGCGAAGTTGCCGGATCAATTTGCGGAGCGGCTTAATGGAGCGAAACCTGGAATTGAAGCGGTATCGCGAACGGAAAAGGTTTCTGAAAGTTCCCGGCCAGGTTTGTGGCGGTTGCTATGGTGGGTTGCTCCGGCTTTGGCGGCGGTCGCTGTGGGTTTGATTGTTGTGCGACATGATATGCGCCGGGAAATTCCATCGAAAAAACCGGTTGCGGCAGCTTCCTCCGCGACGAAACCGGATGAGGTGCAATTGGACCAGGAATTGGTTTCAACTTTCGATGTCGTTGCCAAATTGCCAGGAGGAGAACCAGTACGGTTTCGCTGCCGCAAATGGAACGATCAATTGGTTGTCACGGACACGAATCGCGGAATTGAAATCGTCCAGAACAGCCCCCGGATGGAAGTGGTTCCGGTGCGGTTTGAGACTTATTAACGAACAAGAAATCAAATTGGAAAATAGAGGATATGAAAAGTTACACGAAAAGCATTTCTATTGGTTTTGTTTGCGCGATGTTACTGGCAGTGCTGCCAGCGGCGCGCGCGGAGGACGGCGATCCCACAAAACCGGATATCAAAGTGACAACATTGGACTCGGATTCAAACGACATCGACGCCAAACCAAAAGAGGACCATCGGGAAATTCTGATTCAATCCATAGAAAACGATAATCAATCGAAACCGGCCAAGGAAACCGCGTGGCTTGGATTGGCGGTCCAGGAATCGCCGGAAGCGCTCTCTTCGCAATTGGGGCTTAAGCGCGGCGAAGGTTTGACGGTGAATTTCCTCGCAGCGGACAGCCCCGCGGTGAAGGCGCAGTTTGAAAAAAACGACGTGCTGGTGGAAATGGACGGCCAGATGCTGGTTCATCCATTGCAATTCCGCAAACTGGTGCAAATGCACGAGATCGGGGACACGGTCAAAGTAAGTTTTTATCGAGGCGGGAAAAAGCGCGAAGTTTCTGTCAAGCTTGGAAAGGCCAGTCAGGCGGAGGCGAGCAACGGCAAGCTTTGGCAGCAAGGATCTGATTTGTTTAGAAACTATCAATCGCAGTTCGACGGGTTGAGCGGCGAGTTGTCGGTCATGGGTGAGAACCTTTCCAAACTCCCACAAAACCAGCTCAATTTTAATACCGACACGCATACAATGGAATTGACTCGCAAAGCGATCCAGAACGCGGTGAACCGGGCCAGTATGCATAGGTTGACTCTCACTCACGATGACAACGACCTCCAGGACCTTGCGCGCGATGGCACGGACGTGGACAAGGACGCGACGATCGTGGTGCGCAACAAGCACAATTCCAGCCGGACGGTGCTCCAAACAGATGACACGGGGACTTATATTATTGAGTCGGGCGCAAAGACTCATCTGACGGCCCGCGACCAGCATGGGAAGTTGCTGTTTGATGGTGATATTGACACGGCGGCAGAGCGGAAAAAAGTTCCAAAGGACGTCTGGGAAAGAGTTGAGCCAATGTACGAGCAGTCGGCCTCTTCGGAAGCGGGCCCGCCGAAGAAGAATGAAAATAAATATCGGGCGTGAACAAATAGTTGAAACAAAATAACGGCTCGCGGGTCCTATAAACGTGGTTGACAGACGGACTCGGAAAGTCAATGCGATGAAAGCCAAATTCCTGAAGCTCGCAGCGGTCTTCGCGCTCGCGGGACTGGTTCTGATTTCCGCGTCAAGCGCGCTCAAAAGCACGGGAATTTCTGAATTTGTCCCGAGTTCGTTGTTGATGCGGAATAACTTTTACTTCCGCAAAGGCCAGTGGCTCGCAGACACGCGCACTGCAATTGCGGCGATACAGTTTCTGTGCCGGTCGCCCTCATCTGGTTCCGTAAACACGAGCAACTTTGTCAATAATTCTTTTTTACCATTCAGCAGGTTGAATTACGCCACAAATCTTTTGGGACTCGAAGAGATTGGAACCGCGATTCTGTCTCATGAGAGAAGGCTGTCCAGGGCCGATAGCCTGATTATTCGCACACGCCTGCCCTCTTCATTCGCTCTGGCGGCGGCAGACTCCAATCCAAGCAACGGCGTGGTTCGCGCGGAAGAAAAGTTACGCAGAGACACTCCGCAACCCACGAATGCGAGCGTCCCAGCGATGGGTAGCTTTTCTGGCGCGCTCCCTGTGTCGGGTGCGTAAATCGCGTTTTGCCGGCAATTTTGTAGCGGGTCAGAGCGCTCCTTGCAGCAAGTGGTGCATCCGGTAGGATTTGAACCTACAACCCTCGGTTCCGAAGACCGATGCTCTATCCAGTTGAGCTACGGATGCAATAGGGACACATCGTTTGACGCGTCCCGGATAAGCTGAATCTCGCAGAGGAGATTTAACGCAAAGGCGCAAGGATGCCAAGGCGCAAAGGTAAAGAATGCTTTTCCAAGGGCTTTATTTTCCAATTTTTGCGTGCTGAGGTCGAAAATTAACTCCTGCTTAACAATTTTCCTTCGTTTCACAAATAATCGCTTAACAGCGACGTGGTCAATTAATGCACGTATGAGACGACAGCGATCAGAGGCGGAACGAATGAACTGCCGGCTTTTGTCTTGGAACAATTGAAACTCGAAAAACGATTATGAAAAAATTGACATTAAGTCTGGCCTCGGCGCTGCTTGCGATTGCTTGTGTTGCCAACGCGGAAAATTGCGTAAATTCAGCGACTGCGAAGAATGATTCCAACAAGACGGTTGTCTCCACGGAAACACATCCAGCGCCGTCAAGACCGCTCACTTCCGCGGATTTTCGGTTGGTCAAAGGGATGGTTGATTTCAATTTTCAACGGATGGATTCCATCAGGCTGGTCGCGTTGAAATGCCATATGAACGTCGATCACGTGAACCGGCTCTTCAATCAATATGCCCATCAAGATGCGGAGAAATATCTCGCGAATTTGAAGAGGAATTTCAACGCGGCAACGCACGCAAAAAATGTTGAATTGGCGGCGCGTCAGACCGCAAGTTCTTGGCCCGATCCTTATATTATCGGTCGCTAAATCGCAGGAAAGAGGCGGAGAAAATTCGTGACATCGCCAGCGACGCCGGCAAAAGATTCAGTCAATTATACAGATTACTGGACGCGGGTGGAATGGAACTGCATCCAAAACACGTCCACGCTATTGGGGGCGGGTGTGATTGCGATGGTTGCCGGGTTGATAAGGCGCGGGTCCTTCCATTGATGGATTTCGGAATGTCCATCCCCGAAGGCGAAACCGCCCGCATTGTCATGATAACTGGCGGGAAAATCGACAATCTCTTCTGAAGCGTTTGGCGAACCGGTGTAACCATCCATTTCCGTGACGAGGTAGCCGTCATTGATGCTGTTTTGTCGTTCGTCAAGAAGAACGAACGTCGTCGCGGGACCTGGGTTCGCCATTGTGGAGGTTCTGCGGAAGACCTGGAAATTCGCCGCCAAACCCCAGCCGCCCCGGTAGCCGTTGCCTGGATCATCGCCATTTCCGCCAACCCAGTTGCTCATGGAATAACTGCGGGGGCGATTGACCCGCTGTTTCTGGGGGTTGATCCCAAAGGAAGTGTCGGCCGGACAGTGCCAGATGCCAGGAGAACGACCGCAATAGGGAAACATCAAGCTCTTGCCGATCGTGTTTTGCCAATCCCAATTGCCTTGAATAGTCTCCATTCCCTTGGTGTCGTCTTCGTCCAAAGTGGCGCTGTCGGGGCCGGACCAAACATAAGGCTGGTCGCTGGCGAGGGAACCGTAGGCGAAAAGGAGATTGTCCCGGTTGTCGTCGGCATACATGCGCCAGCCGAGCATCAGTTGCTTGGAATTGTTCATGCACGAGACGCCCTGGCCCTGGGATTTGGCCCTGGACAACGCGGGGAGCAGCATTGCCGCCAAGATCGCGATGATGGCGATGACTACTAGCAGCTCAATGAGTGTGAAGCCTCGGGAGGGGCAACGACCATGAATTTTTGTCGTCATCTTGTTTTGGTAGCCTTTTTGCGATGGGGTGTCAATGAATCTTTTGAAGGTTCAAGCGCTAGCTGTAAAAGGCAAAGTTTTCATCTCGTTTTAAACCCCTGGCCACGTCGTTTTTGGCGGAGATTTCCGATGGATGAAAATTTGATGTCGTTGCGGATATTCCAAACAACCTTGATTAGCTTTGATTAGGCTTGATTGAACGTTGTTCGCCTTGGCGACACGAATTAGTGTAAGGCGCTGTATTCCAGTTTGATCTGTCATATTTTTCGTTCAATCGGATGATACAGGTTCAGCCAATCAACCTTGATTGATTGTTCCGGTTGGTTTGAATAAATGAAGCGGGAATTTGTTGCCGGGGTTTTCACATCCCTCCTTGGACACATTTACACAAAATGGTGGCACTGGCAATGGGTGGTTAATAGCCTTTCGCAATGACAGTGAAGTGGGGCCGATCGGAGAACCGAAGCTTGGCTATCTATTGATTCTATTAACAGCGACACGCATCGCCTTGCGTTGTTTTCGGAACAACCTTTCTGGGATTGTCACGGAACGCCTCGGCGAGGCGTCCCTGCCAAAAGTCAGCGGCAGAGTGGCAGCTCCGCCCTACGGCTGAGATGCTTTTTCTTTGGACGAGGGGGCGATCCGGGAGCATGATATGGCAGTCGAATTTTACGTGGTTGATTCGGATGACAAATTGTCGGTGACACTGCCTGACGCGCTTCGTCGGCAATTCGCCGAAGTGGAACGCCGTCTTTGGAGGGTGGAAACAACCGTGGCCATTTCGGTCGCAGTGGCGGGGTTGGTCCTTTCATTGATCGCCATGTTTGTCTCCGACCGACTTTGGGAAACGCCAAATTGGCTGCGTTTGACTTTGCTGCTCAGCGGTTTGGGCGTGGCGGCTTTGTCCGGGTTGGAGTGGATGCGCCGCTGGGTCTGGCATCGGCGCGACCTCAAGGCCCTGGCGGTGCTTGTGCAGAAGAAATACGGGCGTCTCGGCGACCGGTTGCTTGGCATCGTGGAATTGGCGAACGAGCAGCAGCATTTTTCCAACTTTTCCCCGGCGCTGTATCAAGCCGCCATTCGGCAGGTTGCGGACGAAGCGAGCGGCTACGAATTTGGGCAAAGCGTCAGCACTGCAAAGGCCGGCAGGTCGGCAACTTTATCGGCTGCACTGGGGGTTGCGGCCATTGCGGGTTTGGCGCTGCTTCCCAAGGCGGGATGGAATGCTTTTTTGCGTTGGGCGGCACCGATGGCGGGCATTCCGCGCTACACTTTGGTTGATTTGGAAGGGTTGCCGTCGCAAATGGTTGTTGCGCGCGGGGAGGGATTTGACGTTTCCGGCGAAGTTCGTTACCGGTCATTTTGGAAGCCGGGCAGCGTTTTTGGGCAATGGGAACGGCAAGCTCGCATTGACGGGGAGACGCAAAGCGGTGCGCTGCATATTCATGTTCCGGGGCAAATGGAGAACGGCGTCCTGCACATCGCGGTTGGGGACGCGCGCGCGGAGATCAAGGTTTCGCCGATGCCGCGGCCTTCACTTGAGCAATTGGCGGCTGAGGTGAAGCTACCCGCTTATTTGAAATATCCCGACCAAACGAACGTTTTACAAAACGGCGCGTTGCTGGTGGTTGAAGGGAGCCGGGTCGCGTTTCGCGGGAAGGTCAGCCGCGATTTAACCGCCGCTGAGATGCAAACCGGCGACAGCCAGGGTTCTCCGTTGCAAACGGCCGGCGCGAGTTTTTCCACGCGAACAACTGAGCCGGCGGGGGCGCAGGAATTTGATTTCAACTGGCGGGACAACGTTGGACTTACCAACGCCTCTCCTCTGCGACTTTCCGTCCGAACGGAACCGGACGCGGCGCCGATGCCGGAAATTCTCGATTTGTCGCGCAACATTGCGATTCTTGCCAGCGACGTTTTGCGGATTCCGACGCAGGCGAAGGACGATTTTGGGATTCGTGATTATGGTTTGATATGGGACACGGCGGCGGATTCGCCGCACAAGGAGATCACGACGACGGAGGTAAAATCGCTGCCCAATTCGCCGAACGTCAAGACTATTGAAAAATCGTTCCAATGGAGTCCGGCGCTTTATGGAGTTCCAGCGGACAGCATCGTGGAATTGCAGGGGTTCGCGCGCGATTTTTTCCCGGGGCGTGAACGATCATTGACGCCGGCCTATCGGATTCAAGTATTGACAAAGGAGCAGCACGCGGAATTGATCCGCGAGCAATTGGAGACGGTGATGTCGCAGGTTGAGGAAGTGACGCGGCGACAGGAAAACATTGTGTCCAGCCTTGGCGAAGTTAAGGACGACGATAAAATGGCGGACGCCCAGAAAGCCGCGAAGCTCAACCAAAACAAGGAAGACCAACTTGAAAACGCTTCGCACCTGGATGAGTTGTCCAAGCAAGGTGAACGATCCGTGCGCGAGGCGATGAAGAATTCGCTTTTTAATGAGGAAACGATTCGCCAATGGAGCAAGTCGATGCAGCAATGGCAGAAGTTGTCCGGCGACAAGATGCAGGAGGCGGCGAAGTCGATGCAACAGGCGGCGAAGCAATCGTCGGATTCAAAGCAGTCGCAAGAATCCCAACAGTCGCAAGAATCTCAGGATTCCCAGGCATCCCAACAGTCGAAGCAATCCAAACAATCGCAGTCGTCGCAGTCAAAATCTCAATCGAAATCATCGCCGGAAAAGAAACCTGATTCAAAAAATCTGGCCGAGGCGCTGGACCAGGCGCAGGACATTCTCAAGGAACTTGAAAAACTGGAGGCCAAGGCCAACGAGCACATGGATGATCTCCAGGCGCTGACGCTCGCGCAGCGGCTTCGCAAAATTGGCGCGCAGGAAAAGGAGATCAGTGGAGTTCTGGTCGGGTCCGCCGCCGACACGATTGGTTTGCTCCCTCGCGATTTGCCGGAAAAAATGAAGCTTGCCGAGAACGACCTGACTCGAAGCCAGACTTCGGAGCAGAAGGAAACGGATTTGTTGCAGGGCGAGATCAGCCGATTTTTTGAGCGAACTCAAAAAACGAATTACGGCGCAGTCAGCGACGACATGAAAAAATCACATGCGACTGATGAAATGGACCGATTGGGTGGTTTGATCGGGAACAACATCGGCATCGAGGCGTCGGTTGGTTTGGGCCAATGGTCGGACCGTTTTGAAAAATGGAGCGAAATGCTTGAACCCAAATCCAGCAGCCAAAGCCAGGGGAACAGCAGTTCAGGACAAAACAGCCCGCAACAGAAAGATGACTTGACGGAACAATTGATCGCGCTGTTGCGCTTGCGCGAAAACGAAATGACGTTGCGCGCGCAGACTTCTCTTGTTGACCAGGAGAAGGAAAAAGAGAGCGCCAAGGCGGACCTTTATCCCGCGCGCGCGACGGGGCTGGCTCAGACGCAGGACAAACTTGTCGGCGATCTGGAAGCGGTCCACAAGAAAACGCTCGTGACGCAGCTTGATTCCGCATTTCACGAAGTTTCAACAGACATGCAGCAGGTGGCGACGATTTTGGCGAAGCCGCAGACCGGCAAACCGGCGGACGACGCGGAGGTCAAGGCGATTGAGACGCTTTCCGATCTTGTCAATTTGATTAATGAACAGGCGCAGCGTCCGAACCAGCAGCAATCGCAATCGCAGGGCGACAGCAAATCTGATGAGGAAATGCAATTCCTGACAAAAATGATGCAAGACTCGCAAAACGCCAAAGCGATGGCGGCAAAGCCCGCGACGGGCCTCAACCACGCCGGAGGCACGACGGATCGGGCCAACAGCCGGACAGCCGGGAACACAACAGGAAAAGGCGCCGCGTCGCGCGAAGTCCATAAGGCGGGCGGCGCGATGCAGGAGCCGCCGGCGGAATTTCGCGAGGCGCTGGAAAACTATTATCACCGCATTGATCAAGCTCACTGACATCCGCATTTTATTCGTATTGACGGCTTTGTTCGCGCTGGCGGCTCCGTCCGCGCAAGGGCAGCAGTTGTTTACCGGGTCGGCGGGCGTCGTGGCGGGGGACGTTGACAAGATGTATATTTCCGGGCTGCGATTTCTCCAGCACACGCAGGCAGAGGCGGGAAATTGGCCGGACGAGCCGCACGGGACTGAACCGGCGATCACAGCGCTGGCGATCATCAGCATCCTGGCGCACGGGGATGATCCGAATTTTGGCCCCTACAACAAAACGGTTCATCGCGGGCTGGATTACATCATGAAGCAAATGGACCCGGCGACCGGCTATATCGGGCCGTCGATGTATAACCACGGTTTTTCAACGCTGGCTTTGGCAGAGTCTTATGGGGCGGTGGACGACCCGCGATTGGGAGCGTCATTGCTAAAGGCGGTGCGGCTGATTGTCAGCGCGCAAGAACAAAATCCGCGGAAAGCCTGGCGTTACTCGCCGGAAGCAAAAGACGCCGATACCACGGTTTCTGGCGCGCAAATGGTGGCGTTGCTCGCGGCGCGCAATGCGGGAATTCCTGTGCCTGAACGCATCATTCAGAACGGGCTGGATTTTTTTCGGTCGTGCCAAACCGGGGAAGGCGGCATTGGTTATATTTCGCCCGTTGCGCCGAACGCCACGCGCACGGCGATCGCGTGTCTCGTGTTTTCGCTCGCAAAAGAAAAGAATTCCAGTTCCTACAAGGCGGCGTTCAATTTTCTCAAGCAAACCCAGCCGGATTTGCAGTATCCACAGTATTTTTTGTACTACGCGTCGCAGGCATTTTTTCACGGATCGACCGAGGCTTGGCAAACGTGGAACCGGCAAAACATTGATTCGCTAAAAAGCACGCAAACGCCGGATGGCAATTGGGACGGGCAATTTGGCCCGACGTTTGCGACGGCGGGGTCGATGTTGTCGTTGGCACTTAATTACCGTTACCTGCCCATTTATGAACGGTAAGTTATTGCTGATCGGATTATTGACGGGCGCGCTGAGTTTTTGCGCGCCGGCCCAAGTGCTGCGACTTGGCGCACCGGTTGTCGTGCAACAAGGGAATGTGACGGTGATCAACCAGGCGACCCGCCCTGCCTCGACTCCCGCCGAGCCGCCGGGGGATGTTGTGGAGTTTTTTGACGGCTCGATGCTGCATGGGCAGCTCGTGCGGATGGACACCGACCGCGGTCTTGCCTGGGAAAGCCCCAGCGCAAAAGGGCCGATCCATTTTCAGCCAAAGAACATTGATTTCATTCGCTTTGCGCGCGGAGATGTGGTGAATCTGTCGCCCAACTGTCACATAGAATTTGTGAACGGGGACGATTTGTTTGGGACTGTGACGTCGATGGACTCGGAGCGGCTAGGCGTGAGCACGTGGTTCGGAGGGGCGTTGACGATTCCGCGTTCGGCGATTCGCGGCGTTACGTTTCTGTCGAAAAATTATTCGATCCTGTATGAAGGGCCTTACGACGCGAACGGGTGGATTTTTGGGATCGCCAACATGCCGCAAAGCTGGACCTACCACGACGGATGGTTCACGAGCCAGGGGACCGGGTGCCTTGGGAGGGAATTAGGTTTGACGAATTCCTCGACGGTGGAATTTGACTTGTCATGGACGGGAATTCTGGAATTGGAGACGCAGATTTACACGGACGGTCTGGAAAGAATGGAGAACAACAACGGCTCCTACGTCCTGCAATTCACTCCCGGGCAGATCAACCTGCGGCAGGCGCGGGCGATGGGGGCTTTGCGGAATTACGGGGCCGCTCCGTTCACTGATACTGGCGGAAAAAACAGAATGCACGTTGCCATTCAGTGCAACGAAACGGAGGGGACGCTGGCGGTGCTTGTCAACGGCATCCTTTCAAAGATTTGGAAAATCGACACTGATGTGCGCCCGACGGGTTCGGGAATTTTGTTCCAGCAGGTTGGGTTTTCCGGCGGCACTGTCAAACTAGGAAACCTGAGAATCAGCCGTTGGAACGGGACGTTTGATCCCGACACCGCCACTTCGGTGACGAACACGGATTCAGTCCGGTTCGTCAATCATGACCATGCGGCGGGCAAGATCATGGCGATCAGTGACGGCAAGGTGGCCCTTCAATTCAACGGGGCTGAATTGAAAATCCCCCTGGAACGCGTCACGCAGCTTAATTTCGCGGCGACCAATACTCTTGCGGAGACGCCGAGTCCGTGGGAAGTGCGGGCGCATTTTCCGGGCGGCGGAAGCATTTCGTTTCAATTGGAAAAATGGGATGACAAAACCATTTCCGGCAGGAGTTCCGTGTTTGGTTTGCTTGCGTTTGAGCCGCGCGCGATTCGCCAGATGGAATTCAACCTGGACCGGCCAAAGGACGATGTGGCGACTGCCGCGACGAAGGAGTTTAGTGATCTGGATGAATAACCTTCGCACAAAACTGGTGGTCTGCGCGTTGGCGCTTTTGAGCGTTTTCATATCGCCTGTTCGCGCGCACGCATCCACATCAACCAATAATCCTCTTGACTCGCTGTTTCTTCGCGATGGCGACATGCTTTACGGAAAGCTGCTCTCAATCGAGCCGGACCAATCCGTTCGATGGCAGCACCCGGATGCCTCGGAAGTAATCGAGTTCAAACCGGACGTCATCGCGAAGATTGAATTCGGGGCGATGAAGAGCGCCGCCGCCCAATCCAATTCCTCGTGCCGCGTTTATTTTGGGAATGGCGACACGCTGGAGGGAAATTTGGTTTCATGCAGCCGCGACAGTCTTACACTTGACACTTGGTACGCGGGGCGATTGACAATTCAGCGGACTTCGCCGCAAGACCCGGTGCAGACCATCGCGTTCATGCCGCGCCAGCCCGCCATTTTTGAAGGCCCGACGGGACTGGAAGGGTGGACGCAAGGCAAGTCTGTCGCCGCCTTCGCGATGGATTCCGGCCAGTGGATTTACCGGCATGGCGCTTTTTATGCGAACAAGAACGCTTCCATTGCGCGGGATCTGAAACTGCCGGACCGGTCGGAAATTCAATTTGACATGGCCTGGAAAGGGACGTTCAACCTGGCGGTCGCGCTTTACACCGATTCGCTTCAACCAATATTATTGACTGCAAAGGACCAGGGTCCGGCATTCGGGGCGTTTTACAGTCTGCGCATTTCGAGTCCTTATTTGATTGATCTGACGCCGATCAGCAAGGACGTGCCAAGCCGTTCGATGGGCGAACTTATCGTTCCCGCCCTGAGCAACAGGGACCGCGCGCACATCGACTTGCGCATCAGCAAGCCGGATCATCGCGTTGTGCTGTTTTTGGATGGCGTCATGATAAAACAATGGACGGCCCCAGGGGGATTTACGCCGCAAGGGACCGGGCTGCGATTCGTTCAGAACGCGATGGGGTCGATAAAATTCAGCCATCTGCGCGTCGCGCCGTGGAATGGAGTCCTGGATGAGGGGCCCGAATCTTCGCCTGACCCTGCGCATGATTTGGTTTCGCTGGAATCGGGAGCGAAGACGAGCGGCATGATTCAAACGATTGACAATGGGCAGATTTCCATTCAAAGCGTTGGCGGCGGCGCGACGAAAGTTCCTCTTGTCAAGGTGAGCGCCATTGATTTTGCCAGCGTCGCGACTGAGGCGCCGAAGATCGCGCAAGGGAGCTTGCGGGCGACATTTGCGCGCGGGGGTTTCATCACGATAAATCTGTTGAGTTGGCGTCCGGAGGGAATTCAGGTTTCCAGTCCCGTGTTTGGAAAGGCGACGTTTGACCCGGCTGCTTTTACGAGGCTGCAATTTGTTGTGCCGGAAACTAAAGCGACGGATGAGCCTAAGAGTTAGCCAACTGGACGGATGAGACTTATGGGAGAGATGGGACCAATAGGATCTATGATGGTTTCTACATCACTTCTGACAGTTCTCTGATCCAGTTCAGGCGAGGAACAAGACGGCGAGCACAACTATGTTGACATAGACCGCGGCTAGAACGTCGTCGATGGTGATGCCCCAACCGCCGGGGAGGGACTGGCTTTGACAGACGGGCCAGGGTTTTGCGATGTCGAACAAGCGAAAGAGCGCGAATACGCCGAGGCACGCCAGCCAGTGATTGAGGAAATATTCCGTTCCCGGAAAGGAGTGTTGCCGCAGCGCGGCGACGGTTAGCCAGCCCGCGAAACAGATTGGAATGGCGATTATTTCGTCTAGCACAACTGAGCCGGGGTCTGTTTTGCCGAGGATTTTTTCGCCTTCACCGCAAAGCCAGACGGAGGCGGCGATGCCGGCAACGTTGCCAAGTATAAATATCGGCCACGATTTGAAAGCCACCAGCAGCGCGAACCACGCCAGGCCGACGACGGAACCGAAAGTTCCCGGCGCAATTGGAATGCGCCCAATGCCGAAGCCTTGGGCAATCCAAAGCTTCATAAGTCCACCAGATACAGCCCGCGGTTGCGCCAGAGATAGAGCAGGCCACTCGTAAACGTCAAAATAATGGCGACCCAAATCGACAGCGTGGTAAACCAGATGACCCACGGGCCGCCAAAAAGACTGAATGTAAAAAGGTCGCCAAGCGGTCCCCATTGGGTGCAACTGTGCAGCACGAGGATCGAGATGATGGCAACGATTTGCGAGATCGTTTTGTGTTTGCCAAAACCTTCCGCCGCGAGCACGAGGTTCCTGGACGCGGCCAGAAGTCGCAAGCCGGTGATTGCGAGTTCGCGCGTCACGACGATAACGACCATCCAGGCCAAAATCCATCCACGTCCCACGAACGCGATAAAGGCGGAGCAGACGAGAATTTTGTCCGCGAGCGGGTCCATGAGGATGCCGAAATTGGTGATGAGGTTGTCGCGGCGCGCGATTTTTCCGTCGAAATAATCGGTCAAACCGGCGGCGCTGAAAAGCAACAGGGCGATCGTCTCAAAATAAGGGCCGTTCGTAAAGATGACGACCAGGAAAGCGGCCGTCAGGACAAAACGAGAGACAGTTAATTTATTCGGAACGTTCATCCAACCCTATGAATCCCTCGATTTAATGCCGGATTCGATACTTGAAGCAACGCATTTTGTCACAGCGACTCCGCAATCAAGTCGTAATCGGTATGCCCAATGACCTTGACCCGCGCGAACTCCCCTGCCCTTTGCTTGCCGCGAAGATAGACCCGGCCATCAATGTCCGGGGCGTCGGCTTCGCCTCTTGCGACGGAATAGATTCCCTTTCCGCCAGTGGGGTGGCCGTCTGAAGCGCGGATGAGGCCGTGCTCCCACGAATGAACGCTTGCGCCTTCCAAATCCTGATTGTTCGCGAGGCGCTCAATGAGGACATTCATTTCGGCGCCCACGCGCGATGCTGAAATTTCGCGGGCTATTTTCAATTGCGCCGCCATTGCGGTTTTTTGGCGCTGCTTTTTCTTGGCGTCAGGCACCTGACCAGCCATTTTTGAGGCACGTGTTCCGTCTTGCTGCGAATAGGTGAATACGCCCAAACGCTCGAACCGTGTCGCCTGGATAAATTCCAGCAGGCTTTCAAAGTATTCTTCCGTTTCACCGGGAAAGCCGACGATGAAAGTCGTCCGAAGAGCGATTCCAGGCACGCCAGCGCGGATTTTGGCGATCAGGTCGATAATATATTGGCGCGAGGTTTCGCGGCGCATCCGTTCGAGCATGCTTTCATGTATGTGCTGCAATGGCATATCGACGTATCGCGCGACTTTCGGGCATTCCGCAATCGTTTGGATCAACTCATCCGTCCAATGCGCGGGATGCGTATAAAGGAGTCGAATCCAGAATTGGCCGGGCAAATCGTTTAATTCCCTTAACAGGGAGCAAAGCGTGGTGGCGCCGGCGGCGAGGGAATTTGAGGCGGCTGTAAATTTCTCAGGCGAAGAGATGGCGCGTGACGCGCTGGGACGCAGGTCCAATCCGTAATACGTCGAGTCCTGCGAAATGAGATTCAGTTCCTTGACGCCGGACGCGATCAACTCCCGCGCCTCCCGCACAACGTCCGATTGCGCGCGACTGCGATGCGAACCGCGCATTCTCGGAATTATGCAAAAACTGCAAGGGTGATTGCATCCTTCGGCGATTTTTACGTAGGCAAAGTGTTTTGGCGTCAGGCGGAATCGCGGGGTCGCAAAATCGGGGATGTAGGTGGGTCTATGATGGACGTTGACCAATTCCCCCGAGGCGCTTTCCTGCGGAAGAGCAGCGGCTTTTGGACGAACCTTGCGGGGAGCGCCTTTGCCGGAAGCTACTCGGTCGCGGCGGCGGGTCAGGGCTTGTTCGACGATTTCGGAGACTTGCGCGACTTGGTCGATCCCCATGAAAGCATCGACTTCCGGCAGCAGCTTCGGAAGGTCTTCACGGAAACGTTGCGGGAGGCAACCGGAAACGATCAACCCCTGTTTGGGGTTGGTTTTGCAGCGCACGACATCGGATTCCAGAATGGCGTCGATGCTTTCCTGCTGCGCGGCTTCAATGAAGGAACAGGTGTTGACGATGACGACGTCCGCATTGGCCGCTTCGTTGGTGATTTCCATCCCGCCTTTGAGCAGCGAGCCGAGCATGATTTCCGCATCGACGAGATTTTTTGCGCAGCCGAGAGAAATCAAGCCGACGCGGACGGGCGCTTTATTGTGAATTGCCATTCGGCGGACAGGTTAAGCTGCCGGGAGCAAAAGACAATTCTCGTTTAAAAACGTCAACCCTAGGCAATGAAGAGTTCCGCAACAGCGGGTGGTCGTTTTCAAGACTGGCCGCAAGGCCTTCCGCCGTCGTTTCACTAATAATCGCCAGATATGATGAAAATTTGGAACCTATTCCTGACGCTCAAGCTTATTGAGCCAGCAAACGAAAGAATTGTGACGATGGCGTGATTGGCATGTCATACGACTGACTAAATCCTGTTCCATACGTCTGCAGCGTGGACCAGACAGGATTGCGCAAGCTTGGCGTCACCTGCAAAATTGCCTGAGTAGTGTCCCCGGTCGTCATATCAATTCTAAAGTTTCCAGCAGTGCTGCTATTATGAATGACGAGTTGGGGAGTGCGGTCAAAGGCCGCGAAGAAGCCGTTGATCTGATTTGTGATACCTTGTCCATAAGACCGGAAGGTGCCGCCAAAAAACGCGTAACTGCCGGTCAGTGTAATTGCGGTGGGACCAACATCCGGAGAGGGATTCCAGGCAAAGGGGGTTGCATCTACAGATGACAGATCACCGAGGTTTTGCACGAAGCTTCCGCCAGCGGCAGCGAAAGAGCCGGCAAGATAAATGGCGGTCTCCGTCGCGGCCAGGCCGCTAACGCTGTCAAAGCTATTCAATGCCGCATCAACAGGCACCAGTGAGTTGTCGGCCAGACTGAACGCGGCGAAATGATTCAAAGTAATCGCACCCGTGGCATTAAGATTAATTGAGGTAAACAGTCCGCCAATATAGAGCGTGTCCGCTGAGGCGGAAATTTCATTCACTGTCTGGTTCGGTGTCGGGGCCCAGGCAATGTTGACGCCAGTGACCGGCGAAACCGCAGTGAGGCGAGGAATCGCCACTGCGTTGACCGTACTAAAATCACCACCGACATACAAATTTGTGCCCGCCAACTGCAATGCGGTCACACCCGTGAAGCCGCCCCCCAAATTTGCGTTGAAATCCGGAATCAGATTTCCAGTAGTCCCATCCAGAGCCGCAAGGAATCGGCGCGGTTGACCCCCTACGGCTGTAAAATTGCCGCCCGCGTACACCGTATTGGATGAAACGGCCAATGCAGCGATTGATACGGATTCAAAGGTGTTTGTGCCGGGAAACGTGAATGGAAGCGGATCTCCGCTCAATGGGTCCACGGCAGCCAGACCAGGACTAATACTCGGAGAGTCGTTCGTGGTATTGTAAGTAAGAAAATTTCCGCCGACATACACGCAGTTCGATCCCATCGCCAGACTTAACACTGGGGCGTCAAACATCGGAGCCCAAGGCAACGCGGCGCCGGTCGTCATCGAAAGGGCCGCGGCGCGGAGGCGGGCCACGCCGCCCAACGATTGAAAATCACCGGCAACCATGACGTTTCCGCCGGCAACCGCCAAAGCATTGGCGCCGAAAGACGCGCCGGGGCCGCCGTTGAAATCCGTGCCTAGAGGCGTCGGAATGGTGAGGCCTGAAGTGATGTCAATCCCCACAACGATGAAATGCGATGCAGCCAGTGCATTCGTAAATTGGCCGCCCACATAAAGTGAATTGCTTTGAAGCACTAATGAACGCACAAAGTTTGCCGTGCCCGCGCTTCCGAGCGCCAAGTCAAGAGGTTGGGCCGCCCCCGCACCAGTCAGCGCCAGAGAGGCGAAACCACGGCGGTTGGCAACAGAAATTGTCGTGAAATCCCCGCCCACAAAGGCGTTGCTGCTCGTAACGACGATGGCCCGGACGATTCCGTTTGGATTCGGGTTCCATGAAGTCGCCACCCCCGTGTTGATGTCCAGAGCGGCGAGGTGGTTCTTGGACTTGGTGCCAATCGTCGAGAACTGGCCGCCAACATAAATGTTGTTGGAGGTCACGCACAAAGCGAGAACGGGCTGATCAACGGTCGAAGGAGTAAACGCAGTGGCCAACGCCGTATTCGTAGAGATGACGGCCAGGTTCTGCAAATTTGAAGCGCCGACAGAATAAAAGCTGCCGCCCACATATATCAAATCGTTGACGGCCTGCATGGCATACACAGTGCCGGAGAGCATCGGATTCCAATCGACAACGGGGTTCGCGGCGGGAACTGCCGCAAGGCCGCCGATCAAACTCAAACCATTAATTCGCGAAAACGATCCGCCGATGTACAGTTGGCCCCCCTCCAAGGCAAGCGCGTTGACGGAGCTTCCGACCATCTCGGCGTTCCAGGTAGTATCGAGCGTTAAATCCCCGTTAAGATGGGCGATGTTAGTAATGGGCACGCCTCCAATGGCGGTGAATGTGCCGCCAACAAACCAGCCGCCTGAACCATCGGGTACCACGGCCTTAAACGTGCCGCGAATCGGTGGCGGCGAAGCTTGCAATCCCCCGGTCGATTGATTGAATAATGCACCCGGCCCTGTGTGTGGGCCCACGTACGCGAAATCACCGCCGAGGTAAACAGCGCCGTTGGTGGCGAGGATTGCATTGACAGGCCCGGCAGGAAACCAGAATTTGGGATCCAATAACGCCGACGGCTGGGCATGCAGTTGGCAGGCAGACAGACAGCCGCAAATGAAAATAAAGAAATAGCGGGCTGCGGACAGCCGATTGGTTCGTGAAGTATTGTGAATGCGCATAAAATGACTAAATAGACAAGCTTGGCACGAGTTAGGTTTTCGTTGGCTGCCCTAAAACCCCATCATACCACTGCCACAATCCCCGCTGTCAAGGGAATGTTAATAGTATTCAGCCGTATGATCAAACAGCTTGAGATGCTTCCATCCTTTTCCATCGCGAACGGATTTTGATTTAATTGCGACCCAATGCGCCCCGAAAAAAATCCGTAAAAAAACGCTTGTGAAAAATTTCACGATGATGCAATTTCGTGCCCGTTTCGCTGTATGTCGGCCACGAGGCCAGACAGAAGCGGTGTTTTCGCAATCTGAGACGATATTAAATGCGTTGGATTAAAATAATAGTTTTGTGGCTGGTATTGGCGGTGACGCCGCTTTCTTCGTTGCGCGCGGCCGAGACTGCTCCCGAAGGATTGCCATCCAAGGCTCCGACGGTGTTTCATATCGGCGGGTTTCCCGTGACCAACTCAATGCTGGTTACCTGGATCGTTGCGGTGGTTGTCATCGCGTTCGCGCAAATCGCCATGCGAAACATGAAGGAAGTGCCGGACGGCGCACAAAATTTTTGGGAATTGTTGGTGGAAACTCTTCATAATTTTCTCGAGGACATTATTGGGGCCGATCTCGCAAAAAAAACTTTTTGGTTCTTTGCCACTATTTTCATTTTCATCCTGTTCACGAATTGGTTTGGTTTAATACCAGGGGTTGGAACAATTCTGGTCCACACTGACGAAGGAATGCAGCCAATGCTGCGCGGCGGCAATGCGGATCTCAACATGACCTTTGCCATGTCGGCTATTTTCATGGTTTTATGGCTGATTTGGGCGCTTCAATTTAACGGCATTTGGGGGTTTGCCCTGCACATCTTCGGCCCCAAGGGAGAGAGCACTGGTTTCATCAAATATATGATGATCGTGATCTTTTTCCTGGTTGGTTTTTTGGAACTCATTTCCATCGCGTTCCGGCCAATATCCCTTAGTTTCCGGCTATACGGGAACATCTTTGCAGGAGAGAACCTATTGGAAGCCATGTCGAAGGTTGTCCAACAACCAGCCTGGGCGAGAGCGGTCTTCAGCGCATTGCTTCCGGTGCCTTTTTACTTTCTGGAGTTGCTGGTTGGGCTCGTGCAGGCGTTTGTGTTCATGCTTTTGACAGTCGTATTTACGGCGCTGATTTGCACCCACGAAGAGGGGCACGAAAAAGCCCATCATTAAATAAAATTTCGACGGCTTGACCGTGGTCCACCGCGGGAGCCGGAGACAAAACGAAGAAAGGAAAACATCATGGTAGTAACACCTATGTTGGCGGAAATTGGGGGAAACATCCAAGTCGGCCTGTGCGGTCTTGGCTCGGCAATCGGGGTGGGGTTGGTCGGCATGAAGGCTTCCGAAGCCGTCGGGCGCAATCCCGGAGCATTCGGAAAAGTAATCGTGCTGGCAGTGCTTGGAATGGCGTTGGCAGAGGCCATCGTCTTCTACGCGTTGTTCATCAAGCCAATCGGCTAATGTTTATGGCGCGGGGCCGCACGGCTCCGCGCCAAATTTTTTTCGCCTAATTTCTTATGCGTTTACCTATAATGTTCGCAACCCCCGCGGGCGATATAGCCCAGCAGTTTGGGCTGAATACGCCGGACTTCATCGCGCAGGTGATCAGCTTTTTGATTGTGGCGGGTCTGCTGTATAAATTTGCTTACAATCCGATTTTGACTGTTCTCGCGGAACGCCGTCAGCGCATCGCCGATGGCCTGGCGAATGCCGATAAGATCAAACAAGAGTTGGCGCGCACTGAAGCCTTGCAACGGGAAGTACTGGAAAAGGCCAATGCCCAGGCTACAAAACTAATCGAAGAAGCTCGCGGCGCCGCCGCTCGTGTCCAGGAAACAGAAACGCAAAAAGCGATTGCCCAAGCCGAACAAATCATTACCAAAGCGCGGGAAGCCGCGGAATTGGAACGCCAGCGGATGTTGACCGATCTCAAGCGGGAAGTGGTCGGGTTGGTTGTCAATGTCGCTTCCGTCACAACCGGGAAGATTTTGACTGCGGACGACCAGCAGCGATTGGCAGACGAGACTCGCCGGCAATTGGCGGCTTAGCCGATTTTATTTGTCGTTTAACCGATGAAAATCTCCAAACAAGCCCGCCGCGACGCTCGTGAGTTGTTTCGTTCGTGCCTTCCGAATGGTAGCCTGGATGAAAGCAAAGCGATAAACGTGGTTAAACGTGTTGCGGTCGGAAAGCCTCGTGGTTACGTCGCTATACTCTCCCATTTTCAGCGGCTAGTTCGTCTCGAAGTGGCGCGTAAAACTGCCACAGTTGAAAGCGCATCCATCCTATCTTCTTCAACTCAAACGCAGATTCAAAGCGATCTCGCGCAACGTTATGGCGGCGGACTTACTTTCACGTTTGTTCAAAATCCCGCTCTGATCGGAGGAATCCGTGTGCAAGTGGGCGGCGATGTCTATGACGGGACAGTATTGGGAAGGCTTAACGAATTAAAAATTAAGAATTAAGAATGAAAAATGGAAGAATCTCCGAAGCGCGATTTGAAGGAACGCACCTATGCGTTCGCGCGGAGAATTATAAGGATGTACGTCGCTCTTCCAAAGACAGCCGTTGCACAAGTGTTGGGAAAACAGGTTCTTCGCTCCGGAACGTCGGTTGGGGCCAATTATCGCGAGGCATTTCGGGGCCGTTCAAAAGCCGAGTTTATCTGCAAGATGGGAGACTGCCTTCGAGAACTCGAGGAGAGCGAATATTGGCTTGAATTGCTTGTTGATGAATCCATTGTCACTCCAGAAAAAATGAACCCTTTGCTTGACGAAACTCGACAACTTATCGCGATCTTTGTCACGATTATCAAAAGCAGCCGGAGCAACCGAAAATCATAATTTTAATTTTTAATTCTTAATTTTTAATTCACTTACCTATGAGTAATTTGCTGCAAGAAATTGAAGCCGAGATTTCGGGGATCAAAACCGGTGTCACCCGCCAGAATGTCGGCACAGTCCGCGAAATTGGCGACGGCGTGGCGAAAATCGAAGGCCTTTCCGACGCCATGCTTAACGAGATGCTTGACTTCGGCGACGGCGTGATTGGCCTTGCGCTGAACCTCGAAGAAACAGAAGTCGGCGCGATTATTCTCGGCGATTACACCAGCGTCAAGGAGGGGCAGGAAGTGCGCACGACTGGCAAGCTGCTGCAGGTTCCTGTGGGCAAAGGGTTGTTGGGACGCGTCGTCAACGCGCTTGGCCAACCGCTCGACGGCAAAGGGCCGATCAGCTCACAAACATTTTATCCCGTCGAAAAAATTGCTCCCGGCATCATCAAGCGCAAATCGGTCAGCCAGCCGGTGCAGACCGGCATCATGGCGGTCGATGCGATGATTCCGATTGGACGCGGCCAGCGCGAATTGATCATTGGCGACCGTTCCACTGGCAAGACAACAATTGGCGTTGATACGATTATCAGCCAGGCGCGGCAGAATCGCGCGGCGGAACAAGCCAAGGATGCTTCGTATCGCCCGCTGTATTGCATTTATGTCGCGATTGGGCAGAAGCAATCCAACGTGGCGCGCGTTATTGCCGTTTTGGAAGAAGCCGGCGCGATGCCCTACACGATTATTGTCAGCGCCAGCGCCGCTGATTCGGCCACAAACCAATATTTGGCGCCGTTCGCGGGCGCGGCGATGGGCGAGTGGTTCATGGACAACGCGATGGATGCATTGATTATTTACGACGATCTTTCCAAACACGCCGTCGCGTACCGCCAGGTTTCCCTCGTTCTCAAGCGTCCGTCAGGCCGCGAAGCGTATCCCGGCGACGTTTTCTATTTGCACAGCCGTTTGCTCGAACGTTCGGCGCGCGTCAGCGAAAAATATGGGAACGGTTCGCTTACCGCTTTGCCGATCATTGAAACGCAGGCGGGCGACGTTTCGGCTTATATTCCGACGAACGTGATTTCGATCACGGACGGCCAGATTTATCTGGAAACGGATTTGTTTTATCAAGGCATTCGACCGGCGGTTTCCGTTGGATTATCCGTTTCGCGCGTCGGTTCCGCCGCGCAAATCAAGGCGATGAAACAAGTTGCCGGACGCGTGAAGCTCGAATTAGCGCAATTCCGCGAGCTGGCGGCGTTCGCGCAATTCGGCTCGGACCTCGACCCGAAGACGCAGGCGTTGCTGGAGCGCGGCAAGCGCATTGTCGAAGTTTTCAAACAACCGCAATACAACCCGATGCCGGTTGAAGTGCAGGCGGCGGTTTTGTGGACGGTGCAAAACGGGTTGATGGACGATGTTGCCGTGGACAAGATCAAAGATTTTCAGTCCCGGTTGACGGAATATTTGACAAGCCGCAAGACCTCGACGATGGACAAAATCCGGAGCGAAAAAGCGTTGAGCGACGCGCTGACCGCGGAATTGAAGGCGGCTGTGACCGAGTTCAAGCAAACTTACAAATAGCAGTATGCCGAGCACACGCGATATTCGCCGCCGCATACGGTCCGTCAAGAATACGGCCCAGATCACCAAAGCCATGCAAATGGTGGCGGCGTCCAAAATGCGCAAGGCGCAGCAAAGCGCCCTGGCCGGACGGCCTTACGCTGCGTTGATGAACAGCGTGTTGTCGGGCCTTGTGGCGGAGTCGCGGGATTTTACGCATCCCTTGCTGGAGAAGCGCGAGAGCGGGAAGCGTTGCGTCATTATTATCAGCACGGACAAAGGTTTGTGCGGCGGCCTCAACAGCATCTTGATGCGCGAGGCGGCGAAATTTGGCGGGGATACGAAGTTCATTTCTGCCGGGCGAAAGGCCTCTCAATTCATCGCGCGAACGAAACGCGCGCTCGTGGCCGAATTCACCTACAAAGACTCGCCGCAATTCAGCGAAGCGCGGGCGATTTCGAAATTCGCGCAGGACCTTTTTCTCAAAGGCGAAGTCGATCAAGTCGATATCCTCTACACAAAATTCATTTCGACACTGAACCAGAAAGCGGAAGTGCTCCAATTGCTGCCCATTGGCGAAATTAAGCCTGTGACTGCGGGGATTGGAGCGACTCTGACGCCAGCGACGGCATCAAGCGCATCTTCAGGAGAATTTATTTTTGAGCCGTCGCAGGAGCAGGTGTTGGGAGCGATGCTGCCGCACAGTTTGAATTTTCAAGTTTACCAAATCCTCCTCGAAGCCAAGGCCAGCGAGCATAGCGCCCGAATGGTCGCGATGAAGAACGCCACCGATAACGCGAAGCAATTCATCAAGGACTTGACTCTCGAATACAACAAGCTGCGCCAGGCGAACATCACGAAGGAACTGTTGGAAATCACCAGCGCCGCGATGGCGATGGGGTAAGAGGGAAAGGCAGAAGTAAGAATTAAGAATTAGGAAGGAAAAGGGGGCTTTCCTTTCCCGAACATTTCGTTTGAGGCGCCGATTTCAAGGTTCATTTGAAAACTTTGTAACGTTGTTGTTGGTAATTGGGTCGTTGACGCCTGGAACACGGGTGAACCTGAATCCGCCCAATTCCAGGCGATCCACATGGTCCGCGCTCAGCGGCGGGAATCTGTAGGCCGGCGACAATAATAATTATGGCGATCAGCAATTTCATGGTTTCCAACGATACATCAACACTTTGGCTTTATAGTCTTCTTCGACAAATACGAGATACTCGCCGTCCTTGCGCTGGTGCGCTGTGATTCCGGTCAGAATGTCGATCCAGCCCGTGTTTTCAACACCTCCGACGCTTGCATCGGGATCGAATTCTCCAACTGCCGCGCCGTCGGAAAGCCGATTGACGAAAATACGGCCCCGCGCTTTCCAGCCGCCGGAAAAAATGTAATCGCCGCAAACAGCGATACACGCGGCCTCTCCAAGAGCTCCGGACTGAAACGAGATCGTGTTGCGATTACCGGCGAGATAATTCTTGCAGACGAAAATTTTACCGATGTGGCGCATGTCTTCTCCTTCGTCTGCGACGACTAGCGTGTCTTTATCATCAAGATAAACCACGCGCGCGATTTTCTTAACGCCTTCGGGCGGGTCCATCACGGTAATTTTATCCGCGCTGTAAATCGGGTTTCCGGCGGAATCCAATCCCTGGAAATCGTACCGAAAGAAACCATACGCCATCCAGATATTCCCCTTCTGATCGACCCAAAATGGGCCGGGACGCACACGGTCTGTGTTGGGTTTAAATTCATTGGATTGGTAGTCGCCGTCGCCATTTTTATCGCGCCAAATGAAGGAACCCTTTGGGCGGTTCGAAGGCCAGGTTTGTTCGGTGCGATAAAGGCCGTGATCCCATTGCATGATGAGGCCGGAGGGGATCGCGTTTTCTCCGTCAAAACGAAAGATGTTGATGAAGTTGCTGGCGAACATGCCGCCAACGAACATGAAACGATGGCCGCCGAGATAGACAATTTGAGGGGAAGTTAAGCCATGCTCACCGCTTTGTTTGACAAACGTCAGGCCGCGCGGGTCGTTTGGATATTTGTGACGGTCGAGCGAGTAGCCCACGAGATGGGCTTCCTTTCCGGGCGGCTGACCGTAATCCATTTTGTAATGTTCCTGGATTCCCCAGACATCGTCGCCGTCCGTGGTCGGATCGGCGCTGACGACGTCGACAAAGAAGTCACCGCGCAATTCCCAAATAAGTTTTCCATCGGGAGTGAACTTGCGAAGGCAGGAGCCCATTTCGCTCATGGCAACGTAGATATTTCCCTCCGCATCCATTCCGATGCCGCGAATGCCCCAAAATTTCAACGGGGTAACGACGCCGGGCTGGCCGCTTTCTATTCCACCGTAATCGCCGAAAGCGCGGGTCAATTTCGGGCTTTTCGGATTTTGCACGTCATAGAAAAGAACTTGTTGACGCGGACTTGTTTGAGAATCGGCGACCATCAATTGTCCGTCATTGGCCACCGACAGAGCCATCGGTTCATATAAATCCGGGAATTTGACCGCAATGCCGTCGCACGTGATGCCTTTTGGTTTGATGTCATATTCGTGAAATTTCGGTTCGGTGTAGTCAAAATCAATTTTCCATGCGTGACCGGAATGGTCCGTGGTCTCCAGGCTGTTCGGGTTGACGTTGGAGTTGCCGATGACATCGCCATCCTTATAGACTCCGAATTTTCTGCCGCCTTCATCCCAATGGCTCCAGGTGTTTACTGTGCCGTCGGGCCGGACTTTTGTATGAATGAAGAAATCCTGCACCCATTTGTTGCTCGCGCCGGAAAAAGAATTGCCGAGCCATGAGACGGTGTAGTGCAGCGGTTCCGCGACGGCAGTTATCGGAACAATTGCCGCAAGCCAAACAAAAATACTCGCGAAGCGGGCTTTCATTTATGGAAACGCAGACGATGCAGTGCTCGCTTTAATTCAGCCAGAGGAAAAATTCTCCTGAAAAGAATCGGTTCATTCAATCTTTGAGATCGTGACGCCTCGCCGGGGCGTCATCGGACAGCTAGGAGTCAGAACAGAGTGGGATGCACCGCTCGCGGATGCTGAGCTGTCCCTACCAACCATAAGAAAATAACTTTACAGGGCGCGGATCGGAGGCAAATTAGGTTGCGTGTCAGTGAACACCTTTGATAACGGAACGGGCGTTCATGCGCCCACTGCATCGGACTTTGACTCTTTTAACCCGTCGGACCTGGAAAACGCCATCCGGCGTTCTCAAGGCTTTCTCCTCAGCACCCAGAAGCCGGAGGGTTACTGGAATGGCGAGCTGATCGTCGATTGCACGCTGGTGGCGGACATTGTTTCGTATAACCATTGGAATCAGTCCGTGGACGAGAAATGGCAGCGCAAGGCGGTAAACCACATTTTCTCGCAGCAATTGCCCGGCGGCGGATGGAGCATTTATTTGAACGGCCCGGCTGAGATTAACGCGACCGTGAAGGCTTACGTCGCGCTGAAGCTGGCCGGCATTCCGGTGACCGATCCCCGCATGTTGCGCGCCCGGCAAACTGCGCTGAGCCTCGGGGGTATTCCGAGGTTGAACACGTTTTCCAAACTGTATCTGGCCCTGCTCGGACTATTCCCATGGGACTACGTGCCGACCATTCCCTGCGAAGTGATTCTGATCGGCAAATGGTTTTACGTGAATTTCAACGAAATGAGTTCGTGGACACGGTCGATGCTTGTGCCGCTTTCGATCATCAACCATTTCAAGCCGACCCGCGATCTCAGTCCCAAAGCTTCGATCAAGGAACTTTTCCCGCTCGGTTTCCACGAACGCGATTTGTTGCTGCCGCGCGATCCGCAACGTTTTACCTGGAGAAATTTCTTCCTATGGGTGGATTCGGTCAACCGATTCGCGGAACATTTTGCGCGATTCAACATCCATCCGTTTCGCAAACGCGCCTTGAAAAAGGCCAAGGAATGGATGATCGAACGGTTTGAGGGAAGCGACGGGCTTGCGGCAATTTTTCCCGGCATTCTCAACTCGATGATCGCGCTGAAAGCGTTTGGTTACCCGGATGACCACCCGCTGATTCGCCAGTGCGAAACCGAACTAAAAAAGCTGGAACACGAAACCGAGCACGACGTTCGCATTGAGCCTTGCCTGTCGCCGGTTTGGGACACGGCGATCGTTGCCATTGCGCTGCATGAGTCGGGGCTTTCGAGCGACCATCCGGCGCTGGTCAAATGTTGCGATTGGCTGATCGACCGCGAAGTGCGTTTTCGCGGCGATTGGTACTACAAGAACCCGACGAACGTCGAGCCGAGCGGCTGGGTTTTTGAATTCAACAATAAATGGAATCCCGACGTTGATGACACGGCGATGGTGCTTCTGGCTTTGCGCAAAATTCCGACGGCTTATCCTCGTCGGCGCGACGAAGCGTTTCAGCGCGGCCTGAACTGGATGCTGACGTTCCAGTGCAAGGACGGCGGCTGGGCCTCCTTCGACAAGGACTGCACGAAGGGCATCCTGGAAAAAGTCCCCTTTGCCGACCACAACGCGATGCTTGACCCGGAATGCGCGGACATCACGGCGCGAATTCTGGAGCTTCTCGGTTACGAGAATTTTAGCCTGGACAACCCGCAGGTTCATAAGGCGCTGGAATTCATCCGCGCCACTCAGGAAGAAGATGGTTCGTGGTATGGCCGCTGGGGAGTCAATTATATTTATGGAACGTGGCAGGTTCTTCGCGGCTTGCGCGCGCTGGGCATTGATATGCACCAGCCGTGGCTTCTCAAGGCGCGCGATTGGCTGGAAAGCGTTCAGCGCGAGGACGGCGGATGGGGCGAGCGCGGCGACACTTACGAGGACCCCGTTTTCAAGGGGCAAGGAGTCAGCACGGCGTCGCAAACGGCATGGGCGTTGATGGGATTGTGCGCTTTTGATGATCCGTCGCGGCCCAGTGTTCAGAATGGCGTCGAATACCTGATTCGCGCGCAGAATTCGGACGGCACCTGGACTGAAAATGAAACGACCGGCACCGGTTTTCCGCGCGTGTATTATTTGAAGTACGACATTTACCGCAATGCGTGGCCGCTTCTCGCGTTGGCGACGTATCGCAATCTGCTGCCGCGAGAGTCACGCCAACATGCGGAAGCGAAGGCTTCGGTTGAATCGGAGCGGTTTCATATTGTGACCGGCCAACCCGCGTAAATAGTTTGACGTGAGCTGGTTTTACCGCGCCATCGTCCGGCCCGCGCTGTTTTCGCAAGACGCCGAAAAAATTCACCTTCGCACATTGGGCGCGCTCAGACGGGTCAGCAAAAATCGGGCGCTTTGCGGGATCACTTCGACGCTTTACGGCGCGCCGGAATTGCCGGTGGAACTTTTCGGGCTGCGATTTCCGAATCCGCTCGGCCTTGCCGCGGGAATGGACAAGAGCGCCCAGGCGGTGCCGGCATGGGCGGCGCTAGGATTTGGTT
Source organism: Verrucomicrobiia bacterium (assembly GCA_036501665.1). GTDB lineage: Bacteria > Verrucomicrobiota > Verrucomicrobiia > Limisphaerales > Palsa-1400 > DATAUD01. Next base: position 68,402 of record DASXZW010000103.1, read on the forward strand.
TTTCTGAATTGGGCGGAGTGACCCTGCGCCCGCAACCGGGCAATCCCGAACCACGGCTTTTTCGCGCGCTCGCGGAGCAGGCGATTGTCAACAGCATGGGGTTCAACAATCCCGGCGCGGCGGCGTTTGCCGAGGCGTTGGTGCAGTGGAAGAAGGACGGTCTCTGGCCCAACCACCCCGTAGGGGTCAATCTTGGAAAGTCAAAGGTTGCGCCGCTGGAGATTGCCGCCGAGGACTACGCGAGTTCGTTTCGACTGCTCAGTGCGCACGTGGATTTTGTTGTTGTCAATGTCAGCTCGCCGAACACTCCGAATTTGCGCCAGCTTCAGGACAAGTCCGCGCTGGATGAAATTCTGGCGGCGTTGCAATCGAACAACACCGGCGGCATGCCGATTCCGATTCTTGTCAAGGTCGCGCCGGACCTTTCCTTTGAAGCGTTGGATGACATTCTCACGTTGGTCGGGCCGCGAAAACTTGCGGGGATTGTGGCGACAAATACCACAATCGCCCGACCGGAAACTGCGGACGCACAATCGAAGAAGGCTTACGAAAAGCCTGGCGGGTTGAGCGGGCGTCCGTTGCGCGCGCGGAGCACCGAAGTCATTCGGCATCTGCATCGGCAAACTCGCGGGGCGCTGCCGATCATTGGAGTGGGCGGAATTTTTGACGCGGATGATGCGTGGGAAAAAATCACGGCAGGGGCGTCGCTGCTGCAGATTTACACATCGCTGGTCTATCGCGGACCGGGTGTGGTCAAAGAGGTTGTGAGCGGGTTGCGGGAACGCCTTGCCAAAAATGGTTTCAAGGACCTGCGGCAGGCGGTTGGGAGCGCGAACCGGTAATAACGACAACTCCGCCCAAGTGAGTCCTTCTCCGTGAACCGCCCATTGAAAAAGAACCTCCTCTCCCCTGCCCTCTCCTCCACAAGTTTGTGGAGGAGAGGAAGAAGGTGGTTCGTCGCGGAGTTTTTCGTTAAAAAGGCAAATTGCTGAAATACGTGGAGCGCGAATTTGGCGTAGTTCAAATTTGACACCGGGGCGGACTTGCGTGAAATATAGCGGCGACTGCCAGCGTAGCTCAGTTGGTTAGAGCGTGGGACTCATAAGCCCGAGGTCAGTGGTTCGATTCCACTCGCTGGCACCATTTCATTTTCGCGGTTATCGCGACAAATCCCAATAAATATGGGCGTTTTATGAGAGTTTGAGGATTTTCGCCATTCGCGTCATTTCGTTTCATTTCGTATCTTCAGTCTCTATTTCCTAGCAGATTTAGCAAATATTTAGCAAATAAGTGAAGATCGCGAATACCCTGAATGGAACGGTGGCTTGACGAATTACAGAATGGCCGAAATTTCGTACGGTATTTCTTTTCAAATGTAAGCGGTTAAGCGACCTCCCCCTTATCCCGGCGGGGTGGGTGTGGTAAAACGCGGGCGATGAAACGAAACAGTCTTGTGCGGCGTTCCCGTGCGCCGCGCACCGATGCGGCCCAAGCGCGCCCAACTGGTGGCGACGTTTGAACGCAGCGGTTTGTCGGCGGCCGTTTTCGCCCGGCAGCACGGCCTCCATTACACCACCTTTTGCGCTTGGCGTCAGCGCCATGAACGTGACCAGACCTCGCCGGGCTTTGTCCAAGTGGAAGTGGCCCCACCACCGGCACCGGTGGAACTGGTCATTGAGATGGGGACGGCACGGCTGCGGCTGTCTTCTGCGGCTCAAGTGCCCCTGGCGGCTTGCCTGCTGCGCAGCCTGCAGGAGGTGCGGTCATGCTGAGTTTTCACGCCCATCTCAAGGTGTTCCTGGCCACTGCGCCCTGTGACTTGCGGATGAACTTCAACGGCTTGTGGGCGGCGGCGCAGGAGCGTCTGGGGGAAGACCCCAAGGGCGGAGCGCTCTTTGTCTTTGGCAACCGGAGGCACAACCGGATCAAGATTCTATATTTTGACGGCACGGGGGTCTGCGTGCTGGCCAAGCGGTTGGAGGAAGGAACCTTCCGCTGGCCGCAGAGTGCGGGACTGCCGGGAGCCAAGCTCCCTCTGGCCCCGCAGGCCTTGCAGTTGTTGCTTGACGGGGTGGATTTGAAGGACGGGGCGCAGCGGGCCTGGTATGAAGGGGCAACGTAAAGCATAAAAACTTTTCCAAAAAAACTTCGCCAAAAATTTGAACATATTGGGCGGCGCATCGTCTGATTGACAGAACGATGAACCTGGCCGACCTGCAAAATCAAATCACGCTGCTGCAACAGCAGGTGACCACCTTGCAGCAGGCGCTGGAGCAAAACCGCCAGGCCTTGGTCCAGTCCCAGCGCGAGAACACCGTCTTGCGCCAAAAGCTGGACGCTCTGGCCCGGCGGTTCTTTGGCAAGAAGAGCGAGCAGTTGAGCGCCGCCCAACTGGAACTGCTCTTGAGCGGTTTGGGGGACGAGGTCATCTCGGAAGAGAAGAAGGAGCCTCCGGCGCGGCTGGCGCCGCCACGTTCTTCGGTTTCTTCCCAACGTATTCGCACCCCGGACCACCTGGAAGTGGTGCGCCAGGTGATCGAGCCTGAACTGGTGCTGGCCCAGCCGGAGCAATGGAAGCGCATCGGCGAAGAAGTCAGCCGGCGGCTGGACTATCGGCCGGGCCAGTTTTTCTGGCAGGAAACGGTGCGGCCCCAGTATGTCCGTTTGGGCCGGCGGGAACTGCCGCCAGTGATCGCGCCCGCTCCGGCCCAGGTGGCCGAGCACAGTCTGGCCGCCCCCGGCTTGCTGGCCCAAATCCTGGTGGGCAAATACTGCGACCATCTGCCCTACTACCGGCAGGAACAGATTTTCCAGCAACGCCACGGCGTCTGCATCAGCCGCCAACAAATGGTGCAGTGGACCGGGCAGAGCGTGCGGTTGCTTTCGGCCATCAGTGATTTTCTGAAAAAGCAAATGCGCCAAAGCGGCTACGTACAAGTGGACGAAACCCCGGTGCGCTATCAAGACTCCGATCTGCCGGGGCGTTGCGGACAGGGCTATCTGTGGGCGGCCTCAGTGCCCGGCCAAACGGTGGTTTATGAATGGCACGCCAGCCGGGCGGCCCGTTGTTTGGATTCCCTGTTGGGGCCGAACTACCAGGGCAAGTTGCAATGCGACGGCTACAGCGCTTATCCGGCCTTTGGCAAAAACAAGGCCGTGGAACTCTTCGGTTGCTGGGCTCATGCCCGGCGCGGTTTCTTTGAGGCACAGGAACAGGCGCCCAAAATCGCGGGTTGGTTCCTCCACCAGATCGGGTCCATGTATGGCTGGGAAAAGCAACTGCGAGGGCCGGACGGGACCGGCCTTGCGCCAAGCCCATCGCCGCGCCCACAGCCGCATGGTGGTGGAGCGGCTCCAGCGCGCCTTGCTGCGGTTGCGCCCCCGCTATCTGCCGCAAAGTCCCATGGGCCGGGCCATCAGTTACGCCTTGAACCAATGGGCCACGCTGCAACGCTTCCTGGATCACGGCCAAGTGGAGATTGATAATAACCTCGTAGAAAATGCCATTCGTCCGACGGCCCTTGGCAAGAATTATGCCGAGGTGTTAATTATGCGGAGGTGTGACGCCTCTCTTGGCGAGGTCGAGGGATTTTCGAGTTTGGGCCGGAGCACAACTGCGCATAACTAAAGCTGGTCC
>DASXZW010000104.1:0-158058 GCA_036501665.1 Verrucomicrobiia bacterium
CGGGTCGCATTGGAACTGCGGGCCGGCCAGCTATTGACAGCGCCGCGACCGACCACCCTGGAAGAGAAAGTCCGTCGCCGTCTGGAAAAACAACAGGACCACTTGTTCACCTTTCTGGAACATGCGGACGTGGACGCGACCCATAATCTGGCCGAGCGGCAACTGCGCCCCGCCGTCATTGCGCGCAAAGTTTCTTGCGGTAACAAAACCCCCCAAGGAGCTCGCACATGGCAAATCCTCACCAGCTTGGCGGCCACCTGCGCCCAGCAGTCCCAATCCTTCGCAAAACTAGTCAGCCAAAGCGCCCTGCTTTCAACCGCACGCTAAACACATACGCAGGGGGGGGACGGAGGCCCCATCTTCCATGCTGGCTGACGCCAAACAAGCAAGATGGAAAACAAGATATAAGGGTTGGCCCGATTCTCAGAGGGCCTACCCTGGGTTGGCACAGGCAAAAACAGCAGCCCTGAAAGGGTTGAATCATCCTTCGCTTGAAAACGCAACCGCATCAGATCGCAATGCGAGGATACCGATTTTTTTAATTTCGGGCGCCACCATCGACTCATTACAAACGGGCACCGCGCGCAAAAACCAGTTTTCACCTTGTCAAAACGAAACATATTTAATACGAACATCGCATGGACACAGGTTCAACCCATCCCGAAAAGCCGCTGGCTGATATCAACGAGAGGGTCTGTGCCAAATGCCTCTACGTTGGTTCAGATGATCACAGCGTGGAAAAACACGAGATGGCCGCCGAGTTTCTTCTGGGGTTACTCGGACCGTTTAGCTCATTCTATTCCGCGTGGATTCTGACGAAACCGAGGAAGTGCCCCGCCTGCGGCGAAATCTCCTTTATCCCAGTAAACACCCGACGCGGCCTCAAACTGGTCGAACTGACCAAGGAATCCTTTGGAGACCGATGTAAGCGCCTGGCGCCCGTTGCTATCGCATTGGTAATTATGATTGCAATCGTTTGGATTTCCCTCAGGCAAACAAGCCACCGCTAATCGCTCTAGCCAATAAGTCCCGGGGGGATGACTGAGGTTTGCAGACCGCAATGCACTTTGGCTTCTCTCCCGGCGATGTGACGACCTACGCCGACAATCCAGCACAAATAGCCGTTTTCATGTACACAATATTCGCGCTTTTCTCAGAATTTATTTGCCCCCTTTATGCCGTTGCTCGATTACTTATTGACAATCAAACCATTAGTCCAACCAAATGAATATTCAGTCTTATTGTTTACTATAAGATTACACAGCAAGTGCATAAGAAAAATTCACCTTGAAAACTAGTCTGAAGGCGCGTTTATTTAGACGAAGCGATGCTATCTTTTCGATTCAACTGCACGAAAGCGGCACAAGCTGGAGCCTTTCTGCTCAATAAGGCTGGCGGCTCGATGGACAAGTATTTGTTCATAAAAATGCTGTATATCGCCGATAGAGAATCCTTGTCAAAATGGGGCGAACCCATAACCGGCGATTTGCCAGTTTCTATGGAGCACGGTCCGGTTTTGAGCATTATCTATGATTTGACAAAAGGAGAATCTCCGGGGCATCGCGCATCATGGAGTCCGTACATTTCGGATGCAGACGACCAAACCAATCAGGTTTCGTTAAAGGCCGATCCAACAAGAGATCAGCTTTCCAATAATGAAGTGCGCATACTTGAAAGCGTATATTCCAAATTCAAGGACTACACTTGGAAAAGGATAAAAGACTACTGCCACTCATTTGCGGAATATGAGGACGTTGGGAAAAGCTCAGAACCTATTCGTATCGAGTCAATTTTGAAAGCTTTAGGTAAAACTCCTGAACAGATCGCTGAAATCGAAAAATACAGGCAGGAAATGAATTTCACTGAGGCGTTGCTCGGGTGATAAATTTTCCATGGCGAGCATTGGGACCGCATTTCAATTGGAGGGAATTGGAAATCACCTTTGGGTTGTAATATCTGCGCCCACTCAAGAGGGCCGGGTTGTATGCGTGAATCTTACTGATTCAAAAAATTATCCCGATTCACCTTGCCATTTAAAGGTCGGCGACCATGCGTTCATCACGAAACCTAGTGCCGTCATGTATAAAGGCGCGAAATTATTGCGAGCAGCGGAGATCGACGCTCGGATTGCTTCGGGTCATGTGAAAAGACACCCGGATTTTAGCCCCGGGATTCTCAAGGCAATTATAGCAGGCGCGTTCGTTTCGGATGACATGACCATGTCTCTCCAGTCTTACTTGAAGCAAATTCCTTGAAGCCGATTTCAAGCGGCACTGTCACGGAATGTTTTGAGTTCTTAATTCATTGAATCTTCCCCGTTCTCCCGGCACTCTCTCTCCAAGTCATGCTCCGCACTTTCCTCACAACCTGCCTTGTCGCCGTCACCGCCGGAATCGCCTCCGCCGCCCCCGTCGGCCCTGTCGAACAACCTCTGCTTGTCGATTCCAACGCGCCGCCCATCAAAATGCTCGTCCCCGGCTTCACCGTTCACGAACTGTCGCTCGGCCTGAACAACATCAACAGCCTCGTCTGCGCGCCCGATGGCCGCATCTTCGCCCTCGGTTACGACGGCAACGTCTTCCAGCTCAAATCGAGCACGGCGGGCGGCCTTGAAGACTCCGCCTCCTACTTCTTCAAAAACGACCGCGACCAGCTCCCCGCAAGCGTCGGCATGGCATGGGGACCCGGCGGACTTTACATCGCCAGCCGAGGCCGCGTCTTTCGCCTGCGCGACAAAGGCGACGGCACCGGCGACCTCGAAACCATCTCCAGCGGTTGGCCCCCTCCGTCTATCGCCGCCGGAGCGTCACTCGACGCCGTGGGCTGCGCCGTCGATTCCAGCGGCAACGTTTATTTCGGCCTCGGCTCGGACGCCTGGTCAAATCCCTACCACCAGGACACCAACGGCAACGGCTTCTTCGACCTTCAAAACCCGCGCGGCTCGATTCAAAAGCTTTCCCCCGACTTCAAAACCCGCGAAACCCTCTGCAGCGGCCTCCGCTTTACCGTCTGCCTCGCGATCAATTCCGCCGGCGACCTCTTCGCCACCGATCAGGAAGGCGCAACCTGGCTGGCCAACGGAAATCCATTCGACGAACTGCTCTACATCGAAAAAGGCCGCCACTACGGATTCCCGCCGCGCCACCCCAAGTTTTTGCCCAATGTCATCGACGAACCGAGCGTGTTCGACTACAGCCCGCAACACCAATCCACCTGCGGCCTTCACTTCAACGAACCGGCAGGCGGCAGCACGAAAGCCTTCGGCCCCGACTGGTGGCGCGGCGATGCCTTGGTTTCCGGCGAATCCCGCGGAAAACTTTGGCGCACCAAGCTCATCAAAACACCTGCTGGTTACGTCGCGCAAAACGAATTGATCGCCTGCCTGCGAATGCTGACCTTGGACTCCATCCCCACGCCAAATGGCGACCTGCTCGTCACCTGTCATAGCGGCGATCCCGATTGGGGCACCGGCCCGGAAGGCAAAGGGAAACTCTTCCGCATTTCCTATACCGAACCCGCCGCCCCGCAACCGGTCTTCGCCTACGCCGCCAGCCCGACCGAATTCCGCGTCGTCTTCGACCGTCCGCTCGACCTGCTTCAATTCACCAACCTCACCGGCGGCGCAGCCCTCGAAATGGGCAAATACGTCGTAGCTGGCAATCGCTTCGAGACCTTTCGCCCCGGCTACCCTGCCGTGCAGCGGCAAATGGCGGTTCCCCGATATAAATTGCCCGTCCTTAGCGCAGGAATTTCCGCCGACGGTAATTCCGTGGCCTTGCGCACAACGCAATGCGATTCCGCGTTGAACTACGGCATCACCGTCGGTTCAACAATGGGCGATATTGATGTCCTGAGCGACTTGACCGGTGTTGAAGCCGAATGGATCGACCATGCTGGCAAGGTGCAATGGTCCGGCTGGCTTCCCCACCCGGATTTGACCGTTGCGAAAGCCTTTACCGCTGCCAGTGCCGAACACCGCAAATTGTTCGAGTTGCTCGCAAGGCGCGGCACGCTGAAGTTGCGTGGCCAACTTAATTTGTGGTCGATGCTCCACCCGGCCATTCAACCCGGCGAAAAACTCTCTTACGAATATCCGCCGGAAAAAGTGACAGTCGTGTTCAAATCTAATGTGAAGATGGAAGTGAGGAATCGAGGCCGCGAGATTCTTGAAGGGCGCAGATTTAAAAATCTACAACAAATCTCCTCAGTTCCAAAAGAGGGCGAATGGCTTCCTATCGAAATCACGCTTGCTACGGGAAACGCCGACGCCCGATTGGACGTTAGCTGGTTCACCGATGAAGACCCCCGCCCCCGCGCAATGCCGTTGCGCCGCGTAATGCTCCCCTGGGCCATGCCCGCCACGGACGAACCTCCCGCTTCCGCCACGCGGCAAATCCCCGAAATCGCCGGTGGCAATTGGCAGCGTGGCAAAGGAATCTTTTACAGCGAGCAACCCGGCTGTTTCAAATGCCATCAAGTCGCCGGCCAGGGCGGCAAAATCGGCCCCGACCTGTCAAACCTGATCTACCGCGATTACGCCTCCGTCGTGAAAGACATCGTGGAACCCAGCGCCGCTATTAACCCCGACCACCTGACCTACAACGTGGAATTGACCGACGGCCAGGTTGAAACTGGCGTCATCCTCTCCGATTCACCCGACAAACTCATCCTCGGCCAGGTCACCGGCAAGAACCTCGAAATCGACCGAACCAGGATCATCCACGCCAAGCCTTCCAAAGTCTCCCTGATGCCCGAAGGTTTGCTAAAAGGCCTCAATTCCGAACAACAGCGCGACCTCCTGACTTTTCTTCTTGTCACGCCGCAATAAATGGCAGGTTTTTTGGCGACTTTTTTGCCCTGTTTAGCGGGGGTCCTCGCAAAAGACGACCAAACCGCAATCTTTAGTATAATCAAGTCAATTTGTCCACAAGTAATAGCGTTTTTAAGGTCAAAAAAATCCTGATAAAGTCATTGTTTTCAGAGCATTTCTTTCGTACATTTTCAAAGCCGCTTGCGGAAGGAAAAATCCTCCCGTTTCGCGTCAGATTTCCAAGGCCAAAATGGACGAAGAAAACAGTACGCCAATGACTCTCACGCCAGAACCAACTGGCAAATACGACGCTTCAAAAATCGACAAATTGGAAGGTCTCGAAGCCGTCCGAAAACGTCCCGGCATGTATATCGGCGACCCCGATGAACGCGGCCTCCATCACTGCGTTTTCGAGGTGCTCGACAACTCCATTGACGAACACCTCGCCGGCTTTTGCAAGGTGATCAACGTCACCATCCACGTCGATGGCTCCGTTTCAATTCGCGACGACGGCCGCGGCATTCCCGTCGATATCCATCCAAAATTTCACATCCCCGCGGTCGAATTGGTTTTGACCAATCTCCATGCTGGCGGAAAATTCGGCCAGGGCGCCTACAAATATTCCGGCGGACTCCACGGCGTCGGCGCAAAGTGCGTCAACGCGCTTTCAGACTGGTTCAAGGTCGAAGTGTCGCGCGACGAACTCGTTCATTACATGGCGTTCGAGCGCGGCGTCACCACGCAAAAGCTCGAGGTCATCGGAAAATCCAAGAGCACCGGGACGTTGATCACTTTCAAGCCCGACCCGACGATTTTCACAATCACAACGGAGTTCAAATTCGACATCCTCGCCAATCGCCTGCGCGAACTGGCCTTTCTCAATCCCGGCGTCGAAATCACTCTCAAGGACGAGCGCGTCGATAACAAATCGGAGCGCTTTTTTTACAAGGAAGGGATCGTGGAATTCGTCAAACAGTTGGGTCGCAACAAAGATGTCCTCCATCCCAAACCCATCGTTCTCGCCCGGCAAAAAGATGAAGTGCTCGTCGATTGCGTGCTGCAATACAACGACAGCTACACCGACCAAATCCTTTGTTTCGCCAACTCCATTCCCAATGCCGACGGCGGCACGCACTTGACCGGTTTTCGCTCCGCCTTGACCCGCGCGATCAACCAGTACAGCAAAGCGAACAATCTCATTAAGGAAAAAGACCCAGCTATTTCCGGTGACGACGTTCGCGAAGGCCTCGTGTGCGTGTTGAGCGTCAAGCTCCCGAATCCGCGTTTCGAATCGCAAACAAAGGTTAAGCTGGTCAACACAGAAATCGACGGGATCGTTTCCTCAATCGTTTACGAAGGATTGATGAATTTCTTCGATGCCAATCCGCCCATCGCGCGGAAGGTTGTCGATAAAAGTTTAATGGCCGCCCGCGCCCGCGAAGCTGCGCGCAAAGCCCGCGAAACCGTCCGAAAAAGCGCCATGACCGGCGGTGGTTTGCCCGGAAAACTGGCCGATTGCTCCGACCGCGATCCAGCAAATACGGAACTCTATATTGTCGAAGGTGACTCTGCCGGTGGTTCAGCCAAGCAGGGCCGTGACAGGAAATTTCAAGCGATCCTTCCGATTCGCGGCAAGCTCATCAACGTTGAAAAAGCCCGCTTGGACAAGGTTCTGCAAAATACCGAAATCCGCACTATGATCACCGCCATCGGCACAGGCATCGGCGATGGCGAAGGGGAGGGTGCATTCGATTTGGAAAAACTCCGTTACCACAAGATCATCATCATGACCGATGCGGACGTGGACGGTTCGCATATTCGGACATTGCTGTTGACGTTTTTCTATCGGCAAATGACGCAACTCGTCAAACAGGGCTACGTCTATATCGCGCAGCCGCCGCTCTATCAAATTTCCCGCAAGAAACGCGTCGAATACGTCGATGACGACGTGCAGATGAATAAGATTCTCATTCAACTCGGCGCTGAAGACGTTCGATTGCGCGACGTCGCAGGCGGTCGGGAATTGTCGGAAAAACAATTGATGGAGATTCTTGATCTGCTTGAATCGCTGGACAAATACGTTCAGGCATTGCGCCGGCATGGCGGCGATTTTGGCGATTACCTGGAGCATCGTCAGCCGACCACGCACGAGCTTCCCCGTCATTTGGTCAAAGTGCGCGATGGCAACGACGAAACGGTCCATTACTTTCATACCGAGGAAGAATTGCGCGAATTCGGCTCGGCCAATCCTGATTTGAAATTGTTCGGAGAAGAGTCGGACACGACGATCATCGAACGTGGCGAAAAACCTCGCACGAACGGGAACACGCGCCGCGCCAAACATGTTCAATTGCATGAAAGTAAATCCGTCATGGACCTTTTGGCGCAGTTGGGCCGAAAAGGATTGAACGTCGAGCATTACTCGGCGCAGGACCATCCGCTGTTTGAGTTGATCGAGGGGGAAGGTGATCGCACTTCGGTCAAGCCGCTCTTCTCCATTGCCGAAATTCTGGCTGGCGTCAAAGAAGCCGGAAAGCGCGGCATCCAGATCAAGCGTTTCAAAGGTCTCGGAGAAATGAATGCCAAGGAATTGTTCGAGACAACGATGAATCCCGAAAACCGGAAGCTGCTGCGCATCGACATGACCGATGTCATCGAAGCCGAGGAAATGTTCACCAAATTGATGGGCGACGAAGTGGAGCCGCGCCGGCAATTCATCGAAGACAATGCGCTGAACGTAAGAAATTTGGACGTGTAATGAGGTTGTGCCAACACTCCATATCATCGCGGGTCCGAATGGCGTCGGGAAAACGACGTTTGCCGACCGGTTCTTGCCGCAGACGATCAAGGAGTTGGAATTCGTGAACGCCGACCTGATTGCGCGCGGCTTGTCGCCTTACGATCCCGACTCTGTTTCGATGGAAGCAGGCCGGATCGCGTTGGAACGCATTCGCCATCTGATCAATGTGAAGCAGTCTTTTACGTGGGAAACCACAATGAGCGGTAGGACCGCCGCCGTGTGGATTAAGTCCGCTCGCGAGGCCGGCTATCGGATCAAGTGCTACTTTCTTTGGGTCAGAGACGTTGAAACAACGCTGCATCGGATACGCCAACGCGTCCACGAAGGCGGACATAATATTGACCCGGATGTTTCCCGTCGAAGGTTCTTAAAGACAATACAAAACTTTTTCGCCGTTTATCGTCCGCTTTGCGATACATGGGAATTGTTCGTGAATGATCCTAAAGGACTTCGCTTGCTAATCATTGAAAAGGACGGTCGCTTGGTTACTCGTGACAAAAAAGCCGTCCAGGAAATTCTTCGAGAAGCGGAAATAATTGTATGAACCTGGAATTTATTGAAATCAACGAATCGGAGATGGATGTTGAGGATCTTTTGGCGGAGCGCGATATGCAGCTTGCGGCCGTTGATGCTATCCGTCGTGCCCGTCGGTGCGGAACTTATTACGTCATTCCAGAAGACGATCAAATAAAGCTAATTCCAGGAGATCAGACAGCTCCCTACGAAGAACGATTGCTGGCGGAAGCCGCTCGACTGGACCGTCGCATTGCGGAATTGCAATCGCGTCAAGTAGAGGAAGAGGCGGCCGTTTTGAATGACAAACCCACGACGAAGCCGCCACAGAAATAATTTACACCATGTCAGATAATCAAGATCCCAAGCCGCCGCAGAAACCCGGAGAAAATCCTCCGCAACCTCCCGCTGCAATTCCGCTTTTTGCCGCCAACGAGACCGTCCAGAAAATCAACGTCGCCGACGAGATCAAGAACTCGTTCCTCGATTACTCGATGTCGGTGATTATCTCTCGCGCGCTCCCCGATGCCCGCGATGGATTGAAACCCTCGCAACGGCGCATCCTCTACGCGATGCACCGGCTCAACCTTTATCCCGGTCGCAAGCACTACAAGTGCGCCAAAATCTGCGGTGACACGAGCGGTGATTTTCATCCGCACGGCGAGGCTGTCATTTATCCCACGCTCGTTCACATGGTTCAACCGTGGGCCATGCGCGAGCCGTTGATCGACGGCCAGGGCAACTTCGGTTCCGTTGAGGGCGATCCTCCTGCCGCGATGCGTTATACCGAGGCGCGCATGACGCATCTCGGCGGCGCGCTCATGGAGGACATGGAAAAGGACACCGTTGATTTCGTCCCCAATTACGACGAACGCCTGACCGAGCCGCGGGTTTTCCCGGCCGCATTTCCGAATCTGTTGGTTAACGGCGGCACCGGCATCGCCGTCGGCATGGCCACCAACATGGCTCCGCACAATCTTGGCGAAATCATCGACGGCGTTTGCGCGCAAATCGACAACCCGCAGATCACCGTTGAGCAATTGATGCAGTTCGTCAAAGGCCCGGATTTTCCCACCGGCTGCACCATTTGCGGGCTGACTGGCATCAAGGATTATTTCACGACTGGCCGGGGCTCGGTCAAAATTCGCGGAACAGTGGGCCTGGAGGAAATCAAAGGCGGCCGCGAACAAATCGTCGTCACCGCAATTCCCTACAACGTTAACCGCGCGGTGCTCGTCGAGCGAATCGCCGAGCTGGCCAACCAGAAAATTATTCCTGACATCACCGCAGTCCGCGATGAGTCGGACGAAAACACGCGCGTCGTCATCGAAATCAAGCGCGACGCCCTGCCGAAGGTTGTCATCAATAATCTTTACGAGCACACCGCGCTCGAAACCAGTTTCGCCGTCAATTCGCTCGCGATCGACCACGGACGCCCCAAAACGCTTGGGCTGAAGGACCTGATCAATTGCTACATCGAACACCGTCGCGAAGTGGTCATTCGCCGCACGCGTTATGAATTGCGCAAGGCTGAGGACCGAGCTGAAACCCTTGAAGGCTTTCTTATCGCGCTGGCCAACCTCGACGAATTTATCCGCATTATTCGCCAGTCCAACAACCGCGAAGAAGCGCGAATCAAATTGTTGGCGTTCGATTTTACGCGTCAGCAGATCGAGCACATCGGCGTCATCATTCGCAGTGAAGCTCGTGTCGCGAACGGCCGCTATTCCTTCAGCGAAGCTCAGGTGAATTCGATACTTGAACTGCGCCTGTATCAATTAACCGGAATGGAAGTCGATAAAGTCCGCGCCGAATACGCGCAAATCCTGGAGCGCATCAAGGACTTGCTCGACATTCTGGCAAGGGAATCGCGCGTTTACGCGATCATCAAAGAAGAACTGCGCGTCATTAAGGAAAAATACGCCACGCCGCGTAAGACCGATCTGGTGCCTGAGCAAGGTGAAATCGCCATCGAGGATTTGATCGCCAACGAAGGCGTCATTATCACCATCAGCCATGCCGGATTGATCAAGCGCACCAACGTCAGTTCCTATCGCGCGCAGCGGCGCGGCGGCAAGGGCGTCATCGGCATGACCACCCGCGAGGGCTCGTCCGCGCCCGGAGAGGTCGATGATTTTATCGAGCACCTTTTCACCGCGAGCACACACGATTATTTGATGTTCTTCACGAACACCGGTCGCGCTTACGTGGAGCGAGTTCACGAAATTCCCGACATGGGCCGCGCCGCAAAAGGCCGCAGCATCGCCAATTTGCTCGAACTTAAGGCCGATGAAAAAATCGCCGCCTTGATCCGAATCATTTCAAAAACCGGCGACGGCAAGGAGGATCTTACCTGGACGCAGTCCGGCGAAATCTTCTTCGCCACGCAACAGGGGACCGTCAAGAAGACTTCCTTGAACGAATTCGCCAATGTCCGCAAAGGCGGCATCATCGCGATCACCATCGAGCAGGGCGACACATTGATCGAAGTCAAACTGACGCGCGGCAGCGCGGCGGAAAATGACGCCGTTGTTGATTCGGGCGATGAAGTGGTCCTGATCACTCGCGAAGGAATGAGCATTCGTTTTCCCGAATCGGATGTCCGCTCGATGGGCCGCGCCGCCGCCGGTGTGCGCGGAATTAATTTAAGCGAGACAGACGCGGTTGTCGCGCTGGCAGTCGTTGTTGCCGATGCGTCGCTTTTGGTTGCCGGGCAAAACGGAATCGGAAAACGCACCGATTTCGGCGAATACCGCCAACAGTCTCGCGGTGGCAAAGGCATCATCACCATGAAAACAACCGAACGCACCGGCACAGTCGTCGGCGCGCTGACGGTCAAGGACGCCGACGAAATCATGCTCATTACTGTTGGCGGCCAAATGGTGCGAACGCGCGTCAGCGACATCCGCGAAGCCGGGCGCAACACGCAAGGCGTGAAATTGATCGAACTGGGCGAGTCCGACAAACTCCAAGCCATCGCCCCCGTCATCAGCGAGGAAAAGGAAGAAGGCGCCGAACCCGCGCCGCCTTCAAGCGAACAATAATTCTATGGTAGGGACGCCTCGCCGAGGCGTCCGCTGTGCCAAAAAGCGCAAGCATCCTTGACCGCGAGTTTCCGTCTCCCCATTCTTTTGCCAATGCCATCCGGCGATATTATTGACAATTTGCGGCGAATCGTGGGCCCCGCGAACGTCCTCACGGACAAGGAAGATTTAATTTCGTATTCCTTCGACGGGACTGCCGCGCTGCAACAAATGCCCGGCTGCGTGGTCTTCGTTTCCAACACGAATCAGGTCAGCGAAATCCTCAAGTTCGCCAATACCAATAAAATTCCCATCGTCACGCGCGGCTCCGGCACCGGCTTGAGCGGCGGCAGTCTGCCCAGTCCTGATTGTGTTGTGCTTTGCACCGTGCGAATGGCCTCGATTCTTGAATTGGACCGCGCCAATTTGACTTTGCTCACCGAACCAGGCGCGACGACCCTCCAAATCGCCGATGCCGCCTCCGCTGCGGGACTTTTTTATCCACCCGATCCCGGTTCAATGAAAATTTCCACCATCGGCGGCAACGTCGCGGAAAATTCCGGCGGCTTGCGCGGCCTGAAATACGGCATTACCCGAAATTACGTCATGGGCCTGGAAATCGTTTTGCCGAATGGCGAAATTATGTGGACAGGCAACAAATGCGTCAAGGACGTCGCCGGCTACTCGATCAAGGACATTTTTATCGGCTCCGAAGGCACGCTCGGTGTCATCACTAAAGTTCTGTTGAAGTTGATTCCAAAGCCCGCCGCGAAAAAGACAATGCTCGCGACCTTCTCCCAAATGGACCACGCCGCCGAGGCCGTGTCGGCGATCATCGCCGCGCAAATCATTCCCTGCACCCTGGAATTTCTCGATCGCACGACGATTCATTGCGTCGAGGATTACGCAAAAATCGGCCTGCCCCTGGATTGCGAGGCGCTTCTCCTGATGGAAACCGACGGTCATCCTGGCGCTGTTGCCGACGAAGCCGCGCGAATGGAACAAATCTGCCGCGACCACAATTGCAAGGAGGTTCGCATTGCCCGCGATGAAGCCGAAGGCAACAAACTGGCGAGCGCCCGTCGCAGCGCCTTCTCCGCGCTCGCCCGCGTTGCGCCGACAACGATCCTCGAAGACGCCACCGTTCCTCGCAGCGAACTGGCTGCGATGATTCGCTTTGTGGAATCCATCGCTGTAAAATATAAACTCCGAATCGGCACCTTCGGCCACATGGGCGACGGCAATCTGCACCCGACCTTCCTCACCGACGAACGCAACAAAGACGAGATGCACCGCGTCGAGGAAGCCTTCAAGGAAATCTTCGACGAAGCGATTCGCCGGGGCGGAACGATCACCGGTGAACACGGTATCGGCATGGCCAAAAAATCATTTCTGCCCAAATTTCTTGGTGACGCCCAAATGCGCGTGACCCGCGAACTCCGACGCGTCCTCGACCCGAACGGCATCCTCAATCCCGGGAAAATGTTTGACTGATCCAGAAGCGCGCCAACTAAAACATTGGCCGATTTGTTAAGTCCCACTTTTCAATTCTCGCCCCGCATTGCGGGGAGAGAACGGACGCAGCACCGCGAGCGGTGCATCTCTTGTCTGTTCCGACTAAGCGCCAAGAGAGGGGCGCTCGACTCATCCTCACACAATTGGCTGCAAAATCAGTGCGCGCTCGCAGAGGAAACCTCCGCTTTGCCGCTGAGAATATTCGGCCCAACCCATCGAGTGTTATATTTTTTAATCCAGGCGTCATCAGAAGTGGAAGGACGAGGCTCGTGACCGTAGGCTTGGTCATCCATCCCTCGAAACGGCAAAGGCTCAACCGACCATCCGTGCCCAACATGGAAATCCGCGTCCTTGTCCCAACCGACGACATGCAGGAAAAAATCGCGCCTAAATCCCGGCGGTATCGACGGAAGCCGGCTCGCCGCAAAACTCAGCGCCAATTCGTCGCCCCCATTCAACAGCGCCAATTTGTCATCGCGTTCGCCCACCAACTCGCCGACATCGCCATAACGCGTACACCAACCCGAGGGCGTGCGGTCCCACGGCGGTGTGGAAAACACATTGTCGTATTCGGGAGTCAGCGGCAGCGAATCGGGCAAGTTCGCGTATCGACTAAATCCGCGCCAATGCAAATCCGCGTTGTCCGGCTTGATCGTCGCTTCCCGATTCTGTTCGCCGGCAATTCTTTCGCACAACGCAGCGCAATCCCAATGAATTTCAAAAGCAGTGGTGAGCCTGAGCCACTGCGAACCAGATGGAAGCTTGCCCTCCAAATCCACAAGGATCGTTTTCGTCTTTCCCGCAGGAGCGCCAACATCAGCGGAGACAGTCTTCCACGAGCCATCGGGAAGTTGCGCCTCAAGCGTCGGAAAAGGGAAAGGCAGAGAAGAGTCCAGGGAAGCCGCGACATTCGCCATCCCTCCGCCAAATCGCAACCAGCCAGTCAAAACTAGAACCAACGGACGCTCAACCGCCAGCGGACCAAAATCCATCGTGACCGAGTAAGGTTCAGCCAGCCCGCGAAGTTGCGCCTGGCGCAAATGCACCGGCGAAACCATTTTCTCATCCACCCGCGAAAGAGCCTCAGTCACATCAAGACCGTCGCTGCGTGTTGCCTTTCGGAGCGCCGCCGACGGACAAAGCGTCCAAAGTTCATGCGGCGGGAACGGCTTGCTCGCGTGCATTTTGCTGGTGGGAAAAACCAGCGTCCCCTCGGGATGATCAACAGCCACCAGGCTTGCGCTGTCCAGATAAAGAACCTCCCGCAATTCTTCCGTGACCCGCACTTCGTATTTCCCGTCGCGCGTCGGAAACCGTTGATTGTCGCCCAAAGATAAAAACTCCTCCGGGTCCGCCTCGATGAAACGGCTTTCAGTCAGCGGCAGTCCCAGCGGCGCCGCGCCGAGAATGTCGGTCACGAACTTGAATCGGTGGCCGTCCCAAGCGTAAAGATTGGGACAAGAGCCGGAAGGAAGCGTCAATTCGTCCAAAGTCAAAATATTCGTATTGACCGGCACATCGACGAGTGTGCTTGCCAGGTCAAACCAATGAATTTTCACCGAGTCGAGCTTGTCGTGCTGGCCAACGCCAATCTCAAAAGGCAGCTCGTGCAACGTCCGGCTCGTCCGCCAATTGCCCGCGGCCAATTCCGCGCGGACACCGAGCGCGCTGGAATTCGAGCGGTGCCCCGCGAGGCGAAGTTTCAATTGCCGGTTGGCGTTGCCGCCGTCATTGCGAAAATATCGAAGCCCGCCCGCTGAACTGACAATAAGATCAGTGTCTCCATCATCGTCGAAGTCAGCGGCCACAATTCCACTCACCGAAGAAACAGAGTCAAGACCAAGTTCTTTGGTGACATCGAGAAAGCCCATGCGTCCGCGATTCCGCCAGGCGCGCACACCGTTGTCGCCGTAAGCGAACACGTCGAGCCAGCCATCGTTGTCATAATCGAACAACAACAGTCCTTTGACGTGAAGACCTTTGAGCGAAAGCCTTGCCCGTTCTTTCGTACCGTCGAAGACAACTATAATCTCGCTCTCACCTGCAACGATCAAGTCGGGCTGAAGATCATTGTTCAAATCACCCGTCGCAACGACCGAACCGGACGGCCAATCGCTCGCTAAATTCGTTTCTACAAACGCTCCGGCGCGTTGTTTGGCAAAGTAAGACGGAGGTTTTCCGGCTCGCGCCGAAAAAATTCCCGGCAACCCCTCGTTGTTCCAATCTTCCGACGTGACGTCCGTAACGCCCGGCCACGTCAGAGGCAGGCCGGAATTGGTTTCCTTGTCTGCGAAGTAGAAATTTCCAAGATTGCGATACACGCGCAATCCGTTGCCTTCCGGGAGAACCGCCAGCAGATCAAGCTTTCCGGTGAAATCCAGGTCCGCCAAAATTCCATCGCGCGCTTTCAGGTTCTGCAAGCCCGATGCCCTTGTGAAATCGCGGAATTGTCCGTTGGTCTCGAACTTGAAAGCGCGCGAATCCTGTTCGCCCAGCATGACCACATCCTCGAATCCGTCGTTATCAAGGTCGCCGGACAAACACTTAAGGTAAGTTGCGTTTGATTTGAGTGTCAGCAAATTGCCCAACGGCTCAAAGCGGCCCTGATTATTGACAAGCAAACGAAATCCGTTGCTTTCCACAACAAACAAACTGTTGCGCCCGTCATGGTTGAAATCCAACACAGTCATTGGCCCGTGAAAATCCGACGCGCGCTGGCCGAATGCCGTCGCCGTCGCCTCGACAAAACGGACAAGCGCGCCGCGTTCCGACGGTTGTTCCAAAACAAACGCCACTTGAGGCTGCGTGTATTTGCATCGTTCCTGCGCCGCCGCGCCGCCTCCCGTCAGATTGGGATTTTTGGCCAACAACTCTTGATGCTTCTTGAGCTCGCTTGCCGCCTCATCCGTCTGGCCCGCCTGCTGAAGCAACCGGCTGAGTTGGTAATGGGCCGAGGGATGGTCCGGGTCAAATTGCACCACCGACTCAAGATTTTGAATCGCTTCGTCGTTGTGCCCGAGGCGCGCCTGCGCCATCGCTAGCTGAAAATTGAGCGCGGTAACGGCGGGATCAATTTTTTGGGATTGTTCAAACGCCTGAACCGCCGGTTCCGGCTGCTCCAAATGCATGTAAGCCAGCCCCATCAGGTAATACGCCGCCGCGCTATTGTGATCGAGCTTCAACGCAAGTTGGCAGGAGTCAATTGCCGCCGAGTTGCTCTCCGCGAGCAAATAGGCATTCGCGAGATTCAGATGAAGATTGAGGTCCTCGGGAGCAATCCGCATCGCCCGTTCATAAACCGCAATCGCGTTGGTGGCCTCTTGCTTTTCAAGATAGCCGTTGCCCCGGCTCATCAAAACCGTGAAAGAATCGCCGGTCGAAGCGGAATGGCACCCAAATTGAATCGCCGCAACGACTGCTACAACTCCCAAACAAACCCAGGAAAGGCGTCGGGACATCGTAAATCCTCAGGCGATTGGGAACGCCGCTTTGATCAACCCTGCGCAAAAGGTTTTCCACGCGCAAGACTCGTTATAATTGACTACTTTGTCGGTCGGATTCAATAACCCAATGATGGGACAAACCACGTTCCGTTCGCAAGAGCGTGATCGTCTTAAAAATTGAACGACAATTGCGCGTAAGCGTAATCGGCATCCGCCCTCCCGCCGTGACCGTTGAGCGATTCCCGAATGTAATCACCCGCGAAGAAGTGCGCGAACCCGCCTTGCAGCGAAGCAAAGCTCGCCATCATCCAAGTCGCTGTGAGGTCCAGTTCCTCTCCAACAAAACTTCCGTAACCAGGATGAATTCCATAACCGCCAGTCGAACGCGCCCCGCCATTGCCCTGATAAAAGAAATCCGACGTGGTCGCGAGCCAATACGCATACCCATCAATGCTCAACGTCACCGGTTTTACTGGCTTAATCGAACCAGACAGATGCAAGTCCTGCATATTCTGTAAAGAAAAGAAATCCATGATGCCGTAAAGGCCGTGTTGGGAGGGGAAAAGGTTATCAAACGTCCCATGATGCCCATCCTTCGCATTGCTGTCGCCCGAACCATAATTATATTCCAATCCCACTCGAGGAGACATCATAACATCCTTCCAAGTGTAGCCCCCCACTGCGTGAATGGCGAAGGCTGACTGCGTCATGCTGGGCGTAGTCGTGCTCGATTCAAACCGGCCAAATTGATAAACCCCTTCCGCGTTATAATCCCACCCGTGCAGCGCATTCGGAAGCGACTTCACACGCGCCCCAATGCTGTAAATATCCCGTGGCGATGCCGGAGCGTATTGCACCGGCTTTTCAGCCGCTTCATAAGCCGGATGCCCATCCGTATTTCGCGCCAGAACATAAAACTGCGATTCCTGAACCGGAATCAAAGTCCTCGTCGAAGCGTAGATTCCCGAAAACTTGTCGTGACTGTCCGAGGTGTCAAACCCATGCAAATCAGGAAGAACCGGCTGGCTGACAAATGCATCCACCCAAAAACTGGAAGTCTGGTAGCGAAGCTTGGCCGCATCGTAAGACCGACCGAAATTCAACCAGTCCGCGACCCCGATAAACCGCTGATCCCCATAAATTAATTCCTGGCGCCCCACCTTCGCGACAAGTGGAAATTCCGCGGCATTCCCCAAGGCAACCCACGCCTGTCGCAACGAATAATGATCATTGTCAGGACTGGGAACGCGATCGTCATCGAACGATGTTGCGTCCTGCATCTCGCCATAAACTTCAATCCACGGGCAAGGCAGCCAGCCCAGATGCACCCGTTCCCGCATCAATTCGTACGAGTTTTCCGAATCGCCCGTATGCTGGAAATCGGCGTTCTTCCGATTCGGAACGGCAAAATAAGCCTTGTCCTCATACCGCGCGCGCACCTGTCCGCCGATGTCCCAATTGCCAAACCCGCTGTTCTGCTGGCGCAGCCAATCATTCAACAAGCCCGGCTGCGGTGCGGGCGGCATCGTGAAAGTGGACAGGTTAGTTTGAGCAAACGCCGTCCTCTCCATGCTGAAAAGCAGACCGAGTCCGGCGACGAGAATTCCTAGTGGTTTGATGTTGTTGGGCATGACCCGGATATTTCCAAATAATCGTTTTGACGCCAACGATTAGGGGACAAGCGGTGGGATTTTTGGTGCGAATGGCAAAGGAAACCGTGGTTTGACAGGGAATCCCTGACAAACTCCGTTAAAGGCGCGCTTGGGCCGGGTTCCGCCTGATCGCTTTCAATTAATATCTGGCAAAGGGTCGGAATGAAATCGTCGGGCTGAATTACTGCTTGCCATTTTTCGTCCAATCATGGCTTCCTTTAGGGATTATTCATGAATGATATTCATCCATTGCAGGACTCGAACCGCCGCGAGTTCCTGAAAAATACTTCGTTGGCTACTTTGATGGCCGTGATGGGCGGCGTCGAGTTGCGCGCAGCGGACGCTCCCGCATCCGCCACTCCTCTTACGAAGATTCCGCCTCCGCCCTCGGTCAATTTCGGCGTCATCGGCCTTAACGAATGGGGCCGCGAAATTCTTCACCAACTTTCACTCATGTCCTACGCGCCGGTCGTCGCAATCTGCGACACCTACGAGCACGCCTTCCGCAAGGCCGCTGAAGAAGCGCCCAAAGCCAAGCAATACAAGGATTACAAGGAACTCCTCGCCGACCCCAATGTCCAGGCCGTCATCATCGCAACGCCCACTGGCACGCATAAAGAAATCGTGCTCGCCGCCCTCGCGGCAAATAAGCACGTCTATTGCGAAGCCCCGCTGGCCAACACCATGGACGACGCAAAGGTCATCGCCAAGGCGGCGAAGGCCGCAACGAAGGTCGTCTTCCAACCCGGTTTGCAGGAGCGTTCGCATCCGCAACGGCATTTTTTGATTCCGTTCATTCGCGGTGGCGCGCTCGGGAAAGATGTCATGGCCCGCGCCCAATGGCACAAACACGGCGGCTGGCGTCGCGAATCGCCAAACGAAGAACGTTCAACCCAATTGAACTGGCGCCTTCACCAGAAAACCAGCACCGGCCTGATCGGCGAAGAAGGCATCCACGAAGTCGATGCCACCGCGTGGTTCTTGAAGAATCGCCCGGTTGCCGTGACCGGTTTCAGCGCCATGCGTTTATGGGGCGAAGATGGCCGCGATGTCCCGGACACGATCCAGGCCGTCTATGAATTTCCCCACAGCGTCAATTTTGTATTTGACGCCACGCTGTGCGCTTCATTCGACGCCGCATACGAGATGTATTACGGGACCGACTCCACCATCATGGTGCGCGATTCCAAAGCCTGGCAATTCAAGGAAGCTGGCTCCCCCCTACAAGGCTGGGAGGTCTATTCCCGAAAAGACATGTTCTACAAGGAATCCGGCATCCAAATCGTCGCCAACGGCAGCCATCAATCCGCGCTCACGGCCGGGGCGACAGCAGACGCCTATCCAAACACGCCGCTCTGGTACGCGCTCGACGCCTTCACCCGAAATGTCAGCCTGGTCGGCGGCGCGGTCAAAGACTTCACCGATCTTTATGGTGACAACGGCAGCGCCAAGGATTTGGCGGATAGCCTTGCCGCCTTGAAAACTTACCCTGCCGCGACCTGGCAGGACGGCCTCGATGCGACCGTCATGGCGATCGTCGGCAATGAAGCCACAATTAAGAAACAGAAAATTGCGTTCGAAAAAGATTGGTTTGAAATATGAAATTTCCCGCGAAGCTTTCCCTGCAAAAAATTAAATCAGCCGCGTTTACGACCGTTTGCGGAACGCTCCTGGTCGCCGCCACTCTGCCCGCCGTCGCCCAGACCAAATACACCAGCACGCCAAAAGGATGCGACGTCAAGATCGAAGGCACCTCCAGCCTCCACGATTGGGAAATGGAAGGCAGCTTGATCGGCGGATTCCTTGAATTCGGACCCGGCGTCCAGTTGGATCCGGCGCAAGCCACCGTCGGCGGCATCACCGGCGACAAAGTGCCCGCCACCGGGCGCGTGATTATTCCTGTCCGCAGCGTTCACAGCAAAGCCGACCACCTGCCGGACGTCATGGAACACCTCATGCAGGACGCGTTGAAGGAACCGCAATTTCCGAGGATTGAATTCAACCTCAAGGAAATGGCCTTCAAAGGCCCGCACGAAGCCGGCAAACCGTTCAACTTCGAAGTGACGGGAGACCTGTCAATTTCAGGCGTGACCAATGCCGCAACATTCCCCATCACAATCACGCAAGTCGATGCCGACACCATCAAAGTCAGCGGGACCGCCCCGGTAAACCTCCCGCAATACAACATCACCCCGCCCGCCCCAAGTTTTGGTTTGGGCCTGATGAAAACCGGCCCTGACGTAAAAATCATCTTCGACTGGTCCCTGCACAAAAAACAATAGCATCGCCCAAGCCCCCGTTGTCCTAATCCTAATCTTAATCATAATCCTAATCGATGAGGAGCAAGATTAAGATTAAGAGGAAATCCGCACCGCAAAGGCACCCCCTCCGCCACAAATACCATTGAAACCTCGCTGCTTGTAGGGAATAAAACACTATGTGGGATAGGTAATCCTTATCCTGTCCATCCTGTCCAAGGCTTTTGACTTTCTCATCCATCCTTCCACACCAATGTTTCCCTTCGTTTCCTTAGTTCCCTTGGTGTAAAAAATCTTCTGTTTTAATCCTTTTCCACTCCTCCGACGCGGTGAAAAAACCTTTGTCGTTCGCAAATACCATTGCAACCGCCCTCCTTTTCAGGAATAAAGCGATATGCGCGTGCGGGTGATTTGGCTCGTCGTATCGATTGTTTTCAACGTGTTCCTCGGGGTGTGTCTTTATGTCGCCACGGAACCGTTGCATGAGGAGTTGCCTCCCGAGTCCCCCGGCTACGTTGGCACCGTCACCAGGACGAACGTCGTCGTTCGCCACGAAAATTTCACATGGGAACAAGTCACCTCCACCAATTACCTCGAATTTGTAAAAAATCTCCGCGCCATCGGCTGTCCCGAGCAGACGGTTCGCGACATTGTCACTTCCGAGATCAACCGCGTCTATGCCCGGCGACGCGTGATGGATGTCGTTTATCCCAATTATCAATGGTGGCGCTCCGAACCCGATCCTGAGCTAGTCCAGACGGCAAACAACAAAATCCAGGCCATCGAAGCCGAGCGCCGAAACGTGCTGACTTCGATTCTTGGCACAGGTTGGGACAACGAAAACAAAGCGCTCGTTGCAGCGCGCGCCGGCATCACCTTGACCGGCCCCGTGCTCGGCGATTTGTCCGCCGCGGTGAAAGAAGCTGTGTACATCCTCATCGCGCAAGGCCAGGAAAAAATCGAATCCTACCAGGAAGAACAAGCCCGCCAGGGCAAAGCCGTCGATCCCATGGAAATGGCGCGGCTGCGCGAGGAGCCGTTTGTTTCGCTCGTCAGGATTCTTCAACCGCCGGAATACGATGAATTTGTCCTTCGCTATTCGCCCGCCGCCCAGCAATTGCGCGACGAACTGCGCTCGGTCGAATTGAACCCCGATCAATTCCGCGGCGTGTTCAATGCCGTCGGAGCCATCATGGGCCAGCCGGTTTACTATTACGCGGGCGAAGACACCCAAATGCTCCTGCAACAAAAACAATTGCAGGCCCAAAGCCAGTCACTCATAAAAACCGCCCTCGGCCCGGCAATCTACAACGCCTACCTGCTGAATCTCGACCCGCTCTATCGCGCCTCGCGGCAGACAGTCGAACAATTGGGCGTCCCCGCTGCAAATATTTCGCCCCTCTACGAAATCAACCGCGCAACACAGGCGGAGATGAATCGAATTCGCAACGACGCCACCTTGAGCAACGACGAAAAAGTCGAAGCGCTCGCCCAAACCCAGGTCCAGCAACAACAATCCTTGGAGCAACTCCTCGGCGCAGCCGCCTTTCAGAAATGGCTCCAATCCCAAGCCCAGTCAAAATGACCCCTGGTAGGGCGTCGGTGCCCTGACGCCACTGAATTCTCCCTCCCCTCCGATTTGTGTCAATATTAAGGACTGACACCGGTCTGACGTGACGCTTACTAAAAACTTCCATACCTATTTTAATGAATTCTGGATGAGTTTAGGAACTCTGCTCAATATGGAGCCGTAGTCATGCCGTCATAACGAAATTGGGCGCTAGACCGGGATGAGGTTGGCAAAGTTGTAAGAGGACGCCCCGAGGTTGATCGAGGACAGTACAGGAAATGGAATTGCAACATTTGTTTAGGCCACCAATCGTTGAGAATAAGATAGAAAAGAGCTTAAAAAAGCGCAATCATCGTTCCAAATTACGCGATCCGGAAGGGTTAATCGAGGAGTCCCACAGCAAAACGGTTGGCTGCGGACGGTGCCCTGCATCCCACGTTACAGAAATACGCCCATAATGTCCCTCCGCCGTTTTAACATAGAATTCCTGGTCAACTCCCGCCCTCCAGCCGGGGTCGCCAGGCTTGCGTTCAATCGTTACACTCGGTGAGTAACCCCCATTTGGAGCCAGGTGCGTAAACTCGTCTGCCGTTGGTTGAACACCACCACCGATGACAGAAATCACAAATTTATAGGTGAAAGACGGCCCGTTAGTGCGTTCGTAATTGAGTGGCGTTCGCGTACATGCAATTTCAAGATCGGCCGGACTGCCAGACACCAGGGAAAACCGGTTTGTCCTACTGTCGCAAAAAACCTTTCCCTGCCATGCCCCTCCAACTAGAGGTTCCTTGCCGACCATTTTCCACATTTTAAAAATCACAGGACTGCCCGGATTTGGCTTATAATCAGCTTTTAGCCCAAAAACAAAGCTTCGTTGTGCTTTTGGCGAAAGCTCATAGCCCTTCTTAAGGATAGAAATCTTATCAATCGCATACCCAGTAATTCCGGTCAGCGCGAAGTTCCCATCAGAATCCGTTTGCACGTTTGCAACACCACCTCAGAAGTTTTGGTTCTGTTTTCTGCCATGTAGCTCATAATAAAATCAAACGTGACTCTCGCTTCGGTTACGGGGTTCCCATCCTGATCCAAGACCTTTGCATAAAAGCCTACTGGAACATTTTCGCTAACACGTAGCTGGGCAATCCCAGAAACAACGATTAAAAACAAAACGGCCGTTGCTGCTATTATTTTATCGCGCAAGCATATTATTTTCATAATGCAATCATCCCGGTGTCAAAGGCTGGTGTAAGTCTCACTATTGACACAATCTGTTCTTTTCGGACGTCAGTTTGGGGAAGTTCGCGGTACAACGTTCGGATCGTACTTTCCTAATTTCATATTTGTGACCGCCAGTATGGAACGCGGGTGTCACGCCGTTGACGGCACGCTGCCGGCTGGTGAGGTCGTTGTTCCCATGACCGTGAGCCTGCCACTGTTGAAATTCGTCGTCAATTCATTGCCAAAATCCGCCTCATACCGCTACGCGCCAGAATCCACCCCGCACCACTCATCTCCCTCTCCTCCACAATGTGGAGGAGAGGGCCGGGGAGAGGAGGCACCATCTACGGTAGGGCGGTGCTGCGTCGCCGCCCACTTTTTTCGATGGAGTTACTGGACAAATTAACCAAATACCACACTTATGCAGAGAATCGTCCCGACGTTATGATGTGCCCGAGCCGAGCAGATTGTCATGCGACGTTTATTAACGTGAAATTATTCCGAACCCTAAATAACCTGTCCGCAGATGATCCAAAAACGTCTGGGCGATTTATCGCCGCTCCAATGGAAATCCGGCTTCGCAGCGTGGATGGGCTGGTTTTTTGACGTATAAGGGGTCAGAACATAGTATTCATGCATATTGCTTGACATAGAGGCTGGGCATCGGGCAGGTTGCGCGGCAGAAATGGCCAGAAAGCTTCGAGTGCAGTATCCGGGGGCGATCTATCATGTGCTCAGTCGCGGGGATCGCCGGGAGGCCATTTTCAAGGACGACACCGACCGGGAGATGTTTTTGCAGACGCTCGAGCAAGCCTGCGAAAAGGCCGGTTGGCAGGTTCATGCGTGGGTTTTGATGTCCAATCACTTTCATCTGGTCATTGAGACGCCCGGGGGCAACCTTGTGGCGGGAATGAAGTGGCTCCTGGGGACCTATACGTCGCGGTTCAATCGCCGGCACAAGGAGTTTGGCCACTTATTCAGCGGTCGATATAAGGCGCTCATCGTGGACGGCAGCGGCGATGGCTATCTCAAAACCGTGTGCGATTACGTGCATTTGAACGCGGCACGAGCCGGTTTGCTGGGGCCCCGGCAACGGCTGGCGAGTTATCGCTGGAGCAGCCTGGGCCAATATTTATCCCAGCCCGGCCGCCGGCCAAGGTGGTTGCGTGTGGACCGGTTGCTGGGAGAATGGAGAATTCCCAAAGACAGTCCGGCGGGACGCCGAATGCTGGGCGAGCAAATGGAACGGCGGCGATGGGAGGGAATGAGCCAGGAGTTCAAGCCCATCGAGCGGGGCTGGTGTTTGGGCGGAGAAGAGTTCAAGCGCGAGCTCCTGGAGCAAGTCAGCCGCCGGGCAGGGCCAGGGCATAAGGAGCCGGAAGTGCGTGAGGCGGCTGAAGCCAAGGCGCAGCGGCTGGCGCAAGAGGGATTGGCGCGGCTGGGCTGGGGCGAGGCGGAGTTGGAAGCGCGGCGCAAAGGCGACCCGGCAAAGGTGGATCTGGCGGCCGAGTTAAGGCGGCAGACGACCATGACCCTAAGATGGATCGCCCAGCGGCTGCGGATGGGGACGACCGGCCACTTGGCGCATCTGCTGTATTGGAAAGAACGAAATGAAAAACAATAAATACTATCTTCTGACCCCTTTATGTGCATTGGCTCCCAATATGTCGCCTATTTATGGGCCTGGGGCCAGTGGATACAGCTTTCCCAATTATTCGGTCACCTTTATTCGTAATTCTGTGACGGGCAATGCATTTGGAGCAGTCAATGACGCTCAAAGCCTTCAGGGGCCATACTCCCTCAATTTCTCCGGAAACTCGCTCTCGTTATTTTTGCCAACTTCAGACCCAGCCACCAACGCATTCAATTGTTCGTCAGCGTTGGTCTGGGGCTGCCAGAATTTAAACTTTTCTGGGAACACCATGCCCAGCGGCGGAACAGGAATTATTTTTTGGGGAAGTTGTTCCAACTCAGTGATTCTGGACAATAATTTCAGCGGTTTAACGCGCATGGGTGTATTGGATGGGGGAGCGGGACCAGAGACCGCTGAGCAGATGATTGGAAACATTCTGGGCTGTGGGTATAGCTACCATCTGAAGTCGATTTTCCAGGAGGGGCCGAATTGGTTTTTGTACAACAATCAGTATTTGGATGCGCATTCCAACTACGTGCCGCCATTTACGGACGCGGCGAGTCTGTGGGCGCACATTTCACCATGATTCAAGTTATGAAAAGTTTATTACTAATTCTTAGAGCCTTAAGCGCGTCGATTGTCTGCGCAACTGTTACGGTTTCGGCACAGACACAGCAAGCGTGGATTGTAAAGTATAACAATGGAATAATGAGTGGTAACCATCAAGCATTAAAAATGGTGTTGGATTCGAGAGGAAATATTTACGTACTGGGGGATTCGGCGAATGCCAACACTAACACGGGTTATGTGGTTGCAAAATATGCGTCGAACGGAAACCAGGTTTGGGCAGCGCGGTATGACTCAACTAACTTTCCAACTGCGAGTGCGACTGGATTTGCGCTGGATTTGAGCAACAATATCGTTGTGACCGGAAGCGCGGTGACGGTGAAATTTGATGCTAACGGGAGTCTTTTGTGGACGGAGCCGTATAGTGGGATAGCTATTGCCGTTGATCAGGGGCAAAATGTTTATATTACCGGGGTATCAGGAAATTTCACTACGTCGAAACTCAATCCTACAGGAAGTAACCTGTGGTCGCAAACGTGGGTTTATCAAGGATTGCCAAATATTTCACAAGCGATAGCTATTGATTCTTCAACAAATGTTTACGTGGGAGGAAGGGAGACGGCGCAAGCTCCAAGGGGGAGTAGCGAAGTGCATATAGGTATATTAAAGTATGACGTAAACGGCAACCAGCTTTGGGAGGTGGATACATCTTATGGCCTCGGCGATTATGATGTTCAAGTAGTTGGATTTCAACTGGACCCGTTCAATAAACTCTACATCGAGGCAAATTATCTGGGCACCCTACCAGCGCCTTATTCTACATACGTATACAACAGCAATGGAGTCGGTTTAGCCGTTGCTGGTAATCCGACGGGAAGCCTCGGTAGTATGTCTCGGGGCCTCGCGGTCGACAATCAAAGGAACATTCTTATTACGGGAGGAAATGGTTACGCAGCCCCTATGGCCTATACTTGTGGAACTTACAAGCTCAGCACCAATGGAAGTTATATTTGGACGAATTTGTATCCAACGACTCCCGTTGGGAATAGCATCGCCAGTTCCATTGCCGTGGACCAGGCCAATAGTGCCTATGTGACGGGGTTCTCCACTAATGCGGCAACGGGCAATGACATTATTACGATTAAGTATGACAGCGATGGCAATCAAGTTTGGTTGCAACGCTATGACGGGCCAGCCCACGGGAATGATGCAGGCAAAGCCATCGCCGTGGACAATTCCGGCAACGTCTATGTAGCCGGATACGAAACCGAAACCAACGGCTTCACCTCCATGATCCTCATCAAATACTCGCCAGTCGTTGGGCAAAAGCAATCCAATGGGAACTTTATCCTTCACGCTGCCGGTTCTCCTGGTGAGAGCTTTGAGATTCAGGCGAGCACCAACCTCCAAACATGGCAAGACCTCGGCACCATTCTTGCCGACACCAACGGCCTCGCCCTCTTTGAAGACACCAACGCCCCTCTTTTCCCTAATCGCTTCTACTATACCGTACCGCAATAGGTCGTCAGCGCTACATTAAAGCGCCTCTTGCCAGTTCTATGATGGTGGAGTTGTAAGTGTCGTACTATATAGGGTACGACACTTATGATGCAATTTGCGTTGCGATTGCACTTACGGTTGCTCGCGCTCGGTTTACCCGCGGACTAAGAGCGGCGGCTTTCGCTCCAACTCCGCTCCCCGCATCCCCCAGCTTCGCTCCGCAAAACCCACCGCACTTAGTCCGCCCCGATTCCAGTCCGTCACTCCGCCAGAACGTAAAGGGGTCACGTAAAGGGGTCATAAAGGGGTCATAAAGGGGTCAGAACATAGTATTTATTATTTTTCATTTCATTCCTTCCAATACAGCAAATGCGCCAATAAGCGAAGGAAATGGACGGCGCGGATGCGATGGAACTGAGGAGATTGAGGTAATCATACTGTTTGACCGTCGTCATCCGCGTCGTTCCGCCCTGGGCAAAGGCAATTTGCCCCACCAACGGCGAATTGGCAACATACCGATACATCACGCTTGTTCTTCAATAAGAAAATCGCCGCAGGGTCAAGGCACCCATCTCAAACGAATGGTCATCGGGACTTATTGACGTGAAATTCTTCTGAACCCTATACTGTCAAACTCTCGATGAATCCCGACGACGATCAGACGTGGCACAGACGAAATTCGCCTGAAGTGAGCAGCTTCGGAATAACCACCTGTCCATGACCCAAAAACGTCTCAGCGACCTGTCATCGCTCCAATGGAAATCCGGCATCGCCGCGTGGATGGGCTGGTTTTTCGACGGGCTGGACATTCATCTTTACACGCTGGTCGCCGCCCCGTTCGTGGCGCATTTGCTCAACGTCGCCAATCCCGGGGATCCGCTCGTAAAAAAATACAGTTCGTGGATACAGGCTTCGTTTCTCATCGGCTGGGCGGTCGGCGGCGGATTTTTTGGGCGGCTCGGAGATCGCATTGGACGCAGTCGCGCGTTGGGCCTGACCATTCTGACTTACGCCGCCTTCACGGGGCTTTCCGTCTTTGCGCAAACCTGGTGGCAGTTATTGATCTTTCGATTTGTGTCCGCGCTTGGAATCGGCGGCGAATGGGCCGTCGGCGCCTGCCTGCTTTCAGAAACGTGGCCGAGACGCTGGGGCCCGTGGATTGCGGCGGTGCTGCAATGCGGGGTCAATGTCGGAATCCTCTGCGCGTGCCTCTTCAATTACGCATTGGCGGCGTATCCGGCGAAGTATCTTTTCCTCGTCGGAATTATTCCCGCGCTGATCGTCTTCTGGATTCGCAAGCACGTCCCCGAACCCGACGAATGGCGCGCCGCCCAAAAATCCTCAGTGGCCAAACCCTCCATCGGTGAGTTATTCCGTGGCGACCAGGCCCGCATCACCCTCCTGACAACAATTGTTTGTTCTCTGACGCTGACTGGCTGGTGGGCATTCTTATTTTGGAACCCCCAACATCTGCAAAGCCTCCCCGAACTCGCCTCCTGGGCTCCCGCCGCAAAACGGCAATTGGTGACGAAGTCGTTTTTCCTCGTCATTTTTGTGTCGATGGCAGGGAATTATTTCTTTTCATGGCTCGCCACATTTTTCGGCTACCGCCGCGTCATCCTCGGAGGCTCCCTGGCCTTCGCCGCGTCGTTTTACTTGACATACCACACCCCGCGCGGCCACGAGACGCTAATGGTTCTGTTGCCCGTAATCGGCTTCTGTTCAGGAATCTTCGGTTTATTCACAATGTACCTGCCGCCGCTATTCCCCACCTTGCTCCGCACCACAGGAGCCGGCTTCTGTTTCAACATCGGCCGCATCGCCGCCGCCATCGGCACAGTCGTTTTCGGCCTCTACCTCCAAATCGGCGATTTCCGCCCAGCCTTGATGTCCATCGGCGCGCTATTTGTGCTCGCCGCCATCGTCTCAATTTTCCTCCCGGAGGAAAATCCTGATATCTCTTAGGACTCCGAAGCCATCGCTTTCTTGACGGATTCCGCATCCCCTGCCGGAGGCAAACAGGCGTTCCCTGTACAGACAAAAACAACAGGCCCGCTTTTTCCAATGAGCGACTTCGCGAATTCCTCAACAGCCCCGGAATTTCCAAGAACAACTTTGTTCGGATGATAAACTCCATGCACCGCCCGCAACAAAATCTTCGTTTCAGCATGGCTCGGATCGCCAGCGACAACAGCGCGCCTCACGCCTTGTAAATGAAATGCAAGCCCGATGAGCATATGAGGCACCGCCTGCGGCAATTGGTTCAAGCGCGGAGCAAAAAGCCGCAGAGTCTTTTCAGCGGCCTCCGCGAATGCCTTCCGCCCCGAAATTTCCGCAAGCCTCAGCAATGCCAACGCCGCAACGGAATTTCCCGAAGGCTCCGCGCCGTCGTAATCATCCTTCAAACGTAGAATCAATTCATGGTCGCCCGCCGCGCTGTCGTAAAAGCCGCCGTTTTCCGCATCGAAAAATTTGGCCAGCATAGTTTCCACCAGCGCAATGGCGAAATCCAAATGCCCCGGCTCCAGCGTCGCTTCGTAGAGATCAATCGTCCCCGCGCAAAGATTCGCATACGCGCTCAGAAGTTGCACAGAGTCCCGCTTGCCGTCTCTCCACCGGTGATAAAGCGTGCGCGTCTTTTCGTCCCAAAGTTCTCTTCGCAGAAACGCAATATTCCTCTCCGCCGCGGTGCGGAAGGATTCGTCACCAAGCACGGAATAAGCGCGAGCCAACGCGCCCAACATCATCCCGTTCCACGAAGCCAGCACTTTGTCGTCCAGATGCGGACGGACCCGTTTTGCCCGAGCCTCAAACATTTTCCACTTCGCCGAAGCCAGTAATTTTTCTTCATCCTCCGTCAAATCCGGCGTCACAATGCTCAAGACATTCTGATTCGGCAACGGGTCGGGGTCGCTGTGATCGACAAAATTTCCCTGTGGCGTCAATCCAAAATATCTTGCGGCGACTTCTGTTTCTTCTTTTGTCAAAACTTGGGAAAGATCGTTCGTCGTCCAGCAATAAAACTTTCCTTCCTTGCCTTCGCTGTCGGCGTCTTCCGCGGAATAAAATCCGCCGCCGGGATGCGTCATATCGCGCAGGAGATATTGAATAATGCCGCGGGCCGTTTCGGCGTGGTGCGAATCTCCGCTCACAAGCCACGCGTCAAGATAAAGATTCAGCAGTTGCGCATTGTCGTAGAGCATTTTCTCGAAATGCGGCACCAGCCATTGCGCATCGACCGAATAACGCGCAAACCCGCCGCCAAGTTGATCATAAATCCCGCCCGCCGCCATGCGCTCGCAAGTGGTGAGCACCATGTTGACGCCCTCCTTGTCTCCGGTTCGCATGGCATGGTTCAGTAGAAACAGCGGCTCGCTGGGCCGGGGAAACTTCGGCGCGTTGCCAAATCCGCCGTTGTGGTAATCATATTGACGCTTGAAGATGATGGCGACGTTGTCGAGCACTGCGGGTGAAAGCTCCGGATCGCCGGCATCTTGCGTCGTCAGCGAAGAAAGTTGTTCATAAAAGCTCGCGGAGGTTTCCAGAACTTTGTCGCGCCGATCCTCCCAAAGCTTCGCGATCTGCCGCAACACATCAATAAAACTCGCCATGCCGTGTCGGGCTTGCGGCGGGAAGTATGTTCCGCCATAAAACGGCTTCAGGTCTGGCGCCAAAAAACAATTCAACGGCCAACCTCCCTGGCCGGAAAGCGCCTGGACCGCCGTCATGTAAATTTTATCCACGTCGGGCCGCTCCTCCCGGTCCACTTTAATGCTGACGAAATGGGCGTTGAGAAAATCGGCGATTTTCTGGTCCTCAAAAGATTCCCGCTCCATGACGTGACACCAATGACAGGTTGAATAGCCAATGCTCAGGAAAATCGGCTTGTTCTCAGAGCGGGCTTTTGCGAACGCCTCTTCGCCCCACGCAAACCAATCCACCGGATTGTGTTGGTGTTGTAATAAGTAAGGCGATTTCTCGCGCGATAAACGGTTCGTATGGGCGGGCTGAGCCGACATGAGCGCAACATACCGTTGCCCAATTGCCACGCAACCCTTTTGCGTACGCACCGGTTTTGCCCTACAGTGGCCGGATGGGTTCGGAAACGATTGCGGCGCCGGAAGCAGCCGCCAGACTAGAAGCGGAGAGGACAGTGATGTCCGTTCTGCTGGCGATCAGTTTTTGCCACATGCTCAACGACACGATTCAGTCGCTAATTTCAGCGATATATCCCGTCGTGAAGGAAACGTTTCACCTCAATTACACCCAGGTCGGCCTCATCACGTTGACGTTCCAAATGACCGCGTCGTTGCTGCAACCGCTGGTGGGATTCTACACCGACAAGCGCCCGCATCCGTATTCGCTCGCAATCGGCATGTGTTTAACTTTGTGCGGATTGGTGTTGCTCTCGATGGCAGGAAGTTTCCATGTCTTGCTGATTTCGGTGGCGTTGGTGGGAATGGGATCATCGGTCTTCCATCCCGAAGCGTCGCGAATGGCGTATATGGCGGCAGGCGTCCGGCACGGATTTGCGCAAGCGGTTTTTCAAGTCGGCGGAAATACCGGCAGTTCGCTGGGACCGCTTATGGCCGCGCTCATTGTCGTCGGGCCGAGTGCTCAGTCGCGTGTGTTGTGGTTTTCGGTGGCAGCGGTAATCGCGATTGTCGTTCTCTGGAACATCGGCCATTGGTACAAGCAGAATACTTTTCGGCTCAAACCAAAGCCTCGCAAAGCAGCCTCGCAAGGCCACGTCGAATTGTCGCGACGCAAAGTGGCTTTCTCCATCGCGATTTTGGTCATTTTGATCTTCTCAAAATATTTTTATCTCGTGAGCCTGAGCAGCTATTACACATTTTATCTCATCTCGAAGTTCCATGTCTCGATTCAAAGCGCGCAGATTTATCTGTTCGTGTTCCTGCTGTCAGTCGCGGCGGGGACATTCATCGGCGGGCCGGTCGGCGACCGCATCGGGCGCAAATACGTGATCTGGGTGTCAATACTCGGTGTGGCGCCATTCACATTGATCCTCCCGCACGTTGGCCTCGCATGGACCGCCGTTCTATCGGTGGTGATTGGCCTTGTCCTGTCGTCCGCGTTTACGGCGATCCTTGTTTTCGCGCAGGAGTTGGTTCCGGGCAAAGTCGGTATGATCGCGGGCTTGTTCTTCGGCCTGGCTTTTGGAATGGGCGGACTCGGTTCCGCAGTCTTGGGCCACCTGGCCGACAAGACCAGCATCGAGTTTGTCTATAAAGTCTGCGCGTTCCTGCCCTTGATTGGACTTTTGGCCGGGTTCCTGCCGAACCTCGCGCCGCCAGCCAAGGCAAATCACCACCCAGAGCCTGCTACTGATTAAGTCTAGTTCGTCGCATGGGGCCTGCAAAACCGCCGGAAGCCCTCTGACCCGCGCCGGGAAATTGGTACGCCGACCTTCTCGGAACCTCTTCCGCCGCATGATTAAAAGCAGTTCCCGGAAACAGGCGGGACTTCGCGGGGACGCTATTTTTCGGCGGCGCTCCGGCCAGCTTAAGGGAATCATTTTTCAACGTGAGCGTCGCAGGCGTCCCGCTGTTCAAAATATCAACTTCGCCCGCGTCCTCGCGAATCTGTAGAACTTCGAGGATGCCGTCCTTTTGGCCCTCGGACAAATCGTAATAGATCGGTTCCTTTTTCTTGTCCTTCGAGATGCAGGCAAATAGAGCGTGCGTTGATTTCCCAATTTTTAGAAAGCCGGAGAGCTTGATGTCCGGAAGTTCCGTCTTTGGAAACACAAGCGCAGGCGGAGGAGGAAGCGGCCTTAAATGAAAGACGTTCCTTTCGCTGATCACGGTGTAAGGATTGGCTTCGTCAACACGACGAGGTGTCGTGGCTCGAAGCGTCCCGCCCAGCACGAAAAAAGGGAGCCACACCAGTAACCGTGATGCTGCTCTGACATTCATCGTCATCAAATATATTCGACCTCCTCTCCAACACCAACGGATAATTAAAGTTGCGGCCCCGTACTTTGCTCTTTGAACTCCGTGCCTGCGCCGGTATAACCACCGCGGTATTCATATATGAGCGTTCCTCCAAACAGTGGTGTCTCAGCCCCCGGCAACGCGCGACCGCGCGGCGCAAAAAAGCTGATGGCCGCGAATCGCAACGAAATTGCGGTCCGCGTCTTTCGCGCTGCGACCGAACTCGGTTTGCGCACTGTCGCGATCTACGCGCAGGAAGACCGGCTGAGCATCCACCGGTTCAAGGCAGACGAAGCTTATCTTGTCGGCCAGGGGAAAGGGCCCGTCAGCGCGTACCTCGATGTCGAGGGAATTGTCGCGCTGGCAAAGGAAAAGGAAGTCGATCTCATCCATCCGGGTTACGGGTTCCTGGCGGAAAATGCCGATTTCGCCCGCGCTTGCGCGGCAGCGGGGATTACTTTTGTCGGTCCCCGTCCGGAAATTATCGAGTTGATGGGCAACAAGGTCGCGGCCCGCGCGCTCGCCCAGAAGATCAATGTCTCGACGCTGCCGGGAACCGAGGAACCAGTGAAGGACCGCGCCGCCGCCCTCAAGATCGCGCAGGAAATCGGTTACCCGCTGATCATCAAGGCGGCTTTTGGCGGCGGCGGACGCGGAATGCGCGTCGTGCATAAGGCATCGGAACTTGGCCATTTGCTCGATGAAGCCCAGGGCGAGGCAGGACGGGCCTTTGGCAATTCCGCCGTCTTTCTGGAAAAATACATCCCGCGCACAAAGCATATTGAAGTTCAAATTCTAGGCGACAAGCACGGGAATGCGGTTCATTTGCACGAGCGCGATTGCTCCGTGCAGCGACGGCATCAAAAAGTCATCGAAATCGCGCCTTCGAGCGGACTCGACGACGCTGTTCGCAAAGACCTGTGCGACGCCGCTGTCAGCATGGCGCGGGCTGTCAAGTATGACAATGCCGGGACGGTTGAATTTCTTTATGACCTCGACAAACACCAATGGTTTTTCATCGAGGTCAATCCGCGCATCCAGGTCGAGCACACAGTAACCGAAGTCATCACCGGTATTGATCTGGTGCGTTCACAAATTCTCATCGCGCAAGGCCACGCCTTGCACGGCGGCGAAGTTAATTTGCCGCCTCAGGCGGAGATTCCACGGATCGGCTTCGCAGTTCAGGCGCGCGTAACAACCGAGGACCCGGAAAATAAATTCACTCCCGACTACGGCAAAATCCTGACGTATCGCTCGACGGGCGGTTACGGTGTGCGCCTTGACGGCGGCATGGGTTACGCGGGCGCGGTGGTCACGCCATTTTACGATTCGCTCCTTGTCAAGATCACCGGCTACGGGCGCACTTTCGATCATGCTCTGCAACGGGTGGATCGGGCTTTGCGGGAATTCCGAATTCGAGGCGTCAAAACGAATATTCCATTTCTCGAAAACGTCATTGCCAATCCCGTTTTCCGATCCGGCCAGGCGACCACCACTCTGATTGACACGACGCCTGAGCTTTTCCAATTCAAGTCGCGCCGCGACCGCGCCACAAAATTGCTTTCGTTCCTTAGCGATGTCATCGTCAACGGCAATCCTCAAGCCAAGGGACATCGGCTCAAGGCGCCGTTTCTCCCGGTCGCCCTCCCCGCCTACGACAAAAAGGCCGCTCCTCCTCCAGGCTCGCGCCAGTTGCTTCTCAAAATGGGCGCGAAGAAATTCGCCCAATGGACCCGCGATCAAAAACGGTTGCTCGTCACTGACACAACTTCCCGCGACGCACACCAATCGTTGCTCGCGACGCGCGTTCGCTCTTTCGACATGCTCGCCATCGCCCCGGCAGTTGCCCGGCGCACACCGGAACTTTTCAGTTTGGAAATGTGGGGCGGAGCGACGTTTGACACCGCCATGCGGTTCCTGCACGAGGACCCTTGGACGCGTTTGCGGGAATTACGCGAACAAATTCCAAACATCTG
The DNA here is from genome assembly GCA_036501665.1 of Verrucomicrobiia bacterium. GTDB lineage: Bacteria > Verrucomicrobiota > Verrucomicrobiia > Limisphaerales > Palsa-1400 > DATAUD01. The sequence goes on from DASXZW010000104.1 coordinate 34,433, forward strand.
TTTTCAGATGCTTTTTCGCGGGGCCAACGCGGTCGGATATTCCAATTACCCCGACAATGCGGTGGCCGGATTTGTCAAACATTCGGCGGCATCCGGCATGGATATCTTTCGCGTTTTCGATTCGCTTAATTACACGCCCAACCTGAAAGTCGCGATGGAAGCGGTGCAGGATACGCACGCAATTTGCGAAGCCGCGATCTGCTACACCGGCGACATCCTGGATCCTTCGCGGACAAAATATTCGCTCAAATACTATGTCAAACTCGCCCGCGAATTGGAAAAAATGGGCGCGCATTTTCTGGCGATCAAAGATATGGCGGGCCTTTGCCGTCCGTTCGCAGCACGCGCTTTGGTTAAGGCGCTCAAGGAGGAATTGGATATCCCGATTCATTTCCACACGCACGACACCAGCGGTGTGAATTCCGCTTCCGTGCTTCAAGCCAGCGAGGCTGGGGTCGATGTGGTTGATCTCGCCATTGCTTCTATGAGCGGTTCGACCAGCCAGCCAAATCTCAATTCGATTGTCGCCGCACTTCTTCACACACCGCGCGAAACCGGATTGGACCTCACAACCCTCAACGAATTTTCCGATTATTGGGAAAACGTCTGCGCCTATTACGCGCCGTTCAACACCGCGCCCCGCAGCGGCACTGCGGATGTTTATAGCCACGAAATGCCCGGCGGCCAATACACCAATCTTAAGGAGCAAGCTGCGAGCATGGGCCTGGCGCATCGCTGGCAGGAAATCGCCCGCACTTACACAGAGGTCAACGCGCTTTTCGGCGACATCGTCAAAGTCACCCCGAGCAGCAAAGTGGTCGGGGATATGGCGATGTTTTTGATTTCGCGCGGCATCCGTCCCGCCGACGTGTTGAACCTTGAGCCTGGCGAGACGCCATTTCCCGCTTCTGTAATTGACATGCTTATTGGGAATCTCGGCCAGCCTTCCGGCGGCTGGCCAAAGAAATTGCAGAAGATCGTTCTCGGCGATCAAAAGCCGATTCGCGGTCGCCCTGGCGCGGGGTTGAAGCCGTTGAACCTCAAGAAAATCAAAGACGACGTTTCGCAGAAAATTAAGCACGAAGCCACGGACGATGATCTCTTCAGTCATCTGATGTATCCGGAGGTTTTTGCGGAATTCGTGAAGTTCAAGCGCGATTACAGTGATGTGTCGGTGCTCCCGACGCCGGCTTTCTTTTACGGCCTCAAACCGGGCGAGGAAATTTCGGTTGATATCGAGACTGGCAAAACGCTCTTTATCAAACTGATTCATGTCGGCAACATTGACATTGATGGCCGCCGCACCGTGACCTTTGAGTTGAACGGCATGACACGCGAAGCGACCGTTGCCGATCGTTCCGTTCAATCGAAGGCGAAAACTCGTGCCAAGGCCGACCCTGCCGATCCGCTGCAAGTCGGCGCTCCGATTCCGGGTTTGATTACCGCAGTCGCGGTCAGCGTCGGAGCCAAGGTTGCTAAAGGCGACAAACTGGTTACGTTGGAAGCAATGAAAATGCAAAGCACCATCTACGCTTCGGGCGATGGAACGGTGGACAGCATTTTTGCGCAAGTCGGAGACAAGGTGGAAAGCAAGGACTTGCTGATGAAGCTGCGAAAATAAATCAACAAAATCCCGTGCGTTTCAACAAACACCGCAGCCGCGAATTTCAGGGTAGGGACGCCTCGCCGAGGCGTCCGCGATCTGCAGATTAACTTAACCGCTTTAACTCGAAAATTATGTCATTGCTCGCTGGAAAAATCGGATTGGTTGCAGGCGTCGCCAATAAACGTTCCATCGCTTGGGCCATCGCGCAGGCCTGGCATAAAGCAGGCGCGACGCTGGTTTTCACTTACCAGGGCGAACGCCTCAAGGAAAATGTCGAGGAACTGGCTGGAACTTTTGGGCCGGACACCTTGATTTTGCCTTGCGACGTTTCACGCGACGAGGACATCACCGCGACATTTTCAAAAGTCAAAGAAAAATTCGGCAAACTTCATTTGCTTCTGCATTCCGTGGCATTTGCGCCGAAGGAATCGCTGGAAGGCGTTTTTGTCAATACAACGCGTGAAGCGTTCCGGGTGGCGCACGATGTCAGCGCGTATTCGCTGGTTGCCCTGGCGCGCGAAGCCGCTCCGCTAATGACCGAAGGCGGCAGCATCCTCGCAATGAGTTATTACGGAGCGGAAAAAGTTGTCCCGCATTACAATGTCATGGGGGTCGCCAAAGCCGCTCTGGAGGCAAGCACGCGTTATCTCGCTTACGATCTCGGTTCGAAGAAAATCCGCGTCAACTGCATCAGCGCCGGCCCTGTCAATACTTTGGCTGCGCGCGGCATTTCAGGCTTTACCGAAATGCTGAAGATATACGAGGCCCACTCGCCCTTGAAACGCAATGTTCTCCCCGATGAACTGGGTTCCACCGGAACATTCCTCGCGAGCGATGGCGCAGCCGCCATCACGGGACAAGTCATCTACGTCGATTGCGGCTACCAGATCATGGGGATGTGATCCCTCTTCGGTCACTCCACTGGCAGGGCGTAATAGTTGTCGAGTAAAAGTTTGAATAACGCCGTTGCCGGAATCGCCACAAGCAATCCGAGGATTCCGAACAAAACTCCGCCCGCGAGAAACGCAAAAATCACCGCCACAGGCGGTAGCCGCACGGCTCGTCCAAGAACAATGGGGCCGACGACCTGATCGATGGTCTGTCGAAGCCCAAACCAAAATGCGCCAAGTCCCAGCAAATTCCAGATCGTCCCCCCATGCATCGCCACTGATCCAAACAGCAAAAAAGCCGCTACGGTCGGACCAAGCACCGGCAGCAGTTCCAGAATTCCCAGCGCGACTCCAAGCAACATCGGATGCCCCACATGAAAAAGTGTCCCCAAGCCAATGGAAACTACCACAGCCGTGAAAAGAACAATGATCAGCAGTCCGCGAACATAACGTAGCATAATTGGATTCGCCTGGGCCGCAAATGCGCCGATTGCCGGACGATACTCCGGCGGCGCGAGTTGAAGAAGGCCGGTGGCCAGTTCACGCCCTTGAATCAAAAAGTAAAAAAGCAAAACCAGAAACAGCACCGCCGTGAATGCCGCGCCCACTGCCAGGCCGCCTAACTTCATGATTTGCGGTTGCGCAAAGCCGATCTGCACCAAACCGGCGACCTGTTCCGAAATCTCCCTGGCGTCAAGATGAATGCCGAAGAGGTCTGAGTGTTCACCCCCGAGCAGTCGCGCCACCAGAATGTGTGTGTTCGCAGACACATCGGTCGAAAATTGCATCGCCTCGGTATAGACATTCGTCCCCACCTTCCACGCTCCTCCAAGCACCGCGCCTGCCACTGCCAAGTAGGTCAGGACAGCAGCTGTAATGCGCGAAAGGAGCGCCCGTTTGTGAAGAAACTCAATCAGCGGCGTCAAAACGTACGCCCCGCCTGCGGCCAATGCAAAGGGAACGAGAATATTCCGCAGCAGATGCACCATTAAAATGACCAACGCCAACATCAGGCCGAGGGCCCAACCGGAGAGTCTTCGTCTTGTTTGAATCATGTCGCGCTTGCTTGATAAGACCCGATACCGGCTCGATTGCCAAAATAAAATTTGGCCAATTGCTGGAGTCGGTATAGATTCCCTCGCCCTTCCCCCGGGCAAAAAAAGAGTTTTGCGTTTTTGGAAAGGAAGCCAATTTGGAGGGCGCATACCGCTGCTGGTGTGCCTCTTTTGCTTTTTTCAAACGGCGCTCGGGGTCGAGGAAAAGCCCGTTACTTTGCGCCTCGGTTTTTTTCCGAATATTACTCATGCCCAGGCTCTGTATGCCCGCGCCACGGGCTACTTTGACAAAAAACTTCCGATCCGGTGGACCGCCTTTAACGCCGGGCCAACTGCCATCGAGGCTCTGTTTGCGGGCGAGATTGACGCCACGTTCATTGGCCCCGGCCCGACAATCAATGGATATGTCAAATCGCACGGCGAAAATTTTGTGATCGTGTCCGGCGCAGCGTCCGGCGGCGCAGCCCTTGTCGTTCGCGGTGATTCCGGGATTGTTAACGATCGTGATTTCGTCGGAAAAACAATAGCCACCCCGCAACTTGGCAACACGCAGGACATCTCCGCGCGAGCCTGGTTGCGTCAAAAAGGCTATCGCGCAACGGCATCAGGCGGGACGGTGAACTTGATCGCGCTCTCGAATCCGGATCAATTGACCATGTTCAAGGAAAAACAAATCGACGCCGCATGGACAATCGAACCGTGGGTCTCACGGCTCACCCTCGAGGCGGGCGGCAAAGTGTTTCTCGACGAGAAGGATATTTGGCCCGAAGGAAAATATGTGACAACGCACCTTGTCGTGAGCCGGAATTTTTTGCAAAGACACAGCGAGGAAGTGAAGACCCTATTGCGCGCGCACGTCGAAGTAACTCGACTGATCGCGACCAATCCGGCGGCAGCAATGACAATTTTGAACGAACAAATCCGCAAGGAAACTGGGCGGGCGCTAAAACCCGACGTGATCCAGGAGTCCTTGCGCCGGGTGCAATTGACCTGGGACCCCATCGCGCCTTCGCTCTACAAAGACGCCGAGGGCGCGCACGAAATCCATTTTCTGAGAAAACCCGCCGATCTGACTGGTATTTATGACTTGACGCTTTTGAACGAAGTGCTTGCCGAGGACCATTTGCAGATGATTACGAATCAGACGCCGCGATGAAGCTCGCCATCGAAAACGTTTCCAAATCGTACGAAAACGTCGCCGGAAAAAACGCAGTGGCGCTGGAGCCTGTCAATATGGAAATCAGCGAAGGCGAGTTTGTCGTTTTTGTTGGGCCGTCGGGTTGTGGGAAAACGACCTTGCTCAATCTCATCGCCGGCTTCGCCCGGCCCAGCGCGGGACGAATTCTTCTTGATGGGAAAGAGGTTGAAAGGCCGGGCCGCGACCGCCTGATGATGTTCCAGGAACCGGCGCTTTTTCCTTGGCTCAATGTGCTTGACAACGTCAGTTACGGTTTGCCGCGAAATTGGCTGCGCCTTTCAGCCCGGAAGGAAAAGGCCCGCGCGTTCCTGCGAATGGTCCATTTGGAAAACGCCGAAAAATCCCTGATCCATCAACTCTCAGGCGGGATGAAACAGCGGGTCGCGCTCGCCCGCGCGCTGGCCCCGGACCCGCGCGTGCTTTTGATCGACGAGCCTTTCACCGGTTTGGACGCAATGGTGAAGCTGGAACTGTATTTGGAATTGCAGCGCATTCATCAGGAGACGCGCAAGACAATCATATTTGTCACGCACGAAATGCAGGAAGCCGCGTGTCTTGGAGATCGGATTTTTATTTTTTCCGGCAGCCCGGGGCGATTGATGCACGAAGTCCGTATCGACCTTCCCCGCCCCCGGGATTTTAACGATCCCAAGGTGATGGGTTTTGCCAGCGAATTGATGGAAAAATTGAAGCAAAACACACGCAGCCCCGCCGCATGAAACAGCCGTCAAAAAAATCCGGCGTCGTGCTTGTGCCGCTCTTTTACCTGTTGCTGCTGGCAGCTTGGCAAAGCCTGGCATCGTTGACTCACGCTCGCGACTACGTTTTTCCTTCGCCGTGGCAAGTGGCTCAGCGCATGGTGGAACTGGGTCGTGATCACTTGCTCCTCCCCAGCCTCCTGGCGACGCTTAAGCGGATGAGCATCGGTTTCGCCATTTCGGCAGCGATTGGCCTGGTGATCGGCGCGGCGATGGGAACTTCCTGGATGATCAACAAAACCTTGAAGTCGCTGTTCCTCGGACTGCAAACATTGCCGACGGCAGCATGGGCGCCGGTCTCGGTGCTGATTTTCGGGTTAAGCGATCGCGGCATTTATTTCGTCGTTGTCATGAGTTCAATGTCCGCGGTCGCCATTGCGACGGCCGACGGCATACTCAACATTCCGCCAATTTATCTTCGCGCCGCCCGAACGCTCGGCACCCCGTCCTGGGCAATGTACGAACGAGTCATCATGCCCGCCGCGCTGCCGGGAATTGTGACGGGTCTCAAGCTCGGCTGGACACTCGGGTGGCACGGCGCAGTTTCAGCCGAATTGATCAAATCCAGCGTTGGCCTCGGATTTTTACTTTACATGGGACGCGAATTGAATGACGCCGCGCAAGTTATAGGGATTATGTTATTGACGATCCTTTTTGGCCTGCTGCTGGATCAATTCCTCTTCGGGTTGATCGAGCGCAAGATCCGCCATCGCTGGGGCCTGACCGCCGAACAGGATTTGGAGCAATAGCCCGATCGGTGGCAATATTCTTTATTGCACCGTGTGAGTTGCGGGACGAACGTCCGCCTTCCAAACCGCGCGAATCGCTTCTTCATCGCCAAGCCCATCCGGCACGGCGGAACTCGGATTATTTGCGTAATACCAGCGCCGTCCATCCAAGGGCGATCTCTCCGTGCGGCTTCCCGGCATTTCCAAGTGAGCGTTCGTATCCGTCTCGCTGAGCCAATGCCAGGCGTAACGCAGCCAGTCAGCGCGGTATTCGCGCGTTTGATGCGCAAACCACGTAATTTCGTCGTAGCCCCAGACCCAGATGGTTCCCGCTTTGGCCTGTCCCGGCTGACGGCTGGCGCCGAAATTATCCAACTCCACAAGGTAAGGGAGATGATCGCATTTCCATCCGCTGTAAGTCGTGCCGCCTTTGCTACGTCCGTAAAGTCCGTCGGAAAATCCCACCTTCAAGATCGCTTCCTGCGGGCGCTCCGGTGTCTCCATGATCCGCAACGGAAACGAATGAAAATCGAGAAGCAATTGCCCGTCCCGCACCATCCCGCCGCTGGGAACATGACCATCGCAAAGAATCATATGCCGCCGGGCGTGTTCAGACGCATAGGTGCGAACCAGCGTCAAGACTTGGGACCAATTCGCGCGATCCGGGTCGCCACGTCCCATCAGCTCCACCTGCCCCCAATGGATCGCTTCGAATCCCAGGTCGATGTAAGACCTCGCCAGAAAATAAAACCATAGCTTCGTCTCCGGGCGTGTGACATCGGGAACCGAAGCATTGGCGCCCCAATTATGGCCCTTATCAGGCGGAAAGATCATATCGGCATAACGGAAATTCCTCTTCTCGACAGGCTCGCCCATTGCGACAAATGCCCAATCCGGCACAGGCACCTGTTCAACCTGCTTGCTGACGATTTCAAAAATGCACGCCTGCAGAATCATCTCTGGATCGGTCTCCCTGACTTTGGGAATTTCCTCCTTCGCGCGTTGAAAGTTCTTAAGCAAATTGGACTCGCCTCCCCAAAGACAAATGCTCCGGCCAATGAATTTCGCCCCGGTATTCTTGAGCATCCGCAGATTGTCATCAAAGTCGCCCCGTCCATTGAGCAAACCCTCCATCGTGATCGAACGCGACAAATAATTTTCCAAAACTTCCCGGGAAATCGCGCGGTCGAACTGATAATCGGCAGCCGGCACAGGCAGCGCCGCGTGACAATAAAAGACGATTGCAAGAACCCCGATGACAAGACGATTTTTCATGGGAATATTTACAAGGGTTTAACACCGCATCGTTTGGCGGCGTTTCTGAGTGTCTGGTCTCGCGACGCAAGAGGCAATGAAAGTCGCAAAGCCAGTTCGAGGTATGTGGCATCGTAGATCGTAAGACCGTGTTTTTCGGCGAGTTCGCTGATATTGCCGAAAGCATTTCGAGTCCCCTCCTCGTCCACACTGAATTGCATGTCGGCCAGTTTTTCCAGGGCCGCCCTCCTCTCCATCGACGTCAAACGGCGTCTGCGTTGCGCGACCATGAGGATATTCGCCATTTCCAGGAACCACAGAGGTGGAACAACAACTCTTGATCCCCCGTCGATCTGGCTAAGCAATTCATCCGTCTCGGGCGTCGCTTGACCTTGATAGACCCACGCAAACCCGACCGACGCATCCACGATGAAACTCGCGCTCAACGCCGTCCCTCGCTGATCCATGACTTGACTTCGGCAGATGTGAGCTTGGGCTTTGCTTTGTTCCGCTTGGAAATTTGCGCGCGTAATTCAAGAATCCCAGCGACCGCCTTGCGCACAGACTTTAGATTCCGGCGACCTTCAGGCACCAAACGAGCGACCGGCCTTTCATGCCTGGTAATGATGACCTCCTCGCCCAGCGCAACTCTCTTCAGAAGTTGACCGAACCGGGTCTTTGCCTCCAATGCAGTGACAGTTTCCATAAATTCGCCTCACGTAAAATGACCAGTTAATAGCTATTTTAGCATGTTTTGGAGCCAATGAAAGTTTTTAATGACCAGAAGTTCGGGGTGATTTCTGACCACAGTGGAAGGAATTCGGTGGATGCAAGATTCTTAATGAAGAAGGCTGGCGATGCATTCAATGCGAACTTCAACCACAATGCAGTCGCTTGTCACAAGGCAGACTTCTGTGGTATGCTAGAGACATGGAACAGTCCACGATCACGGATAAATTTCAGACGACCATCCCATTGGAGGTTCGCCGAGCGCTGAAACTGGAGCCTCGCCAGCGGGTTTCATACGAGGTGCGCTCCGACGGCTCGGCAATAATTCGCCCCGTTCCACGCCTGGACGAACTGTTCGGCAGCATCAAATTAAACCAACCAGTCGCCTCCACTCAAAAGGAAAAGCAGGCGGCCCGCCTCGCCATGGCTCGGGAAGCGTCCGCTGAAGGCCGTCGATGAGCGCCACGCGTTATCTCGTTGATACCAATGTTTTGTTGCGTTTCCTTTCTGGTGAATCACCGGCGCAAGCTGCTGCTGTCAAAAAACTTTTTCTGCGGGCAGCGCAAGGGGAAGTAGTGCTCGATGTTTCTCCTGTCATCGTAGCGGAAGCTTTTTACACATTGGTTTCGTTTTACGGAGTCGACAGGCCGCTTGCTTCCGAAAAACTTTCTATTTTGCTTAAACAACACGGGGTACGAACGCGAGATTCCAATCAGGTTTTTGCAGCCCTTGACGAATTGCAGAATTCCAATATCGGATTCGCTGACGCCTTTTTGGCAGCTGGCGCTAAAGAAGAAGGTGTTGCAGTCGCATCATTCGACCGCGATTTCGACAAGCTCAAAGTCCCTCGATACGTACCCGTTGATTAGCTCGCTTCGCCAAAGATGTCCTGCACTCTACCTCAATAAATCAGCACCATTGCGATGGCATTTTCGACGGACTGAATCGGGTCGGAGGCTTTTTGGTTTTGGGGCGGCATCAGTTCGATCCCTTTTACCGTTTTCAGCAACTGCCGCACGGGCCGCGCCTTCACGGCATAATTGACATTCTGCGGAACCGCCCCGGAAATCTTCATCGCCGCCATGTCGCTCAATCGCGCGACAACAACACCGACGACCTGCCCGTTCGCATCGCACAGCGGTCCGCCGGAATTCCCAGGCTGGACGGGCACACTGATTTGATACTCCGTTTCATCGTCCTCCATTCCCGCAAGACTGCTGATCTTGCCGTCAGTGTATTTCGGTTCAAGCCCCTGCATTTGGATGTTGGGAAAGCCGATGGTAAAAACCTCCTGGCCCAAAGTTACGGAATCCTTCGCGGCAATGGCAATTGCTGGAAAAGTTCGGCCATCCACTTTAAGAACGGCTAGGTCGTCCAATGTATCGGTTTCAATCACCTTGGCGTCGAGCGTGGATTCCTTGTATTTGACTTTTACGGAATCAGCATCTTTGACGACGTGAAAATTGGTCAGCAAATAGCCGTCCCGCGTTATGAAAAATCCCGAGCCGATCGCGCGTAGTCGATTGGAATCCGGCAATGACATTACGAATCGTGGATGAGGCCGTTGCGCCTCCGGAAGCGCGGCGAAGGGAGCGCCGCTTTTCAGAATGGCGGCGGGTATCTCGCTCCGCGCGCACACGCGACCTGCATCGTAAGCGCGAATGGTTCCCTCGAAATTAACCCTCGCATACGTGAAATTTCCCGTGAATTTCGCCATCACCGTAATCGTATCATTATCCGCGAACACTTGTGGAAGGTTTCGCACAAAGATCATCGTCGGGTCGGTCTGGCCGGGATTAGGTTCAATCAAAGCGCCATCGTTGACCGACATGATCACTTTAGCGCCAGTGAAACGAATCCAGCCCGCCTGCGGTTTGCGCAAGTCATAAACGACGCCATCCACTTCACGAAAATACCCGGCGCGAATGGCTTGATCGAGAGATTGTTCGGCGCCCCGTTGCGCATCGACTTTCGACTTGGCAACTGCGTTCGTCGTAATTCCCCACGACTCCAAAAAGTCCTTCGGCAATTTGTCCAAAGTCACCGTCGTTCCGCCGGTTGGATAAAGAAGAACGATGCGCCCTCCGCTGACAACATGCGCATCCTGTATTCCCACATAAGAAACACCGTCGATGGTGACGGCGGTAATTTTCTCTGCGGCCAATGCAGGCAGCAACGAGAGCGCCAGGAAAATCGCCGACAGCCGAATCATGCAGATAGTATTCCACAAGGTGCGCGCGGTTTCAACGCGTTCCGCCCGCAGAATATTACCTACCTTCCACCGTCAATAGATGAGTGCGTTTCTTGAGTGTGCGCAGTGTCGCAAAAATCACGAAGCCGCCCACGAAAACGATAAACCATCCAACGTCGATTTTAAACCGCCGCTCCGTGATGGAATCGCCAACGAGATCAAGAAGGAAAAAGGCGGAAATGATCATGAAAAATGCGTTGTATTCCCGTTGCAACACAGTGCGCCAGCAAAATGGCACCGGCGAAGGCTTCCATCCGCGAAACCTTGGAATGAATGCGGGCGTGGCAGCGGCCCACTGTTCAAAAAGCTCCCCAAACCGGCCACGAAGGAATGCTTCCTCCGCCAGCATGATCCTCTCGTAATACAGAGCGTAAAAACACGTCAGAAGCAGGACGAGCCACCAGACGTGCAACTCCATCGTTAACCCCAGAAAGATGATATAATTTCCGACGTAGAGCGGGTGGCGAACCAAAGAGTACAAACCTGTCGTTGTCAACGTATTGGCCGCCTGCTCGCGGGTGTTTCGGCCGGAAGTCCCAATTGGCGCGCGCCCAACGATCATGATTCTCACGAATAATCCAAAAAACGAAATCATCATGCAACCGGCCTGCCAGATTTCATTGACCGTATGACTTTGGTCCAGGTAACTCGTCGAAGCCAGGCAGATCAAAAAAATAGGCAAAATTGCCAGCGGAAGATAGCTTCGGTATTTAAAAAGCCACGCGCCCGAAGATTCAAGTTGATCGCGTAAGGCCATTAGGTTGTGTCGTATTGTTTAGCAGCAAAGTCAATTTCATCTGCAATGGGTTGTAATATACAAAACTATCTTCAGGTCGGTAAATAATTTCTCTATGACAGTATTGTCATCTTATAGACCTTTCGACGCTTATTTGAATACTGTTATATGCAGAAAGGCGGAGTTCAAATGCTCAGCCGCGCCGCTGAAGGTGAACCGCAATGAAGATCAAAAAGTTTGTCTTTACAGTGCAAGTTGCCGGGTTGCTGACCGGTTGCGTCCATTACCAACCGCAGCCGCTTTCACCCAAAGAGACTGCCGATCGCCTTGAGTCCAGGCGGCTTGACGATCTTGAACTCAAAAAATTCCTCGAACAAAACGATGGGCACGATTTTGCAAATTGGCCGAAAAAAAGTTGGGATTTACAGGATCTTACCCTCGTTGCCTTTAATTTTCATCCGAGCCTGGAAGTTGCCCGCGCGCAATGGCTCGTGGCCTCAGCCGGCCTTAGGACGGCGGGTGCCAGACTGAATCCATCTGTCAGTGTCGCGCCCGGCTATGATTCCCAAATTCCCGGCAATTTCAGTCCTTGGATCGTCCCGGTGACTTTTGATCTGCCGATTGAAACCGCTGGAAAACGCGCCAAACGAATCGCAGAAGCTGAAAAAAATTCCGAGGCGGCCCGTTGGAATTTTGCTTCCGCCGCCTGGCAAATTCGTGTCCACGTCCGCTCCAGTCTGTTGGATTTAAAAATTGCGGAACGCCGCGCAGGGTTGCTGCAAAAGGAGTTTTCCGCCCAAAAACGAATCTCTGAATTGTTGCAACAACGCCTGGCCGCAGGATTGATCACGCGGCCCGATGTGACGATTGCGGAAATTGCCCTGAACAAAACGCAACTTGATCTAAGCGATGCGAAATCGCGCCAGGCCGAGGCCCATGCACGGCTGGCGGAATCTCTCGGGTTAAGCGAAGCCGCGCTCGACGGGGAAGAGTTCACGTTTGATTTTTCCAAGACGGACTTCCAGGCGCTGACGTCGATTGACGCGCGCCGAATTGCTCTCCAAACGCGCCCGGACATTCTGGCGGCGCTGGCGGATTATGCGGCGACGGAAGCGGAACTGCGCCTGCAAATCGCAAAGCAGTATCCCGACCTGCATCTGGGGCCTGGATACATTTGGAACAACGGCAACGCCGGCGACAGTCAATGGACTCTCGGAGCAACGCTCGAATTGCCGATCCTGGACCAAAATCAGGGGCCGATTGCCGAGGCCGAAGCGCGACGTCATTTGGCAGCGGCAAAATTCGTCGAGTTGCAATCGCAAATTATTGGCGACATAGACCGCGCCGTTGCCGAGTTTCGAGTCGCGGGCGAACAGTTGGAGAACGGGAAGGAATTGCTTCTCAACGAACAGAAGCAGCAGAAATCCGCCGAAGCGCAGCTTGCAGCCGGTTCCGGAGATCAGCTCGATCTGGTGAATGCCCAACTGGAATTGAGTAACGCGTCCCTGACCCAACTCGATAACGAAGCAAAACTTCAGGCGGCGCTGGGCGCGCTCGAGGATGCGCTGCAGCGCCCCGCGGACTCCCTCTCGACAGTCATTGAAAAAATGTCCGCTATGGTCCCCCAACCATTTCATAAATGAACGCGAAACAAATCCTGTCGGGGTTGATCTTCATTTCAATTGCGGCGCTGGGAATTTTCGCCATTGCAAGACATCGCAGCACGGCGACTGAGCCTTCTGAAAGCGACGACGCCCCAACGCAGACCGTCGTCACAGTTCAAACAGGCGCGCTCAAGATCGCGACTTTGCATCGTTACGTCCAGGGCTACGGAACAGTCGGCCCCGCGCCGGCAACGACCAACGCCCCCTCCGCCGACGCAGTTCTTTCGGCGTCTGTCGCGGGAGTCATCACTAAAGTTGCCGTCGTCCAGGGGCAGCATGTGGAAAAAGGAGACTTGCTGATGGAATTGAATTCTGGGACGGCGACGGTGGAATACGCCACGCAACAACTGCAACGCCAGAAATCTTTGTACGCGCAGCAAAATACTTCCTTGAAGAATCTTCAGGATGCCGAGTTGCAGTTGGCCTTGTTGCGCGTCACTTCGCCATTGTCAGGCACGGTGACCCACCTCAACGTGCGAGCCGGTCAGGCTGTGGATTTGACCACCGCGGTTGCGGAAGTAATCGACCTTGACCGCCTCGCTGTAAATGCTGAAATTCCGGTGACGGACGCTGCCGAATTGAAACCGGGCGAACCAGTCGAGATTTTGACTGAGCCTCCTGTCAATACGGAGATTTCCTTCATCAGCCCGGACGTTAATGCCAGCAACGCCACGGTCTTGGTGCGAGCGTTGGTGAACGCCGGCAGCGCCTTGCGTCCCGGGCAATTCGTCATTTTGCGCGCAGTGACCGCTGTTCATACGAATGTTCTTGCGGCCCCCGCCGAATGCGTCGTGACCGACGACGATGGCAAAAGCTTTATCGCGCTGATAAAAGGCGATGAAGCCGCGAGGACGCCCGTCCAAACTGGCTTGCGCGAGGAGGGTTTGGTGGAAATCAGCGCTCCGGAGCTTAAATCCGGCGATGTTGTTGCGACTGTCGGCGCTTACGGATTGCCGGAAAAGACCAAAATAATTGTGCAAACCAACTCCGTTGATGCGGCGCCCGCCGATTCGGCCAAAGCCCAATGACGCCTCAGAGCAACTCACCCTTGGGGCGATTTGCCACACGAAACGCGCTGTCAATCGTGTTTATTTCCGCCGCCTTGTGCCTGGCGGGAATTTATTGCGCGCTTCACATGTCGTCTTCGGTGTTTCCGCAAACTAATTTTCCCCGCGTTGTTATTCTAATTGACAACGGCATCATGCCCGCCGATGAAATGATGGCGACCGTGACGCGCCCGATTGAAGAGGTGTTGAAGGATATACCGGGCGCAATCACGGTGCGTTCGGCAACCAAACGCGGGTCGGCGCAAGTGAATGTCTTGTTTAACTGGAGGGTGGATATGGGACAGGCGGAGTTATACGTGCTGGGCCGGCTCTCGCAAATCCGGGGAGAACTTCCGGCAACAGCCACCACAGAAATCGAACGCGTGACGTTTTCGGCGTTCCCCATCATCGGCATCAGTCTGACAAGCTCCAATCGCAATATCACTTCGCTCTGGGAGACTGCGAATTACGAATTGAAGCCGCGCTTTCTCCAGATCCCCGGCGTCGCGCGTGTCGAAATCAAAGGCGGACGCGAACCCGAATATCACGTCGAAGTCGATCCGCTAAAACTGGAGGCTGCCAGCCTCTCTCTCTCTGAAGTCACCGAAGCATTAACAAACAATAACATCTATGCGCCGGCAGGCATGATGGAAGAGAACTATCATCTCTATCTGACGACCGTGGACGGCCGCGTTCATTCCGCGGAGGATATCGAAAATCTGGTGGTTGCATTTCACAACGGCCATCCATTGCAAATCAGAGATGTGGCGTCCGTCAAGCGGGGCGCGGAGCCGGTCTTCCAATCCGTGACGGCGCAAGGTCGCGATGCTGTGCTCTTAAATATCCAAAGCCAGCCGGAAGGCAGCACCCTCGACATTGCCGCGGCGTTGAAAGAGCAATTGCGCCGGCTCCGGCAAGAACTGCCCCCGGACATGCGCCTCGGTTTTTTCTATGACCAATCACTGTTCGTGCGTGATTCAGTCAGCAGTGTTTGGGACGCTATTATTTTTGGACTTATTTTATCGGTGCTGATCCTTTTTTGTTTTCTGAAAAATTGGGGAAGCGTCTGGACTGCCATCGTCACAATTCCCATCACCGTCCTCATCACACTCGTGGCAATGAAGATGGCCGGCATGAGTTTCAACATGATGACACTGGGCGGCATCGCTGCATCCATCGGCATGGTCATCGACGACGCCATTGTAGTGGTGGAAACGATGTATGTAAAAATCGCCGCCGGACGCCCGCGTTTGGCGGGAATACAAGAAGCCATCGGCGAGATTCTCAGACCTCTCGTGGCCTCAACGCTGACTCCCGTGGTCGTTTTTATACCGCTCGCGTTCTTAACTGGAATTGCCGGAGTATTTTTCCGCGCTCTTGCGCTGACAATGGTGGTCTCGCTGCTCACTTCTCTGGTGCTCGCGCTAACGCTCACTCCGTCGCTTGCGGCCTGGTTCATCCGCGAGCGAAAAGGTGACGACCGCGAGGTTTCCGCAGACAATTCGGAGGGCGGATTTCTGCTGACGCGAGTCAATCGTCTCTACGAATGGGCGTTGCGTGTTGCGTTGCGTCTTCGGTGGATCGCACTGCTGGGCTGCCTCGCATTGGCCGTTGGCTCCCTGTCACTTTACCAACATCTCGAAACCGATTTTCTTCCTGACTTTGACGAAGGCGGTTTCATCATAGATTTCCACTCCCCGCCGGGCACAAGCCTGACCGAAACCTCCCGGCAACTGGATCAGGTGGAAAAGATTCTGGCTGCAAATCCCGACATCGAAGGATACTCGCGCCGGCTTGGGGCGGAACTGGGAATGTTTATCACCGAGGCTTATCGCGGAGATTTCGCCGTCAAGCTCAAGCCGGGCCGCAAACATCCTACGGACGCAGTGATCGCCGCACTTCGCCACACCTTTAACGAACAATTCCCCGCGTTCCACTGGGAATTCCCGGGCATCCTGACCGACATGATTGGCGACCTGCAAATGGCCCCGGAACCCATTGAGATCAAACTTTTCTCGCCCGACTTGAAATGGCTGCAAAAAACCGCGCCGCTGGTGGAAGAAAAAATCAAATCCGTGCATGGCATTGTGGACACTTTCAACGGCCTCACTGAAACTGGACCTTCGTTTAATTTCCGTGTCAATTCCGTTGCTGCCGCGCAGTTCGGTTTAAGCGTCCAGGACATAGCCAGTACAGTCAATACAGCCTTGCTGGGACAGACCGCGTCGTATGTCCTCGAAGGAGATCGGGTGGTTAACATCCGCGTCCTTGTAAATCGAGCCAACGTCAACCGCATCGCGACGCTAAAGGAACTGCCCCTTCGCGCGGCCAACGGAAGCATCGTCCGGCTTTCCCAGGTCGCGGAAATGACCGAAGAACCTAGTCAAGTCGAACTGGACCGGGACGACTTGCGTCAGGACATCGTCGTCACCGCCCGGCTTGAAGGCCGCGATTTGGGCAGCGCGATGAAAGAGATTCAAGAAAAACTTTCCAAAATCAACGGTATCCCTCGTGGCGCAATTGAATACGGCGGCCTCTATCAACAACAGCAGGAATCCTTTCGGAATCTCCTCGCGGTTCTCCTAGCTGCAATTCTGCTTGTATTCATTGTATTGCTGATCGAATTCCGATCTTTCAATGAACCCATTTCGATTGTTTTCGGCGCAGTCCTCGCGATGTCCGGCACGATTGTCGCATTGTGGCTGACCGACACATCGCTGAATATTGTGTCGTTCCTCGGCGCAATTATCGGCGTGGGCATAGTCGCCAAGAACGGCATCCTAATGCTGGACTTCGTCCACCAGTTGGAATCGGAAGGCTCGAATTTGGCCGATGCTTTAGTCAAATCCGGTCATCGGCGACTTCGGCCAGTGTTGATGACTTCCTGCGCTGCGGCATTGGGAATGTTGCCATTGGCGTGGGGTGTCGGGTCGGGAGCGGAAATGCTGCGTCCACTGGCCATCGCCGTGATCGGAGCATTGTGCATCTCGGTGCTGCTCTCGCTTTTGGCAACGCCGATGATTTATTTTATCCTGCGAAGGCTCCCAACTGGTTTCACCAGGCCAGTGGAAACCTCAATGTTGTAATTTTGGTCGGGAGTTGCGGTCCAATACAGACTGAACCCGCTCGAAGGCGAACTAATTCTTGACCCAATGAATAATCGCTGAGCCGTTGCAGTGTGATCGTCAACGATGCGCCTATCGAAAGACAGATCCCTGCTCAGTTTCTCATTGCTTGTTTCACCTTTGGCATCCCCGGCCCGAACTTGGCTTGACCGCGCTTGCCGTTGAACGAGAGGTTGGATTTCTATTTCACGCTGATACGATTCGCACATTGATGACAAGAAATTTATTTTGCGGGGCCATTTTGCTGATGCTCCCTGTATTGGGCTGCTGGGCCTCGCCGCCGAGTCCCTCGGGACTTGACCAGAACACAAAGCCACTCGGAGGTGACCAGCCCACGGCAGGCGTTACGGCGGGAGGAATGCTGACGATCCCGCCGACCAATTATGTTTGGATTCCCCCCGGTCGATTCACCATGGGCAGCCCCTTGGCAGAACAACAGCAAGTCAATTCCGAAGGTTGGTTGAACGCGGCGACAGTGACCGAAGTTGAAGGTCCTCAAACCGAGGTGACGCTGACCAAGGGCTTCTACATGAGCAAGTATTTTGTCACGCAAGGCGAATATCTGGCGCTCATGGGAGTCAACCCGAGTCACTTTGCCGGCGATTTGAATTGCCCGGTTGAGGCCTGCGGCTGGTTCAATGCCACTAACTATTGCGGCAAACTCACGGCGCGCGAGCAAAAGGCGGGGCGATTGCCCACAAGCTGGTCTTACCGATTGCCGACCGAGGCGGAGTGGGAATACGCCTGCCGGGCCGGAACCACCACTCGCTTTAGTTATGGCGATGATCCGGGCTATGCGAAGCTGCCCAATTATGGGTGGTATGACGGGAACAGCTACACCAGCAATAAGCCGCCGGGAATATTCTACTTTGTGCAAGGCCGTTACTTTGCGACCCGTCCGGTCGGTCAAAAACTGCCAAATCCCTGGGGACTCTACGACATGCACGGACTTCTCAGCGAATGGTGCCAGGATTGGTTTGGCCCTTTATCTGGAGGCTCAGTGACCGATCCTCAGGGTCCTGCAACCGGGACGGAACGCGTGATTCGCAATGGAAGCTGGCTGGATGATGCTTATACCCTCCGATCTGCGATGCGCTATAGCACCGAACCGGAAGGCGCCGGTGGGATCTACGGGTTTCGAGCGGCGCTTGGCCCAAATCCACCAGTGAAACAAACGCAGGTTGCGACAATACCGCCACCCAAACGCAAGATCATACTTAAGGACGAGAAAGAGGATTTTAGTTATGGCCTGGGCGCAGCATTGGGAAATCGAATCAGGCGCGGCAACATCGACCTGAACCTGGAAATGTTGATTCAAGCGATTCGGGACGCGGCGGCGGGTAAACCCCTCAGAATGAACGAGCAGCAAGCCATGGCGGCCGAAAAGGCATTTGCGGTGGAATCGCGCGTGAAAACGGAAGAGAAGGCGGCGGCTCTGCTTGAAAAAAACGAAAAAGAAGGCGAAGCGTTTCTCGCGGCAAACAAGAAAAGAGCGGGAATCAAGACCCAGACTTACTTGCTGGAACTCGGAAAAACCGCCGAAGCGCAATACGAAGTCATCAGGGAAGGCACAGGCCCGCTTCCGGGCACAAACGACATGGTCACTGTCAATTATCGCGGCACTCTGCTCAATGGCAAAGAGTTCGATAGTTCTGCAAAGCGCGGGCCAAAACCGGCCAAATTTTTTATTCTCTATGGCGTCAAGGGATGGAGAGACGCCTTGCCGATGATGAAGGTGGGATCAAAATGGAAAGTATATCTACCCTCCGATCTGGCGTACGGAGATAAAGGAGACCCAAGCGGCCTGGTTGAACCTGGCTCCGCGTTGATTTTTGAAATTGAACTGATCGGCACCGAGCCGCGCCGAACCCGACGTTGAACCACAAGTTTGGGGAGGGAAATTCATGGCACCCCTCCTCCGGTTTTCAAAGTTATCCGGCGACCTCGAAAGACAACTCCCAGCTCAGTTCCTCACTGAGTTGTAATTCGGAAAAAGCGTCCCGGTTCCTGGCTCACCGGTATCGAATCAGTAAAGGCAGCCGTGTTCGATTCGGCAACAACCGTCGTCACCACAGACCAATTCACCAGGTCGGTGGAGACTTCGATGTTGTATTTTTTCCCTTGCGTTGCAGTCCAATACAAACTGAACCCGCTCGAAGGCGAACTAATTCTTGACCCAATGAATAATGGCTGAGTCGTTGCAGTTTGATCGTCAACAATGAAGGGTGTGGTCGTCACCGGCCCAGTGGTAAGTGCCGTCCCCGTGATCGTATAAGATATCGGCGTGGACGCTGTATTGGCGATCGCCAGATACCACGTTCCATTGACGGACGGCAACGCTGCGCCCTTCCCGACGACAATGGAAAGCGGCGATGTGGTGGTTGTGGAATTGGCATCGTACGAATGTCCCGGAGTTGGAATAGCCCCAAGTTCCGCGAGCAGTTGCAACCCTCCAACCGCGGACTTATTCGCGAGGGTAAATTGCACCCCCGCCGGGTTATTCAGCACAGTCAACGCGTAAATGATATTCGTGGTGAAACCCGGTTGGGCAATGCCCGTTTTCACAAAACCCGGCTTTAATTGCATCACATCCAAAGCTCCTGGAGCGCCGCTCGGCCCGTTGGTCGCAACTGTCGCAAGGATCGTATAATTCGCGGCCCCCGCAGTGTTGTTGTAAACAGCCAGATACCACGTCGTCGGCCCGGCTGGGGCAGGATTGTTGGTTGTTGGCGTCGGCAGGGCAAGAGGGGTCGAGTTAGTGGTGACAACAACAAACTGATCAGCCGCGCCGGTCACGCTGCTTGTATAATCATACGAGAGCGGACCGGGAACAGGCAATCCTGCCCGGGCAAAAAGACTCAATGGTGTGGATGCGCCGAGAATTTGGAAAGTCGCCAGCGTTGTGTTGCCTGGCACCTTGACCGAATAATATTCCACGCTGCCACCCGAAATATTTGTCGCCACGGACATTTGATTTGTCAGCGCCCGGACTACGCTGGCATTAGTGCTCACATCGAACTGGACTTCCAGATTGAAGGTCGCCTGTTTAGGCCCGCTGTTTTGAACGGCCAGGAAATAACGCCTTCCCGGAAGCAACGGCGGAGGCGGCCCTTGCGCAGCCAGCGTATTGGTGCCGAAGGTTCCCGCCTTAAGACCTGAGATCATGGTTACATCGCCAGGCAAACCTCCCGTCGGCAAAGCGTCCTGATCGAAGAGAAGGTTCAATGGATGACTGCCCTTCGAAAGAATATTAGTCGCGAAACTGGCCGTCGGCGGCACATCCACGGCAAAATAAGTAACCGAATCACCCGCCACAAATCCGCTCGTGTAAAGAACATCATTGCTCAGAACAATCAGACTGACATTTGTGGAAGAAATCGTCGTCTGTAAGTCCCAGCTTAGGAGTGATCCATCACTCGGCAGAGGCGAATCGGTGCGCGTGTCCCAAACATCAAGCGTCCAGCATCCCTGCGGATTTTCGCCGATAAACGGCGTGAGCGGTTCCTCGGGCAGAAAGTAATTGTTGAAGTTGGTCTCGGGAAGCTGAGTAAACTGAATGTCGTCAAAAAGTGTGCTCATTGTATTGCCCGAGAACTCCACCACCACCTGATTATTGGTCGCAATAAAACTGTTGGTGAACGCCTGCCAGGGCCCGCTGAAATTCGCTAAAATCTCCGTGTTGGTGGAATATCCGTCCAACTGTACAACAAAGTTGGGCAATAGCGAAATGCTGTTGTACTTCCCGGCGCTGCCCGCACTGTAGATGGTTTGTATTTCCACAGGAGACAACGCGCGACCATATAGTGTATCCTCATCAATCTTCCCATCAAATTTCTGAACGGGAGTAAAGTCATCCATTTCCGTTCCAATAAATACCGGATTGGAATCGTAGCCGATCGTGAGATTCGCTGCTCCCCCCAAGACCTTCGCTCCATTAAGGTAAAGCGCCTGAGTTTTTGAATCATTGTCAAAGGTATAAGCAGCGTAGTACCAAACACCCGGAACCGGAGTTAAAGGATAGCTCAATTCAGGCCCGATTCCTGCGATGTTGCAAATAATTCCATTGAGATTTCCTTCTGTCAGCCACATCTGGTATGAGTCAAAATACGAGCTTCCCAAAGTTTTGCTGAAAAGATTGCCCTCCTGGACGGCAATGGCGCCGTCGAACCAACACTCAATTGTCACACTCGGTGCTCGAAACGCCGTCGAATCCGCAATTTTCACGTATTGGCCTGAGCCGTCAAAATTAAAAGCGCTGCCCACTTCGCCATCGGCGTATGAAGCTCCGTTTACCAAGGTTCCATTATGCCCGCCTGCAATATCAGTTGTATTCCGATCACCAGGCCACCAACCAAGGATTCCCGGTCCTCGCGCCCAATATATCAATTCGTATTTCTTGCCCACGATTGTCGGATAGGTGTTCGTGATCCGCCCCGTGGTCAAAGCCAGGAAATTATTCCCCGTGTGCGCAAGAGTCGCGTCTTTCACCACGCCGACCTGGTTGGACTCCACTTTCCAGGTTCCTCCAACTACTTGTCCAACTGTATAGGTGTTGACAGCAGATCCTTCAAATCCGTCCGCCGTGATGACCGCCGCCGAGGGCGCTGGGGACGCAAATTTTGAGGCAAACTTCACCGGTGTCTGGGTCAAACTGGTGTCTTCCGTGAAAACAGTATAAATCAGATTGCTGTCAGCTCGCGATCCCAAGCCCAGATTTTGAGCGGCCAGACCCCCGCGATTTTCAAAAAGGAGCACGCTCGTCCCTTGCGGACTTGTCAAGTGAATCGACAGGTCGTCCAAATTCGTATCGCTGATCCTCAACCCGACGCTCAAGTCCACCACTTGCTGGCCGCTGGTTATGCAGATCTGCGACTGTGTGTGTCCCGCAGTTAACAATGGCGTGGCCGTGTTGTTGCTGAAAGTTTGCACCAGATCGGGCGTCAGACTCTCTTGTATTTGTATGAGCACGTTAAGAGTCACAGGCGTCGTGTCATTAAAGTTGTAAATTCCATAATACCAATTGCCCCCGCTTAACGGCGGAAACGGTTTGGGTGGATTGGTGCTTAAGCTTAACGAACCTCCAGGCGGATTAATTTTGTTTGTGGTGTAGTCTGAAAAATTCACGTCGTCGAAGTTGGTCAGGTATATCCCAATCGGGCCGCCTCCCTGGCTTGCGTATGTCGTGAAGATGGTCAGGTTGGTCGCGTCGTTGGGGATGGGCACGTACCCTTTGTACCACGAGTTGGGCTGCAAAGTGATCGTAAATCCCAGTCCTTGAGGCTGCGGGGTTCCAGTGACGCTGAAAGTTTCCACTTCACCGGTCTGTCCCAACGCGTTGTCTGCCTCGGTCAACATCCATAATCCCTGCCCGGCTTGCCCAATGAAATTTTTTAAACTTCCCGGTCCGTCGCTCAGCGCGTCTCCTGAACTGGCTTGTTCCTGCAAGTCGTCATAGGTAACGCTGAATCCTCCCGGCGCGCCGGAATTGTGGTTGAGGACCGTGCTGACTCCGTTGTGCGTCAGCGTCCCGTATAAATCGCTCGGATTGCCGTGTTGTATCCCAAGACTCACGGTAACGTCCTGAATTCTCATCGCCGGGTTGAGCGGATCAATCAGGAAAGCGAACACGAATGCCGGCGCTCCCGCCGCCGCATCCGGGATGAACACCGGCAACGCCGTTCCTGTCGCCGTCACGCTTCCGTTGGGATTCTGAACGCTGAAAGGCGCTTGCTGGGCTACGGCATAAAATCCAAAATCCGCCGCCTGCTGGTCTTCGGACTTGATGCCGATATACCAGGTTTTGGCAAGGGAGTTGGTCACGAACGTTTCAGTGCCTCCGCGCCCCACCGATTTGAACGCCTGGAGAACCGCCAGCTTGTCCAATTGCAACAGCTTCGGGTTTGTTGAAACATACATGTCAATATCCGACTGAGTATTGCGCGGCGCTGAGAGATTGGGCGGCAAAAAGGTCGCAAAAGCCACGTTAGTCGCAGTGCCGTTGGCGTTGGTGTAAAGCGATAGGTTGGTGAACACGAAGAAGTGCCATTGAGTCAGGCTTCCGTTAGTCCCGCCGGTAACGAAGTTCCAAAGCGTCGGTTGATTCGCGCCCACTCTTTCATGCAAGAGCGGCACACCGCTGCTGACTTGTGTCACCAATGCCGTCGGCGGCACGGACAATACCGAGTTGCTAACCACACTCAACGGAACCGTCGGATCGTCGCCGGAGATCACCAGCGCGTAGTCTTGCCCGATAATGTTGGTCCGGGCGGTTACGGCGTTGACGTTCACCCGCGCTCCACCCACCGTCACTGTCAACGGATAAGTCAACGGCGTAAAGGCCGGGTCGATGTAAATGTTCTGGACATTGTTGACGGCATCCGGCGCGTTCCCAGTGTTGGCTTCGGAGAAGATGTCGCCGCCCAGGAAATCGTTTCCAATGAAAACGTTGGTTCCAGTATGGTCAGTGACCGTCAAGCTGAGTTGGTTGACCAGCGCAACGCCCGCCGCAGGGTCTCCGGGCGGATCGGTCCACACCAGACTGATTCGGATTGGCGCGTTGGAGGCTTTTCCGCTAGGGTCGGTGATGATGTAATTTTGGTATTGCCCGGTGGCCAGGGCATTGGCTGGCGATTGATCGAAGAACGCCAACGACCGCGCGCTTGCGCCATTGGTAAAGGAGGACGGGATGCTGTTGGGCAGGAAAGGCATTCCCCATCCTTGCTCGTTTGCGCCCAATGTTTTGACATCAAAGTCGTATTCCAGCCCGATGCTTCGAGATCCATTGATCAAAAGCGCTTTAAGCAACGCCGGGCTGGGCGTGATATTCAACCGGTGCTCCAAAAAATCCTGCATCAGCGCCAACACTCCGGAAACCGCCGCCGCCGACATGCTCGTTCCTGATTCGTAACGGTAGGCAGGCTTCAGTATCGAGTTCATGTTGCTCAAAACTTGGAAGTAATCTCCAGAACTATTGGTTTCCAGCATGAAGATATGAAGGTCATACGTTACCGGCTGGACAACTCCTTTTGCCGCCGCTACTCCCACGTAAATCGGTCCAGGAACGATTTGGTTCGTTAAGATTACCACATTCGCACCAAGAATGTCGGTCCCGCGAATAGTCACCGGCGGATTTTTTCCATCCGCTCTCACGATAAATCCATTGGTGTAACCGGCGGGCGATCCCGAGTTGGTCACGATTTGGATAATAAGCGCTGATCCGTCGTTCTGATAGAGGATCGGATAATAGTTGGTCTTGCCGGGAGCGACACTTTGATTGGTTACGGCGTCGTCGGTTACAAGCGTCTCGTTGGTCGGATCCACGTAATTATGGGACCGGGCAGAGACGATGAAAACGCCTGGGGCGACAACGTCGGGCTTAAACCGTCCCGTAATCCCTTCCACTCCCAATCCGACATTCCCAACGCCGGAAAAGTAAGTGACCAGATTGCTGTTGTCCGTTTCACCGAGAAACACTTGATTGGTGCTCTGGCCGTCAAAGCTGACTAGATTCGTGAGAAAGCGCGGCGTATCGGTCGCCCCCACCGTGATCACGTTCTTGGCCGATCCTGGCGAGTTGATTGTACCTCCCTGTCCATCAACTCCGCTGTCCGTCCCATTCCCGCCGTCGCCAGAAGCGAAAACAAACAGCAACGGCTGATCTCCTTTCAACATCGGCTGGGCATCGCGCGTGGCTGCATCGTAGCTTGCCGCGTGGATATCGTAGGACTGGCTGCTGTAACCCCAACTGTTGTTGGAAATCAAATTCGTCGGTCCGAGGTTGGATGAGGCGTTTATCTGCAACTGGTTGTCCGACACAAACGGGCCAGTGATCAAATCCAGGTTTTGCACGTACAACGTGGCATTGGTCGCTTTCCCGCGAAAATCTGCTCCCACCACCGAGCCGGGGACCTGGTTGGTCACTTTGCTCGACTGGCTGCCGTTGCCGATGATAATTCCCGCCACGTGTGTGCCGTGCCCATCGTCATCCTCCAATGCTCCCGCAGCGCCCTTGAGCCGGATTGATGCTCCCGCTCCAGTAAAATCCTTGTGAGTCGAGTCCACTCCGGTGTCGTTCAAACTCACCACGACGTTGGAGCCGGAAAGGTTCAGGTAATCTGGCGTGTTGGTCAGGGTGTCTGCCGTAACTCCCAATTGCACCCGCGAAATATCGTTGAGCATTCGGCGCCGGGCATAAGTCTCCACTTCCTGCGCCAAAGGCAACTGCGCAATCGCCGCCACGCTGTCCGGCGGCGCGCTGACCACCAGGCTCGGTCCGAACGGCCCGCTGTCTTCGCCCACCAACTTTGCGCCCAGATCGGTCAATGCGGCCAAAGCGGCGTCCCGCTGTCCAGGGAAAGTGGTCACGCTCAAAAGATTGGTTTGCGATTCGCCTTCCACCGCACCGGGAAGCAATGACCCATCGAGCTTGTAATACGGTTCGTACGGCAAGACCGCCTGGAAAGTCGGGTCTGCCTCCAATGCTTTGGCCTGCTCGGCATCTGCCTTGACCAAACCGGCGTTGTTCGGAATGTAACTGACAAACTCCCCGCCGTCCTTCTTCACCGCCTGGTAAAACTCCCGGTCCAACGGTCGGTCAAATTGGACAATGTAACTTCCCGCCGGCCCTTTCGTCCGCAATTGCGGCGGAATATCCAGATGCAACGGGCGCGTCGTGTCAATCAACGCATTGCGCAGGATGATCGCATGATCGCTGCGCAGAAGCTGCTTCGCAGTCTGCCGCGTATTGCTCAAATGGTAACTTTTTCGGCCCGCGCTCGCATTGGTCCCGACCGCGTTGATCAATGCCGGATGCGCTGGAGTGGAGGACGAAGGGGTTGTCGTTTCGCTGTGTTCCTGGTTGAGCCGAACTTTCTCCGCATAATGCCACATCCACCCTCCCGCCGCAAACAGCGCCAGGCTAATGACAAACCATCCTCGCGGCTTAAGACTCATGTATCTTCCCTCCCTGCGTCTCGATTGAACACGCGAGGTAGCATACCAGAATGCCCGCCCCTTTGCCAGTGAAATTCCATCTTCGGCACAGGGCAAAGGACCCTAAACTCCGAGGTAGGGACGCCTCGCCGAGGCGTCCGCGGACAGATCAACAGGCCATTCCTTTCAGTCAATAATAAAATTCGAGAATTGATGTTCAAAGAGTCGATTTCATTTAGGCGCATTTGCCCTGATGTCGGAAGGTTAGTTTGCCGGCTCAACATTGTAACTATCAACGACCATTCTGGGCGGCCCGTTCGTATGCACCACATGGCAAACTGTGCGGCTCAAAAATTCACCGGTGATCTCGTAATTTGTGCAAAGGTTGTTGTTCGGCGACGAAAGATAAAGGTTCTTTGGCCGGAGCGATTGTCCCCATGCGTAAATAACAAATTGCGGCTCGCCCACCTTCAGCAATCCCATGATCTGCTGCGGAATGCGCTCCACTACCTGGTCGGAAACATCCGTCGCAGTGATATTGGTCAGGAAAGGCGACTTGACTGTGAGCGCCGGCGCGGCAAGGACCTGGCCGATCTTGTGGAACAACCCGTTGGCGTTCGTGGAACGAAACGCGTTTATCCCGTTCGTGGGATCATCCACGAATTGATACACAGCAGTTGGATCAATCGGGACGCCCCCGTTGACGTTGGTCAATGCGATGACCCCCCCCAAAGCCGCCGCCCACGCGCCATCGTTCGTTTGATTGACAGAAAGCAGTCCGCGCGCGGAATTCGCGCTCAGCGCAGCTGTAAACACGTCCGCCAAAGCCCAATCGTTGGTCGGGTAAGTGTCCGGTTGCTGATTTCCCGTAGAGTTCCACGGCGAACTCGTCCAGGTGGACCACGCGTTTCCAGGCAACGACTCCGCAACAGGGTTGTCCGACTTGAAATAAACCGTCTGCCACGGCGTTCCGCGATGAACGCGCCCAAGCCAGCCTGTGCTTGGGAATTTGTTGGCCGGAAATTGCCACATGTCCGCCGACGTTATACCGGGGTCCTTGAGCAGCATGTCAGTATCCGAGGTTCCAGTTCGCAACCACGGATCGTAACGCTTGCTGATGCCGCCCACGCTGTTTGTCATGGGAAGCAACAAATACGCTCCAACTCCGGTGCCCGAATAAATCTCCACGCCGTCCGACTGTGGCGCCGGCGGCGGCGGCGGCCATTTCAAATCGCCAACTGTGTAATGCACCAACGGATCATTGGCGACCCAACTGAGACTTTGCTCGAGCACGTTGCTGGGGCTGTTGCCCGGCGAGAATGTCCACCCTCCTTGATGCTGTTGGGAGCCATTGCCGAAAAGGCTGTTGGCGAAAACCTGATCGCTAATTTCTGCCTGGCCAATTTGGTTAATCATCCCTAAAGACATTGGCGAACCCGGAAACGAGGTCGCGTTGCCAATAGCCCACACGCTGCTTGCGAAGGAACTTCCTGCCCCTGGAAGCCCCCCGGAGCTTTGTTGCAATATTGAATTCGTAATGGAAACGGCGCTCCCAAAAGGCCCAAGGTTTACGTAATCGAGCAGAGCAGTACCCGGACTTGGGGGGCCGTCAAACAGAGCATACACGACATGATTTGTAACGGTCAGGGTCCAATTATGCAGCGGCCAGGACGTCTGATTGGTGTCCTGCGGCAGGAACGAATTGCTCGAAATCACATTATTCGTGAAAAATATCAGCCGCCGCTGCGATTCAGAAAAATAGCAAGGCGGAAGGCCAACGAGATTAATTGAGTTCAACGTCACAAAGCCCTTGGTGCTGGCATTCGGGATGCCACTCCATGCGGGCCAATTGATTAACTTGCCGTTGTTCGGGCTTACTGTGGGATCATAAACGTAGGAAAAATTCGTAACGTAGCCGTAAGAAAAAAGGCTTTGATCATTTGTCAATTCTATGGTGACGTAGTTTGAAATGTAGTATGAGGTTCCTCCACCGGCTGCGGAGGACCCGGAGTATTGACTCGTATAGGGATTCCAGGCGCCGATTCCAAAACTGTTTGAAACGGCCATGACATAAAACTGGTTCGTGAACTGCGGAGCGCGATTGGTATCCGGTTGCCCCTCCCCGTTGGCGAATCTGGAGAAAAGAACTTTCCGCGTATATAAAATCCGATTGTTAAAGGCATATTGGTAAAATTGAGGAGTGCCCTTCTCCGCGGATACGACCCACGGTATGCCTTCAACATTGAAACCCAATGATCCGCGCTTTGCAAAGTCGTTGATGAACCCCTTAACAACGTTGTTGCTGTTAAGCTGGTAGTAGATCTGCCTCATCTGGTTCAGCGCGACACTTGCGTTGGTGACGTCGTTGGTCCATCCGACGATGTCGATGCCGTCGTTAATCGTATTAGGATTGACACGGGCAAATAGCGGACGGAAAACAAATGGATGTCGCACTGGCGGCAACGGGTTTTTGGCTGGGTAAGTGTTTGTGATCGTTGAACTGTAAATATTCGCCGCCACTTGCAGAATCCGATGGACAGCCTGGTTGTATTGGATTCCGGGGTTATTAAATCGGAAAATAGGAATGTTGGTCACGCCGAAATAACCAGTCAGAAGCCCCGACTGTTGATAAACCCCGTTGACAGGGACATAATTGGTAAATGTGAACCCTTGCGAACGCAGCAGCAATTCCGCCGCGTTCGTAAAAAATCCCAGCGGCGTCCAATCCACAAAATTTGTCGGCATCGGGGTGTAAGGCCCCCTCTGGATTTGAGTGGTGTTGTCAAAATTGACGTTGACCTTCGTCCGCAAGGTCGGCTGCCCCGCGTCGTTATAAACCCAGACGCCGTATTCCGGTTCAGACCCCGTGCCGATATTCTGCAACAACCGCTCGAAAGCATACCGGTCCTCAGTATTGGTGTGAAACCCCGCCCTCAACATCCGGTTTGTAAACGCCACGGAAGTCTTGGCTGGATTAAACAAATCCTGCGGATCATAAAACATGTTCAAGGAATAACTGCCCGGCCATGGGAGACTCGGCGCGATAATTCGCGTTTGAATGTTGTTTGTAGGGTCAAACGGAGGCTCCGTATTTGCTGTCAATAAATAAGCATCGATTCCGCGTTGATCAAAGCTCGGGTAGAGACTGGGAAGGAGTCCGTCCAACGACCCGAATCCAATATACTTCGCGGTTTTATAACCATTGTCAGGCCAGTTCCCATACCTAAAATGTAAAATCGCCTCTGCGTCATCAAAGGCAAAGCCCGTATTGGCCCTGCTGCTTGCGCCAAATGGAGGATAATACCGGTATTGCAGCGACGGTTTTACGACGTAATAAGGATCGTCAAGAAGGAGTCCGGGCTGATAAAAATCTGGAGAGACAACATCCAGCAATGCGGCAAGGTTCAGTTCATACGAGGCTATGCCCTGGTCTCGCGCAAATCCATCAGTCTCCGTGAACGGCAACGCATTATTCAGGGCGTTGACATAGTCGCCCTTTGCGTAGTTGTGAATGTAGTTAAAATCCAGCGTCTTTCCAATCGGAAGCACCATGTAGGCATAGCGCCCGACGAAAATATTCGTCGCGGAATGGCGGTTCAAAGGATCGCGCAAAACCCCGATCCATTCCGGCTCGCCGTTCATATAATTTACCTGGGCAAATCCCGTTGGAAAATCAAAGTTTGCGGGAGCCTGCAAACCGTTCTCCATGATGTAAGGCAAAACCCCGTTAGTCTCAAAACGTCCGTTGCGATTGACGTCCACCCAAAATCGAAAATCGCTGTTATTGGGAAAAGCAGGATTGGTGACCACGAACACCGGCGGACGCGGGTCATAGTAAAGATTGGCAATGTTTTGCGCCCAGCCAGCAGGGTCCTTCTGCATGTTGAAAGGCGGCGCGTTAAACTGGGAGATCGTATAAGAATCGTAATTGACGTTCGTTGTGTCTTTGTTCCCCTTGTTGTAGCCGAACGGGCTGATATAATTCCGCGAAACCATGTAATCATAACTCAGCGCGTCGCCCCGCGCCTCCATCTGCGCAACGATCTCCGCCTGCGCGCGGTTCAACGCCGCATCGCTCATGTTACGCGCGCTGTCGGCATCCAGCGTCGAAGTCACCGCCGCCCGGTCGCGCCGCGACATGGACAAAAATGCCACAGCCAAAAACGTAATGGCCGACAACATCAACAACGTGATGACAAGGGCCACCCCACGCTCCGAACGTTGAGATGAAGCGCCGCTCCTAAATTTCGAGGTAGGGACGCCTCGCCGAGGCGTCCGCAAACGGCCCAAAGTCAGAATAGAGAGGGATGCTCTCGCGGTTGCTCCGCCCTCCGAAAAATTGCGGGGCACTCCAGGACGCTGTGATTCATGCGGTTGATTTACCGCGCATTCACAGCGTCCCGGAGCGCGCCAGATCCCTGGCGCTTTGGGATTGCCCCTCCCCCACCTCCTGGGCGGTTTTACTGAAAAATTCATCGTGCCACCACCGGAATGCTGACCCGGCGACGGAAAATTTCCATCGTGGTCGGCGCGTTAGTACCCATGTAACGAAGAAAAGCTGGCGAAGGACTCGGAATGCTTGCCAGGGCCCGCGCCCGAATCAAAGCGTCCGGCTCCAAAATGGCCAACTCGACATCCACCGCATTCGGCAGAGTGTTGATCTCCCCATCGACATTGTTCGGCAAGCGAAACCCATTGGTGGACAATGGATAGGAAAACGATCCTTGAGGCTCCCAATCTCCATAATATGCTTCAACACCCGGCTCTCTGCCATTTTGGTCATAAGCAAAAAGCTTCAAGCTGACGACTCCGTCCGCCACTCGATGCCAGTAAGCCATATTTGTAAAATTCTGAGTGGCCACAGAGGTCTCAAACGGAACGAAAAGATTATTGGTCAGTAGGTAAGGAGCGCTGAAATTGGTTTCGAAGCGATAGAGCGTTCCCACAGTGGCGCCGGAATTGGGAACCAGGTTCTGCACCGCGTAACCGACTCCCATCCACATGGTGTTGGTGTGTTCCAGAATGTATATGGCATCGACCTGGTTCGTGCGAAACGCCAGTGGAGGGTTAAATTGCGCGTTTGACTGCACACTGTTTCCCGACCAGGACCAGTAAAGGTTCGTGATGCCGGGGTTATTTCCGTCGCTCATGTGGCGCATGTCCGCCGCAATCATGTCCATGACCGTTCGTCCTGCGTCAGTGACCGTCGCGGCCTTGATGCCGGTCTTGAAAGCCTTTTGCGTCTGAATAAACATCGCCGTCAAGCCCAGCACGATAAAGCTCAGCATCGCCGTCGAAACGAGCATTTCCAGAATTGTCAAACCGCGAATACGAAGCCGTTTTCCTGCGGCGTCGCTTGGCCTCTCAACGTATTGTGGCTTTACTCGCTTCATCTGAGGAATTGGTAGCCTTGAGTCAAGTAGGACTGCGGCTGGAAAAACCACAGTTGCTGCCCGTTGATATGATAAGGAGCACCCGAAGGCAACGTCGCGAACTGAACGCCTGACGACACCGTCGTTCTGTAAGTCTGGTGATTCGGTCCCACGGTATAAGTGCCGTTCCCCGTATCAATAACCGGCCAGCTAAAACGCATCTTGACGTCAAAACTGCTGTACGCCAGCGACCCGACCGCGTAGGGAAGGTTCGTTATCGTCTGTGGCGTCAACGTAAAAGAGGGAAATGGATTTGCTTCCAGATATCGATAATAACGTGTCTGCACGTCAGGACTATTCGTCGCTTCGCCTCGGTTTAGATAAAATTGGTAATTGGTGCTGTCCGGCGCAAAATCGACGAGCGGCACTATCTCAATATCCATCTGATACCGGAATGCAGTTAATCGGTTCGCTCCGTTTTGCTGCACTGCCGCCCCGCTCAACGAACGCACGATGGCCCGGGTTATTGTAAAATTGCTCAAAGTGACGAAGGAAGGTTCAGGAGTGGAGAGCAACCCCAATATCTCCAGGCCAACGCCAAAATTAGTAAAAGTCGCGGTCGTAACCGTCTTAATTGTGCCGCTCGCGACGTAATTGCTGATGATCGAAATGCTCTCCACGTAATTCGTCAGAAAATCCAGGCCCGAAAACGGAAGAGTATCATTTGCGCCGTTGTTTATAACGGTCAGGTTCGTGCTCCCATTCCGAATTGCATCGAGGAAAAACGGCGCATCCTGGCTGATCGTTGTGTCCTCGCGATTATCCTTTTGCACACTCATTCCCGCCGGAAGAATGCCAATGACCGCCACCAGGGCGAAACCGATTACACCGATGGCGATGGCTATCTCGACCATGGTGAATGCTCGTTCGCCCTGGCGGCGCTCTTCCTTGGCGTCTGCTAACAGGTTGTGCGGATAAAGGTTCATTGAAATTGGTTCTGCACAATCGTGGGCCGCGCCGTCAGCCAATCGATCTTGATCATACACGGATTGTTCGATTCGTTCCCAGGCGGCGCTTCTGTAATGAGCGGCGTCGGCGGCTGGTAAGGCCCGGTGGCAGTTTCCGGATAAAAAATGCTTCCCCGAGTCAGCGTAATGTATTGGTTCGTGGATGTCAGCAGCGTCCCTTGCGGCGTAAAACCAATGTAAGGCAGGTTCATGTAAGTGCCCGCGTTGATGGACGGAAATGGAAACGAATTGCTGGCAAAGCCATACACATAATCGGCATTCGTTGTATTGTTTATTGTATTGGTTGTGCGAATCGTCGCGCCGCGAAATTGTGAGTTGAATTGCATGGGCCAGATGAAAACGCCGCTGGGCAGCGTCTGCCATTCCGTCAGATAATGTGGATAATGTTGGCCGGGTTGGTCGCCAACTGTTCGGTCGCTTATGATTGCATACGATACAAATTGATGTTCCAACAAGTTTGTTAGTTGCGGCGTGAGCTGCGCCTTTTCCTGGATGACACTATTAAAATCACCCGAATAAGAAGGAACGAAAACCATATATACCGTGGAACGGTTCACCAGCGCCCGGTTGCGCGCCCGCGCCACGTCGTCCATCAATTGCCGTGTCGCCGCAGTAACGCCGTTGGCGCGGTTAAATCCGCCCACATGAGGCAGCGCCATCGCCGCGATAAACCCGATGATCGCCATGACCACCAGCAGTTCCAACAACGTGAACGCGCTTAACCTCCCCAACCGCCGATCTCCCCGCAAACCACGCCCGCGCAAGCCAAACCCGCGTCGCGCTTCTGGAAAACTTGTCCGGCGCGCCTTCCGCATCCCAACAATCATCGGCTGCGCCCCCGGCTGCTCAAGCCACTCGACAACGAGGCGCTTGATAACGGGTTTATTTTTTGCAGTGACGCGCATGAAAGTGGTTACCAGTTTCCGTTCGTTTCAATCACAGCCTGGCCGCTCTTTGTACCGACTTGAAATTCCGCCCACAAATCATAGCTGTTCTGGTTGTGGCGCCTCGGACTGGAAGCGTCATAATGCCAGAAATTTGGTTGGGTCTTGACCAATTGCGCGGGCACCAGCAGGCCCAGCACCGCTTGCGGCCCGGTCGCGCTGGTTCCGGGGTAATTCGTGTAATCCTGCTTTTTCGGTGCGGGTCTGAAGAAATTCTGCGGCTCAGAAGAGTCGGCATTGGCAATGCCATTGCGGTTCAGATACTTGGCAAATGGCCCTCCAGCGCTCAGCGAAATAAGATCGCCGGTAAAAATGATCGCCTGGGTGGAGTTCGTATTAGTAACCCCGGTCAATTCATATATTAAGGCATTTGAAGCGGTAAGGCTCTCGTAAGTTTGCGGTGTAACGGCAGGAACCAATCCGGCAAGGTTTCCATTGTCCGGCGGATAAAAATTCAACTTCGCCTGATAATTATCGATCATCGTCTGGAGCTTTTCCCGCTCCGCCTTGACCGCCGTTTCCATTTTGATCTTCGCCGCATATTGCCCGCCCGTAAGGATCATCGCCGCGATGATCCCCATGATCGCGATGACCGTAAGGATTTCGATCAGCGTAAACGCCTCTTGCCCCGATTTTGTATGATTAAGCTTCATGCTATCCGTTTTGAGCCCGCGCGCCCGACTTCTGTTCGCGCATTTCCTGTTCCATCCGTTCGCTCAGCCATTGCTTGATCATGCTTTGATAATTTAAAAACCGTGTTCTGGCCAGCCGCTTAATTCGTGCCAACATTCGCGGATCCATCCGAAGACTGATCGCCACTGAGTCCGCCAGCTCATTTGACATCACCGACGACTCCATCAGCCGGACCTCAATTCGGTTCTCAGCCCAGAACGCCGCCTCGGATTCTTCGCGGTCGAACAGCGGAACTTCTTCCCAATTTGCGATGGCATTCATGGTATTGAAACTATTGCGCCAGCGTTTGATTTAATTTTCGTTGATAGAGATATTTCTCTTCAACCTCAAAAGGACGCGCGAAAATCACGCGCGCCTGCTTGCCGTTCGTGCGGTAAACGGTAAAAATCCCCGTCCCGTCGGACGCTGTCCCCAAGTTAAAAAACCGAGCCTGAACCGCAAACCGGGGCGAATCCGGCAACAAACGCACAGCAAAAGGATCCTCAAAAGACTCTTCAATCGCCTGCAAAGTCAGCGTCCGAGCTAAATTGAACGGCGGATTGTTCCAGTCAAATTCCATACTTTGTAAACCTTTTGGCCATGCAATGTATTTACGTTGTATTTACTACACGCAAAACGGTCGGTCAAGGGCTTTTTGCTGAAATTGGAGTTTTTCCAAAAAATCAGGGAAACCCTGACTAAAAGTGCTCGTAGAAAAAAGAATTTCAACCGTCTGAAATCTGATTTCTGAGTTCTGGATTCTGTATTCTACCTCCCGATTTCTGAAGATTTTAGGGTTGATTGTGACAATCGTTGGAGGTATTCAACATCAGATGCTGAGCGACAGCGCCCCCTCCGGCAAAGGGAGCTCCGCCGATGCTGCCAGGGAGCGCATCGAACAAGGACCACTCCCAGTTTGGGCGGTGCCGTGTACATTTGCCCCCGATTTCAAGCCGGATTTGCCCGCGCAAGTGACCCATTTGCTGTTTGACCAACAGTTGCACTCCGAAAAGCACCTCGAATACAACCACATAGCCATCCGCCTCGAAACCGTCCAGGCCGTCCGCCGCGAATCCGAATGGCGCATCGAAATCGACCCACGTCACCAGAAGATCACCGTCCATTTCATCAAGGTTCATCGCGCTGGCCAGCAATTCGATCAAACGCGCCTCAACCACCTCCATCCCGCCTCCGCAGCAACCGACGGCCGACAAACGTTACTGTTGCTTCTCGAAGACGTGCGACCCGGCGATATTATCGAGTGGGCGTACACCCTCGAAGCGCGTCCGGCCATCATGGCGGATCATTGCGCCCATTTTTTCAAACTCCCTGAAAAGTCTTCGCTTGGAAAAATGTTCCTTTCCGTGCGCTTCAATGAATCGCGCCCGATGAAATGGAAATCTTCCGCCAAGGATTTGGCCCCGAACGAGACGCGCGCCAACGGCGAAGTCCATTGGGTTTGGACACGCGAAAACCTCCCCGCCGCGATACCCGAAGACAACGCGCCGGAACGGCATCTTGCCGGACCGTGGATGCAAGTATCGGATTGCGCCGATTGGCAGACTGTTGCCGCGGACTTTGCAAAGGCTTGGAACGAAGACGAAGAAGACGCCGCCATAAAAGCAATTGCCTCTGAACTTGCCGCTGGCTCGCCCGAATTGCTGGGTCAAGCCGAAAAGGCGATCCACATGGTGCAGGACGAATATCGCCACTTGGATGAGGATGTGGAACTCGAAGGCGCACCGCCAGCCAGGCCGGGGATCGTCGCGCGGCGTAGATTCGGCAATGCCAAAGACCTTTCCTTCGTGCTGGTCCAATTGCTGCGCGGCCTGGGAATGAGCGCTCGCCTCGTCCTTGTAAATACGAAGTTGCAGAAATCGGTGTCAGACTTTCTTCCCGATCCCGGTTTATTCAACCACGTCGTTGTTGAATTTGAATTGAGCGGCCAGCGGCGTTGGATCGATGCGACCACCAAGGGGCAGGGAGGCGGCTTGCTGAACCGTGTCATTCGCGATTATGGCGTCGGTCTTCCCATTTCCAAAACCTCGTCCGGATTGATTCCCGCTCCGCCGCCAATAGTTTCGGCAAGCGCTTTTGAGATCAAGGAAGTCATTCTGTTGGACACTGCTGAGTCCTCGTCCTTGCTGGGAGTCGTCGTATCCGCGCGCGGCAGCTATGCCGAGGACCTTCACCGTGAATTTGAGAGCAAAGGCGTCGAAGCTGTCTCCAGGGAGCGATTAGTTTCGGCGAATGAGCGATTTGTATCCGCCACGAGAGTCGGGCCGCTCCAGTATCGCGACGACCGGAAGTCGAACGAGTTCTTTCTGGCAGAGATTTTTGAAATTCGGAAGTTCCTCAAATCCGGCGGAAAACCCGGATTGTTTCAACTCGAGGTAACTGACAACCCCGTGCTGGGTCTCCTCAAGACTCCGCCCTCGGCCGACCGGCGTTCCCCTCTGGCGATTCTGTTTCCGTGCGATGCCGTGCATACGTTCGAGGTTTATTGCGTGGCTCTCGCGCCCGGGGTTTCGCCAGAAAAGACGATTGACAATTCTTGGCTCCAATTCACCCTGAATCGCAAATTGCTGGCCGGAAATTGGGTCTTTCAATCGTCGCTTTGGACATTGACCGACGAGGTTCCGCCCAGTTCGATGGAAGAATATCAGGAAACGGTGCAGGAAATCCGGGCCCAATCGGCGTGGTCGCTGTTGGTGCCGGCTGGAATTCAACGCCCGCACCAACGAAATGATTTTGGAACGCTGCCGCCTTCCTGGGAAAGCGCGGGAGCCGAAAAGAGAACGCCCTTGAAACCAACGCACGACACCAATCAGGATTCGCCAGGCAACGGCAATGACCAACCTTCCGCGACGCCCACCGGACAATCCGGTTTTGTCGGCCATACCGGCGAAGTCCGATACAAACGGAGAAAGCGGCATCGACGCAAGCGCCGCGACAGCAAGTACACGTTGATTTGGGGAGCAATTGTGGCAGGCCTGATGTTGGTGGGTCTCATTTTCCTGATTATCGCGCTGGCGCGCGGAGCGGAAAAAGCAGTTCCCGAGAAGCAAGCGCTGCCCACTCCGCCTGCCGTCCAGCAATAAAGCGCTCTAAACGCAAGCCGACTTTCCCGCTCAGGGATATTGGCGGCGATAGTTTAGCAGTGTGTCAATAGGAGTTTTGGCATTCGCAGAGGTTCCGGTTGGCCTTTGTTCCAGCGAACTTCCTTCATTTCCGATGGCTATTTCCTGGCCTCCTGCATCCGATAAAATAGATTTGACAAAAGTCGCCCCTTCCGAATCATCCGCATGTACCGAGATGGCGATGCTTCCAGTTTTTTCCGGGAGCCGAACCTTGATTTCATTATCCGCAAAACCGGCTTCCATCAGATCGACGATAATCGTCTCGGCTTCAAATTCATCAATTGCGGTGCAGAAAACTTCCATGCTCAAACCATCCTGTCTTTTAAATTGCGACCAGAGTGCGCCGGCCAATTCATCAATTACCAAACCAGAAATCGGAAGCGCTGGCAATTAGTGTGAAACCCGTTTGCGCCTTGCGGGTTTTCATGGAGTCGATTGGGCCGCCCGCGAAAACCGGTCAGCAATTCCCCGCCACTCCCGGCCATCCGGCACAGCTTCAACGACGATCAGTTCCGCGCCCGCCTCATCGCACTGGTGAAGTTCAGCGTAAATCGCCCGCGCATAAGCTTCGGCGTCGTGAGGAATGACCGCGACTCTGCCAAATTTCCCGCCCAACGGAATATGCGTGTGCGCCACGACATGAATTTTCTCGAGTGGGAACCCCTTATCTGCAACACGCGCCAAAAGCGCTTTCTCGTCTGCCCAGGCCGCGACAATTAACATCGCTTTTGGCGAATAATGTCGCGGCAGCAAGCCGGGACTACGCAATTTCCCAACAGCCCCAGCGTCAGTTTCGAGGCCGCCCGCCCCAATGACTCCAAGCAGCGATTCCGCGTGAATCATTCCCGGTCGCAGCAGACGCGGAGGCGAACACGAAATGTCCAGCACTGTCGATTCAATTCCCACTTGCGACTGGCTTCCGTCAATAATAAGAGGAATTTTTGTTCCGAGACTTTTTCGGACGTGTTCGGCATTGGTTGGAGAAAGCTCATTGGCGCGGTTTGCGCTCGGCGCAGCGAGGGGAAAACCGCAGGCGGCAATCACCGCTTGAATGAATGGATGGCTCGGCCAGCGCACGCCAACGGTCACGCCACCCGCCGTCACAATAGACGGAATTTCCGGGGAGCGCGGCAATACCAGCGTCAATGGCCCCGGCCAAAATGCCGCCGCCATTTTACTTGCCAGAGGAGGCCAATCCGACACACAGCGCCGCGCCAAATCGATCCCCGCCACATGGACGATAATGGGATTCTCCGCCGGTCGCCCCTTGATTTCGTAAATGCGCCGGACCGCATCCGCATTCCAGGCGTTTGCGGCGAGGCCATAAACCGTTTCCGTCGGAAGCGCTACCACCTGTCCTGCCCGCAACAGCTCCGCCGCGCGCGCAACGCCCTCGGCAAACAACTTTGCCGTGTGAATTGAAAATACTTCCGAACGCATCGAATGGACGCTAGCAAACTTCCTCCGCTCTTCCTACACTTTCCAAATGCTTGAGGCGCTGGCCAGACAACTCGCGGAGAACGAATCGTTGACAGATTCGCAGGTCTCCAGCGCGGTTGCGGAACTTGCCGATGCCGGCGTTCCAGCCGAACTCAAAGCGGACTTTCTCATGGCTTTGGCCCGAAAAGGGGAAACCGTCACAGAGCTGGGAGCGTTCGCCAGGGAATTGCGCGCCAGGGCAATTGAACCGCCAATCGACGCCGAGACGCGGTCCCTCCAAATCCTCGATGTCTGCGGCACTGGCGGCGACCGCCTCAACACTTTCAACATTTCCACGACCGTCGCGATCATCGCAGCGGCGGACGGCGTTCCCGTTGCCAAGCACGGCAATCGCGCCGTCACCTCGCAGGCAGGCAGCGCGGATGTTCTTCGCGCGATGGGTGTGAAAATCGACTTGTCACCCGAGGACGCGGCGAGATCATTGCGCGAGCAGCATTTCGCGTTTTTCTTTGCGCCCGATTATCATCCCGCTTTCAAACAGATCGGTCCCGCCCGTCGCATTTGCAGCGAGCGTGGGCAGAAAACGATTTTCAATTACCTCGGTCCGCTGCTCAATCCAGCCAAACCCGCGCTTCAACTCATCGGCGTCGCGCATCCGAAACTGTGCCTACCCATCGCCACCGTCCTTCAAACTTTGGAAGTCCGCCGCGGCATGGTCGTCAGCGGTTCTGTTCCTCCCGAGGGAAGCGCGCCGCGTTTTCTCGACGAGCTGTCAACGTTGGGAGAAAACACGGTTGTCGAATTCCACCAGCCGCGCGCGCTGGCGCAATCATCGTTGTTGCCTGAAAATTTTCCGATTCAAGCTGCGACTCTCTCCGACTGGGCTGGAGGCGACAGCCAGGCGAACGCAAAGATCGTGCGAAAGGTACTCGCGGGAGAAGACCGGGGGCCAAAGCGCGACGCCGTGTTGTTGAACGCCGCCGCTGCTTTATTCGTCGCGGAAAAAAGCCGGTCGCTGGCCGAAGGCTGGGAACGCGCCGCAGACCTGATCGATTCCGGCAAAGCAATCGCGAAACTCGAAGAGCTTATCGCTTTTCGTTGAATTCCTTCCGACCGTATTTTGCGGCGCGAAGGTTTTCAGCCAAGTTCTGCAAGGTGACTCTGATCTCCATCGTGTTCCATTTGACGCCGAAGCGCGCTTCTGCAACCTGGCACATTGCGTCTTCCCAACTTTCCCGCGACAAAGAGATGGGCGGAGGCTGCACCGAACCTTGGATCAGCAATCCATTGCGACTCCGCCGTTGCGCGGCGCCGGCGATCTTGCGCCCATGCCACAGAAGATCGTCCTTTTCCGCGCCGACAAAACATTGGCCTGGGATTTCTTTTTGACGTTGCGGCGAAAGCGTAGTGGCCACATTCATCATGCTGAAAGCGTCGCGAAGCCACTCGTGGATGCGTTGATAACTTTCCGTGGCCTTGATGTGATACCACAGATTTTTCGGCGGGATAACGATGCTGTATGTCCAATCCGCATCGTGCGGAACCAATCCGCCGCCCGTAGGCCGCCGCACCAAGGGCCGCAACATCGTCAACTTTTCGATCTGGGCATATTCCTGCGAATATCCAAAGCTCGCCGCCGGTTCCGTCCATCCGTAAAATCGCAACACCGGAAATCCCACCTCTGAGGCCGATTCCAGCAACGCCTCGTCCATCGCCATGTTGTAATCGAAAGCGCACCGTCCCTCGCGCAGAAGTAGCCACTTTGATCGCTCGGCGCTGGCCTGGGGAGCGCGGGCGTCCCCGCCCGCCGTCTTTGGCGTCTCGCCGAAGACATTCGGAGCTTCGGACGATTCACTCATTCGTTCCTTGCAAGTTGTGTCGGGATCGTCGGCGAGACGCCGACGAAACGCGACCGGGACGGTCGCGCTCCCCAAGCCAAAATACAGACTCACTGCCCATCTCGGTTTTCTTTCAGAATTTTCTGCCCCGTTGGACAATCGCCAAAAATTTCGCAATGTGCGCAATCAGGATTTCGCGCAAAGCAACGCCGACGTCCATGCCAGATCAGCAAATGGCTTAATACAGTCCACTTGTCCGGCGGAGTCAGCTTTTGCAAATCCGCCTCGATTTTTTCCGGCGCCTTATGCCGCGTCAAACGCAGCCGCTCCGAAAGCCGCGCCACGTGTGTATCAACAACAATTCCAACGCTGATATTATAAGCATTACCTAAAACGACGTTGGCCGTCTTGCGTCCGACGCCGGGCAACTCAAGCAATTGCTCCATTGTGCGCGGAACAATCCCGCGATGTTCTTCGACGAGTTTTCGGCATGCCGCCTGAATATTTTTCGCCTTGTTCCGATAGAGGCCGATGCGCCGAATCGCCGTTTCAAATTCCGCGGCCGGAGACTGGGCGTAATCTTCGGCACTGCGATATTTTTTGAAAAGGTCAGGCGTGACGATATTGACCTGTTTATCCGTGCATTGCGCGGAAAGAATCGTGGCGACGAGCAATTGCAGCGGATTCGTATAGGTCAGCTCGCAATGCGCATCAGGATAAGCCGCCTCAAGTCCGCGAATGATTCGCAAAGTCCTCTGCTGCGTTATTTGAAAGGACTCGCGCGCCATAGCTGGCTTTTACAGAACAATCAGTTAGCTAGGTCCAACCGGACCGCGCCAATCACTTTTCAAAATTGTCCGTGCGAAACGGCGAT
The DNA here is from genome assembly GCA_036501665.1 of Verrucomicrobiia bacterium. Lineage (GTDB taxonomy): Bacteria > Verrucomicrobiota > Verrucomicrobiia > Limisphaerales > Palsa-1400 > DATAUD01. The sequence goes on from DASXZW010000104.1 coordinate 75,712, forward strand.
GCGGGCAGTCCGTCTTCGCTCCACAAATTGACGACCGGATAATTGGCCCAACCGAAACGCACCGCGACCGGATGTTGGACTTTTGGGCTGAACACGACGACTTTGTCTTTGCCTTCAATGTGCGCCACGGCCCAGTGAAATTTCTGGTCTTCACCCGCAATGGCGAAGCCCGTCAAATCGCCGCCGTGCGAAACCAATCCGCCGCCGACATGGTCGAACTTCACCGTAATGTGCAAATCCTCGATCTTCATTGATCTGTAAGTGGGCGCATAACCTTCGATCGGCTGATGATAGGCGATATCATACGCCGCAATTGCCAGACGTTCGCCGACCGGCTTTTTCATCACAGGATGAATATTATGTTCCATGCCGACATCGGTGATGACGGCCATCCCGACATTGGGCAGGATTTGCGTCGAATCCATTTGCGCTTCACGCAAGGAAGCCCACGCGCTTTCGCCCGGCTCCTTTTGAATGTCCATGTACGGCGCGAGCTGAACAAGCAGGAACGGGAAATTTCCCTCGCCCCACTGCGAACGCCAGTCAACAATCAATCCCGGAAACAAAGTGTGATACTGCCAGGCGCGTTCCTGATTGCCGGCGTTGCTTTCGCCCTGATACCAAATAACTCCGCGCATTCCATAACCGACCAGTGGCGCGATCATCCCGTTGTAAAGCTCCGACGGCGCCCAAGGACGGCCAGGGGCCTTCGCGGTAAGTTCAGTGTTATTCTCCTTCGCCTTGCGTTTCTCGTCCTCGAAAGCAACAAGTCTCCGGTTGTAACGACCGCGTTCCACATCCCATTGTTTGAGGACTTCGCTGTGCCAATGCGGATTGTTATCCAGGTAATCGTGATCCATCCACGCCTCCGCCGGCGTTCCTCCCCAATCAGACTCGATAATTCCAACCGGCACATGCAGGTGCTCCTGGAGGTTTTGCGCAAAATAATATGCGACAGCCGAAAAATTGGCCACGGTCTCTGGTGAAGCTTCGCTCCAGCTTGCGTTGATGTCGTTCGTCGGCGAATCAAGCCGCGTGTGCGGAATCTTGATGATATGAATCATTGGATTCGCGGCAGACGCAATGTCGCTCGCGCCAAGAAAAGAATCGCGCAACGGAAATTCCATGTTTGACTGCCCGCTTGCCAGCCAGACTTCGCCGACCAGCACATTCTTAAACTCCAGCGTATTTGCGGAGGTGATCGTTAACTTCTCCGGGTTGCCGCTCGGCGTAAGATTATGAAAGCGAACCATCCACTTGCCGTCCTTGGCGCGCGTCGTAAGAACTTCGTTCTGGAAGATCACCGAAACCATCGCGCCGTCGTCGGCCCAACCCCAAACCACGGTATTGGTCCCCTGCTGCAAAACCATGTTGTCTGCGAAAATTCGCGGAACACTCACCTGAGACTCGATGCGCGGCGCGGAATCCGCGGCTGCCTGAGCCAGGTGTGCGCCGAAAGCCAGTAGAAAAAGCGCAAGGCCGATTATCGCCAGTTTTCGATAATGTTGAATCATGGCACGATGCTCTAAAAAACCCGCCCCAGCGTCAAGCCCGTCGATTCTAAAATTCGCGGTTGCTTCGGGAGACGAAATGAAGGTCGGAAATTGTTGAGCATAAGTTTGCCATAATTAAATGGCACTGGTATTCTAAAATGGTATGAAAGAAACATTGGTGCCAATAGATCATGCGGGACGCATCGTTCTCCCTAAGAGCGTGCGTCAGGAGCTTGCTATCAAAGCCGGTGATACCTTCAAAGTTTCAATCAATGGACTTGCGGTCATGTTGACGCCAAAGAATCAAAAATCCGGGTTTATCCGAAAGGGAAAGGCACTTGTATTTTCCTCTGACAGCGGTGAAACCATTAACAACGACGTTGTGACCGCCGTGTTGGAACAAACCCGTGACGAAGGTTTTCTTAGATTTAAAGGGCTTTCAGACAGAGGGAAAAAATCTTGAAGGTTTTTCTCGATACAAACGTTTTGGTCGCCTCAGTTCTCCACCTACACGACTTTCATTCGATTGCATTCCCTGTCTTGGACCGTGTGCAGAACGCGACCGACGATGGGCTCATTTCTGCGCATAGTTTGGCTGAAATGTATGCCATTCTCACAAGACTTCCGGCCCCGATGCGTCATTCACCGGAACAAGCGCTGATTAACATCGAGGAAAATGTAATTCCCTATTTTAAAATCATAGCATTGACAGCACACGACTACACTCTTTTGTTGCGGGAAGCAGCGCTCATAGGCGTTCAAGGAGGGATGATTTATGACGCAGTTTTGCTAAAAGCTGCCATTAAATCCGACGCTGAACGAATTTATACGTTAAACAAAAGGCACTTCGAAGCGTTGGCTCATGAGGACATCAGGCCTCGAATTTTTACTCCTGGGCAGTAGCTCAAAAAGGCATCACCCACCCCGATTCGCCCGCCAAAGAAGCACAGCCCCAACCGCCTGAAAGATAAAATTCGGAAGCCAGACAATCAGGAACGGCGCGCGCTCAGGATGATTGACCCACGCCTGCGCCAGGACAACAAAGCTGTAATAAACCAGCATCAACAACAGCGCCGTCGCAACGCCGATGCTCGTCTCCCGTCGGTGCGCGCGAATGCCCAAAGGAATGCCAACCAGCGTGAATCCGATGCACGCAAACGAAAACGACACCATGCGATGCAAATAGACCAACACCGGCGTCGTTTCATCCTGCATGACCTGTTTGACGGCCTTCGGCGTGGCTTTTTTGGTAATGCTCTCCCCGCGCTTGAGGTTCCTGAGTTGACTGCGCAACTGGCGAAACGTCATGTCGCTAATTCCCACCGTCAATATCGATTGTTCCTGCGACGCGACCGCTATCGGGAACGTGATTTCCCCGTCCAGCCGCGGCGTCCAGCCGTTGTCCTTCGTCCAACCCCAACTGCTTGCGTTGTGCAAAGTCAATACGAGCTGTTGGTGCGCGGCATCCGATTGAAAATCGCCCGTCGGGCCTGACACCGTCGATTCATTCGTGGGAGTGAATTGCGAGACCGTCACATCCATAAGATTCGTGCCGATTTTTTTGCCAACCCGAATTGTCCAATCCCCCAAATACACCGATTCGCCGCTGCGCAGCACGCTGGCCGGGTCGTGGGCGCTGGCCTGAAAAATCAGGCGCACGTAAGCGACGCGGCAAGCCGGGGCGACCTCAAGATTCAGCCACGCGCACAATCCGCTGACAGCCACGCTCAACAAAAGAATCGGCGAAATAAGGCTAATCAGACTAATGCCGCTCGCCCGCGCTGCGGTCAATTCGTGGTCCGAACTGAATCGTCCAAATACCAACAGCGACGCCGTCAACATTCCGATCGGCAGCGAAAAAGCCAGCACCCACGGAATCAGCAGCACCACGCTGTGGCAGGCGACGCCGATGGTGAGTTGGCGGTTGACCAGCAGCCGGAGAATTTCCTTGAGAACATTGCCCAGCAGCAGGAGACACGTGAAGACAAACGCCGTCATGCCTAAGGTCGCCAGCATCTGGCGCATCAGGTACATGTGCAAAGTCTTCATCCGAAGACCGAATTATGAATGAAGCCCCGCCAAAATCAACGCATCCGCGATGATAGCGACCTGATTAATGCGTCTCGACGGCCGGTAAAAATAGAATTTGTTAGTTAAACATCGTTTGGACAAAATTCCAAACCCTCGTTCCACGATTTTCCGTTGCCCTAAAATTTCAAGACCGTTAATCTGCATTTTCGTTGAACACACACCGAACAGCAAAGAAGAAGACAATTATCAAATGCCCTGCGGTAGTGCTGAAACCCTGCGCGACGGTGAGCCGCCGTATCGCGTGAACGGAAATGGCAACCATCATAATGCCAGCTTCATCGACCTGTTTTGTGGAATTGGCGGCTTTCGCCTTGCATTTGAACGAGCAGGCGGCAAATGCGTGTTTTCGTCAGATTGGGACAAACATTCCCAAGTCACGTATGCAGCAAATTTTGGTGAGAAACCGCATGGTGATATTTACCAAATTGCGTGCTTGTAATGACTGGCATTTTGGAGGGTCAAAATGAATACTCGCAACAACTGGACGCGCGAAGAACACATCATCGCGTTTAACGTTTATTCGAGTATTCCATTTGGGCAAATTGGCGAGGGTACTCCTGAAGTTCAACGGCTGGCCAAACTTGTTGGGCGGACAGTAGGCTCGGCTTCCCGCAAACTCGCCAATTTTGCTCGCCTCGACCCGTCATTGCAACAACGCGGCATCAAAGGCCTTAGTCACGGAGCCAAAGGAGAAGAGGAAGTTTGGAAGGAGTTCGCGAATGATCCAGAGCAATTGGCTCTGGAAAGCGAGAAATTGATGGCGGCACGACTTGGAAAACCGATTGAGGTTACTTCGGAAATAGAAACTGATGATCTTCCAATAGCAGGGGTTGAACGCGAAGCGCTAGTAAGACTCCGTGTAAAACAAAGTTTCTTTCGACGCCGTGTATTATCTGCCTATCGATTCCAATGCTGCGTGACAGGCTTAACAAATCAACAACTCTTGGTGGCAAGTCATATTATTCCGTGGGCAGATGATCCTGGTAATCGCTTAAACCCTAAAAATGGCCTAAGTTTGAACCCCCTTCATGATAAAGCGTTTGACCGTCGCCTGATGTGGATTGATGATGATTTTCTTGTCCGCCTATCTCCGAAGCTTTGCGAATCAAACATTATCTCAAAACACACTACAGACTGGTTAATGAGCTTTGAAGGGAAGTCACTCTTGCTTCCGGAGAATTTCCAACCCGACCCGATCTTGATTGCAAAACACGCTTCCTGTTGCGTACGCTAATCTTTCATTGTTGGGCTCCAGCTAATTTTGTTTAACCTCTCCCATTGAATCGAATTGTAGATTGAAAATAGTTTTCGAGACAACGGCAGGCATGTTTACTCATAAAGGTAACTAGGCTCGTCCCGGTTGCGTTTTTCTTGAGTCAACAAATAGCCGAGACGATTGACGTAGTGTAAGCCGGGCGTAATCCACCATAAGCCCTCACTTTCAACAATCGTCCAAAGATTTTCTGTGGCTGCGTTTTGGACGAACCTCCATTCGTGGTCGGACCATCCAAAGGTACAACCTGCAATGGCAGCCGAAGAATCATAAGGATTTTTAATTAAGCTGTAGCGCTTGCAAAAATCATCGAAGTCAAGATATTCGCCTTCAAGGCGAACAGTAGGCTCGCCTATCACGTTCAGACCTAGATCCTTCGCACGGTCTAGAGCTTGGGCGATTGCCTCGACAGCAAGATTCGCGACCTGAGGTTCAATCAAATCATCGCCTGAAAATGAAACTTCAAAAACCTTTTTCATCGCCATATGCATCTTTTCAATTCTTTGAAGATTGTCAAAGAAAACGCGCTTGAGCCATCTATGCCGCTTCAAAAAGCCGTGATGAGCCGCAGCAGCAATACGCCTACAGAAACAAGGTGAGATTGGCAGAGGGAACAGATTCACTTTGTCTTCTAAAAGCACTGGCATCCGGCAAGGTGTATTATGATCCAGGAATAAAACTCGAACGCGCATCGACGGATTCCCCGAAACCAAAACCGCGCAGCCAATTCCGCATTGCGTCGAAAACATTGGTGCCATCTACCAGTCCGTTCAAACAGTGCAGATTTGACTTTTTTCCAACTAAGTGAGACCGATGCCTGACGTTTTTACAGCAGTCAAGCGTTCTGAAGTAATGTCCCTAATTCGCGGACGCGGTAACAAAGAAACAGAGATCGCGCTTGCAAAGCTCTTTCGGAAACATGGCATTAAGGGCTGGCGGCGGCACCAACCAGTTTTTGGAAAACCTGATTTTATATTTCGCAAGCAACGCATCGCCGTATTCGTGGACGGATGTTTTTGGCATTGCTGCCCAAAACACTCGAATATTCCTGTAAATAATCGAGAGTTTTGGGAAAAGAAGCTCACGGCAAACAGTCGCCGTGACCGTTTGGTAACACGAACGCTGAGAAAACAGGGGTGGTCCGTAATCCGAATTTGGGAACATGAGCTGTCACGAAAATCGGTCCGTTGCTTGCGAAAAATTCAAATCGCCTTGTTACTCTGAAAGCAAAAAAAGGGCGGCGCTGTTTTGCGCCGCCCTTGTGAGAGCTAATTTCGCGAATTGTCTTACTTCCCTTCCTGACGCAGGGATTCGTCCGCTGCGTCGAAGGCGTGTTGCAATGCCACCAGGTCTTCGCCCGGTTTGAGCGAATCCAGAATGGCTTGTTCGGCCTTGAGCTGTTCCGGCGAGTAAGCGGCCGCCTTGATCGACAGACCGATACGGCGTTCGCCCTTATCAATCTTGATCACGCGCGCGGTCACTTCCTGGCCGACCTTCAGCACGTTCTTGATCTTGTCGGTGCGCTCTTCGCTGACTTGCGAGATGTGAACCAGGCCATCGATGTCATGCTGCAATCCGACGAATGCCCCGAAGCTCGCCAGCTTCGTCACGTTGCCCGTAACGAGGTCGCCGACTTTGTAGTATTGATCGATATTGCTCCACGGATCGATCGTCAATTGTTTCACGCCGACGGAAATGCGCTGGTTGGCCTTATCGACTTCCAGCACGACCGCCTCGACATCGTCGCCCTTCTTGAAGACTTCAGAAGGATGATTGATCTTGCGCGTCCAGGAAATGTCCGAGACGTGGATCATGCCGTCCAAACCTTCTTCCAACTCGATGAATGCGCCGTAGCTGGTGAGGTTGCGAATCTTGCCTTTGACATGAGCGCCGGCAGGATACTTCTCGATGGCTTTGTCCCAGGGATTGGTCTCAAGCTGCCGGATGCCCAACGAAATCTTCTGCTCTTCGCGATTGATTCCGAGGACGACAGCCTCGAGTTCCTGATCGGCCTTGAGCACATCCGAAGGTTTCGCGATGCGCTTGGTCCAGGAAAGCTCGGTGACATGCACGAGACCTTCGACGCCCGGTTCCAATTCCACAAACGCGCCGTAAGGCACGAGATTGACAACCTTGCCTTTGACCTTGTTGCCGACCTGGTATTTCGCGTCAATGTTTTCCCAGGGATTGCTGAGCTTCTGCTTGAGTCCGAGGCTGACGCGCTCTTTTTCGCGGTTGATGTCTAACACAACAACGTCGATGTCCTGGCCAACCTTCAAAATCTCCGAAGGATGCCCGATGCGGCCCCAGCTCATATCGGTGATATGCAGCAGGCCGTCGATCCCGTTGAGGTCGATGAACGCGCCGAAATCGGTGATGTTCTTGACAGTTCCCTTGCGAATGTCGCCCGGCGTCATTTCGGAAAGGAGCTTGCTGCGCTTGTCGTTGCGCTGCTGCTCGATCAATTCGCGGCGGGAAAGAACAATGTTCTGCCGTTCCTGGTTGATCTTGACGACCTTGAATTCATAGGCGTTGCCGATGAATTGGGCCAAATTTTTGGGAGGAACAATGTCAATTTGCGACGCGGGCAAAAATGCCTCCACGCCAATATTGACCAGCAAACCGCCCTTGACGGCTGCCTTGACTCGGCCCGTGATCGTGCCGCCTTCATTGCAAATCGTGAGGATGTTGTCCCAGTTCTTTTTGAACTCGGCTTTTTCCTTCGAGAGAACGACCATTCCCTCTTTGTCCTCGAGTTTTTCGATCAGGACATCGACTTCATCGCCGGGCTTGACCACCTTGATGTCGTCAAATTCATTGCCGGAGACGACGCCTTCACTTTTATAGCCGATATCGACGAGAACTTCCTTCGGACGAACTTCAATAACGGTGCCTTTGACAATCTGGCCTGTCGCAAAGCGCGTGGAGCTTTGGCGCAGGGCCTCTTCCATCGTGAGCATAATATTATATCTTGGAACTAACTGAGGGAGACTGCGGGGGCGCGTGAGCGCCTACGAAGACTCCGGTTGCCTACCCGAGACCGCGTTGCATGGCAACGGAGGTTAAAGGTTAGGTTAAACGTTAACTTTCTTTTCTCAGCCTCAACGAACGCCGCACACACGGCATTCAGGCAAGCGGCATCATACCTCACGGCAGCTTTTACGCAAGTGAATTCAGGTAGGGGAAGAGTTCAACAGTAAAACCTCGTTGGCCCGTCTCATTTGTTCTTCAAATCTTCACGTAAAGCCTTGATTTCATTAAGAATATCTTTTGAAGCCTGAAGCTGCTCGCGCAAGACAATCATCGTTTGGTCATAACGATCTTGCTCTTTGCCAATTTCGTTGGCGTATAGTTTACCGCGATTGGCGACTTCCTCTCGATATTTTTCCCAACGCCGACCACGAATGGAAGTCCAAATAATAAATATGAAGAATAAAGCGACGATAACAGCCAATGAAACGTCGTTGTTGGTCATACGAACCAAAAATCTGCGCCGGACCGAATGATAAAGTCAACCGAGCAACGCAACAACGCCTTTCATACGGCTCTAACTGAGGCGCAACAAAGCATCCGGTTCAAAAATCGACCGTGTGCGTCGCCGCGTATATTTATGAGTTGGCTGTAAACTCAAACTCAGAAATCAAGTTACGCTGCACGGAATCGCACTACGCCAGGTGAGCATTGGGAGTCATTTTACTGTGAAGGCTGCCCCGCAGTCTGTTGCGCCGCCTGATTATTATAGTCCTCAAGCGTTTGCCGATGTGGAAAACGAATCGCCATCTTCTGAACCCATTCCTTTTCCCATGCATCAAAATCGCCATTGTCGGGCGTCGCTTCCTGAACTGATCCATCAGCCATCAAGTAAGTTCTTGACACGGTTCCATCCGGGCTTTGTCGCGGCTCACTCTCTCGCGCAAGAAGGTAATAGGGCGCAATGCCTTTGGGCAATGCTTGCCCGTAATCGTAAAACTGATACGAATTAGTCCCGAATCCCGAATTTGTGTTCAAGCCGGAGAGACTGTTTTCAATCTGAGAAAAGTTCGTCGGTAATTTGTCGCCGTTCTCCTGCGCATACAAAAAACAAGCAAGGCCAATTTGCTTTAAATTATTGATACTCGCGGCGCTCATCGCCCGGGCCTTCTCCACCGCCGCATATTTGTCCCGATCTGAAGTGACAGCCGCCAATTCGCTTTGCTTCTTCTGCATAGAGTTGCGAAGTCTCCCCATTTCATCGCGCAATCTGAGCAATTCCGCGTGCTCAGCGCGAAGTTTTTCCAACTCCGCGTTGTCCATATTAGCGTCTGTCATCAGTGCGGGAGTTGACGGTGGTGCCTGCTGCAATTGGGCAATTTGATCGCGCAAGGCCGCATTCTCCTGTTGAAGAGATACGGATGTGCGATGTTCTTCCGCCACCCAAACTGCCAAAGCAGCCGCGATTCCTGTGGCAACGATTCCTGTCTTGAACGAAGTAATAGTCATAAAAGTAGTCAATGTGGTTCCGGTTTTGACCGCCGCGCCCGCAAGGGAAGCGCCTGCCAGTTGGGCGGCGAGACCCGCCGGCGCGGTTTGAATGGCATTGGATGAAAGGACTGCGGAGAGCATCGCCGCCGTGGTCGTAATGCCCCGGCGCGAGAGGTACACCCGAAGTTTCTCCAGCGCGCGGCCAACTCTCTTTTGCGCGGCGGCATCGCTGATTCCCAAAGCGTCGCCAACGGCCTGATAGCCGCGATTTTGGAAAAACCGCAGCAACATCGCCCGTCGATCTTGTTCACTCAAATCAGCCAGGGCGTCGTCCAGCACGGGGCGGACGCGTTCCCAATCGGGAGAAGTCGTACTGGCAGGATCAAAATCTTGCATGGCCTGGGTTTCTCGGTTGTGGCGGCGATGTTCAGTGCGCAGGTGTTTTGCAAGGGCATAGCGGCTGCCTCGATAAAGCCACCCCACCAGAGCGCCGCTCTCACTAAGAGTCTTCGCCAATGAGGGCGCTTTTCGGGCCAGATCGGTGAAAACACTTTGCGCGACTTCTTCCGCGAGATACGCCGAACCACCCTGTCTCAGCACTGCCGAATAAATCAGATCGGTGTAACGGGCGACAAGTTCCCCGAACGCCGCTTCAGATCTGTTCTGGACATATTCGCGGAGCAATTGGGCATCGGCTTTAGTTTGCATCTCAATAGAGTGTTTTAGACCACTCTAAATATATACACCCGCCGAAACGGAAACCTGACATCCGTATTTCGATTTTGAGTGAATGTTTGCCAAGGGTCGGGAGTCGCTTGACACTGATTGTCTAATGAAAACGGCGCGTTGGGCGTTTTTGATTGTGTTGCTTGGAGTCGTGATGGCAGGGCTGATTGTCTGGCACTTCAAGCCAACCGAGCCGAGCTATCAGGATCGAAGTTTAAGTTCCTGGCTGAGGGAGTGGAGCGCTTCGTATTATGATCGCTCAAATTCTGCGGCAGTCGCGATCCGGGAGATTGGCAGCAATGGTATCCCTATTTTGCTGGCTCAGATGACTCAAAAGCAGTCTCCAAATCAGCGAAAATTATGGCGATTCATCGGGAAGTTTGCCCCGGATGCTCTGAACCCAATATATCGGATCTCAGCGCGCTCGGTCGCCGCCGCTGAAGCGATAAATCTTTTGGGTCCTGAAGCAAAAACGGCATTTCCAACACTAACCAACCTTATGTTTGTTCACGCACATTGCATAACTGCCTCTATTGCCTTGGCAGGTATAGGCAGCGACGGCGTCACAGTGCTTTTGCAGGCATTGACGAATCAAGATTGGGTGTTTCGCCATGCTTCGGCAAACGCTTTAGGACAGGCTCGCAGTGATTATGACAGAATTGTTCCGGCACTGCTGGAAACCGCTCAAAACGGAGGCCGGAACCAGCAAGATCAGCTTGTGCGGGGAGCGGCTGCATATTCATTGGTGCAGTTACATACAAATTCGAACGTCATCGTTCCCGTGTTCTGCCAATTCCCGACCAACTCCGATGCCGGGACGCGAATGTGGGGTGCCAGTCTTCTCGGTGAGTTTGGCGCCGACGCCAAGGCTGCAATTCCCCTTCTGGCAAAGTCGCTCAGTGATACGAACGCCGATGTTCGAAAGGCTGCTGAACAGTCATTGAAAGAGATCAACCAAAAGGAAGCGGTTAGTCCTCCGCAGTGATCTCAAAAGAATTATCGCCGGTCTACGAAGTGGGAATTTCGATTGTAAAAAAATGATTGCGATCTGTGAACTATAGATTACACTTAAAACGATGGCGGAGCGCACTATTCAGAAACTCCAGCTCGACAATGGCCGGGTTCCGTTTGACGACTGGTACCATTCGCTCCTTGATAAAAAGATGCGGGCGGCGGTGGATGTTCGTTTGGCCCGAGTTCGATTGGGAAATTTTGGGAACAAACGGTCATTGGGGAGCGGAGTGTTTGAATTGAAAATTGACCTCGGTCCGGGTCTCCGCGTGTATTACGGAGAGCACGCAGGAACGATGGTGATTCTGTTAGGCGGCGGCGATAAAAGCACACAGCAACGCGATATTAGCATGGCAATTCGGCTATGGCGCCAATGGAAGGAGCTTAAGCAATGAAACTAAAGAACTACAAAGACGGTTTGTTGAAGGAACTGCAAGATCCGGAATACGCTTCCGAATATCTGGCCCAGGCGTTGGAATCCGGTGACCAGGCGACGTTTCTCCTGGCGCTCCGAGATGTTGTGGAAGCAGGCGGCGGCGCTACTGTGGTGGCAAAGCAGGCAAAAATTCAGAGGGAAAGCCTTTATAAGGTCCTGTCCAACCGCGGGAATCCCCGTTTGACGACGCTGCAAGGCATTCTAAATTCCCTCGGCCTTCGCATTTCTGTGATGCCGAAAGCCAACGCTGTCTGACCTTTTTGATTGACTGATGGGAAAAGTTTAAAGTCACGCCGCCCTTTTTCCTTTTGGTTTCAATCACTCATCCAAAGTCCGCCGCCTTCTTTTCGGGTCCAAGTAGAATTACCACCGTTCCGACAGCAAATGCAGTAACAGCCGTAATCGCCATGGCAGTTGAGTAGGAAACCTGCTTCGACAATTGGGCCTCGATATGGGCCGCGTTCCCCGCAATTAGCACGCCGCATTGATACGCAAATCCCGGCAGGAACCCCCGCACGGCTCCCGGTGAAAGCTCTGTGATGTGCGCAGGGATGACTCCCCAGGCGCCTTGTACGGCGAACTGGATCAGAAACGCGCCCAGCACAAGCAAGCCGCCGCCCATGTAACCGCACCACATCGGAATCATCGCGATTGCCAAAAGCAACCCGAGGGCCATGCTTCGCCGCCTCCCAAACCGGTCCGAAAACAATCCGAAACAGACCCCGCCGATCAACGCGCCAATGTTGTAGATAATCGCCGTATTGCCAATCTGCTCCTTGGTGAAGTGCTGCTCCTGCTCCAGGAAATTCGGGTAAAGGTCCTGCGTCCCATGCGACGCGAAATTCATCATTGTCATTAAAACTGTCAAATAAATGAATAACTTCCAGTGTTGTAGGACGGATTTCCCCAAGCCGCCCCATGTCCTTTCGGTTTTTGACCGGTTCCACGCATCGGATTCCTTTACATTGTAGCGTACAAAAACCGCCAGCAGCGCCGGCAATCCCCCGATTATAAATAGCGACCGCCAACTCCAATCCTCCGGCAGAAATCGAAAGCAGCACGCCGCCAGCAAATAGCCGCACGGATAACCTTGCTGCAACAACCCGGACAGAACCCCCCGCCAACGCCGCGGCGCGTGTTCCATCGAAAGTGCCGCGCCAACGCCCCATTCCCCTCCCATCCCAATTCCGAAAAGCGCCCGGCAAATCATGAACGTCGTGAAATTCGGCGCAAGCCCGGAGCAAACTTCCATGACGGAAAAAAAGATCAGGTTCCCCATCATCGGCCTCCGGCGTCCGTAACGGTCGGCGAGCAATCCAAAAATAAACGCCCCCACCGGACGAAAAGCCAAAGTCACCGCAATCGCCCAGGTCATCTGGTCCTTGAGCGAAACATGAAAATCCGCCGCCGCCTTGGACAGAACAAAGACCAGCACGAAAAAATCGAACGCGTCGAGCATCCAGCCGAGAAAGCTGGCGATCAGTGCATTGGTGGCGTCGCTGCGCGAATTCAAATCTGGAAAATGTGCTGCGAGACTACAACCCGCGCCCACGAATGGAAAGACTCCCGTGCGAGATTAACTTTTCCCGCGCCGTTTCCCCGCCCGGATAAGTTTGCGCAAGCGCGCGGTCGTCTGCTCGCGATCCAGCGCGCTGGATGCGACGTCAAGCGTGAGTTGTTCCCACTCTGGCCCGTCAGGTTCTGGTTCATCGCCGTTCAATCGAAGAAACACCAGGCATGCGCCGAGCGCCGCCCGTTTGTTGCCGTCGATGAAAGGATGATTTCGACAGATGTAAAATAAATATGCCGCCGCGACTTCCGGCAAATCCTCGTAAGGCGACTTGCCGCCGAAAGTGGCCTGTGGCGCAGCCACTGCGGATTCCAGCAGCGCAACTTCTCGCACACCATCCGATCCGCCAAAGCTCTCAATCGCAGAAGCGTGAATTTCCCTGACAATTTCGACCGTAAGGTGAAAACAATTCTCAGGCGTTGCGCTCATGCCAGCCGTTTCATAGTCCGCGCGTAGTCTTTCATCGTGGACTTGATCGTTTCCTTAATTTCTTCCTTCGAGGGCCGCAAACGAATCGGTGTCAGCGTTATCGTGCCGCCTTCATGCACCTGCAAATTCACCTGATCTCCGGTCTTCAAATGCGCCATATCCATCACCGTGGCGTCAAAAATAATTCCATTGGAATTGCCGACTTTCGTGATCGTCTTTGTCATGCCGTTATACTAAGTTTTACATTACAGGTTGTCAATTCCTCCCCTTCCTAATCATAATCCTACTCTTAATCTTTCGATTCTTCCTTCGCTTCCTTAATTTTGTGCGATTTTCCCCCCGCCGGGCATTATATTACGATGTCTTTATGAGCCAGGACGCCGAATTACTAGATCGCTACGCTAAGTCGCGTTCGGAACCGGCCTTCGCCGAGTTGGTCGGCAAGCATGTTGATCTCGTTTATTCCGCCGCGATTCGCATGGTCAACGGCGACACCCATCGCGCCCAGGACGTGACCCAGCAGGTCTTCACCGAATTGGCCCGTCGCGCCGGGACGCTCGCGCGCCATCCCGCTTTGGCCGGCTGGCTTTACACCACATCCCGCCAAATGGCCTGTCGCGCGATTCGTTCCGAACAGCGCCGCGTCGTCCGCGAACAAACGGCCCACAGCATGAACGAAGCACAGCGACAACCCGAGGCTGACCTCAATTGGGAACAACTCCGCCCCGTTCTCGACGAAGCGATGCACGAACTAAATCAAACCGACCGCCTTGCCGTGCTGCTCCGTTTTTTCCAAAACAAAACCCGGCGCAACGCTGGCTGCCGCGGCAACCGCAACCGCGACCGGCACAACACTTGGAATATTAAATCTTATGGCTGCCACAAATCTAAAATTCGGACTCGTCGCCGTGCTGATTGGAGCCACGGCATTGACATTGGTGCATGACCACCGCGCGTGGATCGCGGAGCGCGATGAAAACGAATCCTTGCGCCGCCAGATCGCCGACTTGAAGGCCGACAAGGAAGCCCTTTCCACCCGGCTCGCTCGCGCCAATCATTCGCGGGCCGAACGCGCCGTCGAGATTTCCCCCGTTCCGCCTGCTGCGACGCCGCCCGTCGCAAATTCCCCCACAAACAATCTCCGCGCGCGCCTCCTGGCCAATCCGCTGAAACTCACCGCGTCGCAACTCGACGATTACCTCAAGAAAAATCATCGCGACGCCTCCAGCCTCCTGGCCGCCTATCGCGTTTCGCACGATCCCGCGTTATTGACAGAGGCAATGCAAAAATATCCGAACGATCCGCACGTCGATTTCGAGGCGTTGTTCCAGACAAACATGACCGCGGAAGACCGTCGTCAGTGGCTGACTGCTTTTGAAAAATCCGCGCCCAACAATGCGTTGGCCAACTACCTTTCCGCCGCCGATTACTTCAAGTCAGGCCAGACCGATCTGGCGTTGAAGGAGATGACCGCCGGTTCCGCCAAACAAGCATTTCAGGATTACACAATGGATCGTTTGATGGATGACCGGGAAGCTTACCTTGATGCGGGCTATTCCTCGGCGGAGGCCGAAGTCTCATCGACAACACAATTAATGCTGCCTCAATTGATTCAGATCAAAGACCTGGCAAGGGCGATGGTCGATCAGGCCAATGTGTATCAGCAGGCGGGCGATAGTGACTCCGCGATGGCCGTGCTCCAAATGGCCGATTCCCTCGGCGCGCGTTACGCGACGGCGGATCCTGCGGAAGCCGAGGTCAGCCAGCTCGTTGGCATGGCCGTCGAGAGAATGGCGCTCGGCTCGATGGACCCGGCCAGTCCCTACGGCGACGACGGCCAGACCGTGCAGGATGCGATCAATCAATTGACCCAGGAACGATCCACGCTCGACGCCTTAAATGCGGAAGCCGAACCGATTCTGGAAAACATTTCCGACCAGGATTACCTCACCTACAAAGACCGCTGGATGGCCTTCGGCGAAGAAGCAGCATTGCGCTGGCTAATCGCCACCCACGGTCAATAATATAAGGGTAGGACGGTGCTGCGTCGCCGCCCACTGTAAAGTCCAACGCCCGTCCAAATGTAATAATTGCGTCCCCGCTCAAATATTTGAATTAGAAATTCCCTCCTCCCTTCCATTCCACTATAAACCCAACAATGCTCGGACACCAACCCATCGACCAAGCCCGACGCACACCCGCCAAAGGCGTCCACGTCTTGGTCGGCCGCCCCAATTGGGTTTTCTTGACCGTTTGCACCGAAAAGCGTTCCCCATGGCTGGCTCAAGCACGCGTGCAAAAAGCGTTGCACCGGATTTGGAAAGACCAGGCGACTGCGTGGTTGGTCAGCGACTATGTTCTAATGCCAGACCATTTGCATCTGTTTTGCGCCCCTCGCGATTTAAAATTTACGATCGAAAAGTGGATGGCCTTTTGGAAGCATTGCTTTTCCAAAACTCATTCAGGTCTCGGCGCATTTCAAGCCGGCGGTTTTCATCATCGCTTGCGAGACGACGAGAACTACGCCGAGAAATGGCAATACGCGCGTGAAAACCCGGTCAGACAAGGTCTGGTTAAACAAGCAAAAGACTGGCCCTTTTGGGGAAGAGTCCACGACACCCGAATATAAAATGCATGGATAAAATTAGGCGACGACGTAGCGTCGCCCTACCGAACGCCCTCCATTTTCAGGTAAGGCGCCACTTTCTTCAACAATCGTGGTAGCGAGGTACCCCGACGCCCGGGAACACAAAGCCGCGCGTGATAGGGCGGCGCTGCGTCGCCGCCGCTGCCGGGAAACTGAACCTCATCACGATAAGTTCCAACGGGACGGCTGAAAGAAACACAATTTTCAATCAATCCAGCGACCTAGGGCTGTGCCACCAATGTCAAAAATAAAAAATCGCAAAAATCAGGATTTATTCATGCCGGTTTTGGAATTTTTATCTTGTACAGGTCGCCATCCGAAAAACTGACCCCAATGTGAAGATTTTTTAGGCCGCTCGCTTCCTCAAAACGTTGACCATTTTCCATGAAGAATCCCTTCACAATTGCAATGCATATCGCTTCAAAAGCCGCCCACGGTTCCATTTCGCCTTCGTTTAATTTTTTGCACGCGGTGCCAATTTGTTCCAACGGGGCTTCGGATTCCGTTTCCCAATCAGGTTGGCAAGACCAGTCGTCGTCCCTCGGATCATATTGATTGACTCCATAAACCGTCAATCCAAACGCGTCTCGTCTGTCAATCAACAGAAATATTAGTCCACGGGTTTTCTTTGGGATTGCATTTTCTCTCACCAATGTGATCAACCACTCAGAAAAGTCATGAAACGAAATGTCGAGATCGCAATTCTGCAATGTCAGGCGAGTTTCGGAATCAACAAATGCCGTTATCGCATTGCAATCATCTTTAAATGTCGAGGGCTTTAAAGCCAGGGTTTGGAGGAATCTGCCGACTTTATAGATGCTCATAGCGATGCTCAGACTTAAGAAATTTTTGTTTTATTAGACCAAACCAACGGGGCTAAACGTCACGCCTGTCAGGGAATTAATATCAAACATATTTTTAAATCTCCCGGAGCAGAAAATGGCGTCGGAATAATGTTTGCATCGAAATAAATCCATCTGGCAAGTTTCTCGCTCGATTAAAATCGGTTTCCAAATGGCCCGTATTTTGCCTCGTAGATCAACATTAGAAAAATCGGATGGAAAGCGATTCACGTTTGATTTTGGGACATCGAGGCAATCAATTAATTCCGTGAAATTGAGAATAAAAACCCGCTCTTTTTTACCTTCCGATGAAATCGCGTCAATGGGAATGGTTTGGAACTGAGGCGTTTTTAATGTTTTAATTTGCTTTAATAAGCGCGCGCCAATCACCGGAAGCACAAGATCATTCATTACGACATCATCAAGGTCTCCGTCAGTATCTTTTGAACTGGATATGAAAGAGAAATCATCCGGCCAATCCAAAACCTCCTTCCCCTTATCAAACTTGTCCCGAATGTCCGAGGGGTGCATTCCCATTATGACAGAATCGCTGGTGTGCCACGAATCGCCAATGAATGGGAAGTCGTGCGTGTGGGAGCGTTGTATCAATCGGTAATATTTTGTTTTCATTTGGGCCACCCTTTCCATTTTAAAACAAAACCACATAGCACCAACGCCAAAACCGAGATGCAGATTCCGCTCCAAAACCACGTATCCCTGTAAACCAATCTCACTTCGTGCCTCCCAGCCGGAACCTCAACCGCTTGAAAAGCATAGTTGGCGCGAAACAACTCAGACGGCTTGCCGTCCACAGTCGCTTTCCAAAAATGGTAATATGACTGGGCGATTACCACAATCACGTTGGAACCGGCGCTGGTCTCAAAAACGCATTCCTCTGGACTGACCCGACTGGATAAAATCCGCGCTCCAGGATCGGAGGCAGCCTGCACGGAAGAACGGAAGTCTGACGGAAGATAAACCATTTGCCGCGGCAAAAACTCTGGAGACGCCAACGCCGCGAGTGTCGCTTCGTCATCAAGGAAAACCGGTTTTTGGCCAATGGTAGCCATCGGCATGAAATTGGTTTGCGCATCCCACGTGAATAGCGCGCGAGGAGAAGCAACTTGCGAAACGCCGAGAAATTCACGAAGCGGCAACGGCGATTTCGGTCCCGACAAAAGGGCCGCGATCTTTTGCTGCCACGCCAGATGAATGCCGAAGAAGCCGTCCGTCTTGGGAATGCGGCCCAGCAAATTGCAATTCTCGTAAAGCTCCGCGCGCTGGCCGAGATACAATTGCAGCAGGTCCGAATTCGCCAGCAAACCCATCGCAGCGTCCGCACCCGGGCTGAGCATCGCGCGGGATTCGCCCAATTTCGGCAGTGGCGACATCGGAGGTGTCCTGCTGGCATACGCCTCTGCGGCAACGGCGGGATTTTGCGGCGGCTGATGATAACTCACATCCATTCCCATTACTCCTAAGAATGCAAAAACCAGCAGCAAACGCGTCATTTCCCGTTGCGCCGAAAACGCAAACAGCAGAAGCCCAAGCCCCGCCGCCAGAAAAAGCAGTCTGCCGATCCCATTTTGCCAGGTATCAGCCCACGAATCAGAGGGAAACGGAAATCGAAAGGCAACCGCCAGAATGGCCAGAATTCCGATGCCAAGCAGTCCCGCCAGCGGAATGAGAGTTTTGCGAATCAAACTCCGCTCACTTAACCCCTGAACAAGCGTGCGCTCCGACTCCCTCTCTTCCACGTGATCGTGGAGGAGAGGGTCGGGGAGAGGAGGTTCCTTCTTCTCCGTGGGTTTCATGGGAGAACAGGACCAAAATGCCGCAAAGGTCTGTTCCAACCACGCCCCTCCCGCACCCGCAAGCAACGACAAACAGAAAATCGCCATGACGACGAATTTTATCGAATAGCGAGTCAAACCTAGAAATGGAAAGCATCGCCGAAGAATCGGAAGCAAAAAACCCGCATCCCCAAACGCGATAAGAATCGCCGCGAGCGTTATCCCGCCAAGCAGAACGACGCGGGCGTTGCGTTGACGCCAAATAGCCACAGCAGCCAGCAACAGCGGAAGCACGCCCAGGTAATACGACGAGGTCCATTGCTGTTCCGCCTGCATGAACACGCCCGTAATCGACGGCGCGGAATGGAACAGTGGAACCAAAAAATTCGCCAGGCCCCATGGCGGAAGCGCCCACGCGCTGCCTGCGGTGGCGGCAGATCGGTCTCCGTGAGCCAGCAAATCCAGCCAAGGCAACAATTGCGCCGCGCTCAGCGCAGACACCAGCACTACAATCAACAGCAAACGCATTGCAACCGACCAAAACCCCAGGCGTTCGCGCCCGATATCAAAGACAGCAACGGCGGCGACAATCAACCACGTAAAAACGATGGTTTCCGGCGCGCCGGTCAGCATTTGACAGGCCCCCGCCAACGCCGCCCAAACCCACCGCCGACCACCTTCCTTCGTCGCTCGCGCGCAAGCAAGAATCACCCACGGCATCCACGCAAACGCCGCCACATGCGACGACCAAGCGAGGAATTGCAACGTCAACCCATTCCACGCGAACGCCAATCCCGCAATCGTCGCGCCTAGCCGGCTTCCAAACCAATAATGGCAAAGCCGATACATCCCGAGAGCCGCCAAAAAAAGATGCGCCAGCACAAACACATTCAACGACCACGGCATCGGCAACAGCAAATAAATGAACGATCCTGGGTAAAGGGTCATCGTGTTCCATTGCGCCAGAAACGGGATGCCGCAGTTATTGTAAGGATTCCAAAGCGGCCATTTCCCATGCCAGAAACAATCCCGAAAATAATAAGTGACAGGATAAGTGAAAAGCCCCGCATCCCGGTACGTAAACACGCGCGTCCCAAGAACAATACCTGGTTGTGAGAGGACGATCAGAACACCCAGCAAAAGCAAAAGCCTTCCCGGCGAAAACCAATTGTCAATACTGTTGTTCGGTTTATCTCCGGGTCGCATTCCCCAAAGCAATTACCACGGATCGCCTTGGTTGACACGGAGAAGATGCGCGAAGCAATTACGCGCGAAAATTTCATAGGGATTTTTCCGAAGACCGCATATAATCATTCCATGCCGGAGACAACTGAGCCGATCATGTTGCCAGATACTGAGAAAGACCCGGAAACCAGGTCGAGGGAAGAACTCGATCGCGGCTATCTCGTCATTTGTTGGAATGACCCGGTGAACATGATGGATTACGTGACGCACGTTTTTCAGGTGGTTTTCGGCTGGGCAAAGTCCCGCGCGGAAAAGCACATGCTTGAAGTGCATAACGCCGGCAAAAGCCTCCTCGTTCGCGAAACTTTTGAGAAGGCCGAGCATTACGTCCATCAATTGCAAGGTTACAGTCTCCACGCCACGATGGAACGCGAGGAATGAGATTCGTCCCCGCTCCAGCGACTGACGGCGCGCCAATTTTCCGCTTCCAAATCAGCAAGCTGGAAAAGGCGTTGCTGCTGGCGACGACTCAAATTTATCCCGTGCTCGATCCGTCCGATCATCATTTGACCAAAGACCTCGACACTGCGGAACCCGCCGAACAGCGCCTGCTCGAAGAGGCGATGGCGCGTCAAAGGGTCGAACACAAAGAAAAGTTGGACGTGTTTCTCACCGGTGAAGCCCCGGCTTTTACCGAGGACGCGGTTGATATTCATTTGAATTTGAAACGCGAGGAACTCGAGTGGCTCTTGCAGGTTTTGAACGACATTCGTGTCGGTTGCTGGGTTAAACTTGGCTCGCCCGAAATGGATCAAGTCAGGCGTGGCGGCCTTTCGCCGGAGGACGCAAGGTCAGTGGCGGCGATGGACATGGGGGCGTATTTTCAATCGGCGCTGCTGGAAGCGTTTAAGTAAGAACTCGCGTTCCGGGCGGCAGTGGGATTTATATAATTTGGAAACCGCGCGGTTTATCGTGTTGCGCGGTGTCAGAAAATTTCATGACAGAACGTCAAATATTATGATTCAGCGTTATTCGCGGACAGAAATGCGGGAAGTGTGGACGGAGCAGCGCAAGCTTGAAATCTGGTTGCATATCGAATTGCTGGCGACCGAGGCGCTCGTCGCGGAAGGCATCGTGCCGGAGCCGGATTTCGCGCAAATGAAGGCGAAGGCGGCGTTCACCGTGGAACGCTGCCGTGAACTGGAAACGACTCTCAACCACGACGTCGTTGCGTTCACGACCAACGTCGCGGAAAACATCGGCGCGCCCGCGAGCCGCTGGCTGCACTTTGGCCTGACGAGCAGTGACATCGTCGATACGGCGTTCGCGGTGCAAATGACGCAATCGGCGGACATACTTATTGCGGACGTCAAATCGTTGCGGGCTGTCATTGAGAAAAAGGCTCGCGAACATCAATTCACCCCGATGATTGGCCGCAGTCACGGGATTCACGCTGAGCCGACGACGTTCGGCTTGAAAATGGCGCTGATGCATGACGAGTTTACGCGCGCATTGGAAAGACTGGAAGCGGCGCGCGATCGCGTCGCTGTCGGGAAACTTTCCGGTGCCGTTGGGACAAGCGCGCATCTTTCGCCGAAGGTTGAGGCCGCGGTTTGCGCCAAACTCGGTCTGCGCCCTGCGACGATTGCAACGCAGGTCGTGCAGCGCGATTTGCACGCGGAATTCATCGGCGCATTGGCGTTGATTGGCGCGAGCATCGAACATTGGGCGACGGAATTCCGACACTTGCAACGCACGGAAGTTCTGGAAGCCGAGGAATTTTTTGCTCCCGGACAAAAGGGTTCGAGCGCGATGCCGCACAAGCGCAACCCGATCACTGGCGAGCGTCTTACCGGTCTTGCGCGCGTGCTCCGGGGCAACGCCGTTGCCGCGCTTGAAAATGTCGCGCTGTGGCACGAGCGCGACATAAGCCACAGTTCGGTCGAACGCATTATTTTCCCGGATTCCTGCACGCTGCTGGATTACATGCTCGCGACTTTGGAAAAGCTTACCAAGGGCTTGATCGTCTATCCTGAAAATATGAAGCGAAACCTCGCGTTGTCGTTTGGCCTCTGGAATTCCCAGACCGTGTTGCTCGCGTTGATAAAAAAAGGTTTGACGCGCGAAGCCGCCTACGAACTGGTGCAGCGCAACGCCATGCTGACCTGGCAATCCAAACACGCGGGACGCGAGGACGCCGATTTTCTGCGCCAATTGAAATTGGATACCGAGGTCAAAAAACATTTTGCGGACGGCGAATTGGAAAAACTCTGCTCGCTGGATTTTCACTTTCAGCACGTCGAGGACCGGTTCAAGACAGTTTTCGGCAAGTGAGCCGCGCGAAGCATTTCGTACTTTTCTGCGTTGTGAATTGGGCCATCATCGGAAGCCATGTTTCCGCAGATTAAATCGATTCATTTTACCGGCATCGGAGGCACCGCGATGGCTGCCGTGGCGGCGGCGATGAAGGACAAAGGGTTCGCCGTTAGCGGCTCGGACCATAATGTTTATCCGCCGATGTCCACGTTTCTCGCGGCCAAAAAAATCGAGGTCATGCAGGGTTACGTGGAATCGAACCTCGCCGGCAAACCCGATCTCGTCGTCATCGGCAACGCCATTTCGCGCGGGAACGCCGAGGCCGAATATGTCCTTGATGAGAAACTGCGATATTGTTCGCTGCCCGAATTGTTGCGCGAGTTTTTTATTCGCGGCAAGCGTTCGATCGTGGTCGCCGGCACCCACGGCAAGACCACCACGACCTCGCTGCTGACATGGGTCTTCGAGCACAACGGATTGAACCCCAGCTTCCTCATCGGCGGCATCCCGAGTAATTTCAACGAAGGCGCGCGCTTCACCGACAGCCCGTGGTTCATCCTCGAGGGCGACGAATACGACACCGCTTTTTTTGACAAGCGAAGCAAGTTCATCCATTACCTGCCCGAAGCCGTGATCATCAACAACGTGGAATTCGACCACGCGGATATATTTGACAATCTCGCTTCCGTGCAAACCTCGTTCAAGCGGCTGATCAATCTGATTCCGTGCAACGGCCAATTGCTCGCCAACGGAGACGATCCAAATCTCGCGCCGCTGCTCAACGTGAATCACTGCCCGATCAAGCGGTTCGGCCTTGGCGAAGACAACGCGGTTCACGGCTTCAATTTGCGCTTTGGCCCGACAGCGACGGAGTTTGAAATTCCCAGTTTCAAGTTTCACCTGAACCTCGTCGGCGAACTCAATGTTCGAAACGCCCTCGCCGTCGTCGCCTGCGCCAAGCATTTTGGACTGTCAAACAAACAAATTCAGTCGGGCTTCGACACGTTCAAGGGAATCAAACGGCGGATGGAAGTGCGCGGTGTTGCGGGCGGAGTCACGGTCATCGACGACTTCGGGCATCATCCGACGGCCATACGCGAGACATTGCGGGCCATCCGCCTGCGCTATTCGCACCAGCGAATTTGGGCGGTCTTCGAGCCGCGGAGCAACACCACGCGCCGCAATGTTTTCCAAAAGGAACTCGCCGATTCCTTCAAAGACGCCGACGCCGTGATCGTCTCACAAATCGCGCGCCTTGAGTTGCTCAAACCAGAGGAGCGCCTTAATCCCGAACAATTGATGGCGGACATCAAGTCAAATGGAAAAACCTCCGCCTACCTTCCCGACGCCGACTCGATTGTCGCCCATCTAAAAAAAGAAGCCGTCGGCGGCGACGTGATTTGCGTTTTCAGCAACGGCGGATTCGGCGGCATCCACGAGAAGCTTTTGGCAACAATCGGAGCGCGCAGGTAACTCCGCCGTCGTATGAGCAAAAACCTCCGGCGATTTTGGATTTTGCCGGCAGCGGCTTTGGTTTTCCTGACAATTCTGCTTATCGCGCACCAATATTTTCCCCGTTACAATGGGCATTCGGCAAAATTCTGGTTAAGGCAAGTAATCGCTCCGAACATTTTTGATCCGCGCACCGACAACAAGGCCGCTGCTTTCGAGGCTTTTAACGAAATGGGAACCAAAGCGGACGCCGCGTTGATCGCTGGTTTTCGCGCGAAAGAGAGCGCATTTCATCGACTATTTGCCCGTTTGCGTTGGAGTCAAATGGGACAAGCCATTTGTCTAAAGTTACCGTTACGAGCGCAAAATGTGATCGACATCTATACACAAAACTATACGCAATCGCTTCCCTGGGCAGCCGAAGCCGTCGTGCAAAGAGACGACTTGCGGGAAATCGCGCCCAAGCTGCTGCCGTTGTTGGAGGACACAAATTGGATGGTGCGCGTTCCAGTCCTTGGCGCCGTGCTTTATCGAATCGATCCAGACAAAGTAACAGCCGTCGGCCTGCGATGGCTTTCGCTCGCCGCGCAAGACGAAATGCCTCAAATCCGCTTGCGGGCGGCAATCTGTCTGGCGCAAGCGGGGGCTCGCGCCACGAATGAACTTCCCACGATTATCAAGCTTTGCGCGGACACAAATGCAAATGTTCGTCTTGCCGCAGTCTGGGCCTTAGGACGCATCGGCGGCGGGGATGTCCCTGGAACGACTCTGGAAAAGGCGCTGGCGCAGTGGGCCGAGAGCACTGGCACTCCGATGATGGGGTGGGAAGTGTATGCTGAAAGCCCTCAGTTTAGAATGGATTCCTTGACTGATCCGATTGCGATAGACTGTTTAACCAATGCAAACCCGAATGTGCGTCGAAACGCCTGCGCGGCCTTGGCGCGCCATTTCGAAGGCGCTCGCCTTGCGCGGAACATACTGCCAAACCTGATGGATGATCCGGACCCGGTGGTCCGCAGGAAGGCCCGCTCGCTGATGGAAGCAATTCAACAAAGCGGGCCCGAACCTGTCTATCATTGATACAAAGCTCGAAAAGAATTCGCGCAAATGGCGAGACGCTATTTCGCCTCGGTCACTACAGGGACGCCATTGCGCTTATCCATAATCGCAGAAACGATCTTTTTAGCCAAATCCGGCTTCTCGATCAATGCCAACCGCGCCGCTTCCTTGCCCTGGCCAATCAGTTCTCCCTCGAATTGCAGCCACGCGCCTTTCTTATCGACAACCCCGTTTGCGATTCCGACGTCCAGAATGCTGCCTTCCTTGTTGATGCCGTGATTGTAAATTATCTCAAACTCCGCCTCCGCGAACGGCGGCGCAACCTTGTTCTTGACGATCTTCACTTTGACCGCGTTTCCAATGGCGACGCCCGCGGCGTCTTTCAATGTGTCGCGACGCCGGATATCAATGCGAATGCTCGCGTAAAATTTGAGCGCCTTGCCGCCGGGAGTGGTTTCCGGGCTGCCGAACATGACGCCGACTTTTTCGCGCAATTGATTCGTGAAAATGCAGGTCGTTTTGGATTTGGCGAGGATCGCGGTAAGTTTGCGCAGCGCCTGGCTCATCAAACGGGCCTGCATGCCCATCGTCGCCATCCCCATTTCGCCTTCCAATTCCGCCTTCGGCACCAGCGCGGCCACGGAATCGACGACGATGACATCAAGCGCATTGGAGCGCGCGAGTGTTTCGCAAATACTCAAAGCCTCCTCGCCGCTGTCCGGTTGCGAAACCAGCAATTCGTCCAGGTTCACGCCGAGTTTTTTCGCGTAAGCCGGATCAAGCGCGTGCTCGGCATCGATGAACGCAGCCAGGCCACCGCCCTTTTGCGCGTTGGCAATCACGTGAAGCATGAGCGTCGTTTTGCCCGAGGATTCCGGCCCAAAAATCTCCACGACTCTCCCGCGCGGCACCCCGCCGATTCCCAGCGCCAGATCAACCGCGAGCGCGCCGGTGGGAATAAATTCGATCCCAACCTTCGCGCGCGCATCGCCCAGGCGCATGATGCTGCCATCGCCGTACGCTTTCGTGATCGAGGAAATGGCGGCGTCCAAGTCACGCTGGCGCGCGGGTGGAATTTTTGGTTCTGCGACTCTGTCGGCTTTGGGAGGCATGGTGAGGTAAAGTTAGTGTTTAAAGTTTAATGTTCAGCGGCTGGCAGTGTTGTGCCGAAATTTTTCCGGTTAGTCAATCTTCCGACTCTTCGTGATGGTCGCCGCCGTGACGGCAGACGCCGCGTTTGCTAGCAGAAATAAAATCGAGCATCACTTTGGCGGGAGCGCCAACGAACTCAACACGAGCTTGCGCAATCGCTTCAGAAAAATTCTGATTTCCGCAAAAGAGTTTGTTGTAAAGCCGCTTCAATTCTAGCCGATCGTCGGTACTGATTCCCGCCCGGCGCAATCCGATGGTGTTCAATCCGCAAATCGCATTGCCTCGACGCGCAATCGTGTAAGGCGGAAGGTCCTGGCTGATGGCCGAACCGCCTTGCATCAACGCCAGCGTGCCGATTCGCACAAACTGATGCACAAGGCAATTCCCCGAAATAAAAACGCGGTCGGCAATTTCCACATGGCCCGCGATCAGCGCGCCGTTGGCAATGATGACGTGATTGCCAATATGAACGTTGTGGCCAAGATGGGAGTTGACCATCAGAAAGTTGTTCGAGCCGACGACCGTCGCTTCTTCGACCTTTGCGGAACGATGGACAGTCGCCCCTTCGCGGAAAAGGTTTCCGTCGCCGATGATAAGGCGCGTTGGCTCATCGTTATACTTTACATCTTGCGGCGCGTCGCCGATGACCGCGCCCGCATGGAATCGGTTGTTCGCTCCGATTGTGGTGTGCCCCGTCAAATAAACATGCGGCCCAATCCGGCATCCCGGCCCGACAGACACATCGGCGTCAATGACCGCAAAAGGCCCGACCTCCACGGTGGAGTCCAGTTGCGCCTTTGGGCTGATGACCGCCGTTGGGTGCATCATAAATGTTATTTGACCGTGACTGCGTTCATGTTCTGCGACAGTATCAGATCACGATGTTTCAGGCGCAATTTCAAAGTGCAAAACTCGGAATTTCCATTGGTTTGCTGGCGGCATCGGCTTTGATATTTGGTGGCATCAAGGTTTCGGCTGTGCCGCAAACCACAAACATGTCCCAAGCCCTCGAAGACATTCGCAAGAAACACAACCTCCCCGCGCTTGCCGCTGTCGTTGTCAAAGACGGAAAAATTTGTGACCGCATCGCTGTTGGCGTCCGCAAATTGGGCGATCCGACGCAAATAACGACCAACGACATCTTTCACATCGGTTCCTGCACCAAGTCGATGACCGCCACCATCACCGGAATGCTCATCGAGGAAGGAAAGCTTAACTGGGACACGACCATCGCGAATGTTTTCCCCGAGTTGAAGGGAAAGATGGACAAGCAATATGAATCGGTGACAGTCACGCAATTACTGAGGCATCGCGGCGGCGTTCCGGGATCGCCTCCCGCCGAGGCTTGGCATCGAGCGTGGGAAAAACAAGGCACGCCGACCAAGCAACGCCTGGAATTCATCAAAGCCGTGCTTGCCCAACCGCCGCAAGCGCCGCCCGGAACCAAAATGATCTACTCCAACCAGGGTTACTCGATCATCGGCGCGATGCTGGAAAAATTGACCGGAACACCCTGGGAAAAACTGATCACCGACCGGCTGTTCAAACCGTTGCACTTGGACACCGCCGGTTTCGGTCCGCCGGGAACACCTGGCTTGGTGGATGAGCCTTGGGGCCACGCTCGCAGGGGTCAGAAAATGGTTCCCTTGCAGGAAGACAACCCGCCTTCAATCGGCCCGGGCGGCACGGTTCATTGTTCGCTCGATGACCTTGCGCGTTACACAATTTTTCAAATGGACAAGGAACAAAAGGCCGGTCTCATCCAACCTGCAACGCTTGTTCGCCTTCACACGCCGCCTCACGAGAGCAACTATGCCTGCGGTTGGATTGTGTTGGTGCGGGGATGGGCTGACGGCAAGGTGCTCATGCACAACGGCTCCAACACAATGTGGTACGTCGTGATGTGGCTCGCTCCCGAAAAAGATTTCTCAGTGGTCATAGGAACCAACATCGCCGGTACCGATGCCGAGGATGCTTGCGATGAAGTTGCCAGCGCAATGGTCAAGCACTGGCTGACGGACTAATTTGCAACAAGGCAAACCTGGCTTCGCTTTAGCACAGCAAAAGAGCCCTCTGTACAAGACTCGGCATGATCCTGCGATGGATTCGTCAAGTTTATGGAATAGGATTCATTAAAATTGCTATTATTTAACGATTAACGATAAATAAGTATTGCAATTCGATAAATACTGGTTTACCCTGTAAGCGTATTAATTAGGGCATTTTTATGAAAAGAAGCTCAACAATTTTTCTTCAGGCAGTCATCGTGCTCATCGGCATCGGCGCTCTTGCGATCCTGCTTTGGGAGCCTCACGTCGAGGGCGCAAATGCGCACGCCACACTGTTTCAGATGTATTTCAATTCCTTTGTGATGTATGCGTTTATCGGTTCCACTCCGTTTTTCGCGGCGCTCTATTACGCATTCAAGGTGTTGGGCTACGTAAGGCAAAACAAGACATTCTCGCAGGCGACCGTGAATTCTTTGCGGATCATAAAATATTGCGCGCTGACCCTTATTGGTTTTGTTGCGGTAAGCGTCATTTTCATGATCGGTGGCGACCGGGAAGACAGGCCGGGCGGCCTTTTCATGCGCATCCTCGTTACTTTTCCTGCAATCGTCGTCGCCACTGCGGCGGCTATATCTGAACGGGTTTTGCAAAATGCCGTGGATATAAAATCTGAGAACGACCTGACGGTATAACGGAAGCAGCATGGCAATCATTATTAACATCGACGTCATGTTGGCGAAGCGGAAGATGAGCGTCACTGAGCTCGCCGAGAAAGTCGGCATCACGATGGCCAACATTTCCGTCTTGAAAAACGGCAAGGCTAAAGCTGTGCGGTTCTCAACCTTGGAGGCGATTTGCGAAGCGTTGGAATGCCAGCCTGGAGATATTTTGGAATACCAAAAATAAGGTTTATCGACCGCGCTCTAATTATGCCCTACAGAAAATATCCCAACTCCCGCAACGACGCATAATCCTTGCCTCCCTCTTGGTTGCGCCGTCCCAGAATGACGTGGTCGAGCACCTCAATTTTCAAAAGGTCCCCCGCGCGAATCAGATCGCGTGTCACTTTGATATCCGCGGCGGAAGGCGTCGGGTCGCCGCTGGGATGATTATGCACCAGCACCACCGCTGACGCGTTGGCGGCAATCGCCGGTTTGAAAACTTCGCGCGGATGCGCCAGCAACGTGTCCACCAATCCCTGCGAGATAAGTTCGACTTTGATGAGTTTCCGGCGCGTATTTAAAAGAACAGCCTGAAAATGCTCCACCGAATAACCACGATTTTCCTCTCGTAGGAAATCGGCGATGCTCTCGGGATTGTCCAACACCGGAGATTCGCCTCGAATCTCCCGGGCCATCCTGCGCGCCAGCGTGAACGCCGCCTTGAGCGCAATCGCCTTGTCCAGCCCGACGCCGGGAATTTCCCGCAATTGATCGAGCGACGCCTGCGACAGCGCGTTCAATGTGCCGAACTTCTGCACAAGTTGCTGGGCCGCTTCAATCGCCGAAACTCCCTTGGTTCCTGTTCGCAGAAGAATGGCGATCAACTCGGAGGCGCTCAGGGCGTCCGCGCCCATTTCAGCGAGGCGTTCGCGCGGTCGCTCGTTTTTCGGGAGGTCCTTGATGCGAATGCCGGCGCTCATTCCCGGCTTATTACCCGGTATCGCTGCCATCGGGCAATGAGATTCCGATTGACTTGCGGGCCGTCAAAGCCGGATAAAGTCCCACTCTATGTCCGCTTACCGCGAATCACAATTGCAGGAGATTTCGAAACAATTCCAAATCTACGGAGAAATTCTTCACGCCGAGACCTGCAAAATCGGCCACATCAACGAAACCTACTCCGCCTCTTACGACCAGGGCGGAACCCGCGTCCGCTACATTCATCAGAAAATCAACCGGACCGTTTTCAAAGACCCGGATGCGGTGATGAACAACGTTGTGCGCGTCACAACGCATTTGCGCGCGAAGCTGGAAAAGGCCCATGCGCGGGACATCACGCGGCGATGTCTCACATTCGTCCCGACCCGCGACGGAAAACCAGTTTATCGGGACAGCGCGGGGGAATACTGGCGCACATTCGTGTTCGTTGAAGGCGTCGAAACCTTTGAGGCCGTGCGTTCACCGGGACAAGCGCGTCAGGCAGGGAGGGCATTCGGCAATTTTCAAAATCTGCTCGTTGATCTGCCCGGTCCGCGCATGGTTGACACCATCCCAAATTTCCATCATACGCGGAAACGATTCGAGGCATTTGAAAAAGCCGTCGAGCAAGACCACTTCAACCGCGCCACGGCGGCCAAGCCAGAGATTGAATTCGCCCTCAAGCATGAAAAAATAGTTGACACACTTCTGGACGCCCTTGCAAAGAAGAAGATTCCCGAGCGAATCACCCACAACGACACGAAGTTCAACAATGTCATGCTTGACACCGTCACAGGCGAGGCAATGTGCGTCGTGGACCTCGACACCGTCATGCCGGGAAGCGTTCTTTACGACTTCGGCGACATGGTTCGCACCGCTACCAGCCCCACGATGGAAGATGAGTTGGACCTCTCCAAAGTGAAGATGCAAATGCCGATGTTCAAACAACTCGCGGAAGGTTATCTCGAAACCGCCGGAGAATTTCTGACGCGCGCCGAGAAGTCGTACATCGCCTTTGCTGGAAAGTTGATCACGTTCACCATTGGCCTGCGCTTTTTGACGGATCATCTGGCTGGTGACACGTATTTCCGCATTCACCGCCCAAACCACAATCTCGACCGTAGCCGCACCCAGTTCAAACTGATCGAATCGATCGAGGAGCAGGAAGAGGCGATGCAATCCCACGTCGATAAAATCGGGAAACGCGGTTAAAGTTCAACAACGCGCCGATGCACATCGAGCTGATCAACACTGGCCAGGAACTTTTGCTGGGTCGGGTCCTCAACACTCACCAGCAATGGATTTGCCGCCAGTTGGCCGATTTGGGCTACGAGATAAACCGGCAAATTTGCGTCGCCGATGACGGCCCTTCGATTCAAGCCGCCGTCCGCGAATCGCTCGAACGCTCCGACCTCGTCATTACCACGGGCGGACTGGGGCCGACTTCCGATGACATCACGCGCGACTTGATTGCCCGTTTGCTCGGGCGCGAACTGGAGCTCGATCAATCGATCATTTCCGGCATCGAGCAATATTTCAATCGGCGTAACATCGTGATGACACCCAGCACACGCGTTCAGGCGATGGTTCCCAAAGGCGCTATCGTTCTGCGCAACGCCAACGGCACTTCTCCGGGTTTGGCCATTGAGGTCAACCCGAACCCGTTCCGAAGCGGCGCGGGCCGAAGCTGGGTTGTCCTTCTGCCCGGACCTCCGCGCGAACTTCGCCCGATGTTTGCAGCCTCGGTGGTTCCCTTGTTGTTGAAAGAATTTCCCGCGAACAAAAAATTCCTCAGCCGTACGCTCAAAACAACGGGTCTCGGCGAATCGCTTGTTGAAGAGCGAATTGCGGCACCGCTCAAACCGCTGGTCGAGCGCGGCTTGGAAATCGGCTATTGCGCGCGAATTGGCGAAGTCGAAGTTCGTCTGGCCGCGCGCGGCGACGACGCTGAAAAGCTCGTCGCAGAAAGCGAGTTGATCGTCCGCCAATTGCTCGGCGGCCTGATTTTTGCAGTTGACGATGCGACGCTGGAACAAACCGTCGTCCAGGAACTGACCGCGCAAAATAAAACCGTCGCTCTCGCGGAATCCTGCACCGGCGGGTTTATTGCGCATCGCCTGACAAACGTTCCCGGAGCTTCCGCCGTCCTGAAGTGCGGGATGGTCACTTACAGCAACGAAGCAAAAATCGACCTGCTTGGTGTCACCGCGGAAGCCATTTCAGAGCACGGCGCAGTCAGCGAAACGGTCGCCCGCCAAATGGCCGAGGGCGCGCGCAAACGCTGTCAAACCGATTACGCGATAGCCGTCACGGGAATTGCCGGTCCAACCGGCGGGACGGAGTCCAAACCGGTGGGAACCGTTTTCATCGCACTGGCGGACGCGAATGGGACCGTCGCAAAACGGAACTTAAATCCATTTGACAGAGAAACTTTCAAATCCGTCACATCGCAACAAGCCCTGGATATGCTGCGGAAGCGGATGATTTCTGGGACCGTCCTTTAAAATCCAAAGGTTCTATTTTGCGGCGGTTACCTCTGTTTAATGCTCCGCCCTTTGGTGAAAACCGACAGTAGCATCAAAGAGCCGATATCTGATATGCGTCTGCACTATCTACTTAATTTGCTGCTGGTTAGCTTATGGCAAACGCCTTTTCAACGCGTCCTCGATAGCGGTCGCCAGCTTTTGGCCGCGAGCGTTATCGCCCTCTGCCATAATTATTCCAGTGTCGCCATCCACAATAAAAGCGTGAGGGATGCCTTCGGCCCCGTAGCGTCTGTAGATTGGCGAATCAAGGTACTTGCCATCGTAGATTTGTGGCCAGGGCATTTCGTTTTTTTCAATAAAACGGGTGAGAACCTTTTCAGAGCCTACCTGGTCAAGACTAACACCGAGAATTTCAAATCCTTTGGAATGATAATTCAAGTAAGCTTTAACGACGTTTGGAATTTCCTTCACACACGGGCCACACCAGATAGCCCAAAAATCAAGAAGCACAACCTTGCCTTTGTAAGCTTCGGGGAATTTGACAGTTTGCCCGTCCATGGTTGTGGCCACAAAGGGAGGGGCTTTCAGACCTGATGCAAGGTGTTCAGGCATCAAGTCCGGGTTCCGCAAATTGGCCAGATCGTTGTTGGCAAGTTCGCCCAACGTGACTGAACTGGTCGCGGATACCGCAATATCGCCATATTGTGAAACGACCTGATCGAAAAGTTTTTGCGCAGTAGCATTGTCGTGCATGACAGTTTGCCGAAATCGCGCTCGAGCGAGCATAGCCCAGCCTTGCATTTGCCTGCTTGGACTCTTTTCGGTTATAGCCCGAAAATAATGGTCTGCGTATGGAATGGTAGGCTGAATCGACGCGCGGCATTGATCAGGAAAGTGGTCGGCAAAATCGGAAGAAAGAATGCCAATGGCTTCCTTGCAGCTTGGAGCTTCCGGGCAGTATGCAACAATCCACCACATCGCCTGCTCGGCGACTGCCGTCTTAGGATGCGCTTTGCCCAATGCCAAAAACCGGGCTGCATAATCCTCGGCATCGGGACACTGCCGCACAGCCTGTTCCCACTGTTCCACAGTCAAGTATTTGGAACCGATGGGGGCTGTAAAAGCAATATGTTTTGTCGCAAATTCGTTTTGCAAATCGTCGAGCGCAGGTTGCGGCGATTTATTGCAACCCGTCAGCATCAGTCCCATCAACCATGCTGTCGATACGATTGCTGAGAATTTCATTACTTTGTTTTTTACAGCGATCTCCAACTTAAGGGAAGGTAGCGGGTGCTGCTCCAGGGTGCAACGCAGATGCAACAAAGGATATCAATTGTCACGCAGTGTTCACTCTCTCGCAATTCCAGAATCCTTGAGCTTGTCGCGATAGCAGCGGAGCGATTCAAAACACGTGTGACCAACTTGCTTCGAGGAATCACCGCGGTTATCGTTCTGATAATGAAATTTTGGTTGATGGTTAAATTTGATCCCGAAGCTAAACGCTGGTCGGCGGTGTTCCCCGAATTGCCCGGCTGCGCCACTGCCGGCGATACCGAAGCAGAAGCCATTGCCAATGCCCATGAAGCGCTGGCGCTGTGGTTTGAACCCGCGCCGATCAAATTGCCCAAGGGAGCGAAAATGATCGAGCTTGCAGTTCTTTGAGCCGATGGCAACGCGGCAGGTTTCACCCCTTCTATCCACCCGATTTCAAAGTGGGACACCACCGTCAAGCCGTGCCCAGGAGTTCTTCGCCCCCGACACCAAAATCCTTGAGCTTATCGCGATAGCGCCGACTGAGTGTTAGTTTCGTCCCGTTTTGCAGAATCACCGCGTAGCCGCCGTAAAACAACCGCTGAAGCTCCCGCACATGCAATTTGTTGACAATGGCCGACCGGCTGATGCGGACAAATTGGCCGGGCGCCAGGCGGCTCTCGATCGCGTTAAGCGTTTCGCGCAGCAAATGCGATTTTTCCGCAAGGTGCAACTCAACATAATTGTCGGCCGCCTCGATCCAGAAAATTTCCTCCGGCTGAACCCACGCTATTTTGCTGCCGGATTTTATCATTAGTCGATTCGCGGATTTCGCGGTGGCCAATTCCGTCAGTAAGCTCGCCTGACGCTTCTGCGCGGCCCCATCATCGCGATGCGCCACCCGATCCACTGCCCGGCGCAACGCAGTTTGAAATCGTTCCCGATTGAACGGCTTCAACAGATAATCCGCGGCGTGAATCTCAAAAGCTTTCACGGCGAATTCGTCAAACGCCGTGACAAAAACAATGACTGGCGACTTTTCCGTTTCGATGCTTTTCAGCACTTCAAATCCGTCCAGTTCCGGCATCTGAATGTCCAGGAAAACCAACGCCGGTCGCAAATCGCGAATCGCCGCGACGGCTTCCGATCCATTGGAACATTCGCCGGCGATTTCGATTTCCGGCTCGTCCTTTAACAACTGGCGCAGCCGCTCGCGCGCCAGCCGCTCGTCATCGACGATCAACGCTCGAATTTTCATGTGAAACAGTATCGCTCCGAAACGGGATGCTCAGACGGACTTGCAACCCTCCGTCCGCGCCGTCCCGCAAATCAAATTGATGCGCGGCCCCGTACAACTCGCGCAATCGCGCGCGCGTATTTGACAGACCAACTCCCTCCCTCGTGGGCGCGCCGCGCAACCCCGCGCCGCTGTCCTGGACTTCGAGCGCGAGCAACCCGTTCTGTCGGTTCGCCCGCAGTTCAATTCGCCCTGCCTTGCCGTGCGGCTCGATCCCGTGGCGAATCGCGTTCTCGACCAGCGGCTGCAAAATGAGATTCGGCACCAGCGCATCCAGCGTTTCCGGCGCGATATCCATCTTGACTGCGAGCCGCTCGCCGAACCGCGTTTGCTCGATTTCCAAGTAACGCCGGAGAAAGTCCAGTTCCTGACGTAACGGCACTTCCTGAGTATCCGAGTTCGCGAGCGCAGCCCGCAACAGATCACCCAATTGCGTGATCATCCGATCGGCTCCCTCGACATCCTGGTGCATCAACGACGAAATCGAATGAAGGCAATTGAAAAGAAAATGCGGATTCAACTGCATTTGCAACGCCTGCAGTTTCGCTTGGGCAAGCCGCTTTTCTAATTCCAACGCGCTCATCTCGTGCTGCCGGAATTTTCGATAATATTCCGAAGCCTGGCTGACAGCGACGATGACCCAATACACCAGCAGATTAAAATGCCACGTTTTGACCAGCAGCGGCTTGAATGCGTCTGCAAAATTCGTCGCGCCTTGCCAGTGCCCCAACCACGCCCGCAACACCATGTAAGTGAGCGAAAAGGCCGCGCTGGAAGCGAGATGAACTGGAAGACTTGTGCGCCACCGGCGCTCCTCAAACGGAAATCGTCGCGCGAGGTAAATGACTGGAATCGAGAGCAGCGCAAAAACATACCAATCTGCCAGAGAATAGTTGACAGCCTCGGCCCACGTCACGTCCAGGCCGGCTTTCGCGCTGGAAATGTAAAACTGGCTTGCGAAGGAAAGGCCGATTCCAGTCCAAAAAAGAAATCCGATCAGCCACCTGGCGAATCGGTTTTGGAAAATGGTTTTTGTCGGCATTTGACCAGCGGCGTTTCCCGAAGTGATACGCGCCAACCCACCGCCAACGCGAGTAAATTCGCCGGAGCGCGCCGACGCTGCTTAATGCTGGCCCCAGCCGAAGCGGTCGCTGATTGGCCAGTAAATGAAGAAGGCTTTCCCGATCACATTGTTCTGCGGAACGAATCTCCAAAAGCGAGAGTCAAGACTATTCATCGTATTGTCGCCAAAGACAACGTAGCTCCGCTCCGGGATTTTGAGCGAATCTTCCGGAGTCGCAATCAGGCTGCGCGAATCCAGCACATGTCCGCTATAATGGCTTTCTTGCGGAGGTTTACTCGGGTCGAACCCGTACACATTTTCAAAATGCGGGGTGGAAGCGTCCAGCGGCACTCCATTGATGCGCGCGTGCCGATCGTCCCCAATGCTCACCGTTTCGCCCGGAAGGCCAACCAGGCGTTTAATGTAAAATTGGTCCTGCGCAATTCCGTCGATGCCTTTGGTTTTGAACACGACAATATCGCCGCGATTCGGCGTTCGGAAATTATAGGTGAATCGATCCACAAAAAGATGATCGCCCGTCTTTTCCTCGAAACAAACAATCGGGTCGCCTTTGCTAAACACCGAGCGTTTGTCCAGTCCAGCGTAATAGGCAAGATGTTCATCCGGCCCAAACCACAACGTAATTGGGGTTAGCTCGGACTGATGATCGTATTTCACCCAAAACGTCTGCTTGTTGATCATTAGCAGCACATGTTGAACGGGGCCTATTTTGAAAAGGTCCACCTGGCCGCCGTCCGGCGCAATGATTTGATGATAAATTACCCCGTGAACTGCCGCCTCGTAAATACGCTGCAACATGTTCGGCATTTTGAAATCGCGGTCAGCGCGCAAATCCTTTTCCGTTATGCCGAAAAGCGTCGGCTGCATCGACCCCGTGGGAATTTTGAAGGGTTGAAGGAAAAACGTTCGGATCGCCATCGCCACGACAATCGCCACGAGAAAGACCTCAATATTCTCGCGCCACTCTGCATTCGGGTAAGGCTTGATCCACTTGGCTACAATTCCTTCCAACTCCTCCATTTTTTGGCGCAAGGTTGCGTCGTCCGCGCCAAGCCGGATCGATTCACGGGTGTCCGCAACCACCGGCGTCACCGCGACCAGCGCTGAGTTCGGAAGAATGTCGCGCTGCGCGTTGAGCAGTTTTTCGACATGCTTGCACATGTCGGTGGCTTGCCGGACGGTGCCTGATAAAAACCATCGTAGCTTCATAGGCGAGTAATAAAATCCACATCGTTGAGCGCGAAGCGTCGTGGAGCGCGGCAGTCCTCTGCCGCTTTCACATAGGCGCCCCGCAAATGTACCAAATTACGGCTGGAGTGCATTTTAAAACGCCCTAGGACTTGAGCACTTCGATGAAAGCTTCCTGCGGAATGTTGACAGAGCCAAACGACTTCATCCGCTTTTTGCCTTCCTTCTGTTTCTCCAGCAATTTCCGTTTTCGCGAGATGTCGCCGCCGTAGCATTTCGCGGTGACATCCTTGCGCATCGCGCTGACGGTTTCGCGCGCGACGACCTTTCCGCCAATCGCCGCCTGAATCGCCACCTGATATTGCTGCTTCGGGATGACTTCCTTTAGCTTGGCCGCAAGATTCCGGCCGCGAGTATCCGCTTTGGACCGATGGACAATGCACGAAAACGCATCGACCGATTCTCCATTGACCAGCATGTCGAGCTTGACCATGTCCGAATTCTGCCCGCCGGCGTGCTCGTAATCCATTGAGCCGAAACCGCGCGTGATGCTCTTGATGCGGTCGTGAAAGTCAATTAGAATTTCCCCAAGCGGCACCGTGCTCGTCAGCATGACGCGCCGGGGATCGAGCGTTTCGGTGTGATCGACGACGCCCCGCTTTTCCGCGATCAGCGCCATCATGTCGCCAATATATTCGTTGGGACAAATCACGAACGCGAAGACCATCGGCTCCTCGATTCGCTCGATGTAGTTCGGCTCCGGCAAAAACGCCGGGTTGTCGATCTCCTTTTCCTTGCCGTCCGTCATCACAACTTTGTACACGACGCTCGGATAGGTCGCGATGATGTCCATGTTGTACTCGCGACGGAGCCGTTCCTGGACAATTTCCAAATGCAGCAATCCCAAAAATCCGCAGCGAAACCCAAACCCCAGCGCCACGGAACTCTCCGGCTGATAAACAAACGCCGAGTCGTTCAACTGCAATTTGCCCAGGCTCGCCTTGAGATGTTCGTAATCCGAAGTGTTGATCGGATACAGTCCGCTGAACACCATCGGGTGGATTTCCTTGAAACCCGGCAACGTGGGCGAGGGATTGCGAACGTCGGTGATCGTATCGCCCATCTTGACGTCTTTGGGACTCTTGATGTTGGCCGTCATGTAGCCGGTTTCGCCAACTTCCAATTTTTCCCGGACGTAAGGCTTGGGATTAAAGCTCCCAACTTCCTTCACTTCTATCGCCTTGCCCGAATGCAGCAACTTCACGTGCATCCCGGCGCGCAATTCGCCGTTGAAGACGCGCACATGCGTCACGACGCCTTTATAAGTGTCAAAATAAGAATCAAACCCCAGCGCTTGAAGCGTCGGCGCGCCCGTCGGTTTCGGCGCAGGAACCCGCTGCACGATCGCCTCCAGAATGTCCTCAATGCCGATCCCTTCCTTCGCGCTGGCCAAAATCGCGCTTTCGCTGGGAATGGCCAGGATCTCCTCCATCTGCGTCTTGGCCTGTGGGATGTTCGCGTGCGGCAGATCAATTTTATTTATGACAGGAATGATCGTCAGGTTTTGCTTCATCGCCAGGTGAACATTGGCGACGGTCTGCGCTTCGACGCCTTGCGCGGCATCAATGATCAACAGAGCGCCCTCGCAGGCGGCAAGGCTGCGCGAAACTTCGTAGGAAAAATCAACGTGTCCCGGCGTGTCGATCAGGTTCAGCTCGTACGTTTCGCCGTTCTTCGCCTTGTAAAGCATCGTGACCGGATGCGCCTTGATCGTGATGCCGCGTTCCCGTTCAAGGTCCATGGAATCGAGCAATTGGTCCTCCATCTCTCGCGTGGCTACGGTGCCCGTGCGATGAAGAAGGCGGTCGGAAAGCGTTGTTTTCCCATGATCGATATGGGCGATGATGCTGAAATTCCTGATATGTTCTGCGTCCATTTGGAGTCGCTCTCTAAAAACAATGTAACGGTGGTTGCCCGCGGCGGAAAGTGAATTCTCAGAAGGCTATGCCTTGGGGTGGGGACGCCTCGCCGAGGCGTCCGCGACCGTCGCTTCGCATCCGCCTGACAGTCAAAAATAAAGTACAAACGCAAATTTTCAATATCGCGCTCCCAATAGTTCTGACACCTTCGCCGCGATTCCCGCGGAATTTCGCATCAAAGCCTCGCCGACGAGTATCGCCTTCGCGCCCGATCGCTCCAACGCTTCAACATCAGCGCGCGAATGAATGCCGCTTTCGGCAACCAGCGTCGCCCCGTTGGAAACCTTCGCAGCCAACCGTCCAGTCGTAGAAATATCCACCGTGAAATTGTCCAGATTGCGATTATTGACACCAATCAACGTCGCCCCAATCGCAAGCGCCCGATCCATTTCGCGCTCATCATGCGTCTCAACCAACACCGACAACCCCGCCTTCGTCGCCAGCGCGTGAAACCTCTTCAACCGCGCGTCATCCAAAATTCGGGCGATCAGCAAAATCGCATCTGCCCCGTTCTCGATCGATTCCGAAATCTGCCTTTCGTCGATTATAAAATCCTTGCGCAGCAACGGCAGCTTCACCGCCTCGCGAATTTGCCGCAGGTAATCGAGCGAGCCTTGAAAAAATTTCGTGTCGGTCAGCACCGAAAGACAATCCGCTCCCGCTGCCTCGTATTCTTTGGCAATGCGGACCGGATCAAAATCCGCGCAAATCACCCCCGCGCTCGGCGACGCCTTTTTAACTTCCGCAATCAACGCGACCTTGCCGCGACGCGGCTTTCTCAAAGCGCCCGCAAAATCCCGCCTCCCAGCAGCAGCCTCAACAGCGCGCTTCGGAAGACCCGCAACCTCGCGCTCCTTTTCCGCGACTATCTTGTCAAGAATGTTCATTCGTCCGTCTCGTCCTTCACCCCGGCCATCCGCTTTAGCGGGCAACCCGCGCGCAACCATGCGTTGATGAACGGATCCAGGTCCCCATCCATCACCGCCTGGACATTGCTGGTCTCTTCGCCCGTGCGCAGGTCCTTCACCATCCGATACGGTTGGAACACGTAACTCCGAATCTGGTGCCCCCACCCAATCGCCCCCTTCTCGCCGTAAAATCGTTCCAGCTCCGCCTTCTGTTCATCGAGCCGCTTCGCGTAAATCTTGGAGATCAACAACCGCATTGCCGTCGCGCGATTCTGGTGCTGTGACCGCTGATTCTGCGACGCCGCAACAAGCCCCGTCGGCAAGTGCGTGATGCGCACCGCCGTCTCCACCTTGTTGACGTTCTGCCCGCCCTTGCCGCCGGACCGATACGTATCCACCTGCAACTCCACCGGCGGCAAAACGATGTCCGAGCTTGTCTCCTCGATTTCTGCGATCACGTCCACGCTCGCAAAACTCGTGTGCCGCCGCTTGTTGGAATCAAACGGCGAAATCCGCACCAGCCGATGCACCCCGCGTTCCGCCTTGCAAAATCCGTACGCACATTCGCCGCGAACCAGCAGCGTCGCGCTCTTGATCCCAGCAGTTTCGCCGGGGAGCGCGTCCGTCACTTCAACTTCCCAGCCGCGCGCCTCAAGCCAGCGTTGATACATGCGCAGCAGCATGTTCGCCCAATCGCAAGACTCCGTTCCGCCCGCGCCGGAATTGATGCTGAGAATGCAATTATTCTTGTCATGCGGCCCGTTGAGAAAAACCTTCAACTCCAGCCCGTCGAGTTCCTTGGCCAATGCGGACAATTCGCGCTCCAGTTCCGTTTCGTGCCGCGCCTGTTCGGCGGCCGGTTCCTCCTGCGCCAATTCCAGCATCACGCGAAAATCGTCGATTTGGCGTTCAGCCTTGAGGATCGGCTCAGTTTTTTTGCGCAGGGAATTGGCCTCGTCAATGAGCGACTGCGCTTTCTCCCGGTTGCTCCAGAAATTTTCCTGCGTCATCAGGGCGTCGAGCTCGCCGAGACGCTTTTGGATTATAGGGACGTCAAAGAAACCTCCGCAAATGGGCGACTTTTTGGGCGGCGCGCGGCAACTCTTCTTTAATTTTCTCGAACATGCCCTTGAATATACCTGAGCCATCCCCGCCCGCCAATTGGTAATTTCGGCTTGGCCATCAGCCACCCATCAAGGGGAGTGAACATAAACACCTTCCCAACCAACAGCGTAACCATCCCCCGTGCGCCGGTAACGAACCTTCGGAAGATCAGGCTCGATGGCTCTCTCTTCTGGTGAATTGGCGAACGAAAGAACCGCGATGGAATCCGGGTAGTGACCGTTCTCTTTTTTGTACGCTTCCACTTTTGCGGCGACCAACTCCTTCACAATGGTCATCCGATGAAATTCTTCCCGAGACTTTTGCGTTTTACGTAAATCTTGGATGAGCATTACCGCCGCCGACAGCAATACCAAGCTCACTAAAATGAGAATAACCCGGTCGGTTTTTCTCATCGACAGTCTGGATTTTTTCCTGGGCATCTATTTGAGATTACTCACTTCTTATCAAGGAGGGCGCATCTTGACAATACTACACTCTTGAAAGAAGAGCTCAGCTCCGCCGCAATTTCTCCCTCTCCTCCGCACACTTGTGGAGGAGAGGGGCGGGGAGAGGAGGCTCCTCTCTCTGCTCAAATGAATTGTAGCAGTGGCAGGATGTGCCAAATCAAAGTTCATCTTCGCGCTCTGTATAGAACAAAGTGCGCGCCCGTTCATGATCCGATTCCTCGACAAACACCTGCGTCTCCCGATTCAAATCGCCATCGTCCGGCGCATTGGCATCAACCCATTCCTGCCGCGCGCGAATCCCGTGCTTTTCAAGCATCGCGACCAGCAACTCCGCGTTCACCTGCGGCCCTGTATAAAACAGCTTCATTAATTCGCAGCCAATTGCGTAGCGGCACCGAATTGCTTCTCAACGAATATTGGAACGATTATCAACGTAAGTCCAACTCCTGTAAACATGGCGCCTGCAACGATACAGAACGAATTGAATTCTTTGGCACTATGAAAATGCTGGACGAAGAACTTTGTCGCATTCTTGCCGGGTTGAGTACCTAGGTTTTGCATTACGGTTTTGGGTGTAGTCTTGTAACGACGTTCTAGGCCCCCGAATAATAGCGGTGCTCCATTCAAGAACAGAAAAATTCCCAACATCGTGACGTAAAGCCATAGAAGACGTACAGGGGAGGCAGGTTTTCTTTGGAGAATTGGAATTGCTTTATTTTCCTGTTGAGTTCGCGCCATCTCGTCACAAAAAAGCTTTGTTTGGTCTGGATTCTCGATCAAGAATCGGAATCGAAACTGCGCGTTGCTTCGTTTGCCTGACTTTGAACGCTTCAATGGAATCGGTTTCCCTCTACGAAATCCGGCATGTTGCACAACCAAGCAACAACGCGTACTTGACGCGGAATTTTCGGCCAAGTGGAGGGAACCGATTGAAGACCATGGCACCGTTCCGTATTTCGACCACGAAGAAGCGACGCCTTCGTCGGTAATTTCGATGCTGCGCTTCATCATATTGCCAAAAGAAAACGATGACGTCAGCAGAAAGAGGAAAGGAAAACCCGCAACACCGGTGATTGCCAAGGCACTCCAAAACCAGCGATTCCAATCCGCGTCTTGGGCCCACAAAGTCCAAAAAACCATTTCCCATCCGCAGAGAAGCGTAAAAACACAGATAGGCATGAGCAGTCGAACCTGTGTCCGAAGCAGCAGCCATTTCGCCCCTGGCACCGGATCGGCCTCTTGCAATCGGAGGGCCATGAGCGAATGGTGCGGACTGGTTGAGTATTATTCAAGGAGGAACAACGGCCGAAACTTTCCTCCTCAAATATTGTTTATGTGCAAACGTCGGTCTGTGGCGTCGCGCCTTTGGCTGTCGGCGGTCGCGCTGCTTTGTTGTCTCTGTCAGAACGCTTTCAGCCAGGTCATCGTCACCAATTACACCACCTTTTCCGCGGCATTGGCCGGCGGCAATGTCATCACAAACTTTGAAAGCAATTCAGCCATCTCGCTGACCAACTCCAGCCAAACCCTCGAAATCACCACCAAGGTCTTCATCGACGCTGGCAGTAATAACATTGTGATTGACGGAGAAAGTGTGGCGCGCACTTTCCACCTCCATCCGAATTGCCAATTGACCATTAACAATCTGCAATTGCTCAACGGCGCGAGCAGCACCCGCGGCAGTGCTATCTACAATGAAGGCACTCTGATCATGAGAAACTGCATCATTTCCGTCAATGCCGCCCACAAATCGCAGCGGCACGGACGGTTCGACCAATACCTCCGGCGGCAACGTCGCCGGCGGCGCGATTTTCAGCACCGGTCCGCTCTTCGTTTACTATTCTGAATTCGGCACCAACAGCGCGTTCGCGGGCGAAGGCGGGCTTGGCGACCCGGGTCGCTGGTTTAAATGGCATTTCCCAGTTTCCATGGTATTCTCATCCTCATGAATGAGACGACAGTTCATATCGATCAAGCGGGCCGGATTGTGCTTCCTAAGCCTCTCCGTGACCGCTTTCGGTTGAGAAACGGCGACACTTTGGCCGTGGAAGCAAAGGGTGATGCGATCGAACTTCGCCCGATTCACCCAGTCGAACAGTTAAAGCGCATCAACGGCGTGTTGGTTTTCGGGGCTACCGGTTCGCTGGCTGCCGAAGACTTTGTTGGCCAATCGCGTGACGAACGAATTGATGACATAATTGGATCTGCTAAAACACGACGATGACCGTCTTTTGCGATACCAACGTACTGGTTGCGACCTGTGTGGCCAGCCATCCTCACCACAACGCGGCGCGACCGGTTCTGGAAAGGATCAAAGCCGGTGCTGACAAAGGTTTTGCGGCATCGCACACGCTGGCCGAGTCCTATGCCGTCCTTACTCGCCTTCCGGGCGCAAGCCAGGTGCCGCCCGGCGTCGCATGGCAGCTAATTTCAGAAAATATCATTAAGAACTTTACGTCGATTTCGCTCTCACCCACGGAGTATTCCAAGACACTCGAAGCTGCGGCGCACTTAAATGTACAGGGCGGAAGAATTTACGATGCGCTCCTTTTCGCTGCGGCAATAAAGAGCGGTGCACAACGCATCTACACGTTTAACGTCGCCCACTTTCAAAGCGTTGCTCCGGTAACTTTTGCCAGTCGAATTGTTTCTCCCTGAAGTTTCACGCGTTCGCATAATAGCTTGTTTATTAAGACAATCTTGTTTGCGCGGCTTGAATTTCCCAAAAAAGCAAAAAACGTCGATTCAGTTTACAGAATTGGTTTTGTAAGGAATTCCCCCGTAAAACACCTGGGAAAGCCCCGATGTTCGTCGGATTTGCTTACAAAGCGCGGTTTTCTCCAGAAAACTAGCGCTTTCATAATATGTTATATATTAACAGTTTGTGATTATTTCAGAGCCGTCGTTTCCTTTGGCGTGGCGGCTGCTGAGATCGTGGCGGAATTGAGTTATAATTGAGAAACCATACAAACCATATCCAAACCTTCCTTCGACTCGGGGTCCGCGCCTCTAATGCAGGTGGCGCGTTGTCTGCGGTGTTGGTGAACATGCCGCGCGTTCCTTGTCACCTTTAGCAAGTTTCGCTGCGTTTTGGCGGCTATGCGCATTCCCCCCGCGCGTAGCCGCTTCTTTTTTTGCGCAAGAGCGCTTAAAGAAATTCTGTGGCCATTTGAAGCGAGGATTTTTGAGTTCTGGCAAGGGAGCATGTTCGCAAGTGACCTGCGACGTAGCCGAAACGCAGCCAGAACTCAAAAAGACCGCTCTCTCTCATCATATTCAAATGGCCGCAGAGTTTCTTTAAGTGCTCAAGCAAAAGAACTGTATATTCTTGCCGAATCGTTCCAATATCGGAATCGCACTGCGCATGAAAATTAATCTAGCTTACGGCCAGGGCCATTTGCCGGTGGACTTGCCCGAC
The DNA here is from genome assembly GCA_036501665.1 of Verrucomicrobiia bacterium. Taxonomy (GTDB): domain Bacteria; phylum Verrucomicrobiota; class Verrucomicrobiia; order Limisphaerales; family Palsa-1400; genus DATAUD01. Next base: position 120,479 of record DASXZW010000104.1, read on the forward strand.
GACCGCGTGACAGTCATCCAACCGGCCCACCGCCCCGGCCTCGCGGACGAACGCGCCGCCGTGATAGCCGCGCTCGAAAAACCGACCGCTGCCGCCCCTTTGCGCGATTGGGTCAAACCCGGCCATAAAGTTTGCATCACCTTCACCGACATCACGCGAGCCACGCCCAATCACCGCCTGATCCCCTGGCTCCTCGAGTACCTTTCCGGCGTCCCCCGCGAGAACATCACACTGCTCAACCAACTCGGCACCCACCGCCCAAACACCAAAGCTGAACTGGAAACATTGCTCACTCCCGAAGTCGTCCGCAATTACCGCGTGCTCAACCACGAACCTGAAAATGAAGCCGAACTCACGCAATTCGGCGCCATGCGCGACGGCACACCCGCGTTGATCAATCGCCATGTCGCCGCGGCCGATGTCCGGATCGCCACAGGCTTCATCGAACCTCACTTTTTTGCGGGATTCAGCGGCGGAATAAAGGGAATTATCCCTGGTTGCGGCGGATTGCGCAGCATCATGAGCAATCACGGCTACCGCAACATCAACGATCCCAATTCGACTTTCGGCATCACCGTCGGCAACCCGCTTTGGGAAGAGTTGCGTGAAGTCGCCTTGCGCGTCGGCCCCAGCTTTCTTCTCAACGTCACCCTCAACGAGCAGCGCGACATCACCGGCGTTTTTGCCGGAGACCTGATTGCCGCGCACAAACTCGGCTACGAATTCGTCCGCCAATCCGCGATGCAAAAGGTCAAAGGCCCCTTTGAAATCGTCGTGACCACCAACAGCGGATACCCGCTCGACCTGAATCTTTACCAGGGCGTCAAAGGCATGAGCGCCGGCGCGCGGATTCTCGAAAAGGGCGGCCTGCTGATTCTCGCCTGCGAATGCCGTCAAGGCGTTCCCGCCGGAAGCCCGCTCGATCAACTATTGGCCAGCGCAAAAAGCCCCGAGGAAATCCTCACCATGCTGAGCACACCCGGTTTCGTGCGACCCGAACAATGGCAGGCGCAAATCCAGGCCCTGATCCAAAGGCGCGCTGAAGTTCTACTTTACAGTTCCCTCTCGGACGAAATCGTTCGCGGCGCATTCCTGACTCCTTGCCACGACATCGCCGCCGCCGTCCAGGAGCGACTAAAAATTCTCGGTCCAAACGCCCGCGTCGCCGTCCTCCCCCAAGGCCCGCTGACAATTCCGTATCTGGCCTGACCGTGGACGCCCTAACTTCTCCCTCTCTTCCACGCGTGCGTGGAGGAGAGGGTAAGGGGAGAGGAGGCTCCGGTTCGGAAAGGAAAATGGTTGCAGTGTCAAGATGAACCCGGGAAAAGCGGGATTCACGAAAAGAGCTTAACAGCTCAACTGACCTTCGCGCAAAGCAGCGTCCACAAAAGCGTCCAACTTCGGTCTCGGGCGGGCGTCGTCAATGATGCGTTCCCATTCCAAATCTCCGCTTCGATGTTGCAGAAAACGCGCGAAATCCACAACCTCCTGCGCCTTTTCCTCTGGAAGTGCATCGACAATTTCAACTAACACTTTGGAGACCGCAGTCATTGACAGCACTGTAGCCCTTTCGAACCGCGACGACAAGTTGATTTCCCGTGTCACCACCACGGGTTCTTGTCGCGATCCACTTTCAGGTCAATATTATTATTGATTGGAAACCGGTAGGGCGCGACATGGGCATCGCCCCACAACATGATCGTAAAAGTTTGCCCCTTGTAATTGTGCCAAATGCTGGCCGCGGCGGTGTCCCCGCGATTCACATGCCAAACCCAATCGCCCTGAATCACCTTCGTAACCGGCTTGATTCCCACAGTGCTGACCTTCATCGACGTGCGATCATAGGCGTCGTCACCGGTCGGATTGCCAAAAGGATGCTCCACACCGTAAGAATCCCCGCCCCATTGAACCAGGTAACTGTTGCCATAGGTCGCAAAACAATTGCTCTTTGTCGTCGCTGTTACCGACACGAAATCTCCCGCGTCGCCCATATCCGCCGGGCATTGGAAAATTTCCTTTTTCCCTTGGTAATTGTAGAGTGCCCGTTTCGTGGCCGGAACAAACATATCATACGTCCCATCCTTCCCGCCGAGCGTGTTCCAATCCAACAACTGCGGATACACATCTGCGTAGTCGTCGGTGTAAAGTTTGAGCGAAACCCCAATCTGCTTCTGGTTGGAGATGCACTGGTCCTTCATCGCCTCTTTTTTGGCGTTCGACAGCGCAGGCAAAAGCATACTTGCCAAAATCGTAATGATCGCAATCACAACCAAAAGCTCGATCAGCGTGAAGCCACGGATTGCCCGGTTGTTCGCATCCGAATTCATAACGTCATTAGCCAACAATGCGCCAAATACTTGACGATATCAACATCTGCATTTCAGCGATGGCCGGTCCTTGCGCCAGTTTAATCCGCTGTTGAGGGATTTTGACGAAACCGGCGCACAGTCCTCGGCGAAATAATTTTAAAAAACGCTCTCGTTCCGATCAAAAGAACCTGCTAAACTTCGGCGAACTTGAACAGAAAAAACAAGACAGTCCAAACGAACTTTGGCGATTATAAGAAAGACGCTCATAATTGGATTACACTCGCAACCGGCGAATTCTATCCCGATATTTTACCGCAAGCCTGCGAGTTGTACAAACCAGTTCTTGTCTTATTCGGACAATTCGTTCAATCCTCAGAATCGTCTGCGGCATTGTTTCGTCAGATTTGTGATGTATCGGAAGGTTGGATGCGTGTTCAACTTGCGCGGGTTTTTCGCAAATATGTAAGTCCTAATACGCCAGTCGAGATGCTGAAAAAGAAAGCGTCCTGCGAAAAAATCATCGAATACTTCGGGAAGGAATTCCGAGCGGTTCAAGAAGTCCAGAAAGCATATAAATCTCGTCCCATTCCCGACGAAGCCCTTTGTGCAGTTTTATGGGAATACAAAGACCGAGGCAAAAAGGGATACGACTTAACCGCAAAGATTTTTAGAACACTTCGTGAGCAATTTCCTTCTTTGACGATTAAAGGACCGGAGGGCGCAGGAAAGGACATCCTCCTTCATGATATTTTCGTTGACTATCCCAATCTATCGCGCCCAGTTGATTTTGTAGTCTATGATGAAGACAAGACCTCGATTCTTGCAATCGGGCTTGCACGATACGATTCCGACAGAGGAGGCGCGCAAGAGGACGATCGCACCGGTGGTTATTTCAACTGCGCGCAAGAACTTTTCATGTATACGAAGCTCAATAAACTCCGAACGAAATTGATCTTCGTTAACGACGGACCCGGTCTGTTGCTTGGTTCAATGTGGAATGACTATGCGCGGCTTGAGCAAAGCCAAAAAGGCAGCATCGTTGTTTTGACGTTGCGAATGATTTCGGAGCGGCTGTCTTTGGATTGGCTGCGGAGTTGAATCTTATGGCGACTGGTATTAGCAAATCAAAAACCAACGGATCGATAATACACAGACACGATCAGAAGCCGCCACATCAAGTTCGCCTGGATTATGAGGGCAAACAAAGCGTTTCCGATATTCTGGCGACTTGTCCGAAGACAATATTGTCCGTCGTGCAACCGGCAAAAAATTCCGATAGTTGGGCGAATCAACTCTACTTTGGTGATAATTTGGAAATCCTGCGAACTCTTTTAGATGACCCGACTGTTCGCGGGCACGTGGCCCTCGTTTATATTGATCCGCCATATTCGACAAACAGCATCTTTGAATCTCGAGAACAGAAATTCGCATATCGTGATTTGCTTTCCGGTACAGCCTTCGTGGAGTTCCTCCGTGAAAGACTGGTCTTAATCCGCGAATTGCTCGCTGAACGAGGATCCATTTATTTGCATCTCGATGAAAACATGGCGTTCACAATGAAGATTGTCATGGACGAGGTTTTTGGTGGGGAGAATTTTAAAAATTTTATCACCCGAAAGAAATGCAATACAAAGAACTATACTCGACGATCTTACGGAAACATTTCAGATTATATTTTATTCTATTCGAAAACCGAAAATTACACATGGAATCGCCCCGTTATCGCTTGGTCCGAGGAAACCGCCAGGAAAGAGTACACGTACCTTGAAGCAACCACCGGGCGCAGATTCAAAAAAGTTCCTATCCACGCGCCAGGCATTCGAAATGGCGAAACTGGGAAGCTTTGGCGTGGAATGCTGCCGCCGCCTGGCAAGCACTGGCAGTTTCCTCCCAGCGCTCTGGAAGAAATGGATCGAAGAGGAGAAATCTTCTGGTCCTCGAATGGCAATCCTCGCCGAAAAATCTATTTGGATGACAGTGATGGAATTCCGGTGCAGGACATTTGGTTGGATTTCAAGGACGCGCACAATCAGAACATCGAAATTACGGGATACCCGACAGAAAAGAACATTGATATGCTTGAGCAGATAATCAGCGCTTCTTCCAATCCGGGGGACCTTGTGCTGGATTGCTTTGCTGGTTCGGGAACGACGCTAGTAGCCGCTGGGAACTTGGGACGTCGATGGATTGGTATTGATAATAGCACCGAAGCGATTAGCACAATCACCAACCGATTACACTTTGGAAGTAGGCCAATGGGAGATTACGTGACAAAAAAGAGAAAAGCCGCTGCGGAAAATCACTTGGAGTTGTTTGGCAGCGAAAAAGATGCAGAACAAAAGGCCGCAACCACGGGATTTGTCGAGAATTTTTGCCTTTATCAAACCGTTAAAGCAGCGGGCTGCAAGTCGCCGCCGAATTCTGTTCTTGCGCTAAAGGATCAGCCAACTCAAAAGGAACTTCCCAAGACCCGTCGAAAAGTTACTTACAAGGTTCCGCGCAAGCGTTCGGTTGAAAAGAAAAATGCACATTAAAGCCATTTCGTTTTCCGGAACCAAAAATCTCGCCGAACCCGTTGGCACTCAGAAGATAATGCCCGTTCACCCCCGAATCGCCGGTTTGTTTAATCAAGCCTAATCAAGGTAAAATCAAAGCGCGCGAAAGTCCCGGGATTTTCGTCTATCGGAATTTCTACGCTTTCCAGAGAGCCCGGTTTTACAAAACCCTTTGCCCTGAAAAAAACCATTTGTTACGATCGCCGCGCGGTTTCGATTGGCTTTTTCAGCGGTTTTGATAAGCTGATCGCCGCGCCCCCCAGGCAAATGCGAACTAAATTAAACCACGCGCTGTGGCTGTTGCCGGTTTGCTTTGCATACCGGCTTTCGGCAGTCGGCTCCGGTCCACTCGATGAAGTTCCCGGCATCAAGTTTGTGGACGTCACCTCCGCTGCCGGAATCCAGTTCGTCCACACCACCGGTGCTTACGGCGATAAGTTGCTTCCGGAATCAATGGGGGGCGGCGTCGCCTTCCTGGACTACGACAACGACGGCAAGCAAGACCTTCTCTTTATCAATTCGACCTATTGGCCTGGCCATATTCCCGCAGGCTCCAAACCACCTACGATGGCTCTTTACCACAACGATGGAACCGGCCATTTCACAGATGTGACTGCGGGATCGGGGCTGGACGTTAGCTTCTACGGAATGGGAGTCGCGGTCGGCGATTACGACAACGACGGGTTGCCGGACGTTTTCATTACGGACGTCGGCGGAAATCACCTTTTCCACAACGAGGGACACGGAAAATTCCGCGACGTGACGAGCGAATCCGGCGTCGGAGGCCCGCCCGACGGTTGGAGTACAGGCGCAGCGTGGATCGACTTCGACAACGATGGCAAACTCGATCTCTTTGTTTGCAATTATGTCCAATGGTCCCCGGAAATCGACAAGAAGCATAGTTTCGATCTCCCAAATGTTGGGCGTTCCTACGGACCGCCGCGCAATTTTGCCGGAACCTACCCAATCCTCTACCATAACGATGGCAACGGTCATTTCACGGATGTTTCGGCCAAGGCCGGTATTCAAATCAAGGACCCCGCAACCGGCCTCCCGATGGCCAAGTCGCTCTCGGTCGCGCCGGTCGATGTCGATAACGACGGCTGGATCGACCTGGTGGTTGGAAATGACACGGTGCCAAATTTCCTTTTTCACAACGAACACGACGGCACCTTTAAGGAACTCGGAGCGCCGTCGGGAATCGCCTACGACGCCTATGGTTTTGCGCGCGGCGCGATGGGAATCGATTCCGCCCGTTTCCGCGACGACGACACTCTCGGCATCGCAATCGGCAATTTCGCCAACGAGATGAACGCGCTCTATGTGGCGCAACGCGATTCCCTGGTATTCGCGGACGAGGCCATCAAGGAAGGATTCGGCCCGGCCAGCCAGAAGCTTTTGAAGTTCGGGCTTTTCTTTTTTGATTACGACCTGGACGGACGCCTTGATGTGTTGACGGCCAACGGCCAGCTTGACCCGGATATTAACAAAGCGATTCCCGCGCAACAATACCGCCAGCCGGCCCAGCTTTTTTGGAATCGCGGCGAACGCAAAAAACCGCGCTACGTCGCTGTCCCCGCTGAAAAATCCGGTGCAGACTTGTTCAAGCCGCTGGTTGGACGCGCCTCGGCGTTCGCCGATATTGATGGCGACGGCGATTTGGATGTCGTTTTGACACAGGTCGGCGGCCCGCCATTGCTGCTGCGCAACGACCAGGATTTGCATCACCACTGGATTCGATTGAAATTGGTCGGGACCAAATCCAACCGCGACGCCATCGGCGCCTGGGTCAAGGTTCGCGTTGCTGGCCGGACATTGTGGAGGCAGGTGATGCCCACGCGCAGCTATCTTTCACAATCCGAATTGCCGGTCACCATCGGTTTGGGCGATACTGCCACGGTGGACAAAGTCGATGTCATCTGGCCTGGCGGCGCAACACAAAGCGTGACTCCTCCCGCTATTGATCGCCTCACCACAATCACCGAATCTCGGTAAAATTTTTTATGCACCAATATATTGAACGTGTCGTCGATCTCATTGACCCCGCCACGATACGCATCGGCAATATGACTGTTAACGAGGCGCGCACCCGCGTTTTGAGCGGCCCTGCCGAAAGCGTCCGGGAAATTGAAGGCTCCTTCGCGCTGGTCGCGCGCGAGGGCAAGACCGTCCGCATGGTGCGTTCAATGGATCGTCCGATGCGCTACTTTCTTGCCAAACGCCAGGAAGGCCCGGCGCTGATCGTCGCGGATCGCATTGACGCCATCCATCGCCAGTTAAAGGTTGAAGGTCTCGACACGCAGTTTCATCCGAGTTACACGCGGATGGTTCCCGCGCACTACGTAACGGAGATTCAACTGATCGGCTGTCCCGACCCTGACCCGGTCTATACGCGTTTTTTCACGCCCGAACGCAACGCGCTCCCCGCTGACCTTGACGTGATTGGCCGCCAGTATATCGGCGCGATGGCCGACGAGATTGCAAAGTGGTTGCGGCGAATTCCTGAGAACGAGCCGATTGGCGTTTGCTTTTCCGGCGGTGTCGATAGCGGGGCGGTCTTTGTGGTGTTGCATCACGTTTTGATCAAACTCGGCATAAGTCCCAGCCGATTGAAAGCGTTCACCCTGGATTTGGGAAACGGCCCTGATTCGCGCCAGGCCCGTGCGTTCCTGGATCGCCTCGGAATGGGACTCTTCCTCGAAACCATTGAGGCTGACGCCACAGCGATTGATACCTGCGAAACATTGCGAGTTCTGGAGGATTACAAGCCGCTCGATGTCGAGTGCGCTTCGGTCGGGTTGGCGCTTTGCAAAGGGATTCGCCAGCGCTACCCAGACTGGAAATATTTAGTGGATGGCGACGGCGGCGACGAAAACTTGAAGGATTATCCGATTGAGGAAAATCCGGAGCTCACCATCCGAAGCGTTGTGAACAATCTCATGCTGTACCAGGAAGGCTGGGGCGTCGGCCGCATAAAACATTCGCTGACCTACAGCGGCGGTTTGAGCCGCAGTTACGCAAGGACTTATGCTCCTGCGCGGCATTGCGGGTTCGAGGGATTCAGCCCTTACACGCAGCCGAACGTCATTTCCGTGGCGGAAGGAATACCTTTTGAAACGCTCACCGGCATGTCGGTCCCCACATTGTATCAACTCAAAGGCGAAATCGCGCGGCGCGGAGTCAAAGCTCTCACAGGTTTGGATATGCCAATTTTCGAGAAACGCCGTTTTCAACACGGGGCAATTCCCGTCGCGCGCCTCCGCCAGCAAACGTCCGGCGAGGAATCCGAATACCGGAAACAATTCCTATCATTTTATAATTGACTATTGGCGAGGGCGATAACCGGTGCGTTTATATTCCTCAGCGTTTGTCAGTGGTGTAAACGCCGACATTCAGCACCAAAGTGTCCAGCAACCATGCTTCAAATCATCAGATCGATCTCGGTATCCTTTTCAATGAACCAATTAGCGCCTCCGCCCGGCAGGGCTGCTGCATTTCTTACTGGCTCAGGCTTGAAAAGCGCACGGTCAGCTTTGAGTCTTCCAAAGCCTGGTCTTGAAACTGTGGAAACATTCCGACAATGACTGCGTCGCTGCGCTTGATGTTCCGGAAAGCGAACTCAAAGGAGCTGCTCACTTGTTCCGGACGGTCGCAATTTCGACCCGCGGCAAGGATCTTGAAAGCAAGGCACGGACGTTTGACTTCTCGGATCGCCTCGCACATTCGCGGCGGATCGCTCGGAAGAAAAACTTCGCCCATCGGCGCTTCGCCCAGTTGTGCCTTTACCTCGGCTCGCGAACGTGAAACGTGATGGAAAGACGTCATATAAAAATCAGGTTTCCACCCCTGTTTTTCGGCGTGGCGAATGACGTCGGGATTGTGGGATGACAGGCCTCCCATTACTCCAAGGTCCTGCACGTGTTTGACAAAGTCATGGGCCTTTTCAATCCCGCCCTCGCGCCAAAGACGGTCGCTGACCTGGCCATGATGGACGACGGCAATCGGTTTGTTGCGGCGGATGACTTCGTCCAAAGCTTTGGGGTCATCCAGGTGGGTCGAATTAGCCAGAAAAATCCATTGAATGTCGTGTCCACGATTGCGCAGGGCTTCCAATGTTTTGGCCACTTTTTCGTGCGCTGAAGTTTGCCACGTGTTGATGCCCAGAGTCAGGCAACGGTCCAGAAGGCTGCCCATATTTTCCAGTGTGAAATAGTCCATCATCAGGCGGCTCAAGAGGCCGCTGCTGTGCGAATATCCCAGCATCGGATTGGAGCCGAGGATTAACCGGCTGACCCGGTGGGCACCAAGCTGGATCGTTGGCATGTCCGTCGTGGTCGCTGCGTCCTGGGAAAAAGTTGCGCCTGCCGCGGCCAGCGCCGCTCCGAAGGCTGTTTGTCGCAGAAAATCGCGCCGATTGACAGTGTTGGAAAGTGTGAGTTCGCAGTGTTCCGAGTTCATAGGCCGTTGGAAGTGTTGAGAGATTACCGGTTGGATTATTTGCCGTCAATTTCTCCTTCATAGTTTCTATTTTTTGCTAGTATTTGCGCGTGCGCCCGATGACGACAGAAGCCAATGGAGTTTTGCCGATGCCGTCGGCTCCGCGAGAACTGACGGAGTGGATCATCGCACAACGCTCCGCGCGAGCGTCCGCGCTTGATGCGCATCGGCCCTACGTTTTTTTCCTGGAAAAGGAACGGATGGAGTCCGGCAAAGTTGTCGATTCCGGGGTAATCTTATTGACAAACAAGGAATGTCCGTGGCGCTGCGTGATGTGCGATTTATGGAAGAATACCGTCACAACATCCGTCCCGCCAGGCGCAATTCCGAGTCAAATTGAGTTTTCTCTGGACGCATGGCGAAACCAGGGTGTGAAAGTGGAGCAGATCAAGCTCTACAACAGCGGGAGTTTTTTCGATTCCGCCGCCATTCCGCTCGGAGATTATCCGGCGATTGCCGACAAAATCCGTTTCGCAAAACATGTCGTTGTCGAGTCTCACCCGCGATTGGTCGGACAGCGTGCTTTGAGGCTTCGCGATCTTTTGGATGGGTCGCTTGAAGTCGCGATGGGGCTGGAAACGGCGCACCCAGGCGTTTTGGAACGCTTAAACAAGAAATTCACCTTGTCGCACTTTGCGGATGCGGCGCGACTCCTTCGCAAGGAAGGGATTCAGGTCCGCGCCTTCGTTCTGGTAAAGCCTCCATTCATGAATGAAGAGGAAGGCTTGGAGTGGGCAGTAAAATCCGCGGACTTTGCTTTTTCATGCGGAGCGAATGTTGTTTCGCTCATCCCCACGCGTCCCGGCAATGGCGCGATGGACCGCCTGCTTGAATCCGGTGAATGGTCGCCGCCAAAACTCTCTACACTTGAGAAGGCTTTTCAATCCGCGCTGTCGTTGAATAAAGGACGAGTTTTCGCCGATACCTGGAACCCGGAAATATTTTCGTCATGCGCCGTTTGTTTTGAAAGCAGACTGTGCCGACTGCGCGAAATTAATCTCACGCAGCGCGAATCCCCCTTGATTCAATGCTCGCAATGCAATGGACTATGAGCGCCCCGGATTATCAAATCGCGGTGGTCGGCTCAGGTTTCGCTGGCTCCCTGATCGCCATGATCGCGCGCCGACTTGGTCTCTCCGTCGTGCTAATTGAGCGGGGGCGGCATCCGCGCTTTGCGATTGGGGAATCGTCCACGCCGCTGGCCAATCTGCTGCTCGAAGAACTGGCGCTGGAGTTTGATCTTCCGTTCCTGCTGCCGCTTTGCAAATGGGGTAGCTGGCAGGAAAAATATCCGCAAATCGCCTGCGGTTTGAAACGCGGTTTCACTTTTTACCATCATGAGCTCGGCAAGCCTTACAAAACAAATGCGGATCGCGCGAATCAACTCATGGTGGGCGCAAGTCCTTCGGAAAAAATCGCTGACACACACTGGTATCGCCCGGATTTTGATCATTTTCTGGTCCGACAAGCCCAGGAACTCGGCGTAGTTTATCACGAAGAAACGGAATTGGAGAGCGCCACTGAGGAAACCGATTGCGTGCGGTTGATCGGACGCCAAAACGGCAAATCATTCGAGGTGACTTCAGGATTTGTGATTGACGCAAGCGGGCCGAGAGGATTCCTGCGTCGCGCCCTGCATTTACCGGAGAAATCGCTCGATAGCTTTCCGGCGACGCGGGCGCTTTTTTCGCATTTCAAGGGCGTCCGTCCGATTGGCGATTGTTTTGCCACTGAAACTGCTACGCCGTATCCGGCGGAACACGCTGCTGTGCATCACGTTTTTGACGGCGGCTGGATCTGGGTCTTGAAATTCAACAACGGTCTGACAAGCGCCGGAGTCGTTGCGACTGCGCCGGTGGCCGAGAGATTTCATTTCAAGTCTGGCGAGCAGGCTTGGCGAAACCTGCTCCGCGAATTGCCCTCGTTTGCGCGAAGTTTCGATTCAGCGCGAGCGGTCATTCCATTTGTATGGCAACCCCGCGTCGCGTTTCAGAGCGCCTCTGTCGTCGGTCATCGCTGGGCGCTGCTTCCCTCAGCCGCTGGAGTCGTGGACCCGCTTCTGTCAACCGGATTTCCATTGACCCTGCTGGGCGTCCAACGGTTGGCAAGACTTTTAAAAACCAGGATGCCTGCGCCGCAAAAATCTGATCTCGACGAGTATGCGCGAACAACCAGCCTCGAACTGGAAACGACCGCGCGACTCGTCAAGGCGCTCTACTCGAATATGAATCAATTCGAAGCATTCAAGCAACTGACGCTCCTTTACTTCGCCGCCGCCAGTTTTTCGGAGGCGACGCGACGCCTTGGCAAGGCCAGTCAGGATTTTCTTCTCTGCCGCCATCCGATTTTCGCACCGCAACTCCGGCAACTTTGCGACTCGCCGACGGAGGATTTAAAAGAGCGCGTTTATCGGGCCATCGAACCGATCGACATCGCGGGTTTGACGGACCGCTCACGGCATCCGTGGTATCCCGCGCTAGGTTCCGATCTTGTGGGCAATGCCCAAAAGCTCGATGTCACTGAGGAGGAAATTCACAGAATGCTAAAGCGATGCGGATTTTCTTGCTGACTAAAGCTCCCAAATTAAATCTTTACCACCGCCTTGATGACTCCGGTCTCAGGCAGAATCCAACTCGGAAAAGCCGCGATCATTTCTTCAAATTCCGCGCGATGCGTGATCCACGGCCCCGTGTCGAGCCGACCTTCCTCAATGTGCTTGATGATTCCCGTGAAATCGCCAGGAAGAGCGTTGCGGCTCGCCATGATGGTCAATTCGCGACGGTGCATCACCGGAGCATGCAAAAACGAAAGCTCGCTTTGCGTAATGCCAACATAAACGAGTCGCCCGCCGAAAGCGCAATAGTTCAACGCATGGCTCATGCTCCGATTGCTGCCGGTGGCGTCAATGACAACGTCCGCCAACTGGCCGTTCGTCAATTCGCCGAGTCGCGTCAGTTCGGCGTCGTCGTTCCGCGTCAGAATGGTGTCGGGAATTTTCATGCGCGACCGGACGAACTCCAGCCGTCCTTCGTTCATATCCATGACGATTGTCTTCGCGCCGCTGAGCCGTGAAAATTCGATGGCAGAAAGCCCGATGGGACCCGCGCCGATGATGAGCACATGTTCGTGAGGCGCGGGCTTTCCGCGATTCACAGCATGACAGCCAATCGCAAGCGTTTCGACGAGGGCCAATTGTTCAAAACTCAATTTCGACGACGTATGCAGTTTTCTGGCGGGAATGAGAAATTGCGGTCGAAGGCCGCCATCGCAATGAACGCCAAGCGTCTGGTTGGTCTCGCAGCAATTCGTGTGGCCGCAACGACAGGAGTAGCATTTCTGGCAATTCAAATACGGCTCAATCGAACCGCGTTGTCCTGACCGGACATTCGTCACTCCTTCGCCGACAGCGATGACTTCAACGCCAAGCTCGTGACCGGGAATTCGCGGGTAACTGAAAAAGGGCATCTTCCCCAGAAAACCGCTGAGATCGGTCCCGCAAATGCCAACGCGATGCACGCGAACCAGCGCCTCGCCGGATCCGGGCGCGGGCGGCTCAGGAGTGTCAATCATGCGGAAGCTGAGCGGTTTTTCCAACTGAATGGCTTTCATGTTTCCTTCGCGTTAATTATTTTCCGGAAGCCCCTCAGCGTGGCCTATATTCTTGACCGGCTTAAAAATCTCAAGCACTTCTGTCAATAACTCCTTATCCATCGGCTCGGCGACCCATTTCGACCAGTTGCGAATGTTCTCCGGGTTCGCGCTTCCGGCGATGGTTGTCGCGATATCAGGATTGGCCACCGAAAATTGCAGCGCGAGCTTCGCTATATCGCTGCCGCGTTTGGCACAGAGTTCAGCGGCCTTTCGCGCCGCGGCTTTTACTGGCTCCGGCTCCTTGAGCCATTTCGGCAGCGGAGCGTTCGTCAACAATCGCGCGCTAAATGGGCCGGCGTTCATCGCGCCGATGCCTTTCGCCTTGAGATAGGGGACGGTGTCATCGGCAAAGCGAGTATTTTGAAGTGTGTACTGATTGTAGCTCAACACGCAATCGATCTCGGTCTGATCGCAGATGAAATGAAAAATTTTCTGCGGGTAACCGCTGAAGCCGATGAAACGCGCCTTGCCTTCCTTTTGGATTTTCCGAAGCGCCGGGATCGTTTCATCGACGATTTGTTGTATCGGCACAAATTCAATGTCGTGGCACAAAATGATGTCGAGATGATCGGTCCCCAGCCGGTGCAGACTGACATCCACGCTCTCCGCGACTCGGCGCGCGCTGAAGTCAAAGTGGCTCAGATCGTAACGGCCCAATTTCGTGCAAAGCGTGTAACTGTCACGCGGCACATCGCGCAAAGCCATTCCAAGCAAAACCTCGCTCATCCCACGACCGTAAAACGGCGATGTGTCAATAAAATTTAACCCGCAGTCCAGCGCAACGTGAACACTTTTTAGCGCTTCATCGAGATTGACGCGCCGGAATTCCTGGCCGATCGACGACGCGCCGAATCCCAGTATGGGCAGTTGAAGGCCGGTTTTTCCAAGCGGACGATTTTGCATAAGAAAATTACCTCAGTTGATAAAATTTAACGGCGTTGCCGCCAAAGAAATTGTTTTCGATTCGTGAACCGAGCGGGACGACGTACTCGCGAGCCAATTCAAAAACGCGGCGATAAGAGCCGGCCAGCAACGCCACCGGCCAATCTGAGCCGAACATTACTCGGTCCGGTCCGAACGCCTGAAACACTATATCAAGATAAGGGATGAAATCGGTGGACTTCCAATCCTTCCAATCAGCTTCGGTGACCATTCCGGAAACTTTGCAGCAAACGTTTGGGAGGCTCGCGAGTTCCTTCATATGCGCTTGCCACGGATCGATTCCCCGCTCTTTTATCGCAGGCTTGGAAATGTGGTCGAGCACGAATTGCTGTTTCGGAAATGCGGAAACGAGGGCCGTCGCAGCGGACAATTGTCTTGGAAAAATCAATAGATCGTATGTCAAATCGAATTGCCGAAGATGGGAAATCCCTGATTGAAAATCAAGTCCCAGGCAAAAATCGTCGGTCGGTTCATCCTGCAAAACGTGGCGAACGCCGACAAATTTGGAATGACTGGCCAACGGACGCAGTTGCGCGACAACGTCTGCCGCCCGCAAATCCACCCAGCCTACAACGCCCTTGATGAACGCATTGCGATCCGCCAATTCCAGCAGCCACTTTGATTCCTGAACGGACTGCCGCGCCTGCACCGCCACGCATCCGTCGATGTCCGCCGCTTTTAATTCGGGCGCAAGGTCCTCCGGCAAATAGCTGCGGCGAATCGGCCATTCAGGTTTGATCCACGGGTATTCGACGGGATCGTAGCTCCAAAAATGTTGATGACTGTCGATGCGCATTCGCTAAACGGCGGAATCCGGGACGCGGCATCCCATCGTTATCAAAACATTCGCCCACAAAGCCTGGTCGGCGGTCTGAATCGTCAAGACGTGGTCGGGCGAATTGACGGCTTCGTAAAACGCGTACTTCTGAATCGGTTCAAGTGCAACTTGCAGGCCCGCGTCCGATAGGATTGAGCGAAATTCCTTCCATGCACCTGGTTCGCCGTGTTTGGCGTAAGGATCGTCGGGCGGAATTCCCATTATATTGACAGCATCGACGGGAACCGCGCTAATCAACGCGCGCAACACCTGCGCAACAGTAACAATCCCTGGCGACAAATTCAGACAAACCAATTCGGCGTTGGGTCCCTTCTTCGTGGACGCCGGATAGTTGCCATCGGCAATGAGGATGCGTGAGTGATGCCCGGCGCGGGCCAGCGCTTCGTTGATTTTCGGATGGGTAAGCTGATGTTTAAGCATGTTTATCAGTGGAAGAGAGTGCGCGCCGAATGCTCTTGATGCTTTGCTCGGCGGATTCATATCCGCCAGCGACTTCCGCGGAAAGGTAACCGGAATAGCCGATTGCACGAAGCGCCGCAATAACTGGACCGGCATCGGTATGACCCAAACCCATCGCCTTCCGATTACTATCCGCCCAGTGAATATGGCCGACCAGCGGTCCGGCTTCCCGCAACGCTTCGGCGACATTCCGTTCCTCGATATTCATATGGTACAAGTCGCAAAGAAGCCGGATGTTTTTGGAAGGAAGCGCGCGAAGAAAATCCGCCGCTTCACCTTGACGATTGAAGATGTCGGTCTCATACCGATTTAGCGGCTCATACAGCAATACTTGACTGAATCGCGCCGCTTTATCGCTGAGTTCCTTCAAACCTTCGCCAAACCATTCCAGCGCCTGCTCGCGACTCACTCCGGCTTCGCAACGCCCCTGCATCGAACCAATAATCGCCGGTGCGCCCAATTCTCCAGCAAGGGCCACGATGCCGCCCGCAAATTCGCGCGCGCGACGGCGGATTTCCGCGTCTGGATCTGTCAAGCGGAGTTTGTGCTTGACCCAACCGGCGCCAGTGCCGACGGCGGCAATTTTCAAGTTGTGTTTTGCGAGAAGATCGTTCAATTCACGCCGGTTTAGTAAGTTGGCAGACGAGGGGAAAATTTCCACCGCGTCAAAACCCAACTTCGCCGCGTGCGAGCATCCCTCGGCCAAGTCCCAGAAAGTGAACGGTCCGCCCTTGGCTTCAGGCGCCAGCGAGATGGTCACTGCCGATTTCATCCAATAAAGAGTGGCCGCATGTGGCGTTCGTAAATATTTTCGGTGACGTTCCGCGCAACGACCGATTCATTTTTTTTCACCAAATTCAAATAACGGGTCCCGGCCTTTGCGGCGAGTTTGAACGCCACATGAAGAAGCTGGCGGAAGTGAGGATTAAATTCGGCGTGATCGGGAACATGACGCAACGCGTTGACATAGCGCGCGCCGGCCCATTTGGCGACTTCCTGCGCGGAAGGCAATTTGGCGCGATCAATGGAAATAACGCTCGCGTAGGGGCCGCACAATTCCTCGACGTGATCCAGCGCCTGCGCGTAAATCTCTTTGGCTAGCGCAAGCCCCTCCCCACCGGCTTCCGCAAGGCCGATCAATTCTTCAAGCCAGGTCGTCCCCGCGGTTTTTAAATGCAGCCCGGCACCGGTCCGTTTCAAGCTTCGACGGATGATTGGATAGAGCGAAAATTTGTCGCTTCCGCTATGGACGCTTAGTTTCAAATTCGCCGGAAGCGAATAGCGCTTGACGGCGTGCGCGATCACACCGCAATCGTCGTTGAATTCCTGCTCGAACTGTCGCAAATCGCCTTGGTAATCGACACCCTTGTTGAAGCGGCCCGTGAATTTTGGCGCGATTGTTTGCGCGCGCACACCTTCGTCCGCCAGCGCCGCGAGAATGATCAGCAATTCCGGAGGCGTTTGCGGCGAATCCGTTTCGTCCATCGAAACTTCTGCGATAAAATTCCCTTCGTCGCTTTTTTGCTTTGCGATGTGGCGGTAAATTTTTCCAGCTTCCTGAGCAGCGAGCAGATACTTCGCGGCCACTCGCCTCACTTCGCTTTCGCTGATGTTGAACGGCGTCGCAATCCCTTCGATTGAAATGGCTCCGTGGAGTTCTGGATGTCGTGCGACGAACGCTTCGACAGCTTCTTTGGGTGCGGCTTGGCCGATATTGTCCGCTACGTCAATTGTAAAAAAATCCGAGCATGGCACAAAACGATCCACCGTTTCCAAACGGATATGGTCCGCATCGACGTGCCACGGTTTGTTCCATCCAATCGTCTTGACCGCTGCCTGGGCCGCATCAAAAACGCTCTGCGGTTCGGAGCCTATGAAGGAATGTTCGCGATTCGATTTGTTCCACACGGGCGCCACCTCGACCCCTTGCCCGGCCAGCATGACGAACGCGTCCAACTGGGCCTTTGCCTGCTGCCCAAAGCGGTCGCCGACGCCGAACGAATATTTTTGCAGACTCAACATGGTGCAAGCCATCGTGTCAGCGAATCGCGGCCAAGGAAACCCAAAAGTTGCCTAGGGATGGGTGCTCGTTGCATCGGTCGTGATCTCAATGATAATCGGATGATCGGTCATATGAAATTGGATTGAGGAAACATTTTTTAACGTTTGGTTGGGAGCGACGCCAACTGTCGGATCATAGATGCTGACCGCCGTAACTCCGCCAGGCAATGTCACCGTAATATTATTGAAACGTTTTGCGCTTTCACCCCAAACAGCCAACTCGAACAGGCCGCCACTTTTTTGCAGAAGCAGGTCATGCACTGTCGCAGGTTCGTCAACAATCGAATAGTTCAAGGCTTTTTTGGAAGCCGACTTGATTGGACTGGTGTCCGCGAGGATCATTGTCAAATTGTGAAGGCACACCGCTGATCTCTTCGGTGTCCAATCCGCATGGAACAAACCCCAGGAGCCTTGCCCGGGATCATCACGCAGCATGTAAATAAAAGTATAACTCCAGTTCCGCTTGAACGCCGCCAGATACAAGTTCAGAAAAAGCCTCGCCTGCTGTTCCTCGGAAATGGCCTCCTTTCCCTGCGTTTGCCAGCCGGTCTCCGTCGTGACCCTGGGCAATGTCAATAATTGGCTGTCAGAATAACCCTGGTAACCAGGCGACCACCATGTGTGCCCGTACTCGACGTGCATCCCGTCCCATCGTCCATTCAACGCAGGGTCTTCCGCGCCCCATGCAGTATTGTCCACCACGTTTGACAAATGATCGCACACATAATTATGCGTGTTTGCGTAATCGGCAAACACCGTTCCATCCGGCATCAGCGTGCTTGCGCCGTCAGGAATTTTCAGAAACTGAAGTCCGCAGTTGTTCGGCTCCGACCCGCCCGCCTCACTCGAAGCAAATACGGGGACTCCGGCCAATTTCGGGTCGGTTTTAACCGCCTGATACAAATCACGCTGGAACCGCGCCACCGGCAGGGAATTTGTCTTTGACGATTTCACGCCTTCGTATCGCACAGGAAAATTGTTCGGCTCGTTCGGGCCTTCAACCGCCAGGAGCGCTCCAGCGGCTGCCAATTGTTCGTACATCGAAATGCTTTTGGATACGTTTCCGTTTATAGGCAAAAGACATGCTTTCGCGCCAGACGATTTATGGACGTAAATCCAACTCTCGATGGTCGCGGGTTTCGCGGTTCCATCATCGCGAATATTGCGGATTCCTGCGTACGTCAAACATCCGGCGACATTTGTAGGATTGTCAATGCCTTGGGCAATATGTGTGCAAATGCCAAGTGAATTCAAGAAATCAGAGGCGCGGCCCACGGTTGTTTCTGCGGAACTATTGACGGCCGAGATGCACAGCAAAACGAGCGTTGCGGAGCCTGCAATTTTCTGAGTGCTTCTATCGAAGAATCGACCGCCGGTAGTTTTCATACCGACGACTATAGCGAATTTCACTTAACAACCAAGTCATCTGAGGTCCACATGACTTTGTCCGGCCCGGCGGAGTGAATTTCCATTTCCGACGCGGAAACCTGGTGGAAAAAAAGCGGCGTTCCCCAGGAATCGACCATTGCGCCGTCAGCATTGATGATCATTCCCGCTTCAGCGGTGACGAAATTCATGTGTTTCGGGTTGTCACCGTTTAATTGACTCGTGATTTCGGGATTTGTGCCCACAGGATTGCCGCCGAACGCTTCGCTGTATTGATGAATCGCCCGCTGGACATTTTGTAGCAATGCCTCAGGCGGCAACGGCGTAGAGGGACTGGCCTCGGGAATATATTGTCCCGCCTTGTCCGCGAGGCTTGGCGGCTCCTGTTGCATTTGAGCGGCATTTTCCGACGCGGAACTTGACGCAGCTCCAGGCGAATTTTTTGAAACCTCCGCGTACGCCGCGGATGTCTGACTTGCGGAAGCAGTTTGACCCGACAGGAGATCCTCAGGCGACGGAGACTTTTTGGAATTGAGGAAAAAATACAGCGCCGCGCAGATAATGAGCAACGCCGCGACAGCGCTGAAAGGTTTCTTCATACAAAACCGAGATTCGGCGAGGCAAATCGTCCGAGATTTGGAAAGACAGTAGGAATGTTTCCGGGATCAACTCCGAACCAGCTTGCGAGCGTCGCAAAATATTGATCAATGGCAGTCGTCGGGATCCATCGACCGGTGCTGGTATCATCCGGGCCGTTCACCGCGAGCGTCGGAAAATTGCCGTATGTGCGCTGACCATTGACAGCGCCGCCCAAAATAATATGGTGGCTGCCCCAACCATGATCGCTGCCGTCGCCGTTGGCCGGGAACGTGCGGCCAAAGTCGCTCGCGGTAAAGCTGGTGACGTTTTTGGAAAGGCCAAGCTGCTCCATCGCCCTTTGAAATGCCAACATGCACTGGCTTAATTCCGCAAACAAGTTCGCGTGCGGCCCCTGGATAACATTGTCCGGCGTATTCGTAGAGTAGCCAGTCTGGCCCGTGTGCAAATCGTATCCTCCCACTTGACAGAAGAAAATCTGGCGTTTCATTCCGAACCCGCCTTGCGCAGTCGGCGTGCTCCCGGCGGCGATCAATCTCGCGATCATTTGAAGCTGCGGGCTTAAACCTGAGCTGAAAGCGGTGCCTCCCTGCGGCGGCGTGATCTTCGTTGGGAACGGCGTTGTCCAATACGTTCCTGCCGTCGATTTGATCGCGTTGTTAAGGAGTGTGCTGGTGTTGATCGTCTGTTCAGCAACGGATGCGAAAGCCTGCGATTGCA
This sequence comes from Verrucomicrobiia bacterium, assembly GCA_036501665.1. Classification (GTDB taxonomy): domain Bacteria; phylum Verrucomicrobiota; class Verrucomicrobiia; order Limisphaerales; family Palsa-1400; genus DATAUD01. The sequence continues at coordinate 140,494 of DASXZW010000104.1, forward strand.
GGTTCGCGTATGGCAGCCCGAGGATGTTCTTCAACGCCGGCAGCCGGTTCGTGTTCGCTCCGCCTGAAGGCGACGACGGCATGCTCAAGGAAATTGCGCCGTTTGAGGAAACTGAATATTCGGAGACAAAACTCCCAACCTCAAAAGTATTCGCGCCGGCAAGAGTGACCATCAAGGAAATCGGCGCATCGGGTTGGACCGATTGCAACAAATCCGCGCAACGTCCGCCCCAGCCCGTCAGTGGAGGTTGGTCGGGAATCGAAGTCTGCCACTGCGTTTGTTGATCGGCGTGCGAGAAAAGTTGCGGCGGTTTTGCCTTGGAGTTGGAAAGATATTGCGAGCGCGTCAACGGATAAACGAGCGTGCCCGTGTTAAACATGAACGCCAATTTGCCTTCTCCAAACAGCGTCTGAAGTTCAGGGCAGCTTGGATGCAAACCAAACGTATTGCCGTCGCCGTTCAACGTGTTGACCGGCAATATGGCGCTCTGCGGAATGGCCAGCACAGGCGTCCGGATCGAAGCGTAATTATTGTACTGCGATTGAAGCGTCGGGATGATCAAATTGTTGGCATCGTTCCCGCCCTGAAGAAAGATGCAGACCATCGCTTTGTAGTCGGAAATCGACGACTGCGCCACCGCGGCGTTCATGAAACGCAGATCGCGGATGGCCGAGGTCATGGCAACGGTGCCCACTGCAGCGCAAGCCGCGCGCCGGATGAATTCGCGGCGGTTAATATCGGAAATTTTGGTGCTGTACATAGGATTTATTTTTGGATGATAAAGTCCGGCGATGTTGAGATCAGATGAACCACGGCGCGGACCCGGTCGCGCATTTGAACCAAAGTTGGCGGTGAACTGAGTTTGAAATTATTTGTGCTGGCGACGAATTGGACGATGCTGGACTTCGCGCCCGGCGACAATTGACCGGCCAGCATCACCGAGTTGAGATTGTCAATAAGCTCGAGTATCCCCGCGTCGGCTGTGTAATTGGTCGTCATCCACGGACGGAGGTCCAGGACAATGGAGCCATTGCCGCCGGCGAAGCTGCTGAAACCATTCGTGTTCGCCGTATTTCCCAAAATACCCGCTTCCAGAAAATTTAACTCAAGGCCGACTCCGGTGGCTGTAGTCAACTGAAATTCCGGCGTGGTCAAACCGGCTGACGCCAATGGGCCAGGAAACTCGTAGCCGGGATAAAAATAATTGAACACCGTCGGTGACCGCATCGGTGATTGCAGGAGACTCGTGCTTGATCCCGTGTCCGTGTAACTCATTTTCCATGTATTTTCCTGCACGAGAACTTTGCCGCTTCGCTTCAAGAGAGGCGCAACCAACGGATAAACAGTCACGCTGTCCTGGGTTTGACTCTTATTCGTTGCAACCACGATGACGAAGTGCGTTGGGTCAGGAACACTCGCGACCGGGTAGATGCCTGAAACATCAGGACCCGCCGTGAAGTTGATGAAAACGTCGTCGCCTTTTACCAGATCGTGTGGCCCGGTTATGCTCATCGTCACATTGGAGCCAGACTGCGTGTAACCGCCGACCGCCAATTTCGGCATGATGCAATTTCCCGAATGCACGACCACATCAGCATTTGTCACCGTGAAGTGGTTCGCATCTACAACTTCAACAACGTTGTATTCTTTGCTGGTTGCCCCGCCGCTGACGATGTTCAGGTAGAGCGGATTGCCGACTGACAAGCCATGACCTGAAATGCTCGCGGTGATAATTCCGTTGGATTGTGTGTAGGTGCCGGTCGCCAGTTGGGACGCATTGACTGTGAAAGTCGTCGCATTTGTCACCGTCACGCTGTAACCTTGCGAAGTTGGCGGCGCTTTCCCGGATGTGTCCGTGAATGTCAGGAAAACTGTGTCTCCGCTGGCAAGCAGGTGCGGATTCGTAGTAACGACGGTGATGGCCTGGTTTGTCGTCTGGCTGTAAGTACCGCTGGTTGCCGGTGGCGGCGGGAAGGCTCGCGCCAGCGCGGTGACGCACAAGAGGGGTTCGCGTTGTTTGCCGTAAGTCGGCTGTTCAAGCATATTCGTGCTGCGCGCCTCGTAATCGAGAAGGATCGCCTGCACAACAGCTTTCAGGTTGCCACGGACTCCGGTGCCGTCGTCATTGAAAGTTTGCGCGACGCGATAAACGTAGTCACGGCTCGGATTGCTTGTGACGAGGCGCTGGATCAATTGGCGGCAAATAAACGGCGCAACGTTTTGATTGTTAAAGATCGAATCCAACGCCAACTCCAAATCGCGCAGGCCATAAGCGTCGTTGGTGGTGGAGGGAACGGTTTGAGCCCCCACAGCGGGCGGCAGCATCAAATTGTCAAGCAACAGTTTTGAGCCCAGCTCGTGATGCGACGGAACAAGCACCATTGCGTTCGTGTAGTTTGCCGGAGGAAAGAAATTTGAAGGCAACCGACCGTTGGCTTGATTGGTTTGATAAAAAGTCCATCCCGTGAACACGCTGGCGAAACCCATGACAACGTTCTGGCTGTAGGTCGGGATCAAGTTGTCCTGCGCATTGAGAATCAGCGTGCCGTCCGGCCACTCACGATTCAGGCCGATGGAGAACAACTGCTGAATTTCCCGCGCGTAATTTTCGTTGGCATGAAGCCCCGTGATCTCGCTGCCCGCGCTGTTGCCCTGCATGTTCAAATAGAGTCCCATCGCCGGGTGAAGCGTGATGGCTTCCAACAGGTTTCGGTAATTGCCGAACGCGTTGTCCAGCAACACATCGTAGTATGACGAAAGCGCGTCGGCGTGATTTTCAAGGGTGCCGTTTTCCGAAATGACCAGAATTTCGCTCAAGGCGAACGCCACGCGCTGCCGCAGTTGATCGGGAGCGGTGATGGATTGTTTCCACCATGTGTTGAACCAGTCCGAGCTTTGATACAAGTCAGTTGGATCAGTACTCGCGTTCGCAATGACGTTCGACAATGCGTGAGTCACAGGCAGAGCGAATTGATGCGTCACCCAACCTTCGTATCCGAGAGATTGCACTGACGTGATGTCATTGGACGAAGCGCCAAAAGTCGCCTGAGTTAGAAAACGAGCGGCGGCATTTGGATCAGCGGAATCATCGGACCAGGCTGGCGGCGTCGGCGGCGGAGTGAATGTCTGAGAACCGTTTGCCAATGTGAAATGTCCGCTGAGTTCGCCGTTGGGAAACGCCGTGCTTTGAATGACGATGGAAGCTTTCCCTTCGCTGATAAGTTCAAGAATGTCTGAGGTTCCTAACGGCCCGGCTGGCGCGATCTTCCAGAAGTAACTCCCGTTGGCCTGCGGGTGCGAGGCCGAAATGTCATATATAAGTTCTCCTGGATCGTTCAAATAAGGGTCCGAATTGACCGATTCGCCAGTCGGCGTCCCGACCATGTTATCGAGCGAAAAACTCAGTGTCGCCTGAGTCCCTGCCGCATTAACCCGCAACGTCGCTGAACCAACGCCATCGCTGACAACGCCCGGCATCGCCAGCATGTTCGCTGAATAAAGGACGCCCGGCGCTTGGGAAGCCAGCGGCGGATAAAAGCGCGACAACGTGTAATTCGGCGTGATGCCGGCAGGCGCGGTGTTGGTCCCAATTGGGTCTTGCGACCAACCAACTGACCAGTTGTCCCCCGACCCAATCCCCGCTTTGTGCAAAATCTGAATGTAATACTGCTGGCCCGCAACGAGCGTCAGCCAACCGGATTGCTGGTTCGCCTGCACATTCCATTGCCGCGACGACGAGCCGTTTTGACCGGGAGCAGTGGGGTTGTTCGTGGGCGTCACCCAGGCGCGAAGAACCTGGTTTACCTGCTCGTTGTCGTCGGAAATCCAGAGTTGCGCGGAATCGCTTCCGGCGATCCAGAAATAATAATTCCCGGTCGTTGGCGCGGTGAAATAACCCTGGACGCGTTCAGCGTAATTATCGCCATAATTGACAGTCCCTTCCAGCGTTCCAAGGACATTTGTGAGATTAGCAGGTCTTCTGGTCGGAATGTCAGAAATGTTAATGCCCGGCACATTCGTCCAGATTTCCTGAACGACCGAACTGCCTGTGTTCAGCACTTGAATGTTCAGGACCGAGGCCCCAATTCCAACAAAATTGCTGACCATCAACGCGACCTGGAAATTTCCGACTGCGGTCGGCACACCGGCAATCGTGCCGTTCGTGGAATTGACGCTTAGGCCGGGCGGAAGTCCGCTTGCGGCAAAACCCAGCGGCGAATTTGCCGCTGTCACGGTAAAGCTGAAGGGCTGGCCGAGAAACGCAACCGCGTTCATTGCGCTGGTCACAGCCGATGCGGTGTTGGAACCCGTTCCGCTGGCGTTGTTCGTCGGAAACAACGCCGTCGTGGGAATGACTTGTTTGGGCTGGGTGGGACTATACCAAGAGAGAATCGCGCTGGCGGAATTGCTGCGCTGGAGGTAGTCCAATCTGATGTTGTATCGCGTCCCCGCCTGCAACGTGATCCCATTTGTCCAGTCGGTCGCGCCTTGCGTTTGCCATTTGGAAATCAGCAATTGATCGTTGACCCAGAGCTTGCAACCGTCGTCGCTTCGGACATCGAAGACGTACGTCTCCGAAAACTGCGGCTGAATCTGGCCCGTCCATCGGACGCAATAAAAACCATTGCTCAGGTTCGGCGACATTCCATTGCTCCACACGAAGGAAATCGTCGGATCGATCCGTGTCAAAATTAAATTGGTCGGATTGAAATTGATGGCGTTCGTGTAAGTCGTGCTCGAGTTCGTGTAATACTCGCCCAGCAACCCGGTCCCAAGCGCGGTGGTTGAAGGATAAATGACGACGCTCGCGAGATTCGTCGCACTAACGCTATAGTTATCGCCGGGCAACAATTGCAATTGCGCCAGAACCGGCGCTGCCAGACTTGGATTAGCCATCGGCAAAACCGTAATGGTCTGCGAGCTTTGGCCTGCCGGCAGAAAGACCGATGTCGGCAACTCCAAATAGTCCAGCCCCGGTACACCAAAACCGGCTCCCGAACCGCCCGGCCCCAAATTTACGGTGATGTCGTTCAACGCAAAACCGCCGCGTGAAACCGTGAATTGGCCGTCAGTAGTTGCGGTATCTCCCAGATCAGGCTCTGTCGCAGCATTATCACTTGCGACGATCGAGATGACATTTTGCGACGCCAGCATATTCGTTGCATACGCATAGTCGCTCAGCGCATTGCCGTTTGAATCTTGTTGACCATTGCTGTACGGGTTGGTTGGGTCGAGTCCGAGCTGATACGCTTCCCAATCCGTCATCCCGGCGCCGCTCGTGTCAACGTCTGAAATCGACACGCGATAAAACTTCGCCTGGGCGGAAAAAGGCGAAGTCAAAGTAACGTTGGAGCCGGAACGCGCCACTACACTGGTTTCGAGAACCCAGTTCGTGCTGCCGAGCGCAGAGATGCTGAGCAGTTGATATTGTTTTCCCAACGCGCACGGAATCGTCACCGAGAAATTAGTCGAAGTGGAACCCACCGTTGGAATAAACGGAAAGGAATTGGGATCAAACGGGTCGGTGCCGGCAATTGACTCAGCGCGGTTGGAAAAACCGTCACCGTCCGGGTCGGCGTTCGGATCAATCCCCCAGGCGTTGTACATCCGCTCCCAAACATCGCTGATGCCGTTCCCATTAAGATCAATCATGCGCGCATTTGCGGTTGCCCATCCAAAAACAAGGCAACCGGCGCAAAGAACTCGTAGCAAAATGGGGCAGCGTAGTCTCAGGGAAAACTTGTTAAAACAAAAAGTCATGGCCGGGATGTGTCGAGATTAAAAACTATGAGAATCAACGGGATACTGCGAACTGCCTCCTACTCCTGTTTTTATCTCGAACAATTTCATTTGTCAATTCGGATGTGCTGTCGTGCGGCTCACTTCCACCGCTATGCAATCTCCGTGCCGAACGCCCCAATCATGGATTGTTCCAAAAACGAATTCTCGGCCGACTTGGACAATTTGATGGCCGGACGAAGGCATTTAAGGCAGCTTTTCCCACCGCAATAATGTCCAAAGAAGATCACACGCCAAACCCGCAAGCTGACCAAATCGCTCAGCCTCCAGCGGGTCGTTTGGGCGTTGGATCGAAACCAGAAACCAGTCAATTGGCTAAACAGAATATAAGTTCTCTTTTCGCTTCATCTCGAACTCGCGCCATGCTCGCCATCATTCTGATCTTAGCAGTCGCGCTTCGCATTGCTGGCGCATGCAACGATTTGTGGCTGGACGAAATATGGTCTCTGACAACCGTTCGCGGAATCTCGTCACCGTGGGATGTCTTCACGAAAATTCATCTCGACAACAATCACTACCTTTCCTCGCTGTGGCTCTACTTTTTCCGCGAGCACGGAAACTGGGTTGGGTTCCGGGTTCCTTCAATTGTGGCAGGCCTCGGATGCGTGATGTTGGCCGGTTCAATCGGCGCTCGTTACAACGCCCGCGCCGCGTGGATCGCCATGTTCCTGTTCACATTTTCTTACGTCCAGATTCTTTATTCCTCTGAGGCCAGGGGTTACTCGGAAGTCGTCTTTTTTTCTCTTGCGTCCTGGCTCGCCTTAAGCAAATACCTTGACCGCCCTGGCTGGCTATGGGCGGCGATTTTCTCTCTCAGTTCAATTCTTGGATTCGCTGCCGATATTCTTTTCCTCATTTTCTACGGGGTCGCCGTGCTCTGGTCTGCATGGAGATTTTTCGCTCGCAAGGATAATAAAGCCGCCATTGCAAGATCAATACTCGCCTGCCACGCCGCGCCTTTGGCATTTTTCGCGGCGCTTTATTGGGTGGACCTTCGACACATCATAGTCGGCGGAGGAACACCCGCCAGCCTCCCGATCGTATTCACCAACTCCCTGGCTTGGACGTTTGGTTTTTTGCCGAGGCCGCTTACCATACTGGTTGCGATTGTAACCGTCGCGCTTTTCGTCCACGGAGCGATTTGCATGGTCCGGCGTCAAGAAATCGACTTGTTGGTTTTCTATTCCGCCGTGATTTTCGTCATTCCAATTCTGCTTATCCTGCTCCACGCCTCAGATGCAATTTACGTGCGGCATTTTTTTATCGGAATGAGCTTCATGCTGATTGTTTCCAGTTGTGCGCTTGCAGACCTTTACGATCGAGCTTCGTTACCCCGAATAACCTGCTTTGCGCTGTTGACCGCTTTTTGCGCTCTTAACGCATGGCAAACGTTGTCGCTCTTTAAATACGGACGCGGAAACGACAGCGAAGCGGTTCAATTCATGATCGATAAGACCAAAGGGCCGGAAGCGACCTTCGGGAGCGACCATGATTTCCGTATTTCACTCGTCCTTCAATTCTACATTGAACAGGTGACAGGAGACAAAACAGTCAAATATTTTCAATTAAACTCATGGCCGCGAACGGGCCCTGAATGGGTCATCCATCACAAAGAGTCGTTCGTCGATCCGACATCTGAAAAGCAATTCACCGACAACGCGGGCAACATTTACGAATGCGTAAAAATCTATCCAACCGCCCCGTTGTCCGGCCTGCACTGGTTCATTTATCACAACACCTCCACGAATTTCTCGCGTCTTTAATCGCTCCAGCGTGGCAGCGGAGGCTTGTCTTGTTTTATAATGGATGAGTAAACCCCGGAGTGCGCGTTGCTATCCACGTATAATCATCTGGACCGCACGGCCTGTCATAAACGGCGGCGTTGTAATTGGGTTGCATGATCCATTTTTTGGAATTGGCCCATTTGTGGATTTCGGAATGTCCATCGGCAAAACTGAACCCGCACGCCTGATTGTGATAGCTGGCCGGTATATCAAAAAATTCGCCACTGGCCAGGTTCTCAGTTGGATCAACGTAAAGCATCGCGTCGTTGATGCTGTCTTCGTCTTCGTCCACCAGGACCCAGCACAGGCTTGGCGACACGATGCCGCTCATCGAGGGAATGGCGGGCACCTCCTTGTAATATTTGTCCCCCGCGCCCAGCCAGGCATCCATGGAGACACTCCGAACCCGTTGCTGAAAACCAGCCTTGACCTGGAGGGGAGCCAGAAATATGTCAGCCGGACATTTGTAGATCTTCCAGGCGCCGGCGTAATAAGGGGCGAGCAACGCAGTCTTTGGGTCCGTGAGCAATGAAGTGTTGGTGTTGTCGGGAGAAGTGGTCCAGTCCAACCAGCCATCGCACCAACTCTTGGGAGAAGTGGCGGCGGCGGAACCCTGGTTGTCAGTATTATCGTTGACAACTAATTTATCCCGATAATCATGGGAGTAACTGATCCAGGCGAGCGTCAGTTGATGGGTATTGTTCATGCACTGGATTCCCTGCGCTTGGACTTTTGACTTGGCAAGAGCGGGCAATAACATCCCCGCCAAAATGGCGATGATGGCGATGACTACCAGCAGTTCAATCAAAGTGAAACCAGCAACATCGCGGCTTTGTCTATTCATAAACATGAATTCAGATTATCAATACGGACCGTCGTGTGCGACGGGCAGGGGCCGTTTCTTGTGATTGCCCTTATTTTCCTCCGTTTCCAACATTTTGCAAACCTTATCGCATCCATAATTTAACTACGAGTTGCCTCAAGAAAATGTGAGATCGGAAAATCCGTCTTCGCAATGGCTTCGCTGCGAAAAGGAATGGTGCGCGCTGCAGGGTTTGAACCTGCGACCCCTACCGTGTGAAGGTAATGCTCTACCACTGAGCTAAGCGCGCAAACCGTGATTTCTCCGAGGAGAATCCAATTTCTTGGAGATTCTTGCCGAAAACTTGTAACCCGGACTTGTAACCCGATCCGAACGGTGCTATATTTCCCCATGAAAACGACAGAGGAAAAACAGCCCACATTGGCCGCGCAACAGCCAGTGTTCCACAAGGTTGCCGAGAACTTATATCGCCTCGAATCATCAGGCGGATATTATGCTTTGGTTAAGCGGGGCGGCAAGCAATTTCGCCGTTCGCTCAAAACCAAGGACAGAAAACTGGCCGACCGCCGTTTGACGGAAATCAAAGAGAAGATTGGTTGCTTATCGTTGGCCGATGAAGGGAAACTCGGCTTTGAAGCCGTAGCAAAACGCTGGCTAGAAAGTGTCAAACACACTTTGGCCGCAGGCACGATTGAACAGCGAGAAATCCGCATCAAAAATCTCGCCCCTTTTTTCAAAGGAACGTTGCTGCGAAGCATCACCGCTTTTCAATGCGAACAGTGGGCCGTCAAGCGCGGAGCCAAGCTTGCGCCGCAGACCTTTGTGCATGAATTGGAAACGATGCGGAATGTCTTCAAGTATGCGCAGCAACATGGCCTGGTTTTATCCAATCCGGCGAGTGTCATCAAACGGCCCAAAGTCTCGTTTGCGAAGGCTCCAATTCCGACTCGCCAGCAGTTCGTCAAGCTCGTCGCTCAAATTCGGCAATCTGACGGCCGCGCCGACAGCCAGCGGAAGAGCAAGGACGGAGCAGACCTGGTTGAATTCCTTGCTTTCTCCGGGGCCAGAATCGGGGAAGCACGGGCCGCCGTTTGGGGCGACGTGAAATTCCAGGATAATATGATTTGGATTCACGGCACGAAATCCGAGCAGAGCGACCGCCTGATTCCGATGACCGCTTCGTTGCGTGAATTCTTGCTCAAACTCAAAGCCGGAGTCGATCCAGAGCCGACCGACCGAATCCTTAAAACCGGCAGCGCCAAGAAATGCTTGGCGACCGCGTGTGCTAACCTCGAATTTCCCAAGTTTTCCCATCACGATTTTCGGCACTTCTTTGCCACAACCTGCATTGAATCGGGCGTGGACATCCCCACGGTCAGCCGTTGGCTTGGGCACAGTGACGGTGGGGCGCTGGCCATGCGGGTCTATGGCCATCTTCAAGTTGAGCACAGCTTGGCTATGGGCAAGCGCGTCAGTTTCGATGCTCCTTCAAATGTCATCCCGATGCCACGACCGACTGACGCGAAGGAAAGCCCCTCGGCCCCGGCGGAAGCAAAACGTGTCGTTGCCAAAGCCAAAGCGAAATACGGGTATCCGTGGTGGGCGTCAGAGAATCCGTTGGAGGTTTTTTGGGGACAACTCAACGAGGAAACTCCGATAATTCCGATCGAGAGATTTCTTGAAGTCTCCAAGAAGGCAATGGGCCGCGAGGTTCTCAAATCAGAATTGGCTGACCACGAGCCTTTGGTTGATGAACTGTCGGCCAGGATTCCCGCGAAAACACTGGATGAAATTCGCACCAAAACGAGGGTGCAAAACGCGACGACACACGAAGCCATCAAGTAATTCAGCCGCGTTCGCAAAACGGCTCGGAGGTCGCGCGCAGAAAGCGGTCAAGATCATCTCTGGAATAAATCGGGTGGCGCAGTGCGCGGGAAGGATGGAGCAAGCCCCGCTTTGTCAAACGGTCGATGCTCACAGCGGTCACACCCAAATAGGTAGCAGCCTCGGCCCGTTTGAAGCCCTTTTTCTCGACAACTGTTTTCGTTCCGACGCCGTTCGCCTGACGATGACGGGACGGCCCTTGCGGTTTGGTCAACTGTTCGTTTTCTCTGAGCATAAATCCTCCGGTTCTTCTATTTCGATTGACTGAACCATGCCCTGCGCGCTTCCCCACGCTTCCGCGTACTTTTCCGGCACCGGCATGACCCACTGGACAGCGCGTTCCTGAAATCCCACGGCCAGAGCGCGGAGATTTCGCCCCGCGATCGTCACCTTATGATTGACGAACGAGAGCGCAATCGTGTCGCGGTCGTGCCCCGACTCAAACTTGGCGACTTCCAAGTGGTGATACGGCAGCAGATAAAATCGAGTGGGTGTCAGTTTCAACCGCACATTGTCCAAGGGGACATGGTCGCCCATTACTTGGCGGCTTAGGTGGTAACACTCTGGCCGTTCTTTTATATCTCTCATTTTCAAATCGCTCATACTCCGATGCCTCCTCCATGCCTTTGTTTGTACTGTTGACTTTGGTTGATTTTTCGCGCCGTCCGAACGGTCGGCGATTGCCGCATCAACTCCGATTGCTTCGGCGCTTGCGATTGCTGCGCCGCCTCGGACACCTTCGCGGCTTCCTCCAGCCCAAACAATTCAGCCCGGCGTTGCCCGGTTCGACGTTGCGAATGCTGGACGCTGAGGACGTAGCCAATATCACGGCCCCAAACTTTTGCCAGCGCATGGATGGCGGATTCTTTGACAATGTCCAAGGCCAATTCGCGGCCCCCGGAACGAATGACGTTTTGCCGAAGCTGGATTTTGTCGGCGGTGAAAATCTGGACGCCTTTCCGACCCCGCGAAATGGTCACATACCATTGTTGGTCGTTGGTTGCGGCCTGTACAGCGGAATCGGAGAAAAGAACGTAATCCACGGTTTTGCCCTGGGCGGCGTAGGACGTGACCGCGTAGCCTCGCACGAACTGGCGGTAGTACTTGTCCAACGTCCGGCCATCCGCCAGGGCGATGCGTCCATCCGGGAGAACCTGCTTGACCGTGACCAGTTCGCCATTGACCACCTTGCCGCCGTCCGTGGCGTTCCCGTTTGCTTTCAGTTGCAGCCGGTCGCCGTTCGACAGGGGCAATTCCTTGGGCTGGCAAACCGTGAGCCGGTCGAGGTCTTTGAAGGGAACCGGACGAATGCGCTGGCTGGCCTCAATCAGCAGATGTTTGTCCGTGACGGCGAGCAATCGGCCAGTGTTGCCGGGCTTGTAGCCACTGATGGGCCGGTTGAACACCACCACGGAATCAGGAGCGTACGACCGCGCATCCCGTTTTTGGGCGGCTGTCAAATCCAGCCGTTCTAGCGCGGTCACGACGGTTTCTTCCTGACCAATCAGTCCTTGAGTTTTCAATCCATCCCTCACCTGCTCATTGACCTTGTGAATTTCTGACCAGCTTTGCGAGACGACCACGGTGGAATGATTCGCCTTCACCAGTTCCAGAAAACGCTCTGTGAGTTTTTGCTGTTGGTTGGCAAGGGTGCAGGCGACGATGGCATCCTGCTTGTCCAGGCGGTCAAAGGATTGAGCCAGCTTCCCGGCCTGCGCTTCGCCGACCGTCAGCCGATATTGTTCCAGCCACTTCCGTTCCGCCTGAGTTTTCGCTTCGTCGGGATTCTGGCGGCGAATGCTGGTCAATTCGGCATATTTCAACCCGGAGTATTTTTCGATGGCTCGGAGTGCGTCGGTGGCTTCCACGGCCCCATGCTGGTGAGTGTCGCCGGAGAGAATCACCCGGCCCTCGTTTTCCCTCACCAGCCGGAGTAGTTCCAGCATTTGCTTGCCGCCGATCTGCCCAGCCTCGTCCACCATGACTACCGCACCGCGAGGCAGCGAACCACGAGCGAGAAATGCGCTGACCGTCTGTGTGCCGATGAACCCGTCACGTTCCAAATCCAACACTTGCTGGCGTTGTGGGGCGAGAACTTGGACTGTCTGGCTACTTCGCTTGAGCGCCAAATCAACCTCCCGGAGCGTGTAGCTTTTGCCAGTGCCAGCCCCTCCGCGAAACAGGGTGACAAAATCCCGCGAGGTCAGGATATGATTGACGGCTTGACGTTGTTCTTTGTCCAGGGCGCGATTGACCACGGGCGGACGAGCGCAAAGCGGCCTGTAGCTGCGGATGCCCTCTCCCGCCAAACGGACAATCTCCCATTCCCGGCCCAAAACCTCCCGCGTTGTTACCCGGCCAGGGGAAACCTCGTCCCGCACGTAGCCACGATCTTTTGTGACCGCCTGAATGTCAGCCAAAGACACGTCCCGCCCGCGAGCATGTTCGAGCGCATGACGCCACAGTTCCTGTTCCCGGACGACGGAACGGCGGTCAAACAAGTGATCTTCCGCCCAAGTCACGGTTTCGAGGGCGGTCATTTTTGGGGCGTCAGGTTGCAATGGCGCGTTTCGATCAAGCCGGGTCAACTGAATGCGTTCGTCGGACGAAAGCTGCCCATTCCACAAAGATTGCAGCCGGGCAATTCCCACATCCTTGATCTTTCGCGCCCGTTCCTTGTGGGCGATATGGTCCCGGATGGCATTGATGTTCCGACCTGCCTTCTCCGGTTCTTTGGCCAGCAATTCCCTCGTTTTCCGGTCAATCTCCTGATGCCGCTTGGAAAACCGCTCAATCAATTCCTGAGATACGCTCCGAATCTCAAAATCGCCGCGCGGATTATTCTCGATGCCGTAACCAAAATGAACCAGCGCCTTGGTCAGTTCATGGTAATAGACCTGAACCGTGAATTTTTTGGCCATCAGCATTTCGCAAGTTTCCAATGCCTTCCAACGGTTTTCGACTGAATCCTTCGTGGCATTGAAAAGGATGCAATGGGTGTGCAAATGCGGGTCTAACGCTCTGGACGTATCATGCCGGAAAACTGCTCCAACCAGGTTGCCTGTCAGACGATATGATGTTTCTCCTTCTTTCCGAACCCGTGTGGCCGCGTACATTTCCAGTTGCCGCAATGCCACTTGCACGGCCTCATCATGCGCTTCCAAAATCCGCCGGTCATCTCCCACCAACGCCGCAATGGACACTGATTTGGGCGGCGAAAATGTGAAATCGAAGAACACCCGGCGGTTGGCAACCTCATGTAGATTGCCGTCATTCCCCGCTTCCATCCGTGTTCCATTTTGCCGCTGGGTCAATCGTTCGCCTGTGGTCGGGTGAAGGTTCCGGCACAGTTTCAGGAACTCATCCGTATGCGTCATTCCTGAAAGCCTTAATGATTCAGCGCCCTGTCCAATCCATTGCCCCATCACACGACGACCTTCCATGTAATAGTCGCCAACCTGCAAATGCTCCTTAAAGTATTCCTCCGCATTCGACAAACTGTATTGGGCTTTCGTAGCCAGCATGTCTCAAAACTATCATCGAGCGGGCAAAATTTTGCTCCCAAGCGTGCGCAAAAAATCTGGTCGGTGATGCTACCTATAATGTGAATTGGTTATAGGACGCTTGTCTCCTTGCTGGAGCAAGGGGGCGAATGGAAACCGATTTCCGAAGCGATTTTCCAAACCAGTTCGGAAACAAGTTCCGAATGAACATTCCAAATGAGTCAGCGGCGGAATTGATCGCGCGTTTCAGCCCGAAGCGGCCCAAACGCTACGCCGGGCTTCATCCGCACGCTGAGTTCATTCGAGAACTCCGGCGCAACCGCGCCTCCTACGACACCATCGTCGCCATTCTGCGCGAGCGGCATAGCCTTCAAGTCACCGACACCACCGTCCGGCATTTCTGCCGCGACATCTTGCAAGAGCGGCCCGGCAGACGGCGGGCCAGAACGGCGGCGCAGACGCCGGCCACCCCCAGCCGCCAACCGGCTCCAACCCTTTCGCCTCGACCCGCCCGGAACCCAAGTGTGGACGGGCCGCAAATCGCCGAGGTGGAATTCACAGACGAATAAACATTATGAAAAAACGATTGATTCTAATTCTCAATGGCAAAGGCGGCGTGGGCAAGAGTTTCTTTGCCGTCAACTTCATCCAATACCTCAAGGCTCGCGATATTGCCCACGCGGCTTTCGACAGCGACGACGAGAATTCGACCTTGAAACGCTTCCATTCGGAAGTCGGTTTCATCGACCCCAACACGCCAACGGACATGGATCGTATGGTCGAACCTTTGGAAGATAAAGATGTGGTGGTCGTGGATTGCCGCGCCGCTTCAACCCGCATTTTCCTCAAATATTTTGAGGAGACAGGGTTGCATACCATCCTTGAAGGCATTGGCACTGCCCTGACCATCGCCAGCCCTGTCAATCACGAACTGGACAGCATTCACCAGCTTCAACGCCTCGTTGGAGGGATTGCCGGAAAGCCGGATTACCTTGTCGTTCGCAATGAAGCCCACGGCGAGGGCTTTGACTTGTTCGACAAATCGAAAATCCGCCAAAAGCTGTTGAATGACTTGGGCGCGCGCGAAATCCATGTGAAACAGATGTATAAATGGCTAGTGGAAGGATTGCAGCGGAGCAAGGTCACTCCCACACTCGCGCTGAAGGATTCAGACTTCACCATAATGGACCGCCAGCGCCTGATCAATTGGCAGCGCCACTTTTATGAACAACTTGATTCGGTGAAGGATTTGCTTCTGCCCTCGACCGATGAGAAGGGAAAACCGGCCCATGCAGCCGCATGATGTCGAGGACGGCAGACGCCGCCCCAATTCTCCCTGCCGCGACCAACGCACGTTTCGGCTCCTTCCACAGACAGCGGGCGTCCCTCACCCCGCCCGCCCTGTCCGCTCCAGTCGCCAAAACGTGCGCTCGTCGCGACTTCCCTGTTGGCTTCCGTCTGGACTTGCGTCGCGGCGTTCCGCTACGGATTTCACCCCTGATGCCCTGTTCCATTCCTCCGCTCCACTTTCCGCGCCACAAGTCCAGACCGAAGCTAAGATGAATCGAATGAATTCCTTCCAATCGTGACAACGCAGCCGAGGTTGTGGTATTTGCGTAGAGCCGGATGGCAATTGATAAGTTGAATTCAACAAGAATATCGCAAACGTCCGGGCAAACACAGCCAGCAAACGACGTTAATCTTATGATGAACGCCAGCCATATCATTGCCACCTTTGATAACAGGGGACGCACATGAGCAAACTCCGCATCTTCGTAAGCTCGGTCCAGAAGAAACTGGAGCCAGAACGGGTTGCCGTTGCTTCGCTTATCACAACCGACCCGTTCTTGATGCAGGATTGCGTGCCCGTTTTGTTTGAAAAAGAGCCGATTCCGCCACGTCCTGCCAACCAGCCATATCTGGAGTGCCTGCGGGGCTGTCAGATATATGTTCTCGTGATTTTCAATGATTACGGGCCGCGTGACGGCGATCTATCGGCAACGCATCATGAATACCGCCTTGCCCAGAAACTGAAATTGCCAACACTGGTTTTCCTGAAAGGAAAGACCAACGACGCGCGCAATGCGGATACCAAAGCTTTTCTTGCCGAGATCAAACACAACAAACACACCTATCGTCGATTTGTTGATCGAGAGGATTTGAAACCCGAAATGCGGCGGGCATTGCTGAATTTGCTCAAGCAGGAATTCAACCTTGAACCCTCAGCCGACGAAGCTGCCGGCGGGCGTGAATTGATCGCCGCAGCGTCGCCGTTTGAAACAGCCCCGCTCCCGAACATTCCATGGAAATCATTGGATGAATCTTCCATGGCACAGTTCGCCACCCAAGTGATCGAAAGTCCGGGGATGAGAATTTGGGATGACGTTGTTTGTGAGGCTATGCACACGCGCGGCCTTCTGTGGCGCAGGGACGAAAATGCCCAACACTACGCCACGGCGGCAGGGTTTTTGTTGTTTGGCCGTCGCCCCGCCGATCCTTTTCCCCAATGTGAGATTTTCGTGGATGCGTACGCCGACACGAAAATCTCAGGAAAGCCACGAGGCCAACTTAACATCAACAGCCCGATCCCAAAGGCCATCGACCAAGTTTTGGAATTCGTGGACAAGCACACCCTTCATCCAACCAGGGTAGTTGGTATCAATAATATCACGCTGGACGAATACCCAAGACGCGCGTTGCGTGAAGCCCTCGTTAATGCGTCGGCCCATCGCAACTACGAAGACGCAACCCGCAAGATTTCGATTCAGGTTTTCACCGACCGGATTGTCGTCGCCAGTCCGGGCTATCCGCCGTCACCGTTGACGCTGGCCAAACTCCGTCGCGGCAATTATCGTCCCTGCTCGCGGAATCCAGTGATCGCCCAAACTTTAACCCTGCTCAAATTCATGGAACAACGCGGCAGCGGCTTTGCCCGGATGCGCGATGCCATGCTCAATCATGGGTTGGACGCACCCACTTTTTCCGAACACGACGGGTATTTTGTGGTGACATTCCCCGGACCGAACGGAGACTATGACCGTCTCAAACTACCGGAGGCTGTCGTCGGCATGATTCCACCTGCCGTTGAATCCCGGCTCAACGAGAGGCAAAGGGAAATTGTTCTGCATGTGCAGAAAGAAGGATCGGTCACACGGGGCTGGTGTGTCGCTCAGTTTAAGGTCGCAAACGACACAGCTGGCCGTGATTTGAAAGGATTGACAGACTTGGGCGTTCTCTCGGCTAGGGGCAAGGGGCGTGGCGCACATTACATCATCCAAAGGCCAACGAAATCGGCCGAAAAACAGCCGACATAACTCGAAAATCGACCGATGAATAAACGACCGAAAATCGACCGACGATTTTCAGGAATCGACCGATTTTTCCAGTCATTCTACCGTTTTTCCCTTGGGCGACTTCTTTGCGGAATCGTCAGATAATCGTCAGGTATTTTTCCAGAATCGTCAGATGGCTCTGGCGCCATCCCCCGAACGTGCCCAACCGGAGGGAACTCGCTTGTCGGCGAAGGGTAATTATGGGTAAACTCCTCCCTCATTCAGACATTTAAAAATGACGATTAACTAATTTTTTACACAACACAATTCGCGCAGCTTCGGCTGCTGTCCGCATCGAAACTAGTGTAATGTCCAACAAATAACTGGACAACTGAGAAGGTTGAGAGTATAACCGGGGCATGTCATCAGGAACACTGGCCCTTCCTTTGAGCGTCCGAGATCGGGAAGAGATCGACCGCTGGCTCACCGCCCACGGAACA